>CAKQRI010000001.1 GCA_934271365.1 uncultured Spirochaetales bacterium
ACGGAAGTAAAACGCTCTCACGCCGATGGTACTGCGGCTCGTCCGTGGGAGAGTAGGTAGCTGCCAGCTTTCTTTTTGTTTATTTCATTTGATATACGATTTTTTATCGTGTCTCAAAATGTTTTTCTGGTGACCATAGCAGAGTGGAAATACCCGTTCCCATCCCGAACACGGAAGTAAAACGCTCTCACGCCGATGGTACTGCGGCTCGTCCGTGGGAGAGTAGGTAGTTGCCAGTTTTTTTTGACTTTATATCCCCTGTTTGGGGATTTTTTATCCAGTTTTCTTTAGTCTTGAATCATTTATTGCATTGTTTATTTCAGATACAATAGTCTTAAGTTCTATAGCAAATAGGATTTGTAATTTTCATGATAAAAATAAATGTGTTATTTGTTTGTCACGGTAATATATGCCGTTCTACTATGGCTGAATTTATAATGAAACACCTACTTTCTGGTGATTTGATTTCTAGTTCTGTTAATGTTATTTCTGCAGGTGTTTCAGATGAGGAATATGGAAATGATATATATCCTCAGGCAAAAAAAACTCTTTTTGAACACGGAATTCCTTTTTCTGCTCATTCTGCACACAGGATAACAGATGAAGAATTCAGGAATGCTGATTACATTTATGCAATGGACAGCAGCAATTATAGAGCTCTTATCCGGCGTTTTGGTAATTTACCAGGAAAGATTTCAATGTTTTTGGATAAAGACGTTGAAGATCCTTGGTATTCTGGAAATTTTAATGCAGTCTTTGATGATATTTTTAGTGGATGTGTTAATCTATTAAAAAATTTTCATCAAATATATGATGTTTAGTGTAGACTGCATTAATTTTTGATTATACAATATGTTTGTTATCGTTAATTTGGCTTTTATCATTTTGGGGGATATAAGTGCATTTGCATTTGGTCTGGTTAGGAAACTGACCAGATCTTTTTTATTGGTTAATTTATTCAAATCTGATATAAGAATAATGCAGGAGCAGGAATGGAAATCAAGCTGAATCATCTAAAGAAGGTTTATGGTGCATTGCATGCTGTCGAGGATGTTTCCTTAACAATACCTTCTAACACTGTATATGGGATAATCGGAAGGTCTGGAGCTGGTAAATCTACACTGGTCAGAATGATATCGATGCTAGAGAAGCCAGATAGCGGGGAAGTCTATTATGGTGATAAGCGTGTTGATAATCTTTCAAAAAAGGATTTGATTGAGGAAAGACGGAAGATTGGCATGATTTTTCAGAATTTCAATCTATTTTCTTCCAGAACGGCTGCCGGTAATATTGCATATCCTATGGAGATATGTAAGACGGATAAGAAAACGATTGAGAAAAGAGTTTCAGAGCTATTGGAAATCGTCGGATTAGAGGGACGCGGAAATGCTCCTATATCTACATTATCTGGAGGTCAGAAGCAGAGGGTTGCAATAGCAAGAGCATTAGCAACTGAGCCATCTATTCTATTTTGTGATGAAGCAACAAGTGCACTCGATCCTCAGACAACAAGGTCAATTCTGTCTCTTATCAAGGAAATACAGAAGAAAATGAATCTGACTGTAGTCATGATTACACATCAGATGGAAGTAGTAAGGGATGCATGTGATAGAGTTGCTGTCCTTGATTCAGGACACATTGTTGAGGAGGGTGTTGTATCAGATATATTCTCCGATCCTAAGAATTCAGTGACTAAGGATTTTCTTACAAATCTAACATATGTGCATGATTCAATTATGAAGCTATCTGATGAGAAAGGGCATTTCCTGCTTCGCTTTAAAGGAGATAAGACTGGACAGCCGATAATATCAGAAGTAACACGTCAGACAGGTGCTGTGTTCAATATCATGGCAGCAGGCATTCAGCATGTGAATAATGAAGAGCATGGTATTATGATTGCAGATATAGGGCCAGATGAATCTGCTGCTGAAAGAGCAATAAAGCAGATCAGGGCTATGGGGGTGATAGTCGAAGAAAGCAAGGAGGGCTATGCTCTATGAGTCAGGCTTTTATTTTGGTATGGCAATCTACGCTACAGACATTGCTTATGGTTTTCTTTTCTGCAATCTTCTCTATTTTAATAGGACTCCCACTAGGTGTTCTGCTTCATGCAACAGGAAAAGAGGATCAGGTAGGTGTCATCCCTCATCCAGTGCTTAATAATGTCCTGTCACGTATAGTTAATATCCTTAGATCATTTCCATTTATCATTCTAATGATTGTCCTAATGCCACTATCCCGGCTTATCATTGGTACAAGCATAGGCACAACAGCTACTATAATACCTCTTTCGATTGCAGCAGCTCCTTTTGTTGCAAGGGTTATTGAAAGTGCTCTCAAAGAAGTTGATCCAGGTGTTGTGCAGGCAGCAAGAGCTATGGGATCAACCAATTGGCAGATTATATGGAAGGTTCTTCTTCCTGAAGCAAAGCCATCTCTTGTATCTGGTATAACGCTTACTGTTATAAATCTCATTGGCTATTCTGCAATGGCTGGAGCAATAGGTGGAGGAGGGCTGGGAGACCTTGCAATACGCTATGGATATCAGCGGTTCAGACCAGGCATTATGGCTGCAGCTGTCATTGTAATTATTCTTATGGTTGAGATTATACAGGTAATAGGAAATAAGATAGCTGCTAGGCTCTTAGCAAGAAGATAGTAAGTTA
Source organism: uncultured Spirochaetales bacterium (assembly GCA_934271365.1). Lineage (GTDB taxonomy): Bacteria > Spirochaetota > Spirochaetia > Sphaerochaetales > Sphaerochaetaceae > Ornithospirochaeta. The sequence goes on from CAKQRI010000001.1 coordinate 2,667, forward strand.
TGTACAGACCGGAAAATCTACTCCGGTCTTTTTTATTTCATATCTATTGCATAAGATTTCATTATTCTGTATATTGAATCCATCTTATATAGGAGATAATGCAAATGAAACTTTCAAAGTCAGATATTTCATTCTACATGTGCATGTCTTCTATGATGATGCCCTTTTGGGCATAATATCTTTCTATCCAAATAACATTATCTTTATCTATTGTGATTTCCTTTAAGAGAAATTTTCATCTTATAATAATTTATTATAATATATATAATTGGAGTTAAAAATGAAAAAAATAGCTATATTAGCATTAGTTTTAGTTACAGCAGCATTATCTGTATTTGCAGGTGGAGCAAAGGAAGAGTCAGCCAAGAGTTCTTCTGTTATAAAGGTAGGTGCAACCCCTGATCCTCATGCAGCACTCCTCAACCTTGTCGTTGATGACCTTGCCGCAGAAGGTTACACACTTAAGGTTATTGAGTTCACAGATTACGTGACACCTAATACAGCACTTGAGTCAGGTGAACTTGATGCAAACTATTTCCAGCACAAGCCTTATCTGGAATCATTCAATTCCGAGCAGGGAACGCATCTTGTAAATGCTGGAGGCATTCATGTAGAGCCTCTTGCGCTGTATTCTAAGAAGCATTCTTCTATTAATGATATTCCAGCAGGTGCAACAATCGCGATTCCTAATGACCCAACAAATGAGGGAAGAGCACTCCTTCTTCTGCAGTCTGCAGGATTGATTACACTGAAATCAGATGCAGGGCTTGAGGCTGTACCATCAGATATTGCATCAAATTCTAAGAATCTTAAGTTCAGAGAGATAGAGGCTGCAACACTTCCTAGAATCCTGCAGGATGTAGATGCTGCTGTAATCAATGGTAACTACGCAATTCCAGCAGGTCTTATTGCCACAAGAGACGGCCTCTTCGTAGAAGGTGCTGATTCTCCTTATGTGAATGTAATTGCAGTGAAAGAGGGAAGAGAGAATGATCCTGCAATAAAGGCCCTTGTTAAGGCTCTGAAGAGTGACAAAGTCAGGGAGTATGTTAGCTTGCATTATCCAAATGGTGAAGTTGTTCTTGTTGACTGATTGCTTTATTGATCCACTGCCAGCCAATTTCGGCTGGCCTTTTTCTGTTATTTTCTCTTTATTGTTATTTTTGGGCTAGAATCATATTATGAACATTATTCTTATAATTCTTTTACTGCTTTCAGCTTTGTCTATTACATCAGCATTAGTGGCGATTCTTATGCTGAAGAAGCAGGGCAATAATGGAAGCAATGAACTTCTTCTCTCTATTTATCAGGAGATGAAGGAAAATAGTGATGCGATGAAGGCTCTTTCTGTTGAGCAGCGAACATTTTCGGATTCTGCAATGCACTCTCTCAGTGAGATGAATAGGGTAAGCCGAGAACAGCTTTCTGCCATGATGCGAGAAGAAAGGGAGAGAAGCAATAAAGATCAGGACCGTCATATAAATATGATCCAGGAAATGAATCAGAACTTTGATAGGATAAGGGAATCAAATAAAGAGGCTCTCGCAGATATTTCAAAGAAGAATGAGTCCCTTTCTGCACAGGTTAAGGCTGATATGGACAGAATTCGCTCTGAAAATGATGCTCAGCTCGAAAAAATGCGCCAGACAGTAGATGAAAAGTTGACAAAAACGCTAGATGAAAGGCTGACACAGTCTTTTGAATCTGTTACAAGGAATCTTGAGTCGCTTTATAAGAGCCTAGGTGAGATGAATAATCTTGCAAAGGATGTTGGGAATCTCAATAAGATGTTCATGAACATCAAATCACGTGGTACCTGGGGTGAAGTTCAGGCAGAGGCAATCCTTTCTGATATCCTGACTCCGAATCAGTACGTTAAGAATTATTCTCCTAAGGGTAGCGGAAGTTTTGTTGAGTTTGCTATTAAGCTTCCTGGAAAAGATGAAGGTAAAGAAATATATCTGCCGATAGATTCAAAATTCCCAAAAGAGGATTTCATGCGTTACAACGAGGCAATTGAATCTGGCGATGAGGATATGATCAATACATCTCTTAAGAACCTGAAGCTGAGAGTTCTGGCAGAAGCTCGTGATATCCGGGATAAATATATAATGCCTCCTAGGACTACTGATTTTGCTTTGCTCTTCGTTCCGACAGAAAGCCTTTATGCTGAGCTTTTGAGAATTGATGGATTTGTAGAGAGCCTGCAGAATAACTATAAGGTCGTACTTACTGGTCCAACAAATTTCGCAGCTCTTATCAACTCTCTTCAGATGGGATTCAAAACGCTTCTTGTCGAAAAGAACACAAAGAAGGTGTGGGATCTCTTCGCTGTTCTGAAGCATCAGTTCTCCCAGTTCGGTGAAGAGCTTGAAGCAACCAAGAAATCACTAGAGAGCGCTGCTACAAAAGTAGATAAAGCTGTTAAGCGGAATAATACAATATCTGTTAAACTACAGAGGATAGAACTTCCCGAAAATCTAGAAATAGATACGAAGGAAGAAAACTTATTGGAATAAATATACATAAATGCTTGTGATTATATGCATAAATATGTACAATTTATACATTGATGGAGGTTGCTATGAATCTTAAAGGCAGAAGCTTTTTGACATTGAAGGATTATTCAAAGGAAGAGATTCTATATCTGATTGAGCTTGCAGCACAGCTTAAAAGCAAGAAGAAGAAGGGTGCATATACAGATCCAGGCGTAACAGGGAAGCTTCTTTCCGGAAAGAATATTGTCCTCCTATTTGATAAGACATCGACCAGAACCAGGTGTTCATTTGAAGTTGCAGCTTATGATGAGGGTGCTGGAGTTACATTCCTTACTAATTCCCAGATGGGGAAGAAGGAGTCTTTGGAGGATACTGCTAAGGTTCTTGGAAGGCTGTATGATGGAATTGAATACCGTGGATTCAAGCATAGTGTTGTAGAGGATTTGGCAAAGTATTCTGGAGTGCCTGTATGGAATGGACTTACAGACGATGATCATCCAACACAGGTCCTTGCAGATTTCCTTACAGCTTATGAGCATCTTGGCAAGCCGCTTTCAGAGATGAAGCTTGCATTTATCGGAGATGGCAGGAATAATGTTGCTAATGCTCTTATGATTGGAGCTAGTAAGGTAGGTATGGATTTTGCTATCGGTGCTCCATCTTCTCTGTTCCCTTCATCTGCTCTCGTTGCAGAGTGCAAGGAATGGGCAGAAGTGAATGGAAGTACAATAACTATTACAGAAGATCCTTTTGAAGCTGTAAAGGGTGCAGATATCATATATACAGATATATGGTGTTCTATGGGTGAAGAGGATAAGATGGCAGAGCGAATAGCTATTCTGAAGCCATATCAGGTGACTTCGGAGCTTGTTGCTGCAAGTGGTAAGGATGATACTATTTTTGAGCATTGTCTCCCATCTTTCCATGATATGAATACAACAACAGCAGAATATGTATATGATAAATTCGGTCTTAAAGAGATGGAAGTAACAGATGAGGTCTTCAGAAGTAGCCGGTCTGTTGTTTTCGATGAAGCTGAGAACAGAATGCATACAATAAAGGCTGTTATGGTTGCAACAATCTCTGATACTCTTAATTACTGATTGAAAAGCAGTTGAAAAGCTCTTCTCCATTTCTGAGAGAAGAGCTTTTATTTTTAGTAATTAGTTTGTATATAAAGAACTATAATTATTACCCCCAGGCGGAATCGAACCGCCACCAATCCCTCCGGAGGGGATTGCAATATCCATTTTGCTATGGAGGCCTAAAGTGAATGATAGAACAGATTCATCTCTTTTGAAATAGAATTATAGCTAATATTGTTATTTTTGATTCTGGACTGTATTATATTCTATACATGCCAAAGAAAGTCGATATAGATGAGAGAAAGGAGATAATCCTGAATACCGCTCTTAAGCTTTTCGCTAAAGAGGGATATAAGGATACAAACTTATCTCAGATTGCAGAAGAGAGCGGTATCTCACGTCCTACTGTCTATCAGTATTTCCATGATAAGAATGACATATATTATTATGCCGTTAAGCTTATTACTGGCAAGATGTTCTCAAAATATAGCAGTGTTGCCTGGAAAGATGATGGAATGGATGAGATAGATAAGATACTTTTCATTGTAGATGATGTGCTTGAGTATGCAGCGACTAACAGCAATTCGATTTCAAATCTTATGGAATATATGATTGCAGAGCGTAAAAGGGGAGTAGACTTTGCTGAGGTTATAGAAAGAAGAACAGCGAAGCTTACAATTCTGATCAAGCGACTTCTTAGACAGGGAATTGCAAATGGCTCTATCATCCAATGCTGTGTCTCAGATGTTGGCAATAATGTTTTCAATCTTATTGAATCATGTTGTTTTCAAGTTGGCATTTATCAGACGTTTGATAAGAATTCGGCTGTATCGCTGATTAAGGATTATCTTAATTTTTATAGAGCTTAATGCTTTCTATTGCAAAGAATAAATAAAAATACTTAACGCTTTTGTAATTCGTTATTATATTCTTGTCTGTGTATAGAATGACTTCTGAATATTTTGGAGGTTAACAATGAATTACGATAAATTTACAGTAAAGATGCAGGAAGCAATTGAGAGTGCTGCCAATCTTGCAGAGCAGGGGCAGAACAGTGAGGTTATTCCTGCTCATATACTTCTTGCATTGACAGAGCAGAAGGACGGTGTTCTGCGTCCTCTTTTTGAAAAGTTAGGAGTTTCACCAGATACTGTCTTAAATGAGATGCGGAGCATTATCTCCAGGCTTCCAAAGGCTTATGGAGATACTCAGAAGAATTTCTCAAGGGCATCTGCAAGAATTCTCAATGCTTGTGATAAAAGTGCTGCAGAGTTTAAGGATGAGTACATTTCTGCAGAACATTTCCTGCTATCTCTTCTAAATGATGAGTGCGAGGAAAAGGATGCTCTTACACGTCTTGGTATCAACAGGGATTCTGTTCTTACAGCTCTCAAGAGTATAAGAGGAAATCAGAGAATAACAAATCAGGATCCTGAGAATAGCTATCAGGTATTAGAGAAATACTGCAAGGATCTTACTAAGCTTGCAAGAGAGGATAAGCTTGATCCCGTAATCGGACGAGATGAGGAAATAAGGCGTGTTATGCAGGTTCTCTGCAGAAGAACGAAGAATAATCCTGTACTCATCGGTGAACCTGGTGTTGGTAAGACGGCTATTGTAGAAGGACTTGCCGAAAGAATTGCCAAAGGTGATGTTCCAGAGTCTCTCTCTGATAAGCGTCTTCTTTCCCTTGATATCGGATCTCTTATTGCTGGTGCAAAATTCCGGGGAGAATTTGAGGAAAGGCTTAAGGGCGTGATAAATGAAGTCACAAAGAGTGAAGGAAGGGTAATCCTATTCATTGATGAGCTTCATACAATTGTAGGTGCAGGTGCATCAGAGGGCTCAACAGATGCTTCAAATCTTATTAAGCCAGCTCTTGCAAGAGGCGAGCTTCATGCAATAGGTGCTACAACACTTGATGAATATAGAAAGTATATTGAAAGTGATAAAGCTCTAGAGAGAAGATTCCAGCCGGTTTACACTAAAGAACCTTCTGTTGAGGATACTATTTCTATTCTCAGGGGACTGAAGCCTAAGTATGAGCTGCATCATGGAGTCAGAATCAAGGATGAGGCCCTAGTTGCAGCTGCTACTCTCTCCGATAGATATCTTACAAACAGATTCCTTCCAGATAAGGCAATTGACCTTGTTGATGAAGCTGCGAGCCAGATTAAGATGGAGATTGAGAGTCAGCCAGCAGAACTTGATGCACTTCAGCGGAAGATGCTTCAGCTTAATATCGAAAAGCAGGCACTCTCTAAAGAAGATGACCAGGCTTCTAAGGATAGGCTTGCTAAGATTGAGGGTGAACTTGCTGAGTACAAGACCAAATATGATGCAATGCATCTTGAATGGCAGAATGAACGTGGTGCTATTCTTGCTCTCAGAGAGAAAAAGGCTGAGCTTGAAAAGCTGCAGAATGAAGAGAATGCTGCAGAGCGTGATGGCGATCTGAACACAGCTGCTATGATTAAGCATGGCAAGATGCCAGCTCTTAAGAAAGAGATAGCAGAGGCTGAGGCTAAGGTCAGCAATTTCACAGGTGAGGATGGAAGACTCCTAAGAGAGGAAGTCACAGAGGATGATATTGCAAAGATCGTATCAGAGTGGACAGGAGTTCCTGTTGCAAAGATGATGAGCTCTGAGATGGCTAAATATGTCAATCTTGAAGATACACTTTCAAAAGAGGTAATCGGACAGGAAGAGGCTATAAAGGCCGTATCAAATGCTATCAGAAGAAACAAGGCGGGAATAAGTGATGAGCATAGGCCTCTTGGATCATTCCTTTTCGCTGGCCCTACAGGTGTAGGTAAGACTCTGCTTGCTAAGGTTCTGGCCTCTTTCCTCTTTGATGATGAGAAGGCCCTTACTCGTATTGATATGAGTGAGTACATGGAAAAGTATTCAGTCTCTAGGCTTATTGGAGCGCCTCCTGGATATGTTGGCTATGATCAGGGAGGACAGCTTACTGAAGTTGTCAGAAGAAGGCCTTATTCTGTTATTCTCTTTGATGAGATAGAAAAGGCTCATCCTGATGTATTCAATATTCTGCTTCAGGTGCTTGATGATGGAAGGCTCACAGATGGACAGGGTAGAGTGGTTGATTTCACAAATACAATCATAATCATGACCTCAAATCTTGGAAGTGAGTATATTCTGAAGGACCCTGAGCATTCTAGAGATGCAGTAATGGAGACAATACACCACGCATTCAAGCCTGAATTCATCAACAGAATAGATGAGATTGTAATATTCAATCCTCTTGGAGAAGAGCAGATTAAGTCTATTGTTCATCTGCAGCTTGGCACTCTTAAGAGCAGACTTGAGAAGAAAGGCTATTCTTTCTCATGGACTCCTGATGTTGAGAACTACATCGCAGAAGCTGGATTTGATCCTGCATTTGGTGCAAGACCGATTAGGCGATGCATCCAGAATGATCTTGAGAACGAACTTTCTAAGGAACTTCTTGCCGGAAAGCTATCTATTGCACATCCAATTAAGGCTTCTGTCGAGAATGGAAAGATCAGTCTCAGATCTGAGTAATGAATCATAACGGTCTGCCGTATCTATATCAAAGACGGTTCCAATTGAGCCTTTGATAAATGAAAGCTGAACTGTTTTATTGAATTCCTTCATATTGCCGGGAAAGGAGAGAATCCTTTCCCGGTATTTTCTTTTATAAGCAATCGGGTGTCCTGGAATTGCATTGTAAATAGGCCTCACACATTCGCTAAATGATAGAGCATTGAAGATTGATTCGAAATCGTTTTTCAGAAGAAGTGGCAGATCACCCGGCACAAAAGCAAAATCGTCATCAGAAGCTTCTAGACCGCATTTTATAGAGCTCATCTGTCCTTTCTCGAAATCTTTATTGAATGCAATCTGGCATCTATATGGGCTTATAGCTGCTTCTATAGCATTCCTTTCATTGCCTAAAACTACAATTATTTTATCTGATAGCGGATATGCTTGCTCTATTACATGTGAAATTAGAGGCTTCCCTTTATACTGGAGGAGCATTTTATTGCATCCCATTCTGCTTGATAGTCCTGCTGCCAGAATTATTGTTGTCATATTCAGATGATATATCATTAATATCCTTTATTCACAATAAATGATAAAAGCAGTAGGATTTCACCATGTTTGTGACTTTTATTAATGCGTTTTCAGTTGTTTTAGGTGGCCTTGCTGGCCTTGCTCTCAGGAAGCATATCTCTGAAAACTTTAAAGAAATAGTTATGATTTCTGCTGGGCTTGTAACGCTCATCCTTGGTCTTGCCATGTGCATGAATACAGAAGCCGAGACTCTTCCCCTTCTTTTTTCTCTGATCATAGGTGGATTTGTTGGATATGCCATTAAAATAGAAGATAAAGTTGCTTCAATAGGAAGAGACAATGGCTCTGGCAGTTCTATCGGAATTGGGTTCCTGAATTCATCAGTTCTCTTCTGCTCGGGTGCGATGAGCATAGTCGGTTCGATTAATGCAGGCCTTCATGGGGATGACAATCTGATTCTCATAAAATCTGTAATGGATGGGTTTATGGCTGTAGTGCTTGCATCTGCATATGGAGCAGGTGTGCTTCTGTCTGCTATTGCCATTATTGTGTATCAGGGATTTTTCGTGTTAGCTAGCTCGCTCATGTCAGATCTGCTTGGCGATTCGGGCATTGCATATATTGCTGCTGCAGGGGGCTATCTTCTTCTGATGATTTCCCTTAATCTCCTTAACATAAAGAAAATCAAGACTGCAAATTTCATACCAGCTTTGGTCCTTTCTCCGATTCTTGGCAGCCTTTATGCTTTAATTGATTTATAAGGAAGAATGATATATGCGAAATAGAAGAGATATAGCATTTCTGAAGACAGTTGTTGATAATATCATCAATAATCCTTCATCTGACTATGATGATACGCTTTTCCATGTTCTTCTTACTCTCGGTGAATTGGAGAAGGAAGCAATGCTGGATGGTGAGATTACCGATAATGAAAAGCATTATATCAAAGTGAGTCTAGATTGTGGCGACACAGGAGAATATAGGTCTTTTAAGAGTATCCTGCTTGGTTTTGCAGATTGCTATTCAGCTTATGATGGCTTTGCTCTTGGCCCTCTGCTGATAGAGAAGGATTTCATAGAAGAGATTGTCTCTGCAATTGGCATATCTTCTGTAAGCGTTACAGTTGATGATATATCGAAGTTTGAGGGCGATGTTATTGTGAAAGCAGTGGAAGCCTTGGAGTCACTACCTCCCGGTAATACTGTGATAGATATCGCTGATGATGACTGCTGCTCTGATTATGTGATATATGCAGCACTTCCCGACACCCCAGATAAGATGCAGTTATCCTCTTGCTATTTCAATGCGCTTCGCATATTGAGAGAACGTAATCTTCATACTATTGCCTTCTCATCGCTGAAATGCAGAGGCTTTTCAGAGAAAGAATCTGCAGATATAGCTGAATCTACAATTGATACATGTCTGGAGATGTGGCAGGATTATTTCTTCTCTGTTGTATTCTGTGTTTCTGATGATAGCGAGTTCAGAACATACACTGAATAGAAGAGCCTGCAGTCTATAGACTGAGGCTCTAAGATTGCTATCAGTTCGTCTTTCTTGCATCTTCCAGAACAGAATCTGTTTTGGATTTCTTTACATGGCATGGCTTGATGTGCCATATCTCATCTGCATATTCCTTAATTGTCCTATCGGAAGAGAACTTAGCAGAAGATGCAATGTTTATTACAGCCTTCTTATTCCATTCTTCTTTGCTGTCTCTGTAAAGAGCTGCAGCTTCTTCATGTCTGTCATGGTACATTCTGAGATCTGCAAATAGATAATATCTATCGCCATATTCAAGAAGAGATTTCCTGAGAGGCTCTAAGATGTTTGGTTCATTTATATTGAAATATCCGGAGTCAATAAGTGAAAGCATTGATTTTATCTCTTCATCGCCATATGCCCATTCCTGAGGATTATATGATGAACTCAATGCAGCAATCTCTTCTTCTGTATGTCCGAATATGAAGATGTTATCTTTTCCTACCTGTTCTGCAATCTCTACATTAGCTCCATCTAGGGTTCCGATTGTGAGAGCTCCATTGCACATGAATTTCATGTTTCCTGTACCTGAAGCCTCAGTTCCTGCTGTAGATATCTGTTCTGATATATTTGTTGCAGGTATTATGCTTTCTGCCATTGTCACCCTGTAATTAGGCATGAAATGCACCTGGAGTACTTTGTTTACCTGGCTATCTGAGTTGATGACTCTTGCTATGTTGTTGATGAATTTTATGATCAGCTTTGCATTCACATATCCTGGAGCAGCTTTTCCTCCAAAGAGGTAAGTGGTAGGAGTAAAGTTCTCGAGATATGCTCTGTCATTCTTCATCCTGTTGTAGATCATTATTATGTTGAGAGCATTCAGAAGCTGTCTCTTATACTCATGGATTCTCTTTACCTGAACGTCGATGAGTGTATCAGGATTGATTATTATCCCTGAATCCTTTTTCAGGAATTCAGCAGCATTCAGCTTAGCCTGATATTTTATGTCAGCAAATTTATCTACAAATGCAGAATCTTCAGCATAAGGTCTGAGCTTTTCGATTTCGTTGTAGTCTGAGATCCAGTTCTTACCTATTGCATCTGTTATCAGATCTGCAAGTCCTGGGTTTGCATCAAGAAGCCAGCGGCGCTGTGTGATTCCATTTGTCTTATTATTGAACCTTTCAGGATAGATTGCGGCAAATTCTGGGAACATTGTTTTTACAAGAAGCTCTGAATGAAGTGCTGCTACGCCATTTGTTGAATGGCTCCCGATAATTGAAAGGTTTGCCATTCTTACCTGTTTGGGGTTGGATTCCTCAATTATCGATACCTTTGCGATCTTATCATTCTGCATAGGAAAATATGCTATAGCTTTCTCTATGAAGCGCTGATTGATTTCATAAATAATCTGAAGATGACGTGGAAGTATGCTCTCAATCATTGGAAGAGGCCATTTTTCAAGAGCCTCTGGCATGAGCGTATGGTTTGTGTAGCCCATAGTATTCACTGTGATATTCCAGGCTTCATCCCAGCCTAGTCCTTCCTGGTCTATAAGTATTCTCATGAGCTCTGGTACGGCTAGGGAAGGGTGGGTATCATTTAGCTGGATAGCTGCTTCTTCTGGGAATTTTGCCCAATTGTAACCCGGGAATCTCTTGAATCTTCTGACAATATCCTGCAGTGAGCATGATACGAAGAAATACTGCTGCTTGAGCCTCAGCTCTTTTCCCATATAGAGTGTGTCGTTAGGGTATAGAACCTGTGAAAGTGTTTCCGCATTGATTTTCTTTCTGACGGCTTCCGTATAATCACCGCTGTTGAATTCCTGGAATGAGAACCCATCCGGAGACTGGGCAGACCATAGCCTTAATGTGTTTATTGTCTTTCCTCCATATCCGACAATAGGTGTATCATAGGCCATTCCATTTACCATTTCAGAAGGCACCCATTTATATATATCCCTTCCATTTTCCCTGAGCTGTTTTACCTCTCCACCAAAGTAAACAGGGTAGACCAGGTCAGGTCTTTTCAGTTCCCATGGATTCCCATCTTTGAGCCAGTTGTCCGGCTGCTCTGCCTGCCAGCCATTCTTTATCTGCTGTCTGAATATTCCATAGTTGTATCTGATTCCATATCCATAAGCTGGAAGCTCAAGTGTTGCAAGAGAGTCCATGAAGCAGGCTGCAAGACGTCCAAGACCTCCGTTGCCAAGACCAGCATCTGGTTCTACTGCCTCAAGTTCTTTGTAGTCATATCCTAAAGATTCTAGTGCATCCTTAACATTCTTCTCTATTCCGAGATTGATTATATTGTTGGACATTGCTCTGCCCATTAGGAATTCTAGTGATAGATAGTAAACTCTCTTTGAGTGATTCTGTCTCTGAGTCTTCCTTGATAAATCCCACTGATGGATGATTCTATCTCTGATCGCATAAGCAATAGCCTGATATCTTCCTTCTTCTGTAGTATGGTATACATCTGCATCCTGATTGTATTTCAGCTGCTCTGCAAAATCTTTTGCAATATCCTTAGTTGTAAGTCCGTATCTTGTACGATCTTCGCTTGCCATGAAAAGCTCCTTTAATTAGGTTATATGCATTTTTATCATAGTTAATTTTAAATGATATATTCAATAACGAAAGTTGTATTAAAACAAAAGCCATTAGCTCTTAATTGTGGATTTAGGGCTGGATTATTTAAATATAATGTGTTATTCTTAAAATATCGTTATTAGGCCACAAGGGTATTTTGCGTGTTTATGCTGTTTTTTCAGCATTAATACGTATGATTGTATTGACAAAGATTAATTTACTTTGTTAAATTTTTCTTTGCATGTTTGCATCATGCTAGCGATGATGTGCAGTGCCCTTGTAGCTCAGTCGGTAGAGCACCACCATGGTAAGGTGGGGGTCAGCGGTTCAAATCCGCTCGAGGGCTCTTTTTTATCTAAAGCTGACGGATAACGTCTAGGAGAAGGAATTATGGCAAGTTCTAAGAAGAAAGGCCCAGTAGAGAAAATTGCTCTTCAGTGCACAGAGTGTAAGCAGAAGAATTACACAACTGAAAAGAATCGTCGTAACACACCAGGGAAGCTTGAGCTTATGAAGTACTGCAAGTTTGAGCACAAGCATACTCTGCATCGTGAGACAAAGATCAAATAATATAGAGGATCTGACTAAGAATTCGAGGTATGAGTAGGCCGATAGCTCCAACGGTTAGAGCACTGGTCTCCAAAACCGGGTGTTGGGAGTTCGAATCTCTCTCGGCCTGCTGATACCTCGAATTTTTGTACTAAGGAGTACCAAATGAAGAAAATCGGAAGATATTTCAAGGAATGCAGGCTTGAGATGAAGAAGGTCTCTTGGCCTAACAGACAGGCTGTTCTGCATTCAACTTGGGTAGTAATCATTTCTACTTTAGTCTTTGCGGTTGTACTTGGACTTGTTGATACTGTTCTTGGTCTTTTACTCGATCTGATCTTCTAAGGACGGAAAAATGGAAAAGGGCTGGTACGTAGTACATACATATTCAGGATACGAGCAGAAGATTGAAAGAATAATCAATAAGCTTCGCGAGAATGATCCAGAGTTTAGTCTTCATTGCACGGGTGTTTCTGTTCCTATGGAGACTGTTAATGTTCTTACTGAAAAAGGTGAGAAGAAGACTGAGCTCAAGAAGGTTCTCCCCGGATATATTCTTGTTGAGCTTGACCTTGGCGAAGATACATGGCGGGCAACAACTGCAACGATTGCAAGAATTCAGGGGGTAACTGGTTTTTTGACGGCAGACAAGACAGGAAAGAACCCACCAAAGCCGCTTTCAGCTAGAGAACATAATGAAATCTTGGTTCGTACCGGAGCAGTACCTGAAGAGAAATCATTTAGACCTAAGCAGGATTTCAATAAGGGTGAAGAGGTCAGAGTTACAGCTGGTCCTTTTGCTTCCTTTAATGGTACTATTGATGATATCGACCTTCAGAAGGGAAGACTTCGTCTTTCAGTTCAGATTTTTGGTCGATCAACACCTGTTGAAGTTGATTTCACACAGGTAGAAAGGATTCCTGTCTGAGAAGACAGGTGTCTTAGTTTTTTATTATCTTAATTTAAAAAATCTCCCTTGCTAAGTTTTAGTGAGGTGGGAGCCCACCGTATGGTGAGCGTTAATACCAGCGCGGAATTTGAAATATCAGTCAACTCAGACTAAGTTCCGGCGTAAGGAGAAAAAAATGGCAAAGAAGAAGGTTACCGCAGTAATCAAGCTTCAGTGCCCTGCCCAGAAGGCTACACCAGCACCACCAATTGGTCCTGCTCTTGGCCCTCATGGAGTCAGTGCACCTCAGTTTGTCCAGCAGTTCAATGACAAAACTAAAGGTTATGAAGCTGGACTTATCCTCCCTGTTATCATCACAGTCTACTCAGACAAGAGCTTCACTTTCGTTCTGAAGACTCCTCCTGCAGCTGTACTCATCAAGAAGGCATTAGGTCTTCAGACAGCTTCTGGCTCACCTAACAAGGTTAAGGTTGGTAAGCTTACAGATGCACAGCTCACAGAGATCGCTAAGACCAAGCTCGAAGATCTTAATGCTAACGACATTGACGCAGCAAAGAAGATCATCGCTGGAACAGCTCGTTCTATGGGCGTAGAGGTGGAGAAATAAGATGAAGAAAGGCAAGAAATATCAGGAAGCCCTGAAAAAGGTAGACAGAAGCAAGGCTTATACTCTTGCTGAAGCAGCAGACCTTGTTAAGGCATGTGCTTTCGCTAAGTTCACAGAAACAGTTGAACTTTCTGTAAAGCTTACACTTAAGAAGAGCCAGTCTGTTAGAGATACTGTTGTTCTTCCAAATCAGTTCTCTGCTCAGAAGAAGATTCTTGTTTTCGCTAAGGGCGACAAGGCAAAAGAAGCTTTTGACGCTGGCGCAGCTTATGTTGGTGATGCAGACCTCATCGAGAAGGTAAGAGGCGGCTGGATGGATTTTGATATCGCAGTTGCAACTCCTGACATGATGAAGGATGTTGGTAGACTTGGTCCTATTCTTGGACGCAGAGGTCTTATGCCTAACCCTAAGACTCATACAGTTACCAATGACATCAAGGAGGCTCTTGCTGAGCTGAACAAAGGACGTGTAGAATTCCGTTCTGATAAGACCGGTGTTGTACATCTCGCAGTAGGTAAGGTTAACATGGACAGCGATAAAATCGTTGAGAATGCAATTGCAACTGTTTCTGAAATCTATAGAAAGAGACCTGCAGATGCAAAGGGCGATTTCATCCTTTCTGTTGCTCTTTCCTCGACCATGGGCCCTGGTGTTCATGTAGACGTTAAAGATGCTCTTGCATCTGTTGGCGCTTAAGGAGGGATGTCATGGAAGAATTTAAGGCACATGTAAATCCAGCCAAAGAAGATGCTGTAGCTGCTCTTAGAGAAGAATTCGCAGGATATGATGGATTCATTTTCACAGACTACAGAGGTATGACAGTTGAGCAGATTACTTCTATCAGAAAGAATCTGAGAAAAGATGAAGCTGCTTATCGTGTTGTAAAGAACCGCTATGCTAAGATTGCTCTCAAAGACCTTGATAAGGGTGGTGCAGAGGATCAGATGGTAGGCCCAACAGCTGTAGCTCTCGTTAAGGGAGATACTGCAAACGTTGTTGCTAAGGTTCTCTTCGGCGCAGCAAAAGATGGCGTCAATATTCAGGTAAAGGGCGCTCTGCTCAATGGAGAGCTTCTCTCTTCAGAACAGATCGAGGCAATTTCTAAGCTCCCAACCAAGCTGGAACTCATTGCATCCTTGATGGGTACAATGAAGGCACCTGTACAGAAGCTTGCTGCTACTCTTCTCGCTTATGTCGAGTCCAAGGGTGGTGTAGCTGAGGCTAACTAATACGGTCCTAGTCTTCGCGTAACCTGCTAGACCGTTAAAATAAATTTTCAAATAGGAGAAGATAATATGGCTACTAAAGAAGAAATCCTAGAGTCCATCGCAAACATGAGCGTTATGGAAATCTCTGACCTCATCAAGATGATGGAAGAGAAGTTCGGTGTTGTTGCTGCAGCTGCTGCTGTAGCTGGTCCAGCTGCTGCTGGTGCTGCTGAAGCTGTTGAAGAGCAGACAGAGTTCAACGTAGTACTCAAGTCTGTTGATGCTTCTAAGAAGATTGCATGTATTAAGGAAGTTCGTGCTGCTACAGGTCTCGGCCTTAAGGAAGCAAAGGACCTCTGTGAAGCTGGCGGTGTTCTTAAGGAAGGCGTTAGCAAGGAAGAGGCTGCTGCACTCAAGGCTAAGCTTGAAGAAGCTGGCTGTGTAGTAGAAGTAAAATAACATCTTACTTTTATATCCAGAATTGACTGGAAGCTATGCCATCGGGACCCGATGGCATAGGTGTCTTTTTAGAAACCTGATAAAATGAAGTGTTTTCACTTCGAAACACCGGAATAAGGTGTTTCTTATGGAGGTACAATGATGGCCGGCAACGGTAAAGCCTTAAAGAGAGTAGATATCGGTTCTGAGCTCCCAGAAGTATGTGAGCTTCCTAATCTCATTGGTATTCAGACCGAATCTTATAAGAAATTCCTGCAGCTTGATAAGTTTGCAAAGGGTGAGGCTCTTGATCCAGCTCTTGGACTTGAGAGTGTCTTCCAGAATACTTTCCCTATCACTTCTCCTAGTGAGGATATGTCTGTTACATACGGTGGTTACACTGTTGATATGGATGGTATAAAGTACAGCGAGTCAGAGTGCAAGAAGAAGGGGCGTACTTTTGGTGTCCCTGTAAAGGCAAAAATTGCCCTTGAGACCAAGAATGGAGAAATCAAGGAGAAGGAGATTTTCTTTGGTGATTTTCCGTTGATGACCGATCGTGGTACTTTCATTATCAATGGCGCAGAACGTGTAATCGTTTCTCAGATTGTTAGAAGCCCAGGAGTTGTATTCAAGAAAGGTAAGAAAGAAGATGCTTCTTCCCTTTATTATGGAACCCTTTACCCATATGCAGGTACAAAACTTGAGTTCGTTCTCACAAGAAAGAATGAGAAGACCGATCCTTCTAAGAAGGGAGAGAATACTCTTGCTGTTGAGAGGAAGAAGGTCAATAACATCATTCAGGTAAGCATTGGCAAGAAGCCATTCCTTGTTACATTCTTCCTTCGTGCTCTCGGTGTTGACAGCAGAGATAAGATAGTTTCTTCTTTCTATTCAAAGAAGACAATCAGCACAGCAGATGAATATAATGAGAATGTAAAATTCTTCTGCTATCATGATATATATGATGAGAACACAGGAGATATCCGCTTCTGTGCTGGCGATGATCTTGGAAACCTTGAACTTTCAGAACTGAAAGAGAAGGGTATCTTCGAGGTAGATGTAGTAGATACACCAGCAACAGATATCGATGCTCCAGCTCTTGCTGTACTTAAGACTCTTAGAAGAGAGAGAATCCTCTGCTCAGCTTATAAGCATGAAGAGAGTGAGGAATTCCTTAACCAGTATATCGGGAATATCGTTGAGGCTTGTAAGAACTCTCTTCCTCAGAACCTTAAGACATTCCCAGAACCAAAGAGAATTATGGCTTATTTCCAGGAATTCTTCCTCAATGGCAGAGGCTTTGAGCTTTCTGACATTGGTCGTCATAAACTCAATAAGAAGTTCTATGGAATGGATGAGGAGAAGTATGAGACAAAGACAACCCTTGTTGTTGAAGATGTCATCAATACTGTTAACAACCTTTCTCTGTTCTGTAATGACATAATCAAGGATGATGATATTGATTCCCTTGGAAACAGAAGAGTAAGAACTGTTGGAGAGCTTCTTCTTAATAATATCACAGATGCTTTTGGCAGAATGGCTAAAGCAGCTAGAGAGAAGATGAACATCGCTGATGATTCAATTAAGCCTCAGGAAGTTATATCAATTAAGCCTATCGTAGGTGCCATTAAGGAATTCTTTGGTTCATCACAGCTTTCACAGTTCATGGACCAGGTGAATCCTCTTGCTGAACTTACTCATAAGAGAAGAGTATCTGCTCTTGGTCCTAAGGGCGGTCTTTCAAGAGCTAGTGCAAGAGCAATCTATGATGTCAGAGATGTACATTACACTCATTATGGAAGAATCTGTCCTATTGAGACACCTGAAGGATCTAACATTGGTCTTATTCTTTCTCTTGCAAACTATGCAAGAATCAACGAGTACGGTTTTATTGAGACTCCTTACAGAAGAGTCAGAGATGGAATTGTTACAGATGAAGTAAAATATCTCGATGCTAATGATGAAGAGAAATACAACATTGCACAGGGTAATGCAAAGATAGATCCAAAAACAGGACGCTTCCTTGAAAGCGAAGTATCTGTAAGACATTATGGAGATTATGGCGTCGCTAAGCCAGAGGAAATCTCATGGATGGATGTATCTCCTCGCCAGGTAGTATCTGTTGCAACTTCTCTTATTCCGTTCCTTGAGCATGATGATGCTAACAGAGCTCTTATGGGATCAAACATGCAGCGTCAGGCTGTACCTCTTGTATTCCCAGAAGCTCCTAGAGTAGGAACAGGAATGGAGCAGAGAACAGCTTATGATTCAGGTGTTCTCATCAAAGCAAAGCGTGGTGGAGAAGTCATATATGCTTCTTCTACATGCATAAAGATCAGACCTGAGAATCCTGAGATTGAGGGTGAGATTGATACTTACGAAGTACACAAGTTCGAGAGGACAAACCAGGATAGCTCAATGAACCAGAAGCCGATTGTAAATGTCGGAGATGCTGTAGCTGCTGGAGATGTTCTTGCTGATGGCCCTGCCACTCAGAATGGAGAGCTTGCTCTTGGTAGAAACATTCTTGTAGGATTCGTTCCTTGGAATGGTTATAACTATGAGGATGCTGTACTGATTTCAGAGAGAGTTGTTAGAGAGGATATATACACATCTATTCATATTAAGGAATTCTCAATTGATATCCGTGAGACAAAGCTTGGACCAGAGCGTCTAACCAGAGACATTCCTAATACTTCAGAGAAGATGCTTGAGCACCTTGATTCTGAGGGTATCGTATGTGTAGGCACATATGTTCGCCCAGGATCAATCCTTGTCGGAAAAGTCACTCCTAAGAGCGAGTCTGATACAACACCTGAAGTAAAGCTTCTTAACTCAATCTTCGGAGAGAAGGCTAAAGAAGTAAGAGATAGTTCCCTCAAGGTCCCCCATGGAACAGAAGGCACTGTTATTGATATCCAGCGTCTCAGAAAGAGTGACAAGGATGAGCTTCAGCCTGGTGTTGAGCAGACAATCAAGGTTCTTATTGCTACAAAGCGTAAGCTAAAGCAGGGAGACAAGATGGCTGGTAGGCATGGAAATAAGGGTGTTGTTTCAAGAGTTCTTCCAGAAGAAGATATGCCATACATGGAAGATGGTACTCCACTTGATGTATGTCTTAACCCTCTTGGTGTACCTTCACGAATGAACATCGGACAGCTCATGGAGACTCAGCTTGGATGGGCAGCTGTTAAGCTTGATAAGTGGTATAAGACTCCAGTATTCCAGTCTGCGTCTATGGAGCAGATTGAGCATGAGATGGAGGAAGCTGGTCTGCCAAAGACAAGTAAGATTACTCTTTATGATGGTAGAACAGGTATTCCATTTGTAAACCCAGTATTCTGTGGCTATATTTATTACCTCAAACTGCATCATCTTGTTGATGATAAGATGCATGCCCGTTCCACTGGTCCTTACTCACTCGTTACACAGCAGCCTCTTGGCGGTAAGGCAATGTTCGGTGGTCAGAGACTCGGAGAAATGGAGGTATGGGCATTTGAGGCATATGGTGCAGCAAATACCCTGCAGGAACTTCTTACTATAAAGTCTGATGACATGAAGGGAAGAGTTCAGATTTATGAATCGATTGTAAAGGGTGAACCTACCCATACAGCATCAATGCCTGAGGCATTCAATGTTCTTGTGCAGGAAATCAGAGGTCTTGCTCTTGATATTTCTGTTTATGACGAGAATGAGAAGCAGGTTCCGCTTACAGAGCGCGATGAAGAATTGATTGCTAAGAAAGAAAAGGGCACTTTCTAGGAGGAAAGGACGGATGAAGGAAATACAGGATTTCAGCAGCATCAGAATTAAGCTAGCATCTCCAGAGCAGATTCTTGCATGGTCTTATGGAGAAGTAAAAAAACCTGAGACCATTAATTACCGTTCTCTCAGACCAGAGAGGGATGGACTCTTCTGCGAGAGAATCTTCGGAACAACAAAAGAGTGGGAGTGCTGGTGCGGTAAGTTTAAGTCCAACAGATACAAAGGTGTTGTATGTGACCGCTGTGGCGTAGAAGTAACAGATACTAAAGTACGCCGTGAGAGAATTGGACATATAACACTTGCAGCTCCTGTTGCACATATCTGGTTCTATAGATCAACACCATCAATCATGAGTTACCTTCTTGATATAAAGAGAGCCGAACTCATGGAGATTCTGAGCTATGAGAAATATGTAGTAACAGATCCAGGCACAGATACAGACCTCAAGAAATTCCAGGTTCTTACTGAGGATGAGTATGAGGCTGCTTGGGATAAGTATGGTGACACATTCAAGGCAGGAATGGGCGCTGAGGCTATTTATGACCTTCTAAAAGGCCTTGATCTCGAGGCTCTTTCAGAAGAGCTCAGAGGCCAGCTGGCAGCAAAGGAAGAAGCTAATAACAAGATTGATAATAAGCTCCTTTCCAGAATCCGCTACTGTGAGGATTTCCTGAAATCAGGAAACCGTCCTGAGTGGATGATTCTCAAGGTCATTCCTGTAATCCCACCAGATCTGAGACCTATGGTACAGCTCGATGGCGGCAGATTTGCTACTACTGACCTCAATGAACTATATAGACGTGTAATCAATAGAAACAATAGACTTTCAAAGCTTATCCAGATTCAGGCTCCTGATATCATCATCAGGAATGAGAAGAGAATGCTTCAGGAAGCTGTTGACTCTCTTTTTGATAACTCTAAGACAACAAATCCTACAAAAGGTTCTTCCAAAAGAGATCTCAAGTCTCTTTCTGATGTGCTCAAGGGAAAACAGGGCCGTTTCAGACAGAATCTTCTTGGTAAGCGTGTTGACTATTCTGGACGTTCTGTTATTGTTGTTGGTCCAGAGCTTAGAATGCACCAGTGTGGAGTTCCAGCAAAGATGGCTCTTGAGCTTTACAAGCCATTTATCATGCGTAAGCTTGAGCAGATGGGCCTTGCGCAGAATATAAAGAGAGCAAAGAACCTTGTTGAGCAGGAAGCACCGGAAGTATGGGGCATTCTTGATGAAGTTGTAAAAGAGCATCCTGTAATGCTTAACCGTGCACCTACATTGCACCGCCTTGGCATTCAGGCATTTGAGCCTGTTCTTGTTGAAGGAAAGGCTCTTAAGCTTCATCCTCTCGTATGTCATGCATTCAATGCTGACTTCGATGGTGACCAGATGGCTATACACGTTCCTCTCACTCAGGCTGCACAGCTGGAGTGCTGGACTCTTATGCTTTCAACAACAAACCTTCTTGACCCGGCAAACGGAAAGCCTATTGCATTCCCAAGCCAGGATATGGTCCTCGGTATCTACTATATGACAAAGGAAAGAGAGGACCTTGATAGAGGGGAAAAGAGAAAGCACTTTGAGAATATTGCGGAAATTGAAGCTGCAATAGATGCTGGTTCTGTAAGCTATAATGAGAAAATCTGGTATCGCCTTAAGAAAGGACTTCAGATTGTTGATGAGAAGGGCAATGTAGCAGTTGCAGATGGAAAGAGCTGGACTCTGACAACTCCAGGCAGAATCATCTTCAATTCATCTATTCCTGAAGGTATTCCATATCAGAATTACTGTCTTGGTGATAAGCAGCTTAAGAAGCTCATCGGCCAGACAATTAAGAATAGAAAGCCTAGTGTAGCCGTTGATCTTCTAGATTCTGTTAAGGATCTTGGATTTAAGTATGCAACACTATTTGGTGCGACAATCGGTCTTTCTGATATGATTGTTCCTGATGCAAAGAAGGAGATCATAGATGAAGCTAATGATAAGCAGTCTGTGGTATTCCAGCAGTACCATGATGGACAGATTACACAGGAAGAGAGATATAACAGAGTCATTGAAGTATGGACAGAGACTAACGAGATTCTGACAAACAAGCTCATGGAAGAGCTGAAGAAGAGCCAGCATGGCTTCAACCCACTCTTCATGATGGCTGATTCTGGAGCTAGAGGTTCTAAGACACAAATCAGACAGCTTGGTGCAATGAGAGGCCTCATGACTAAGCCTAATGGTAAGGTTATTGACCTCCCAATTAAGTCAAACTTTAAGGAAGGACTCTCTATCATGGAGTTCTTCATCTCTTCTAACGGTGCTAGAAAGGGTCTTACAGATACTGCTCTTAAGACAGCAAAGGCTGGTTATCTTACAAGAAAGCTTGTCGATGTTGCTCAGGATGTTGTTGTATCAGAAGAGGACTGCCATACAATCAATGGTATTTGGACTAGCGCAGTTAAGGATGGAGACAATGTAGTCGAGACTCTCGCTTCCCGCATTGTTGGTTCATGCCCAGTAGAGGATGTTGTTCATCCATTCCTCAAGGATGAGAATGGAAGTCCAGTTGTCCTTGTAAAGGCTAATGAGGAAATCGATGATGAAACTGCAGAGAGGATTGAGGCGAGTGGTGTAGAGAGAATTCTCCTTAGAACTGTTCTCACATGTGAAAGTGAGCATGGTGTATGCCGCAAGTGTTATGGAAGAAACCTTGCTACAGGCAGAACTGTAGAGATTGGTGAGGCTGTAGGTATTATTGCTGCTCAGTCAATTGGCCAGCCAGGTACACAGCTTACCATGAGAACATTCCATGTCGGTGGCACTGCTTCTACTTCTACAAAGGAGAATAAGCTTTCATTCCCATATCCTGTAATCATCAGAGCTCTTAAGGGACTTATCATCGAGAACTCAAGGGGTGTAAAGCTCTTCCCAAGAAAGGGACATCTTTCTGTAAACAAGATTCTCGAGGAAATCACAGGAAAATTCGATTCTCTTTATGTTGAGGATGGAAAGGCTGTAGCTAAGGGTTATCCTCTTTATAAGAAGGGTGATGAAGATGTACTTGCTAATGCAAATGGAAAGCTCTATGTAAGCGGAGGCAGAACATTCGTAGTAGGTGCAATCACTGAATATTCAGTTCCAGCAGGTTCTGATCTCTTTGTTGAGGAAGGGCAGGTTGTACCTGAAGATACAGATATCATCACATTCGATCCATTCTCATCTCCTATCATTGCAGAAGAATCTGGTATTGTTGAAGCCATGAATGATTTCGTTGAAGATAAGTCATATAGAAATGTCTTCAATGAAGCTGGTGATACAGATATGGTTGTAGTGGCATCTGCTCATCTTGGTTCTTTCCGTCCTACAGTAGTTGTTAAGACTTCTGATGGCCGTCTGAATAGCTACCAGATTCCTGGCGGTGCATACATGACAGTAAAGAAAGCAGGAGAGAGAGTTGAGGCTGGAGATATCATTGCTAAGGTATCGAAGGACAGCACAACAACTAAGGATATTGCTGGAGGTCTTCCTCAGGTTGACTCACTCTTTGAAGCTAGACATGGAAAGGTTGCATCTTCAAACAAGATCAATCCTATCATTCTTGCAAGAGTGACAGGTATGGTTAAGAGTATTCAGACAACTCAGAGCTCTGGTTCTACAACTGTTACAATTGAGGATGCATTTGGAAATCTTCACCCTCATAAGGTCTATACAAAAGATGCACTTCTCCTTGTAAGGGAAGGCGATGAGGTTAAGGCTGGCGATTCACTCTGTGATGAACCTGTAACTTCTAGAGAAGTTCTTGATGTACTCGGTGAGAATGCTGTTCTCTCATTCCTTGTAAATGAGATTCAGAAGGTCTACAGAATGCAGGGTGTAGAGATCAACGAAAAGCACCTTGGCATCATCATCCGTCAGATGCTTAAGAAGGTTGAGATTCTCAGAGCAGGTGATACACAGTTTGTTAAGATGCAGAAAGTCGACAAGATCATATTTGATAAGGTCAATGCTCAGGCAAAGAAGGAAGGAAGGACTCCTGCAATTGGAAGGCCTGTTCTTCAGGGTGTTTCAGATGCAGCTCTGTCTGTTGATTCATTCATTTCGTCTGCTTCATTCCTTTCAACTACTAAGGTATTGACTAATGCAGCTATAGCTGGTAAAAAGGATGAGCTAAGAGGTCTCAAGGAGAATGTCATTATTGGACATCTCATTCCTGCTGGTACTGGTCTCAAGAGATACAGAACAGTAAGACTTGAGGAAGATGAGAAGCTTCTCGAACTCCAGAAGGAAGTCGACAAGGCTCGCCGTGAAAGAAAGGCAGATGTCGCTGAAGATGAAGATCTGGATGTCGAGGAAATTGCAGATATGAAGACTGTGGGAGAGCCTGTCGATATTGACGAGCCAGTAGAGGAGTAGGCGTCTGTTGACGTCCGCTCTGGGGCTTAAGATAGTCTCTCATGCTGACCATGGTTTTTAATAGATGTGCTGCTTGTGCAGTGCAGCCTCCGCTATGTGAGAAGTGTGAGGCAAATAAAATAAGGAGTGTATCGTAAGATGCCTACTATTAATCAGCTTATCAGAAAGGGCAGAACAAGTACTAAGTCTAAGACTAAGTCTCCTGCTCTCGAAGGATGCCCACAGAAGAGAGGAGTTTGCACAAGAGTAATGACAGTTACTCCTAAGAAGCCTAACTCAGCTCTTAGAAAGGTAGCAAGAGTTCGCCTTTCAAACGGAATCGAAGTAACCGCTTATATTCCTGGTATTGGCCATAACCTTCAGGAACACTCTGTAGTTCTTATCAGAGGCGGAAGAGTAAAGGACCTTCCTGGTGTAAGATACCACATCATCAGAGGTTCAAAGGATACTCTTGGTGTTAATGACAGAAAGAGAAGCCGTTCTAAATACGGTGCAAAGAAGCCAAAGGCTTGAGATAGGAGGAGAAGGATATGTCAAGAGATTCAAAGACCCCTGTCAGAAAAGCACAGCCTGATGCTATCTATAACAGCACAGTTGTTGAGAAGTTCATCTGCCGCATGATGGTAGATGGAAAGAAGTCTACTTCTGCAAAGATTCTTTACACAGCACTTCAGTCACTTGGAGAGAAGACAAATGAGAATGCTCTCGATGTTTTCTGCAAAGCTGTTGATAATGTAAAGCCAATGGTAGAAGTAAAGTCAAGAAGAGTTGGTGGTGCTACTTACCAGGTTCCTGTAGAAATCAGAGAGCCAAGAAGAGAAGCACTTTCAATGAGATGGATTATCAATGCAGCAAGAGCTAGAAATGGCAAATGCATGTCTGATAAGCTTGCTGATGAGCTTCTGGATGCATATAACTCCACAGGAGCAGCTTTCAAGAAGAAGGAAGATACTCACCGCATGGCAGATGCAAACAAGGCATTCAGCCACTTCCGCTGGTAGTCCAGCACAATGGGCCGGTTCATCCGGCCTTTTTTCATGATTTGATAAAACCATAAATGGAAAGCATTGATATAAGCGATTATTCTAGCTTGACATGCTATGCATCCAGACTTGCAGGCGATTCTGATGGTGTTGTGCCTGCATGCCTTTCTTCCAAACAGGTTGTCTAAAGCATTGGGATGGCAGAGAGAAAGCTGCGGAATAAGAATTTCAGGCAAGACTCAGTTCTGGATATTCCTGGCGCATTGATTCAGGCTCTCTTCTGTAGCCTTCATATATATAGTAGATGTGCTTTCGCTTGCTTCTGTATTCTGTACAGATTGAGAGGTACTTGCACATATTTCAATTTACAATGATTTTGCTGCCTTTCTTACAATGAACAGTGAGAATATCTGATCAGATGTTTTCATCTATAGCCTTTGATAGCTGGTCAGCACAGCTGGTGTTCTTAAAACCGCATGTGTTTCCTCTGAGAATATCTGCAACAGATTTTGCATCCATGCCTTCACAGAGCTTTCCTATAGCTTTGAGGTTGCCGTTGCAGCCTCCGGTGAAAGAGAGATTATGGATCCTGTTCTCATCATCCATATCAAATGAAATAGTAGAAGAGCAGACTCCTTTTGTCTTATAGGTAATATGTTTCATTTTTTATCTCCACACGAAAAATATAACTGAATAGGGATATGATTGGCAATCTGATGTGTGTATGTTGCGGAATTACACTGAATTGGGCTGAAAATGAATGCTCAAAGTCTCAGATATAGCATCTTTTCTAGAAATAACAATAAGTTAGTTGACAATATTCCATATTTCAGATAAATTATCGAAGGTGTCGGTTTATGGGACAGTTTGTTTCTATGCCGGCAAAGAGCCAAACCGGTTGCTATGTTGTGCGATGGGGTGGTTCCGGAATGTAGGTTTTTTTATAACTTATGCGTATGTCGGTAGACTTGTATTTATCGACCTCTGGAACACTGAATCTCGGAATAGCAATCAGCTGTCTCTGTAAACGATAAAGGTTTTGCCTTTATGAAGATATCTTTTTGAATTGTGGCGTAGACCACAAGGAGGAACTGATGGCTAAGGAAAAATTCGAGAGAACAAAGCCACATGTAAACGTAGGTACTATTGGTCACGTCGACCATGGTAAGACCACTCTCACTGCTGCTATCACATCGCACTGCGCTAAGCTTTTCGGCGACAAGGCACTTGCATATGATGCAATCGATAATGCACCAGAAGAGAAAGAGCGTGGTATCACAATCAACACAAGACACGTTGAGTATCAGTCAAAAAACAGACACTATGCACACGTTGACTGCCCGGGGCACGCTGACTACATCAAGAACATGATTACTGGTGCAGCTCAGATGGATGGTGCTATCCTCGTAGTTGCTGCAACTGACGGTGCAATGGCTCAGACAAAAGAGCATATCCTTCTTGCAAGACAGGTAGGTGTTCCAGCTATCATCGTATTCATTAACAAGTGTGATCAGGTTGACGATCCAGATCTTATCGACCTCGTAGAGGAAGAGATGAGAGACCTTCTCACAGAGTATGGTTTTGATGGCGCTAATGCTCCTGTTATTCGTGGTTCTGCTTATGAGGCAATGATGAACCCAGATGATCCAGAGAAGACAAAGTGCATCGATGAGCTCCTCGACGCTATGGATTCATATATTCCACTTCCAGAGAGAGCTGTTGATCAGCCATTCCTTATGCCTATCGAAGACATCTTCTCAATTTCAGGTCGTGGTACTGTAGTAACAGGTAGAGTAGAGCGCGGTGTAATCCACGTTAACGATCCAGTTCAGATTGTAGGTATCAAGGAAACAAAGAACTCTGTAGTAACAGGTGTTGAGATGTTCAACAAGCTTCTTGATGAAGGCCAGGCTGGTGATAATATCGGTGCTCTTCTCAGAGGTGTTGATAAGAAGGAAGTTGTAAGAGGCCAGGTTCTTGCTAAGCCTAATACAATTACTCCTCACCAGAAGTTCACAGGTACAATCTATGTACTTTCTAAGGAAGAGGGTGGTAGACACTCACCGTTCTTTGATGGTTACAGACCTCAGTTCTACTTCAGAACAACTGATATCACAGGAACAGTACACCTTCCAGCTGGAAAGGAAATGGTAATGCCTGGTGACCACACAGAGATCAATGTTGAGCTCATCCACCCAGTAGCAATGGATAAGGGTCTCCGCTTCGCTATTAGAGAGGGCGGTAGAACAGTTGCTTCTGGTCAGGTTACTGAGATTGAAGCTTAATTAACAAGCATTTAAAAGTCTTGCCGGGAAGAATCCCGGCAGACTATTGATTTTTGGAGATTTTTAAAAATGGCAAACGAAAGAATTCGTGTTAGGTTAAGAGGCTTTGACGTTGAGCTTGTAGAGCAGAGCTCTAAGGCTATCGTACAGACTGTAGTAAAGGCGGGCGCAAAAGTATCAGGCCCAGTTCCTCTTCCAACACGTATCAACAAGTATACTGTCCTCAGATCGCCACATGTAAACAAAAAGGCTCGTGAGCAGTTCGAAATGAGAACACACAAGAGATTGATTGACATCCTGGATCCAACACAGAAGGTAGTTGAAGCCCTGATGAAACTCGAACTCCCAGCTGGTGTGGATGTTGAAATTAGACAGTAAAGTTGAGGTAAGAGATGTTAGGGCTTATCGGCAAAAAAGTTGGAATGACACAGGTGTTTGACGCAAATGGCAGACTTACTCCTGTGACAGTAATCAAAATTGAGGATAACGTAGTCATCGCAAATAGAACTGAAGAGAAGAATGGCTACTCTGCAGCAGTGCTCGGCACTGGCGCAAAGAAAGCAAGCAGAGTTACAAAGCCATATGCTGGTCAGTTTAAAGATGTTTGTGAGCCTAAGCAGACCGTAATGGAAATGAGAGACTTCGACAATGAAGTTAATGTAGGTGATGTTTTAGGTGTTGACTTATTTAAAGATGTTACTTTCGTTGATGTAACCGGTACAAGCAAGGGTAAAGGTTATCAGGGCGGTATGAAGCGTCATGGCTTCGGCGGTGGTAGAGCAACACATGGCTCAAAGTTCCATAGAGATATTGGTGGTACTGCTATGTCATCTACTCCTTCCCATACTTTCAAGGGCCACAACATGGCTGGTCACATGGGAAATGAAAAGACTACTGTCCAGAATCTGAAAGTTGTAGCAGTAGATAGCGAGATGCAGGTTCTTATGGTTAAGGGTGCTATTCCTGGTCCAACAGAGAGCACTGTTATCGTAAAGAAAGCAGTTAAGAAGTAGGTTAGGTAATAGTATGGAACAGAAAGTCTTTTCCACAAACGGCAAGGAGATCGGAACCGTTCAGTTAAATGATAACGTATTCGGTATCGAGGTTTCCACAGGATCCATTTACCACGCCGTAAGGAACGAAGCAGCAAACCGCCGCGTCGGAACTGCATGTACAAAGACCCGTGCTGAGGTCAATTACAGCAACACAAAGCCTTATAAGCAGAAGGGTACAGGTAACGCTAGAAGAGGTGACAAGAAGTCTCCTGTTTCTGTAGGTGGTGGTACAATCTTCGGACCAAAGCCAAGAGATTACTCTTACGCTCTGCCAAAGAAGGTGAAGAGACTGGCAATGAAGAGCCTTCTTACACTCGGTGTTGAGGAGAACAGACTCGTAGTTGTTGAGGATTTCACCAGCGAAAACGGCAAGACAAAAGATCTGGCAGCTGTTATGAAAGCATTCGAGACAGAGAACCAGCGCACAGTTCTTATTCTAAAGGATGACGATGCCATGCTTCGCCGTGCAGCAAGAAATATTCCTTATCTGCACGTACTTGCTTACGATAAGCTTTCCGCTAAGGAGCTTCTTTATGGAAGAAAGATTATCGTTCTCAAGGGAGCAGCTTCAAATCTTAATGATTTCTACGGTGAGAACTAAGGAGCAGAGAGATGAGAGCAGACAGAGTAATCATTGAACCGATTTTAAGTGAAAAATCAAATATCGCTAGAGAAGGCGAGTGCAAGAAGTATACTTTCCGTGTTGATCCTCAGGCTAATAAATATGAGATCATGGCTGCTGTAAAGGAGCTTTTCAAAGTGGATTGCACATCTTGCAATGTAATGAATGTTGGCGGAAAGCCAAAGTTCTCCAGAGGTAAGGGTGGTTATATTCAGGGCTACACTTCTTCTTGGAAGAAAGCAATTGTAACCTTGGCCAAGGGACAGTCCATTTCGGCCATTGAAGGCGTATA
Organism: uncultured Spirochaetales bacterium; assembly: GCA_934271365.1. Lineage (GTDB taxonomy): Bacteria > Spirochaetota > Spirochaetia > Sphaerochaetales > Sphaerochaetaceae > Ornithospirochaeta. Next base: position 31,502 of record CAKQRI010000001.1, read on the forward strand.
AGGAGAATAAGGAAAATGGCTCTTAAGAATTATAAACCAAATACTCCTGGTCTCCGCCAGAGAACAACTCTTGTTAGATCTGAAATCACATCAGATAGGCCAGAGAAGTCTCTTACCACAAGCCTTCCTTCGAAGGCCGGCCGTGATACCTTCGGACGTGTCAGCGTAAGAAGACGTGGCGGCGGTCACAAGAGAGCTTATAGAATTATTGATTTCAAGCGTAACAAGTATGGTGTACCTGGAACTGTAAAGACTATTGAATATGATCCAAACAGAAGCGTTAATATCGCACTCGTATTCTATGCTGATGGTGAAAAGCGCTATATTCTTGCACCTAAGGGAATTGCAGTTGGAACCCAGGTCGTTTCTGGACCAAAGGCACCTCTTACAGTAGGCAATGCTCTTCCTCTGAAGAACATTCCCCTCGGACTTGAAGTTCATAACGTCGAGCTTAACCTCGGTCGCGGTGGACAGCTTGTTAGAAGCGCAGGCCTCAGTGCAACTGTAATAGCTAAGGAAGGAGACTATGTTACACTCCGCTTACCTTCTGGGGAAGTGAGAATGGTCTTCGGTGAATGCTATGCAACTATTGGTGTTCTTGGTAATGAAGATCACATGAACGTCTCTCTTGGTAAGGCTGGTGCCGCAAGACATCTTGGCTGCAGACCAAAGGTTAGAGGTGTTGTAATGAACCCAATTGATCATCCACATGGTGGTGGTGAAGGTAAGACCGCAGCAGGCCGTCATCCAGTTACTCCATGGGGTAAGCCAACCAAGGGTGCTAAGACTCGTTCTAAGAAGAAGCCTTCCAACAGTTTCATTGTTAAGAAGCGCAAGTAGTAGGAGTAGAAAATGGCAAGGTCAATTAAGAAAGGCCCTTTTATTGAAGCTAGTCTTCTTAAGAGGGTTGAGGCATCAAATAAGGCTGGTCAGAAGCAGATGATTAAGACCTACTCACGTAGTTCAACAATCATCCCAGAGATGGTAGGTTTTACAATCTCTGTATATAACGGCAAGACTTGGGTACCTGTATTCGTAACAGAGAACCTGGTAGGCCACAAGCTCGGTGAGTTTGCTCCTACCCGCACATTCCGTGGTCATGCATCTGACAAGAAGTCGAAGTAGTAGGTAATAGAATGGAAACTAAGAAAGGTTATAAAGCAATTGCTAAGTATGAAATGGTTTCTCCTTCAAAGGTACGCCCTGTAGCTGATTTAGTAAGAGGCAAGGGCTATGTTGAGGCAGTTGCCATCCTTGAAGCAATGCCACAGAAGGGCGCAAGGCTTATTCTGAAAGTTCTCAAGTCCGCAGGTGCAAACGCTCTGGACAGAAACAAGAAGCTTGATGAAGAGTCTCTCTACGTTTCTGAGCTTAAGGTTGATGACGGTCCACGTCTAAAGAGAGTTTGGGCTCGTTCTCATGGAAAGCGTGACATCCTCCTTAGAAGAATGTCACACATCACTGTCGTAGTAGACGAGAAAGCAAAGGTGGGCAAATAACATGGGACAGAAAGTTAATCCAATAGGTCTTAGACTTGGTGTCAACAAGACTTGGAAGAGTAAGTGGTACGTTGATCCAAAAGAGTATGCAGATACTCTACATGAGGATTTAGCTCTTAGAAAAGCTTTCCTCGCTTGCCCAGAAGTAGCTGGAGCAGAGATCAGTGATGTTGAGATTATCCGCAAGCCACAGCGCGTAACTCTCGTAGTTGCTACAGCACGTCCTGGTATCATCATCGGTGCTAAGGGTGCTAATGTTGAGAAGCTTGCAGAGAAGATGCAGAAGCTTACTGAGAAGAAGGTTCAGATCAAGATTAAGGAAATCAAGAAATCTGAATGTGATGCTCAGCTAGTTGCTCAGAATATCGCAAAGCAGCTTGAGAACCGTGGTGCTTTCCGCCGTGCAATGAAGAATGCTATCTCCAGAGCTATGGCTGGTGGTGTTCAGGGTATCAAGATTAAGTGCTCCGGTAGACTTGGTGGTGCAGAGATTGCAAGAACTGAATGGATGAAGGAAGGAAGAATCCCACTTCATACACTTCGCTCTAATATCGACTATGGCTTCGCAACTGCTAATACTTCCTTTGGCGCAATTGGCGTAAAGGTTTGGGTATTCAATGGTGAGATCTATGATCACGCTAAGGCAGAGGATGAGACCGTCGGAACTCTTGTAAAGAAGAAGACTGAATCAGAGGTAAGAGGTTAATAGCATGCTTAGTCCAAAAAGAATAAAGTTCAGAAAAAAGCAGCGCGGAACACGTGATGCAGTTGCTCATAGAGGCAATACAATTGCTTTCGGTGAGTATGGCCTGATGGCACTTGAGCCACTTTGGATTACAAACCGCCAGATTGAGGCAGCCAGAGTTGCAATGACTCGTCACGTAAAGCGTGGTGGTAAGGTATGGATTCGTATCTTCCCTGATATGCCATATACTAAGAAGCCAGCAGAAACAAGACAGGGTAACGGTAAGGGTGCCCCAGAGGGATGGGTAGCAGTAGTAAAGACCGGTGCTATTATGTTCGAGATGGGTGGTATCGATGAGAATCTCGCAAGAGAAGCTCTTACTCTCGCAGCATCAAAGCTTCCGATCAAGACGAAGTTCGTCGTCCGCTCAGAGATGGAGTAAGGTATGAAAAAATCATATAAAGAACTCAGTTACAAAGAGCTGGTCGCCGAGCGCGAAAAGCTCAGAAAGGATCTCGTAGATCTGAGAATGCAGAAGGTACTTGGTCACCTTGATAACCCAATGGCACTCAGAAACACAAGAAGAGATATCGCTCGTCTTAATACAAGAATCCATGCAGAAGACATTGGACTCAATAAGACATCTAAGTAAGAGAGGCATAGGAAATGGAAGCTAGAAAGAAAAGAATGACAGGTCTGGTGGTAAGCGACAAGATGGACAAGACCATTGTTGTTGAAGTTGCTAACAGAACCCTTCACCCGCTTTACAAGAAGTATGTTATCTCTACAAAGAAGCTTAAGGCTCACGACGAGAAAAACGATGCTCACGTAGGTGATACTGTACGTGTTGTCGAATGCCGCCACCTCAGCAAAGACAAGTGCTGGCGTCTTGAAGAAATCGTTGCTAGAGCACGCTAAGGAGAAGAGTCATGGTACAGATGCAGACTTATTTGAATGTAGCGGACAACAGCGGTGCAAAGCGCGTGCAGTGCATCAAAGTTCTCGGTGGCAGCCATAGATATGTTGCTGGAATCGGTGACATTATTGTAGTTGCAGTAAAGGACGCTCTTCCTAATGGCGCTATCAAGAAAGGCGACGTTTTGAAGGCTGTAGTCGTTCGTACTAAGAAGGAATACCGCAGACCTGACGGTACCTATATCAGGTTCGATGACAACGCTTGCGTTATCATTGATGCCAACAATAACCCACGCGGTAAGCGTATTTTTGGACCAGTCGCACGTGAATTACGTGAAGGCTACATGAAGATCGTTTCACTCGCACCGGAAGTGTTGTAGGAGTTTAGCATGAGACTGAAGAAAGATGACACAGTCAAGATCATTGCCGGAAAGGACAAGGGCCTTACCGGTAAGATCGTCAAGATCGACCCAGTAAATGAGAGGGTCGTAGTCCAGGGTGCTAACATGGTTAAGAAGACCATGAAGAAACAGAATGCTCAGGATAAGGGCGGCATCATGGAAATTGAAGCTCCAATCCACGTTTCTAACGTAGCTCTCGTCTCTAAGGGCGGAGTATCAAAGATTGGATACAAGGTTGAAAACGGCAAGAAAGTCCGTTTTGCAAAGAAGACAGGTGAGGTTCTATAATGGCTGAAGAGAAATTCATTCCTAATTTCAAGAAGAAGTATCTCGAGACAGCAGTTCCTCAGCTCCAGAAGGAGTTCAATTTCAAGACACCTATGCAGATTCCACGTCTTGAAAAGATCACTGTCTCTGTTGGTGTAGGTGAAGCTACAACAAATAAGAAGCTCCTTGATGCTGCAGTTAAGGAACTTGAGCAGATCACTGGACAGCATGTTGTTAAGACAAAGGCTAGAAAGTCTATCGCAAACTTCAAAGTTCGTGAAGGACAGGAAATTGGTGCTATGGTTACTCTTCGCGGAGATAACATGTGGTATTTCCTTGAGCGCCTTATCTCAATTGCTCTCCCACGTGTTAAGGACTTTAAGGGTGTAAATCCTAATGCTTTTGATGGCCACGGAAACTATTCCCTCGGTATTACAGAGCAGATTATCTTCCCTGAAATCGACTACGATAAGATTGAGAGAGTTAGCGGTTTGAATGTTGCTATTGTAACTTCTGCAGCTAATGACGAGCAGGGTTATGCTCTTCTCAAGGCTCTTGGTATGCCTTTTGCAAAGTAAGGAGTAGGGAGAAATGGCAAAAAAGTCTTTAATTGTAAAGTGTCATAGGGATCCAAAGTTCTCAACAAGAAAGTATAATCGTTGTAGAATTTGCGGACGTCCTCGTGGATATATGCGCCAGTTTGATATGTGCAGAGTATGCTTCAGAAAACTGGCTAATGAAGGTCAGATTCCTGGCGTTACCAAGTCAAGCTGGTAGGAGAGAGAAAAGAAATGGCAGTTAGTGATCCAATTGCAGATATGCTGACTAAAATCAGAAATGCTAGTCAGGCAAAGCATGAGAAGGTAGATGTAGCCGCTTCTAATCTTAAGCTCCAGATCATTAAGATCCTTAAGAATGAGGGTTTCATCAAGAATTTTAAGAAGGTAACAAAGGATGACATCCCATACATCAGAGTTTTCCTGAAGTATGAAGATGATCAGACTCCAGTTATTCACGGTATAGAACGTGTCTCCACTCCTGGTCGTCGTGTTTACTGCGGCTATAAGGATATTCCATCTGTTTATAATGGAATTGGCGTGGTAGTCGTTTCTTCATCAACAGGTGTTATCACAGGCAAGAAGGCTAAAGAAGCACGTGTTGGTGGTGAGCTCATTTGCACAATCTGGTAAGGAGATAGAAATATATGTCTAGAATCGGAAGATTACCAGTAGCTATTCCAGCAGGAGTAACTGTTAGTGCAGCAAACAATGTAGTTACTGTTAAGGGACCTAAGGGAACTCTTACTCAGGAGATTAAGCCTGGTATTACTGTAGAAGTAAAGGGTAATGAAGTTGTTGTTACAAGAGCTAACGATGAGAAGCTTATAAAGAGCTATCATGGATTATATCGCCAGTTAATCAATAACATGGTTGAGGGAGTAACAAAGGGATTCTCTAAGACTCTCGTAATCAATGGTGTTGGTTATAGAGCAGAGCTCAAGGGCAAGATTCTAATTCTCGCTCTTGGTTATTCAACAATCATCGAGTACATGATCCCAGAAGGAATCACAATCGCAGCTGATGGTCCATCAAAGATTACTGTTAGTGGTATTGATAAGGCTCAGGTTGGTCAGGTTTGTGCTGAAATCCGTTCTCTTAGAGGACCAGAACCTTACAAGGGTAAGGGCATCAAGTACGAGACCGAGAATATCCGCCGTAAGGTTGGTAAGTCCGGTGGTAAGAAATAAGGCGGCTTAAGATTATGAACAGAATGATTGATAAACAGAGAAGACAGGCTAAGAGAAAGGCTCATATCAGAAAGTCAATCTCTGGAACTGCCGAGAGACCAAGAATGACTGTATTCAGATCTAACCAGCACATGTATGTACAGGTTATCGATGATACAGTTGGACATACTCTTGTCTCCGCCTCAACTGTTGAAGCAGAATACAAGGACCTCAGAAATACCGTTGCTGATGCTGAGAAGCTTGGCGAGGCTGTAGGAAAGAAGCTCTTAGAGAAGAATATCAAGACTGTAGTATTTGACCGTAACGGTTATATCTACCACGGTATCGTGAAGAGCATCGCTGACGGCGCTAGAAAAGCCGGTGTTGAGTTCTAGGAGCAAGTATGGAAAAGGCAAGAGATAAAGAAGTCAAAGACGGATACGTAGAGAAGCTGGTAAAGCTGAACCGTGTTGCTAAAGTAGTAAAGGGTGGTAGAAGATTTTCTTATTCTGCTCTTGTTGTTGTAGGCTACGGAGATGGTAGGGTTGGTTATGGCTTTGGTAAGGCTAATGACGTAACTGATGCTATCAGAAAGGCAACTGAGCATGCTAAGAACAGCATTATCACAGTTCCTCTCAAGGGCAACACCATTCCACATGACATTATTGGCGATTTCAAGAGTGCATCAATTCTCTTAAAGCCAGCTGTTCCTGGTACTGGTGTTATCGCAGGTGGTGCTGTTCGCTTGGTTTGTGATGCTGCAGGTATTAAAGATGTCCTTTCAAAGTCACTTGGTTCCAGAAATGCAATCAATACAGTTAAGGCAACATTTGATGCTTTTGAGCACCTCTATGATGCTGGTGCAGTCGCAAAATCCAGAGGTAAGACTCTGAAGGAAATGTGGAGTTAATCATGGCAAACCAGATAAAGATCACATTAGTGAAGGGACTTGCTGGAAGACTTCCAGTTCAGAGAAAAACTGTAAAGGCTCTTGGACTAGGTAAGATTAACAGCTACGTTATTTGTGAAGATAATCCAGTCAACCGTGGCATGGTAAACACTATCAGCCATATGGTAAAGGTTGAGGAGGTTTAACAATGGCACAGATTGAAAAGCCATTTGGTGCTACAAAAAATAAGACTATCGTTGGTCGCGGTGCTTCTTCCAAGGGAAGAGCATGTGGCCGTGGCCATGATGGTCAGAACAGCCGTTCTGGCGGTGGTGTTCGCCTTGGTTTTGAAGGTGGACAGATGCCACTTTACAGACGTGTTGCTAGACGTGGTTTCTCTAACTACCCATTTAAGGAAGAGACTATTGCAGTTTCTCTCGCAACTCTTGATGCAGTATTCGAAAGTGGCGAGGTAGTTTCTGATGCAACTCTTAAAGAAAGAGGTGTAATCAAGGGTAAAGATGCTCAGGCAAAGATTCTTTCTAATGGTGAAGTTACTAAGAAGTTTATTGTCGAGGGTGTTAAGACAAGTGCTGCTGCTGCTGAGAAGATCAAGGCTGCTGGTGGCGAGGTAAAATAATAAAAGGTAGATAGAATGGCTAACACTCTAGTAGAAATGTTCAGAATGAAGGATATCAGGAAGAAGGTATTAATTACCTTAGGACTGCTCTGTGTTACACGTATCGGAGCATTCCTTCCAATTCCTGGAATCAATCCTGGAGCTGTTTTGAACTACTATTCAAGCAACTCTAACAGTTTTACTGACTATCTGAACTTTTTCTCTGGTGGAGCTTTCGCTAATTTCTCTATTTTCATGTTGGGAGTAATGCCATACATCAGCGTACAGATTATTATCCAGTTGCTGATGTTGGTTGTCCCATCTTTAAAGAAGCTGGCGCAGGATCCTCAGGGTTCAAAGAAGATTCAGCAGTATACACGTTATGGTACGATTGTTGTTTGTATCATCCAGTCTATTGCAGCAATTATGTATGCAAGCTCTATTCCTGGAGCTTTAGCTATTTCAACGGGTGCTTTCATTCCTGTTGCAATTATCAGTATAACAGCTGGTACAATGCTTGAAATCTGGCTTGGAGAGAAGATCACTCAGTTTGGTATCGGAAATGGTATCTCACTCCTGATTTTCGCTGGTATCATCGCTCGTATTCCAAACGCTCTGTACTCTATGGTTAAGGGTGTTTCAGCAGGTACTATCAATCCTGTTTCCCTTATTATTGTTGTAATTATGTATTTCTTTGTAGTTGCTCTTGTAATTTATGAAGAGCAGGGACAGAGAAAGATTCCTGTACAGTATGCAAGACGCGTAGTAGGCAGAAAGATGTATGGTGCTCAGAGCACATTCATTCCTTTCAAGATTAACCCTTCAGGTGTAATCCCTGTTATCTTCGCATCTATGCTTCTGTCACTTCCACTGCAGCTTGGCTACAACTCCAATGTTGGTTGGCTTCGTGCAGTAGCAAACTTCCTTAATCCGCAGCGTGCCCCCTATCTAGTTATCTACACACTGCTGATAATAGGCTTTGCATTCTTCTATACTCAGGTTAGTTTGAATCCTGTAGAGATGGCTAAGAATATCCGCGATAACGGAGGTTCTATTCCAGGTGTTAGAAACGAGAAAATGGAAGAGTACCTAACAAAGGTTCTAAATCGTATCGTTCTTCCAGGCTCTTTGTTCCTTGCATTCATTGCTCTGATTCCTACCTTAGTACAGCTGGCTTTCGATCTGCCTAGCGATGTTGCAATGCTTTTTGGTGGAACTTCACTGATTATTATGGTTGGTGTTGACCTAGAAACCATGAGACAGCTTGACGGATTGATGAAGATGCATCATCATGATGGATTTGTAAGCCTTTCTAAGAAGCGCAAGACAAAGAAAATCTAATAGGAGCTTGAACTATGAAAGTAAGAGCAAGTGTCAAACCAATTTGTGACAAGTGTAAAGTTATTAGACGTGCTGGTGTTGTACGCATTATCTGCGAGAACCCAAAGCACAAGCAGAGACAGAAATAAGTAGGAGGCCAAAATGGCACGTATAGCAGGTGTTGACTTGCCAAATAAGGCAGTTAAGATCGCACTGACATATATCTATGGAATCGGTAACAAGTCTGCTATGGATATCTGTCAGAAGACAAATATTGATCCAGATGTTAGGATCAACACATTAAGCAACGATGATGTTGCTCTTCTCAGAAAGGTCATCGAAGAAGAGTATAAGATTGAAGGTCATCTTCGCACTGAGGTAGCTCTTAATATCAAGAGACTTATGGATATTGGTTGCTACAGAGGTCTCCGCCACAGAAAGGGCCTGCCAGTCAGAGGTCAGAGAACCAAGACTAATGCACGCACTAGAAAGGGCAAGAAGAAGACTGTTGCTGGAAAGAAGAAATAAGGGGTAGGTAGAAATGGCTAATGTTAAGAAGAAAGTAAAGAAGACAGTTCTGGAGGGAAATGTTTATATCCAGGCTACCTTCAACAACACAATCATTACCGTTACTGACCTTGAAGGTAACGCACTCTCTTGGGCTTCTGCTGGTGGCTTAGGTTTCAGAGGAGCTAAAAAGTCTACTCCATATGCAGCTCAGACAACTTGTGAGACTGCAGCTAAGAAAGCAATGGATTACGGTCTTAAAGAGGTTAATGTATACGTTAAGGGACCAGGTGTTGGTCGCGAAAGCGCAATCAGAACTCTCGGTGTGCTTGGATTGAAAGTTCGTTCAATCAAGGATGTTACTCCAATCCCACACAACGGTTGTCGTCCACGTAAGACTCGCCGTGTTTGATGTTTGCTGGCTTAGGCCAGCAGCATTGCCGTTTATTGCAGCTTAATAAAATAGGAGTAACCATGGCTAGAAAAAATCTTCTTAAGGGCTTCAAGAGACCAACTGGAATTGTCTCTGATCATACAGTAGCAACTGCTGATTATGGTAAGTTTGTTGCTTATCCTTTTGAAAGAGGTTTTGGAACAACTGTAGGTAATACACTACGCAGAGTTCTTTTATCTTCTATTCAGGGATATGCAGTAACTGCTATTCGCTTTGTTACATTCTCAGGCTCAGAGCAGAGAACTCCTCACATCGTTACAAGTGAATTCGAGCCACTTACAGGTGTTAGAGAAGATATCAGTGATATCATTGCAGCTATTAAGAAATTACAGATCAGCATGCCAGAAGAATGTGAAGGTACAATTCTGACAATCCCTTGCAAGGGACCAGGTGTTATTACAGGCGCAGACTTCGAAAGAGATCAGGTAACTGTTACCAATCCAGATTTACCAATCTTCACAATGATGGATGATTGTGATTTGGAAATGGAAGTTCAGATTGACCTTGGACGTGGCTATGTCCCATCTGAATTAAATGAGAAGTACTCTGAAGAGCCTGGTGTAATCTCAATTGATGCTTTCTTCTCTCCAGTAAAGAGAGTTAAGTATGCTATTGAGCCAACCAGAGTTGGTCAGAGAAACGATTACGATAAGCTTATACTTGAGATTTTCACTGATGGTACTATTACCCCAGAGAATGCTCTTGGTGAAGCAGCAAAGATTATCAAAGAGCATTTCACGATCTTTATCAATTTTGATGAGGAGAAGATCTGCACAACAGAGGAAGTAGACGAGGAAGAGGAGAAGATTAAGAAACTCCTAGATACTCCTGTCGAGGAACTTGAGCTTACAGTTCGTTCTTCTAACTGCCTTAAGAATGCAGGTATTAAGACTATTGGTGATCTTGCAAAGAAAACTGAAGAAGAGATTGCTAAAACAAGAAACTTCGGCAAGAAGTCTCTTTCAGAGATTAAAGACAAGCTCAAAGAGTGGGGTCTTAGTCTCGGCATGACTGATTTCAGTGTATTAAAGACATCTATTAAAGTTCCAGAAAACAAGGAAGTAGAGAATGAAGCATAAGATTGGTTTCAATGCGCTTTCACGTTCATCAAGCGAGCGCAAGGCGCTAAAGCGCAACATGGTCACCTCTCTCTTCAGATATGAGAGAATTGAGACCACAAAAGCAAAGGCTCTTGAAGTTAGAAAGATGGCCGAGAAGATGATCACACGCGCTAAGGTTGACAATGTTCACAATCGCCGTGAGATTGCAAAGATCGTCTATGATGAGGCTGTTCTTAACAAGCTCTTCAAGGAAATCGCTCCTATGTTCGCAGAACGTAAGGGTGGTTACACAAGAATCCTCAAGACTGGCAACAGACTTGGAGACGCAGCTGAGATGGTAATCCTTGAACTGGTTGAAAAGACCAAGAAGGATGAGAAGGCTGAGAAGAAGGAAGCGAAGAAGTCTGCTAAAGCTGAAAAGAAGGCAGAGTGAGCTCCCGTAGCCGTAAAAGGCTAGAAGCTTCTTTAGGAAGCAAAGAGACAGGCAAAATGCCTGAAGCCGTCACTGATGTGACGGTTTTTTTGACATTTTGCAATATTTTGATTTACCTTGACAGTTGTTTAACTTTATTACAATATCAATTCTGTTAGATTATTACTTTAGGAGGTGTATCTATTATGTTAACAACAATAATTGCAGCCCTCCTATGTTGTATTGCTGGTATTGCATTAGGCTTTGTAGGCCGTTGGATTTATGCTAAATTCAAGCTTACTTCCGCAGAGCAGAAAGCTATTCGTCTCTCAGAAGAAGCTGTTAAGGATGCTGAGGCTCAGGCTAGAGAGATTATTCTTGAAGGCAAGGATAAGTTGCTTAAAGAGCAGCAGAGACAGGAGGCCGAGGCTCGTGAAAGACGAGGTGAATTGCAGAAATCAGAAAGGCGATTGCTGCAGAAAGAAGAGAATCTTGAGCATAAGCAGCAGGAACTTGATGCTATTAAGCAACAACTGGGAGAAAGGGAGTCTGCTCTTACTCTGAAGGAGAAAGAGGCCGAGGATAAGGCTGTTCAGCTTGCAGCAGAGCTTGAAAAAGTGGCTGGAATGACTCGTGATGAGGCAAAGGAGTCCATCATAGAGCAGATGAAGCAGAAAGCTGAGCGTGATGGGCAGGTCTATATCAATAAAATCAGAGATGAGGCACAGCTTCAGGCTGATAAAGTTGCAAGGGATATCATTGTAACATCAATTCAGAGACTTGCTACTGAAGTTTCAGGTGAGATTACCACAACATCAGTTGAACTTCCTTCTGATGAGATGAAGGGAAGGATTATCGGACGTGAGGGACGTAACATAAGAACGCTAGAGACGCTTACTGGTGTTGATATCATCATTGATGATACACCAGAGGCTGTTGTTATCTCATGTTTTGATCCGGTGAGGAAGGAAATTGCCAGGGTCGCCCTAGAACGTCTTGTTCAGGATGGTAGAATTCATCCTGCAAGAATTGAGGAAGTAATAAACAAAGTATCTGCAGAAATTGGCAAGATTATTGTGGATGAAGGAGAGAAGGTTGTATTTGACCTCGGCATTCATAACATTGGACCAGAGCTCATCAGAGCTATTGGTAGGCTCTATTTCAGAACCAGTTATGGCCAGAATGTCCTTCTTCATTCTAAAGAAGTTGCAATACTCTCTGGCATGATTGCCAGTGAAGTTGGTGCTGATGCAGAACTTGCTAAGAGAGCCGGTCTTCTTCATGATATCGGAAAGGGCGCAGAGACGGAGAGTGAGGCTAACCATGCAGAATATGGTGGAGAGCTTGTTAAGCGCTTAGGAGAGGATCCAAAGATTGTCAATGCTGTTCTTGCTCATCATAATGATGTTGAGCCTACATCTATTGAGGCCATTATCGTACAGATTGCAGATGCAATATCGGCAGCTCGTCCAGGTGCAAGAAGAGAAAGCCTTGATAATTATATCAAGCGCCTTGAAAGTCTTGAGAATATTGCAAAGGGCTTTGATGGTGTAGATAATGCCTTTGCTATTCAGGCCGGGCGTGAACTTAGAATCCTTGTTAACAGCGACACAGTCTCTGATGATGGAGCTAAGTCTATCGCACAGGGTATTGCTGAAAGAATTGAAGCAGAACTCAGATATCCTGGTAAAATAAAAGTTACCATTATCAGAGAGACAAGAGTTGTGGAGTATGCACGATGATTGAAAGACTCCGAACTATAATGCTAGGAGACATTTCAGGCAAAGCAGGAATGGGAGCCCTTTTTTTAGGGCTCTCTTCTCTTGTAAAGAATCTGAAAGCTGATTTTGTTATTGCAAATGGCGAGAATGCTGCAGATGGGTTTGGAATAACCGCCTCAGACTATCTCACAATGAAGAGCCTAGGAATTGATGTTATCACAAGTGGAAATCATATATGGCAAAAGGATGATATCTTCTCGGTAATGGAAAGAGAGTGTGATATCCTACGCCCTCTGAATTATCCTAGCCCATGTATAGGAAAGGGCTGGACAATCAGGGAAGTTAAAGGTACCGATATTGCTGTTATAAATGCACAGGGGAGAATCAATATGATGACAATTGATGATCCTTTCAGAGCCCTCGATTCAATTGTCAGGGAAATAAGGAAGAAGACTCCTGTTATCTTTGTTGATTTTCATGCGGAATCCAGTGAGGAAAAAGAGGCTCTTGCATATTATCTTGATGGTAAGGTCTCTGCTGTTGTTGGAACTCACACGCATGTGCAGACAGCCGACCAGAAGATATTGCCTAAGGGCACTGCTTATATAACAGATCTTGGGCTTACTGGTGTATTAGGCGCAGTGATAGGATCCTCTCCAGAGAAGTCCATAGAACGTCAGCTCACACAGCTTCCTATTAAGAGTGAGGTTGCAGAAGGAAAGGGCTCTATTCAGGGGGTTCTCATTGAGACTGACGTAAAAACAGGAAGGGCAATCTCTATAGAACGTATTTCTTTGTGAGATTATGAGGCTATTGTCCTAAATCTTTCATCTTTTAGTGCATAATTATTCATATTTTTTGCAATTCCGTGAATATCTTGTTGTAAAACAGTTTGTAGAAATATAAAATGATATCCATCTGTTTTCTGATTAAACAGTAATAATGGAGGAAAGAGTATGAAGCGCTTATGCACTGTACTTCTTGTTGTATTAATCGTTTTATTTGCTACTGCATGCTCTAAGAATGATAGTGCAAATACTGCAGGGACAGCTGCCACTGCATCATCTGCATCAGTAAAGAAAGACACGCTTATTGTAGCTCTCGATGGAGAGCCTCAGCAGTTGGATCCATATGCTCATTCGAATCAGAATGGCATTGTTGTTTCTCGTCTGGTCTATGAGCCTCTCTTGAGATCAGACCTTGATGGAAATATCTCTCCTTGGCTTGCTACTGAATATAAGATGGTAGATGATGTAACACTGAGTCTGACTCTGCGTGATGATGTCTATTTCCAGGATGGTTCTAAGATGACGGCAGAGGATGTGGCATATTCTCTTGCAACTGCTGCTAAGAGCTCATTTACATCCAATCTGTTCGGATCAATAGATACAGAAGCTTTTGATATCGTTGATGATACTCATCTCATTGTTAAGCTTAAGAGTCCTAATGCTGCTCTGATTTCAGCCCTTGCATCCCATAGATGTGCAGTGATAAGCAAGAACTATTATGAGACAGCCTCTGCTGAAGACAAGTCCAGAAAGCCGATGGGTACAGGTCCTATGAAATTCAAGAACTGGATAAGCGGTGATAGAATCGAACTCGAGGCAAATGAGAATTACTGGGGTGATAAGCTTGCTTATGATCACTTCATTGCAAGAGTGATAGTAGAAGGTTCATCAAGAGCAATCGAGCTTGAGACAGGTGGTGTTGACATTGCTTTCAATCTTCCATCAACAGAGTGGGACAGAATCACAAACAATCCTAAAACACGCCTAGTAAGTGGAAATACACAGGGCGTTAGCTTTATTACGTTCTGTGGGGATATCAAACCATATGATGACTATAATGTAAGAGCAGGACTCTCTTATGCACTTAATAGAGATGCTCTTGTAGAAATAGGCTGGGGTGGAAAGGCAACTGTGGCAGATAGCTACTATTCATCAACGATTATCGGTCATAAAAGCACGGATCTTCCATCATATAATCCAGCAAAGGCAAAGGAATACCTCGCAAAGGCTGGCTATACAGATGCTAACCCGCTTAAGCTTATTTACACAACATATGACAGTACGCTTAATAGAAATTTCTCTGAAGCAGTGCAGTCAATGTGGGATTCTCTTGGATGCGTTAAGTGCGAGATAAGATTTGTAGATCTGGCTCAGTACACAACACTTAACAATTCAGGTGCGATTGAAGTATCTCTTATGACAAATACTGCTGCGATTAACGATCCTTCATCTGCTCTTCTTGCTTGGCCTATTTCAAGAACGATTTCAGTCCGCCATGGAGACCAGACTGTTCAGGATTACCTTGATGCTGGTGTATCGACATATGATACAGCAGAGAGAATCCGCATATATGGAGAGCTTCAGGATTATCTTGCATCCAAGCTCTATACTTTCCCGATTGCATTCCCTGGAAACGCATATGGATGTCTTGAAATCATAGATAACCTTCCATTCTATCCAAATGTAATTCCAGATCTGACAACAATCACTTTCAAGTAAGATAAAATATAAGCTTAAAGTTCAGGGACGGATAGCATTCCGTCCTTGCTTTTGTTAATAGGAGAATCAAGTGGGGCGATATATTTTAAGGCGCATTCTTGTCACAATTCCTGTTCTTCTTTGTGTTACATTCGTTATCTTCACAATGATGCACTTTACAGATGGAGATCCTGCAAGGCTTATCCTAGGAGATACAGCAACTGAGGAGGAAGTAATAGCGCTCAGGGCAGAGATGGGACTGGATAAGCCATTTATCCAGCAGTATCTGATTTATATGTGGAATCTCTTTCATGGAGATCTGGGTGTCTCATACATGACAAAGCTTCCTGTTTCTAATGAGATAATGACTAGGCTTCCAGTAACAATCAGGCTAGCATTCCTGAGTTGCCTCTTTGCAGTTGCAGTCGGAGTTCCAGCTGGAATAATAAGTGCAGTGAAGCAGTATACTCTGCTAGATAACATAATCACAGTCTTAGCGCTTCTTGGCATAACAATGCCTAATTTCTGGCTTGCACTTCTTCTTATCCTCTTCTTTTCTGTAAAGCTTGGTGTCCTTCCTGCTTCTGGACTATATGGACCTCTTTATTACATAATGCCTATTCTCAGCATAAGTGCAGCATCTCTTGCTACGATTACGAGAATGACAAGATCTAGCATGCTGGAGGTAATCAGATCTGACTACATAAGGACTGCTAAGGCTAAAGGCCTTTCAGAGCGCCAGGTGATATTCAAGCATGCGCTGAAGAATGCCCTTATCCCAATCATTACGATAATAGGAATACAGTTTGCAGGTGGGCTTTCCGGCGCCGTTGTCAATGAGCAGGTATTTGCAATCCCCGGGCTTGGGAAGCTAATGGTAGATGCTATAAAGAACCGTAATTATCCTCTTGTAGAAGGAGGTGTGCTTGTTATTGCTCTTATGTGCTCTATTGTGAATCTGGCAGTAGACCTGATGTATGCAGTTGCTGATCCGAGAATAAAGGCACAGTATGAAAGGAAAAAGATCAGGAAGCAGCTTAAGGAGGAACTTGCATGACTACAAGAACCGCTGTTAAGAAGAGAAGCCAGGCTTCTGATGTGTGGCGCAGGCTTAAGAAAAGCAGGCTTGCAATGCTTGGGCTCATAGGCCTTGCTATCCTTGTGTTCTGTGCACTATTCGCAGATCTTATAGCACCTTATGACTATGCACTTCAGGACTATACTGCATTGAACCAGACTCCATCTCTTGCTCATCCTTTCGGTACTGACAACTTTGGCCGTGATATCTTCAGCAGAGTGATTTATGGTGCGAGGATATCTTTGGTAATGGGATTCATATCCCTCTCTATCGGAGCTCTTATCGGCTGCATCCTCGGTGCAGTTGCCGGTTTCTTCGGCAAGAAGCTTGAGTCAATTATAATGAGAGCATGCGATATAATGATGTCAATCCCATCAACGGTGCTTGCGATTGTAATAACAACTACGCTGGGCCCAGGTCTTGTTAATGCCATTATAGCTCTTTCAATAAGCACTATTCCTACATTTGCAAGAGTAGTCAGAGGTTCAACTCTTACTGTAAAGGATCAGGAATTCATTGAAGCTGCAAGATGCATTGGTGCGAAGAATTCTCATATAATCCTTCATTATATCCTTCCAAATGTGCTTGCTCCTATCATTGTTCAGGCAACTTTAGGAATCGGAAAGTCAATCATAATGCTTGCTGCGCTTTCTTTCCTTGGTCTTGGAATACAGCCTCCTACTCCAGAATGGGGCAGTATGCTTTCAACAGCAAGGACATTCATGAGAGATTATCCTCATGAAGTGATTTTCCCAGGTCTTGCGATAATGTTCACTGTTCTTTCTCTGAACCTCTTTGGTGATGGCCTCAGGGATGCGCTCGATCCAAAATTGAAGAGGTAATGGATATGGATGATGATAAAAACCTTCTTTCTGTAAAGGATTTTGTGATTCATTATTTTACAGATGATGGAGAGGTATTTGCCGTAAATGGAATAAACTTCAGCTTGAATAAAGGTGAGACCCTTGGCCTTGTTGGTGAGACAGGAGCAGGAAAGACCACCACAGCATTAGGCATTATGAGACTAGTGCCAGATCCTCCTGGACGTATTGTCTCTGGTTCTATAGAGCTTAAGGGAAAAGATCTTACCAAAGCAAGCGAGTTAGAGATGAGGCTTATCCGTGGTAACGATATATCAATGATATTCCAGGATCCGATGACAAGCCTCAATCCTGTAATGAGAGTCGGAGATCAGATTGCAGAAGTTGTCAGAATGCATAGGAAGGTCAGCAGATTGGATGCGGAGAAGATAGCCGCTGAAATGCTTGAAACCGTAGGTATTCCTAGGGAGAGAATGAATGAGTATCCTCATCAGTTCTCCGGAGGGATGAAGCAGCGTGTAGTCATTGCAATAGCACTCGCGTGCAGACCTGAGATTATAATCGCAGATGAGCCTACGACTGCACTTGATGTGACTATACAGGCACAGGTTCTGGAGCTGATGAGAAACCTTAGAAAGGAATATCAGACAGCAATGCTTCTTATTACGCATGACTTAGGTGTCGTTGCCGAAATCTGCAGCAGAGTTGCAATCATGTATGCAGGCTATATCGTTGAGTGTGGAACGCTTGAAGATGTTTATGAGCATACAGCCCATCCTTATACCGAAGGCCTCTTTGGATCTCTTCCGTCTGCAAATATAAAGGAGAAGAGGCTTCATCCGATTAATGGACTCATGCCAGACCCTGCAGATCTGCCAAAAGGCTGTCCTTTTGCACCACGCTGCAAAGATGCAGAGAAGAGGTGCCATGAAGTGATGCCTGCTGATACAGAGCTGAGCCCAGGGCATATTGTGAGATGTCTTAAATATCAGAAGGAGATGTCATGAAGGAGCTTTTGAGAGTAAACCATCTTAAGAAATATTTTAAAACACCTAAAGGCATGCTTCATGCGGTCGATGATGTTTCATTCACTTTAAATGAAGGCGAGACGCTGGGCGTTGTAGGAGAATCCGGATGTGGAAAATCAACACTCGGACGTGTTGTAATCAAATTGCTTGATGGTGCAGAAGGTGAAGTATTCTTTGAAGGCAGAGATATTCTTAAAGAGAAAAACACTTTTGAACTGAGACGCAATCTTCAGATGATCTTTCAGGATCCATTCTCTTCGCTTAACCCACGTATGACAGTTGGTGAGACGATAAGCGAGCCTATGCTAATCAATCATCTATGCTCAAAAAATGAGGCAGTAGAGCGTGTATTCAGCCTTATGGATACAGTAGGTTTAGCTGAGCGCTTTATTAATTCATATCCGCATGAGCTTGATGGCGGAAGAAGACAGAGAATAGGAATAGCAAGGGCTCTTGCACTTGAGCCGAAGTTCATTGTATGTGATGAGCCTGTATCTGCACTTGATGTATCTATTCAGGCCCAGATAATAAATCTGATGCAGGATCTTCAGGAAGAGAGAGGATTCTCGTATCTCTTCATTACACATGACCTTTCTGTTGTCCGCCATATAAGCAGCAATATAATGGTTATGTACTTAGGACAGGCTCTTGAAACAGCGCCTACAGAAGAGCTGTTCATGCATCCTATACATCCATATACAAAAGCTCTTCTTGCTGCAATTCCGCTTCCTGTTGTTCACAGAGAAGAGATTCATCATGAGCTTCTTAAAGGAGAGATCACAAGCCCTATTGATCCAAAGCCCGGCTGTCGATTTGCATCACGTTGTCCATTTGCTTCAGAGCTATGCCATAAGGTTACTCCTGATCTTGAAAATATTGGAAACGGGCATTCTGTTGCATGCCATAGAAAGGAGGAGTTTCTATGAATGAAGGTTATATTGAGAGAATAGTAGATGCATTCTACTCGCTTAAGCTTGAGGATATTCCGCTTACTGTGCTGCATCAGGTCCAGAGAACACTTCTGGATTATATTGGATGCACATCTTATACCATTAAGCATAAGCTCTGTCAGCCTCTCATTGAGACTGTAGAATCCATAACTGCGAAAGGTGGTAGTTCTATCTGGGGAGAACATGAGAAATATGCTTTGGAAGGTGCAGCTTTTGCCAATGCAGCCAGAACAAGCAATATTGAGCTTGATGATGTTTCAGGAATGGGAGCATCTGTTCATCCTGGTGTTTATGTGTGGTCTGCGGCAATTGCATCCTATGAGCATTATAATCCATCGCCAGAGACTGTTATCAAAGCTGTGCTTTTCGGTTATGAGCTATGCTTGAGAATGGGCCTGAAATCTACAGAGAATGTCAGAGCTCTTGGACTTCATGGCCCAGGCCTTAATGGAGCCTTCGCATCTCTTGCTACAGGCGGAATGATTGCAGGACTAACAAGAGATGAGATGCTGAATGCTATTGGAATAGCAGGAAGCCTTCTTCCTGTCTGTCCTTTCATAAGCTTCCTTTCCGGTACTGACAGCAAGGACTTCTATGGTGGCTGGCCGTGTTATCTTGGTCTTGTTGCTGTGAATGCTGCTAAAAGGGGCATGACAGGTCCTGAGGCTATACTATCTGGGAAGAAGTCTCTGATCAGCATTTATTCGGGCAAGGAGAGCGATGGAGAGCTCGGCAGGGATTTCCTTATCATGAAGATTGTATTCAAGGAATTCAGTGCGTGTGCTTCAGTTCACCCTGCAATGACAGCCCTCCGCGAGATAATGAAAGAGAATGAGTTCAGCGTATCTGATGTTGAAGATGTCCTTGTCAGAACATATCCATACTCATATCAGCTGAATTCCGGTGTATCTCTTCCTCTTAATGTATCATCAGCACGCCTTTCACTTCCTTATACTATATCTGTATGCCTGAGAACAGGAGCACTTGCTCCTGATGCCTTCTCTTCATCTTCTCTCCAGAATGAAGAAGAATACCTTCCGATTATGGAAAAGGTCCATGTTGAGAACAATGAGGCATATGGTGATTCATCTTTCTCTATCAGGGGCTCTATTGTAAAAGTGACGCTTAAAGATGGAAGAGTACTTGAGAAAGAAGCTATTGGAAGTGCCTGGAGCAATGGTGTCTCTGATGAAATGCTATGCGAGAAGTTTGAATCGCTGGCAAAAGATTCATATGATTCAGATAAGATTGCAGATATAGAGAAGAATGCAATGGCGTTCAATGGCAATCTTACATACTTCATCAATGCTCTTAAATCTATCTGATGATCTCTCCGTTTGATAGTATGGTAAGCTCTTTCACGGCTTTGTATCCATTTAATAGGGTACGTAGTTCTGAAAGGGCTTTTTCTGTATCTTCAGCCTGGAGGAATTCCTTCGAAAGCTCAATGAAGAAATAACCGTTCTTCTCGGATGCTCCAATCAGCTTTGTCTTCTCTGGTATTGCGGATGATAGTTCCTCTGCTTTCTCTTCAGCTGTAAGTGGAAGCAGAAGTGCTTCAAGCAGAAGATGCAGGCGATCTCGGCCTAATATATCTATCTCGCGTTCTTTGTAAACTATATTACCTTTGCTGTATAGCGGAATAGTTAATACTGCAGTGGAAGTCTCAGCTTTTTCTTCTATATATAATCTGTAGTGCTCTTTTATCTCTGTCTCTTCAATATTCTTTTTTGCATATGGCAATACAAAATAGAACGACGCTGCAGTAAAGACAAGCAGTAGGATGGAATAGATTAGGACATATCTGAGCGGAGCCTGGCTTGAGCTCCTGTCTTCTTTTTTCATGAAATCATTGTACTTGTTATATCTATCAGGTGCAACGCTTCCTTCTTTACATGGTTTTTTCTAAAGCCTATCATTAGATTATGAAGGTATTGCACGGTATAGGGATAACAGAGAATATAGCATTCGGAAAAGCCTATGTGTTCAGACATAAGAACAGCGAGGTCTCTCATCATCTAATAGATGAAAACGATGTGGATAAGGAAGTCAGGACTTTTCATGATGCCGTAGAAGATCTTCTTGAAATGCTTTCTTCCTTCAATGGCCAGAGTGCAGAATCGAAAGCTCTTATTGAAGTCGAGAAGATGATGCTTACAGATCCTGAGCTTGAGAAGGCCGTTGTGAATCTGATAGCAGAATCGCACCTGAATGCATCTTATGCAGTGGAAAAAGCAATAGACCAATACATCTCAATATTGGCTTCTGGTGATGATGAGTATTTTGCTGAGCGTGCAATCGATCTGAAGGATATAAAAGACAGGCTTATCTCATATCTATCAGGAGCAGAGCATACACTTAATCTTACTTGTCCGGCTATCATTGTTGCAGATTATCTTGTGCCATCTGAGATTCTGAATCTTCCACTCAATCTGATTAAGGGAATAGCTCTTAAGTTCAGTGGAAAGACAAGTCATGTCGCAATTCTTGCTCATGCTGCAAGCATTCCTGCTGTTTTCTCTATATCATCTATAGATGATGTTAAGACAGGTGATGATGTGATTCTGGATGGAAAGCATGGGAGTCTCATAATATCACCAGATAAGAATGCAGTAGAAGCCGCTGCATCACGAGCAAAGCTGATTGCAGAAGAAAAGGAGAATCTTCACTCACTTATCTCAGAACCAGCAATTACAGTAGATGGCAGGAATATACTCTTATATGCAAATGCCGGAGATGAAGATGGAATAAGCAGTGCTATTTCTGAAGGTGCTGATGGAATCGGGCTTTTCAGGTCAGAGATTCTCTATATGAACAGGGAATATACAGATGATGATGGAAAGATGGCAAGTGTTTATAGTGATGCTGCCAGAAGATTCTGTGGGATAGGGCCTGTGACTATACGCACATTCGATGTCGGTGGTGATAAGACTGTGAATGATGTGGGAAAAGATGAAGAGAATCCATTTCTAGGGCTCAGGTCTATAAGGTACTGCTTAAGCAATAAGGATTTCTTCAGAAAACAGCTAGCTGCAATTCTCAGAGCTTCTAAGTATAGGAATGTCCGCATAATGTTTCCTATGGTTACGGGAGTAGAAGAGCTTGAAGATGCTATTGGCGTTTTGGACAGTGTTAAGGCAGAACTCAGAGCATCAGGTGTTGATTTTGATGAGAAAATAAAAGTAGGAACGATGATTGAGGTACCATCGGCTGCGCTTACAAGCCGTGCAATTGCTGAAAAAGTCGATTTTATGAGTATTGGTACTAATGATTTAATTCAGTATACTATCGCGGTAGATAGGGGAAATGAAAAGGTCTCTTATCTTTATCAGCCACTTCATCCTGCACACCTTGAGCTTCTTAAAATGGTTCTCGATAGTGGCAGAATGACAGGAACGGAAGTATCTATCTGTGGAGAGATGGCAGGAGATCCCGAGTATATTCCACTTCTGATTGGAATGGGATTCCGGAAGCTCAGTATGGCTCCAAGCTCTATTCTTGAGGTAAAGGCACTGATCAGGAGCCTGGACTATAGAGAGACTGAGATCTTGGCAGAGAAAATACTTGCATATGATACTATTGCAGATATTAAGAAGGAATTAAGGAAATTCAACAATGGAAAAGCTTGATATAAGAAATAAGGCAGATATAGATACAACTCTTCCTATGATTTCAATAATAGGACGCCCGAATGTCGGCAAATCTACTCTTTTTAACCGTCTTATAGGTAAAAGAAGGGCTATAACAGATCCGACACCAGGTGTTACAAGAGATCCGATTCCAGAGAGATGGCTGCTTGGCAATCATCCTGTGACACTTGTTGATAGCGGTGGCGTAAAGCTTGATATGGAAGGTCTGGACTTTGCTGTCACAGAGAAATCAATGTCTCTCCTAGACGTAAGCGATGCTATTGTCTTTTTGATGGATGTCATGGAGATTACAGCTGAGGATCAGATGCTTCTAGAGGCTCTTCGTCCATATTGCGATAAGGTTGTGCTAGCTGTAAACAAAGTTGATGATCCGTCAAGGGAAGATCTTGTATGGAACTATTTTGCACATGGCTTCCAGAGGGTAGTCGGGATATCAGCAGCACATGGACTTGGAATCGAAGAGCTTGAAGATACTCTTTTAGGCATGCTCGATATGGAAAGAACCGAGGAGATTCCAGAAGAGCCAGAGACAATCAAGCTTGCAATTCTAGGCAAGCCTAATACAGGAAAAAGCACATTGACTAATCTGCTTACAGGCCGCGATATATCAATTGTCAGTGATATTGCTGGAACAACAAGAGATGTGATGCAGGGAACTTTTGTTTATAAGGGCACAGAATACACTGTACTAGACACTGCAGGAATCAGAAGAAAGAGCAAGGTTGAGGAAGATGTTGAATATTACTCTGTCAACCGTGCAATAAAGACTATAGATGAAGCAGATGTTGTGCTATTGATGATTGATGTCAAAGAAGGGCTTGCTGATCAGGATAAGAAAATTGCTCAGCTCATTGTCAGAAGAGGTAAGGGAATCCTGCTTGTTCTCAATAAGATAGATGCTCTGAATGGACCTGCAAATCAGCTTGAAGCAATAAAGGATAGAGTCAGATTCCTGTTCCCGATTCTGAACTTTGCACCTCTTGTGCCTATATCAGCGCTTGAAGGAAAAGATATTGGAAAGCTGCTTGATACAGTCTGGCAGGTATGGAGGCAGCTGAATAAGCGCATAGATACAAGTGACCTGAATAATGCTCTCTCTAGATGGACTGCTGAGAATGAACCTCCTAGAGGTCCGCAGGGACACTATAAAGTGCAGTATGGCACTCAGGTGTCTGTTACACCTGTACGATTCCTGTTCTTCGTGAATAGGATTTCTGGATTTCCTGAGACTTATGAGTCCTATCTTAAGAATTGCATAAGATCTGAGTTTGGATTCAGTTATGTTCCAATTGAAATATCTCTGCGAGAGAGACGAAGGAATCCTAGCCTTAATGAAAAAGGTCCTAGCATGAAGGAAGCTGCAGTGCAGAAGATTGTTAAGCAGAATGCATCTAAGCCAACCTCGAAGAAGAGCGGTATTTCAAGAAAGCCAGGTGGAAAAGCCCGACTAGGAAAGGAAAGGGACCGCGCTGAGACCATCTTGAGGAATTCGAAGCAGAAGAAGAGGTCTAAATAAGATGGGGTTTCTAAAGGATAATGATATAAAAGCCATTGTCTGTGATATCGATGGCACTTTTTATCCTAAGAGGGAGATGTACAGAAGGCTTATCTCATCATCTCTCCTTCATCCTGTATTTGCTATAAAATACAACAGAATGAGGCAGAGTGTAAGAAAGGAAGATGGCTATGCGCCGCTTCCTCCTGTCTCTCATCGTGACTATGCAAAAAGAGCCTGCTATATAATGTATGGCAGGAATGATGAGAAGGCAGTAGATGCCTTTCTTGATAAAGAGAAAAGAGTATTCCATGATAAATGGGAGAGATCATATAGAAATCTCAGAAGCTATCCATATGTGAAGGAGTCACTTCAGAGAGCAAAGGATGATGGTCTGATGCTTGGGGTGCTGTCAGATTTTCCACTAGGAGTAAAGCTGGAGGCTATGGAACTTGATGGGCTTTTTGATATAGAGCTTTCAAGTGAGGACTTCGGCCGCTTTAAGCCTAATGGCACACCATTTGATATCCTTGCCTCTCGTATTGCCTTTCCAAGAAGCAAGATTCTTTATATAGGGGACAGTGAAAGAAAAGATATAGAGGGTGGAAATAGAGCTGGCATGCATACCGCTCTTATCTCTAAGAAGAAAGAGAAGAGTGCTGCTGATATCGTTGCATCCTCGTGGCAGGAGCTTAATCTAGAGCTCTTCTGATACTGGAGGTATTTTATGGTGGATATTATCAGCAGCAATCCTGCTATCCTTTTGGGAATCATCCTTCTGTTCTTTTTCATTAACCTGATTATAACCCTTATTCTCAGGGCATCGGATAAGAAGGATAGGAGCCTTAAGAATGTCACAGCAAGGATTGCATCTTTCAGAAATGAAGTGAAGACCTCTTCTGACCGTGTTGTAGCTACGGCAAAAGACTGTGAGCAGATGGTTTCTGCGCGCATTGAAGAGGCTCAGTCTACGATTGATAACGTTGCGGCATCTCTTGATATTCTCAAAGTGCATCAGACAGAGCTCAACGCACTTGATAGCGTCTGCAGGAATTACCGGATTGCACTTGAGAAGCTGAAAGCCCAGACAGAGCAGGCAGAGGCAAGAATACAGGCCGTACAGAAGGAGGTCCGTGCAGCAGAAGAAGTGCATGATTTTGTTCAACAGTTCCAGGAGGATACAGAGAAGCTTGCCAATAGGCTTCAGGATATAAAGACCGAGTATGTAAGGCTTGTTGCATCCACAGAAGAAGGGCTGAAGAAAGCTGCTGTAAAGCAGAAGGAAGACAATGATGAGATGCTTTCTCAGTTTGCGGTAGCAATAGAGCGATATAAGAGTCAGCTTGCAGAGTTCGTTGCAGGAGAGAAGACAGGCTTTGCTGAAGAGTGCGAACGGCAGGAGGATATTCTCAGAGACGGTACAGCATCTCTTGAGAACAAGAAAGCTGAGATATCTGCAGTGCTTGAAGAGGAAAAAAGCAATCTTGAAGAATTCAGAAGCAAGATTGCAGAAGAGAGAAGCAATCTTGAGAGCCAGTTTGAGAGTGATAAGGAAAAGCATGATGCTGATCTTGCTGCCCTTGAGGAGGCTAGAGGCCAGATTAAGTCAGATTCTGAGTCTGCTCTCTCTGTATTTTCAGATTCACTTCATTCTCTTGTATCTGCAAAGAGCAATGAGATTTCATCTGCAGTAGAGGCTCTAAAGGCGGATGCTGATGAGAAGAAAGCAGAAATAGAGAATAGAATCAGTGTTCTTGAGGCTGAGATTGATGAGAGATTCAATGAGGCTAAGAGCCATCTTGATTCAGAGATTGCAGAAGCATCCGATTCTTCTGCAAAGATGTGTGAGAATGCCGCTCTTCGTCTTAAGGAAGATTATGATAAGTTCTCACTGGATCTCTCAGCACTTCTTGAGAAGCGCCGCGATGATCTCAATTCAATTATTGCTGAATACAACAGAGCAATGGCTGAGACGAAGAACAATGGCGAGAACGCAATGTCTCAGCTAGAAGAGCGAGAAGGTAATCTGGAGTCTAAGCTTGAGGCTCTGATCTCAGATGTCCAGAGAGAAGGCGAAGAGAAGCTGAGAAAGATAAATGAGGATGCAGAGAACTCAAGAGTGAATCTCAGGCTTTCCCTTGATGAGAGCTATCAGGAAGTGGTCAGGACAAGCAAAGAGCAGCTTGATAGGATAAAGAATGATGGTGTTTCTATTGCAGCAGAGCTTGCAGATCAGATTATAGAGCATAAAGAGACTATATCCCTTCTTAATGAAGGCACCAACAATCGTATATCAGAGGCTGTTGATCATCTGAATACACTGAAGGATTCGATAAAGAGCAATGAGGAGAAGCTTTCTTCTGTATGCCAGGAAATCACAGTGAAGAAGCAGGATCTCTATAAGATTTATCAGGATAGGATAGATGCAGAGGCAGAACTAGAGCTGGTAAAGGGCGAGGCTATAAAGCTTGAGACAGAGGCCAAGAACTTCAAGAGCCAGAGAATAAATGAAGAAGCTACTCTCGTTCGTCTCCGTTCTCAGCAGGAAGTTCTTAAGAAGAGCGAAGCAAGAGGTGAGGATGCTGAATCCCGTAATGAAGACAAGAGTCCTGATTCAGATGCACCTGTAAAGCCAGATGTGCCTGTATCCGACAGTTCTGAGAAGAAAAAGCCAGAGGATATGATAGAAGCTTTTCCTGATGATATATTTATTGGCGATGAAGAGAACATAGATCTCTCTGACGAAGATTGACGAAAGGCTGTTGCATTATTATCTTCTTAAGTGCCTCTTCTGGGGCACTTTATTATGAATATATGGATATAAAGGGTTAGATTTATGGCTGATGATAAGAAGAAAGACAAAGAGTCTGAAACAATAGATGAGAAGAAGGTTGCATCAGAAGAAAGTGATGCTAAGGTATCAGATGATAAGGTGTCAGAGATTGAATCTCTTAATCAGAAGATAAAGGATCTCGAAGCTGAAATCGCGAAGCTTAAGGATGAGGACCTTAGATATAGAGCTGATACAGAGAATTTCAAGCGCAGGCTCAGACAGGACAAGGAGAATGCAATCAGATATGCAAATGAGCAGCTGATATCAGATCTTCTTACTCCGATTGATAACTTTGAAAGAGCTATCAACGCAGCTGGGCAGAGCAGTGATTTTGATGCAATGAAGAAGGGCGTGGAAATGGTTCAGGACCAGCTTCTTTCAACACTCCGCCAGAACTGGGGCCTTGAGATGATTGAGACAGAAGGAAAGGAGTTCAATCCTAATGAGATGGAAGCATACTCTGCAAAAGAGGAGGAAGGCCTTGATAAGGAGACGGTGCTTGCTGAGTTTGCAAAGGGGTGGAAGCTTCATGGAAAGGTTCTCAGAAGTGCAAAGGTAATGGTTGGAAAACCTAAGAGCAATTAAATTTTATAAACGACATTGACGATTCTGTTAGTTATTATTAATTTAGTTGCAGATGGGCGATAAGCCCTGATATTTATATATAGAAAATTGATGGAGAGTAAATAAAATGGGAAAGATTATTGGTATTGACCTTGGTACAACAAACAGCTGTGTTGCCGTGATGGATGGCAATGAGCCTGTTGTTATTGCAAACAGCGAAGGAGACAGAACCACTCCTTCTGTAGTAGGTTTCAAAGGCGAGGATCGTCTTGTAGGAAAGCCTGCAAAGAACCAGATGGTAACAAACCCAGAGAAGACTGTTTATTCTATTAAGAGATTCATGGGAAGAAAGTTCCACGAAGTCTCTGAAGAGATTAAGATGGTTCCATATAAAGTTGTTGCTGGCTCAAATGATGAGATCAGAGTAGATATTGACGGTAAGCTTTATAGCCCACAGGAAATAAGTGCAATCATTCTTCAGAAGATGAAGAAGACAGCAGAGGATTTCCTTGGAGAGGAAGTTACTGAGGCTGTTATTACAGTTCCTGCATATTTCAATGATGCTCAGAGACAGGCAACAAAGGATGCAGGTAGGATTGCGGGGCTTGATGTTAAGAGAATTGTAAACGAGCCTACAGCTGCAGCTCTAGCTTATGGTTTCGGTAAGGATTCTTCAAAAGAAGAGAAGATTGCAGTATATGACTTCGGTGGAGGTACGTTCGATATCTCAATTCTTGAGCTTGGTGACGGTGTATTCGAAGTAAAATCTACAAATGGTGATACTCATCTTGGTGGAGATAATATTGATCAGGTTATCATTGATTGGCTTGTAAGTGATTTCAAGAGCGAGACAGGAATTGACCTCTCTCAGGACAAGATGGCACTTCAGCGTCTGAAGGAAGCTGCTGAGCAGGCTAAGATTATCCTCTCATCTTCTACAAATACTACAATCAATCTGCCATTCATTACAGCAGATGCAACAGGTCCAAAGCATCTTCAGAAGGATCTTTCACGTGCTAAATTCGAGCAGATGATTACTCCTCTTGTAGAGAGAACAAAGATTCCATGCCAGAATGCACTCAGGGATGCAGGTCTTGATGCAAGCCAGATTGATGAGGTTGTTCTCGTTGGTGGTTCAACAAGAATCCCTATGGTTCAGGAAATGGTTAAGAAGCTCTTTGGTAAGGAACCACATAAGGGTGTAAACCCAGATGAGGTTGTAGCAGTAGGTGCTTCTATTCAGGGGGGAATCCTGAAGGGAGATGTAAAGGATGTTCTTCTTCTTGATGTAACTCCGCTTTCTCTTGGAATTGAGACACTCGGTGGAGTAACAACAAAGCTTATTGAGAGAAATACTACTATTCCTACAAGAAAGAGTCAGATCTTCTCAACAGCAGCAGACGGACAGACTGCGGTATCTATTCATGTTCTTCAGGGTGAAAGAGAGCTTGCTAGCCAGAACAGAACACTTGGCAACTTCAACCTTGAAGGAATTGCACCAGCTCCACGTGGAGTACCGCAGATTGAGGTAACATTCGATATTGATGCTAACGGCATTGTCCATGTATCTGCAAAGGATCTTGGTACAGGCAAGGAGCAGAAGATTAGAATTGAGTCTTCTTCAGGTCTTTCAGAGTCAGAAATCGACAAGATGGTTAAAGATGCGGAGGCTCACGCTGAAGAGGACAAGAAGACAAGAGAGAATATTGAAGCTAAGAACAATGCAGAAGCAACTGTATATTCAACAGAGAAGGCTCTTGCAGACTATGGTGATAAGATCTCTGCTGAAGAGAAGAGCTCCATTGAGGCAGCAGTTAAGGATCTGAAGGATGCAATTGCAGCTAATGCAGGCGCTGATGAGCTTAAGAGCAAGACAGAGAAAGTCCAGCAGGTTTCAATGCAGCTTGGGCAGAAGGTATATGAAGCTGCTCAGCAGCAGTCTAATGCTTCTTCAGCTTCACAGCAGAGTGCAGGCCCAGATGCATCTTCATCTTCTACAGG
Organism: uncultured Spirochaetales bacterium; assembly: GCA_934271365.1. Classification (GTDB taxonomy): domain Bacteria; phylum Spirochaetota; class Spirochaetia; order Sphaerochaetales; family Sphaerochaetaceae; genus Ornithospirochaeta. Next base: position 60,884 of record CAKQRI010000001.1, read on the forward strand.
TAAGAATGATGATGGCTCTGTGGATGCAGACTTCGAAGAAGTAAAATAAAATACCTTTAGGCTTCTGATGAAAGCAGCATGGATGACATGCTGCTTTCTCAGTATAGGTGGGGAAAATGGCAAAACGTGATTATTATGAAGTTCTGGGTGTAAGCAAGACAGCTACAGATGACGAGATAAAGAAGGCCTATAGAAAGATTGCAATGGCAAATCATCCGGATACCCATCCGAATGATAAAGAGGCAGAAGAGAGATTCAAGGAAGCAAGTGAGGCTTATGAGGTTCTCTCTGATGCTAAGAAGAGAAGCGCATATGATCAGCATGGATTTGCTGGTGTAGATGGAATGGGCGGTGGGGATTACTCAAATGTTTACCGTGATTTCAGCGATATCTTCGGTGGTGGTGCTTTCGGTGATATCTTCGGATCGTTCTTTGGTGGTGGCTCATCAAGGAGAAATCCAAATGCTCCAGCCCAGGGACAATCCTTAAGATATGATCTTACAATAGATTTCAAGGAAGCTCTCTTTGGAGCAAAAAAGGAGATTGTCTTCTATCATGATGTTGCATGCTCTCACTGTGGTGGCAGTGGTGGCAGGGGCAGAAGAACATGTCCTACTTGCGGTGGTTCTGGCCAGGTGGCTAGTGGTAATGGATTCTTCCAGATGGCTAGCACATGTAAGGCATGTAAGGGAACTGGATATGTTGTTGATAACCCATGTTCAAGCTGTCATGGTACAGGAGTTGAACGTAAGCAGGAGAAGCTTATAGTGACAATTCCTGCAGGAACGGATAATGGTACAAGGCTCACAGCAAGAGGTAAGGGTGATGCTGGCTCTAATGGTGGACCTGCTGGAGATCTGGTAATATTTGTAAGCGTCAAGCAGGATAGGTATTTTGTCCGAGATGGTAATGATATCTATCTTCAGATTCCTATTTCGATAACTCAGGCTTCTCTTGGTGCTTCCATCCAGGTTCCTACAGTAGATGGTACAGATGTAATAGTATCCATTCCATCAGGTACTCAGACAGGAAAGATCCTCCGTCTTAAAGGAAAGGGGGCTCCTGTATTCAGAGGCTCTGGCCGTGGTGATATGTTCTTGAGGATAGTAGTTGCTGTGCCTAAGCGGCTTGGACTTAAGGAAAAAAAGATTATGCAGCAGCTTGCCGATGAGCTGAAGAGCTCAGATAGGCCTACTCCGATGGAATATAATGAGGATCTCGCTTGACGAGAGCCTCATTTGTTTAATAAGGTTACCACTATGGGTGAGAAAGTTTACGGCTTCCATGCAATAGAGGAAGCTCTTAAGAAAGCAGGAATGGGATCAACTCTCTATCTCCAGAGAAATGGAGGAGAGAAGCTTGTCGCATTAGAGAACAGCGCAAGGGCTACAGGAAAGGTGGCTGTTAAAAAGCTTTCTAAGCAGGAGCTAGATAGAATGCTTCCTGACGTTGATCTGAGAGGTGCTCTGCTTGATATAGGCGGGCCTAGAAGAGGAGCATCCAGACTCAGTGAGATGTCTATTGATGCTTTCTGCTCATCTTTGAAGAAAGAACAGGATGCTATTGTCCTTATTCTGGATGGCATTACAGATCCTCATAACCTCGGTGCAATACTTCGTTCTGCAGATCAGTTCGGTGTTGATCTTGTAGTAGTTCCGGAAAGAAGGAGCGTACAGGCAAATGAGACTGTTGTAAAAGTCTCTTCTGGTGCTGCTCAGTATGTGAATATAGCTGTTGTGACAAATCTAACAAGAGAGATTGATACGCTTAAGAAGAATGGCTTCTGGGTATATGGTGCAGATATGGCTGGAGAGGATTCTTATGATGTATCATTCCCGTCACGTACAGTTATCGTAATGGGAAGTGAGGGCTCTGGCATGTCAAGTCTTGTAAGAAAGAACTGTGACCATATAATCTCGATACCAATGCGAGGTCATATAGATAGCCTCAATGTTTCAGTAGCTGCAGGAATTCTTCTTTATGAGTACCGCAGGACTAAAGCCTGAAGTACTCATTTCCGATATCTTCTCTATACCAGAGATTATCAAAGCGTTTGCCTTTGATCAGGGCATACGCTTTTTTATTTGCCTCTTCGATATTGATTCCCTTTCCGACAATTGTAAGGTTTCTGCCTCCTGTTGTGACAGCTTTATCACTCCTGTCTTTCTGTATTGCGCCACAGAATACATCTGGCTTTCCTGCATATTCTCCTAAGAATGCATTGGAAAGCCCATGGATCTCTTCTCCGATTTCAGGCTTTATAGGGTAGCCAGGAGATGCAAGCACAACTGCAACTGTGCATTCATCTTCTGTCTCAAGTTCAATTGAGCTGACATTGTCATTTCTCATTGCATACAGTATTGATACTATATCAGTCTTGATGATTGGAACCATCGCCTGGGTTGCAGGATCATTGAATCTTACATGATAATCAACAAGTACAGGTCTCATATCTTCCCGCCGTATCTTTATTGACAGAGTAAGAACGCCTTTATATGCAAGCTGTTCGCATTTGAGACCATACAGGGTAGGTTCAATAATCTCAGTCCTTATCGCTTCGAGCTGCTCTTCAGGAACAGGGACTGGGCATATTGCTCCCATTCCGCCTGTAGGTGTTGTATTAGCTTTATTTACTTTTGTGTACTCACTTACGATAGGCAGCTGAAGGTATCCATTTTTATCTATGAGGAGAGTTACTGTTACTGGTATTCCTGGAATGTACTCCTCAAGCAGTACGGGCCCTTTCTGGAATAGATATTTAGCATAACTGATCAGAGCCTCTGTATCAGCACTGTCGAGCATTACTCTTGAAGGAGCAATAGAATTGCTTTTTATGATGAAATGCTCACCTCTATGTCTTGTCAGATATCTTTCAAGTGCTTCTGAATCAGAGAACAGAGAGTTCCTTGGCACAGGAATATTGTGTCTGGATGTAAAAGCTCTTGAGAATGCCTTGTTTCCTTCAAGCTTTATAGATGTAGATGGAGCTCCGAAGACCTCTATGCCTTTAGCTAGAAGTGATTCAACAACTCCTGTGAAAAGAGGGGCTTCAGTTCCGATGAAGACAAAGTCAATATCGTGTAATCTGCATGCCTCATAGACGCTTTCCGGCGATGCAGGATCTACCAGTGGAAGGTTTATGGCAAATTTCTCTGTACAGTAATTGCCTGGTGCAACAAACAGAGCCGATATCAGACAGCTCCTGCTGAACCAGCGGGCAATCGCATGATCCTTAGCTCCAGAGCCAAGCACTAAAACACGCATATTAATCTCCTTTTGATATTAACGATGGTAAATCAGCCATTTTAGCAATTCAAGAAAAAATTATTATGTGCCTGAATCTTGCTTCAGTCCCGCATGTTTAAAGGCTTCAATATAATCATCTCTTGTGATTGCTTTTGTGAGCATTGACTTTGCTTCCTTTGCTCCTTCTATGCCTTTAAGATATGCCATTGCATGCTTCCTCATCTCTGGCCCTGCAACATTTATCCCATAGTATTTTACCATGAGGTCATAATGCTCAATTGCCGTGCTGAGTTTTTCCTCAGCTGTAGGTAGAGAGTAAGAGCCTTTCTTTATAAGCTCTTTTGTCTCTTTGAAAATAAATGGGTTTCCAATAGCACCTCTTGCGAACATAACGCCGTCTAAGCCGTCGATCTGTATTCTTGCAAGCGCATCTTCTGGAGTGAACACATCTCCAGAGCCATAGATGGCAATATTCTCAGATTTGAACGTTCTGGAAAGCGTCCTGAATGCAGATCTATCAGCTACGCCTGAATATAGCTGAGCTCTTGTTCTTGCATGCAAGGTCAGTATCTCAGCTCCTCCTTCAAGAGCTTTCTCTGCAAATTCCAGATAGTTTATTGACGAAGAATCCCAGCCAAGTCTGAATTTCACTGAAACTGGAATATCTGTGAAGCTCTTTATCATCTTAACAATCTTCTTTATTTTCTCTGGCTCTCTCATAAGGGCAGAACCTGCTCCTGTTTTCACTACTTTCGGAACAGGGCAACCACAGTTGAAATCAATCACAGTTGGTTTATACTCCAGTAGACGCTCCATTGCTCTTGCAACAGAATCCTCGCTTGGTCCGAATAGCTGTATTATAAGCCTGTCTTCTCCTTCTGCCCTCTCTAGAAGTGCCTTTGTCTTGATGCTGTCCCTTGCAAGGCCTTCTGCGCTTACCATCTCAGTAACGGCAATATCTGCGCCCATTCTCAGCGAAATCTCTCTGAATGCTTTATCTGTATACCCTGCAAGAGGGGCAAGAATGAATCTGTCCATAGTTTAAATGGTATCGTGAAATATAGTCAAATTTCTACCTATATAGTATTATTCAGGGAGGAGTCCTATATATGTTAATGGGTTTTTTCTTTTTTCTGATGCTTTTATCGGCACTTTTTGATGCCTTTACCTTATTAGCAGCATTATCAGTTTTCTATTATATCCTTACAATAATCGGGGCTTGGAAGGTATTCTGCAAGATGGGTGAAAAGGGGTGGAAATCTCTTATTCCTTTTTATAATGACTATGTCATATATAAGAATATCTGGAGAAGCAGCTGGTATTTTGTATTTCTTATAATCTCAATCGTAATTGGGCTTCTTGAAAGCCGCACAGCAGATGCATATGTAGGTCTTGCATCCATTATTCTTTCTGTTTTTGCGATTGCAATTGAATTTAAGGCAATGATTTCAATGTCCCGTTCATTTGGACATGATGTCAGGTATCGAGAGGTATCAAAATAAGAACAATGGATTATAATCAGCGAAATATGAAGAAGAAAGCAGAGCAGCTGGAATATGCTTATGTATATGTAGTGAAGAATCCATCATATAATGATGTCTGTCTTTGTGCTTGGGATAGTGTGCTCTATGCAGGGACTAAAGTCATATATGAGACGAAGTTTGGTCTTGATCTTGGTGTGGTTGTTGCATCTGCTCCTGTAGAAGGCCGGTCTTATACTCCAGGCATCGCAGAGCCATGCGGTGCATGCCTGCATAAAAAGTCAGATGAGCATGTTGCTCCAGGCGGAGAAAATGAGCATCAATGCTCAGGCTGCTTTGGCTGCCAGATGACACGAGAGCCGGAAAAAGTCGAAATTGACGGAGATATAGTCTGGATTGACCATCTTGCAACACCTTCAGAGATGGCAAGATATGAGGAAAATTCGGGGAAAGAGGAGTCTGCGCTTCTTCTCTGCCGAGAGAAGATTCAGAAGCATAAGCTTAATATGAAGCTAGTGACGACTCATTTTCTATTAGGAGAACCAAAGGTCCTGTTTTTCTTTACAGCTGAAGAGCGTGTAGACTTCAGAGATCTGGTAAAGGATCTTGTGTCTGTATTCAGAATGCGTATTGAGCTTAGGCAGATTGGAGTAAGAGATGAATCCAGGCTGATTGGAGGCCTCTCGGTCTGTGGCCGTGATTACTGCTGTCATTCAATCACGAGAGAAATGGATCCTGTTACGATAAAGATGGCAAAAGAGCAGAACCTATCGCTTAACTCTGTTAAGATATCAGGGCCTTGTGGAAGGCTTCTCTGCTGTCTTGCTTATGAATATGATTACTATATGGAAGAGAAAGCAGGATATCCTCCTGAAGGCACAAGAATAAAGATTGATAGAGAACTGTGGAAGGTCTCTGAGATTAACATACTATCAAGAAAACTTCATCTTCAGGGTAGTGAGGGGCGTAGTCTCTATATACCTCTTGAATATATTTCATATGATGATGAGACTGGATTCTGGAATGTCGACAGTGATTATCTTGATGAGATTCTAGAGGACTGATTGACTTCGCTGTGATTGCAATTGCAGTTGAACTTGTGATTATGTAAAACTTTGTATTGACCTAAATTATTTTTTTATGTTAAGTTACATAACGCTGTTGCTATGACAGCATCTAGATAAAACAAAGTCAATCTTTGGAGGAAATATAAATGGCAAACAAATCAGCTGAGAAGAGAGAGCGCCAGGAGGCAGTACGCCGTCTTCGCAATCGTTCTGCAAAGAGCGCAGTCCGCACTGCTGTTAAGAAGTTTGATGCTGCAGTAGCTGCAGGTAATAAGGATGAAGCAGGAAAGGCATTTGCTGAGAGCTGCAAGCTTCTCGATAGTGCTGCAAGCAAGGGCTTAATCCACAAGAACACAGCAGCTAGAAAGAAGAGCAGGCTTGCTCATGCTTTCAATAAGCTTGCTTAATTCTCAAACGCACGTATAAATAATGAACTATTAATGTTGGAGTAATAGACATGGAAGAGAAACTGACAAAGGCAGCAATTATCGAGAATCTTCATAATAAGCTAGGCCTTAATAGATCAGATATTCATGCAGTAATAGATGAATTATTTGAGGAAGTTAAGGATGGTCTGAAAGATAATCGCATAATTGAGCTCAGAGGATTTGGAACTTTCGAAGTCCGCATTAGAAAGGGCAGAGAAAAAGCTCGTAATCCGAAGACTGGCGATGTTGTAGCTGTAGACAGACATGGTGTAGCTATCTTCCGCCCTGGCAAAGAGCTTAAGGACTATGTTTGGGACATTACAGAAGGTCCAAACGAATAAACCTAATATTTTAGGAGAATCTGATTTGGTTAATATCGAATCTAGAAGGAGCCTCAGGACAGTCTGTTCTGAGGTTCTTGCATTATTAGCATCTGCATTTCTGCTTTCAATGGCCTTTCCAGGCTTCATGAGTGAGAAAGGAATCGGCGTTCTTGCTTTAATCGCACTGATTCCAGTATTCATTGTTATAAGAAACACTACCTGGCGCCTTGTCTGGATTTACGGTTTCTTCTTTGGTTTCAGCTACTACATATTCTTCAATTACTGGCTTAAGGGATTTCATGCTCTTGCAATACTCCTTGTTCCAATAATCAAGGGTGGGGAGATGGTTTTCCTGTTCCTTGCACTTAAGGCTGCGGATTCACTTTTCAGAAAGAAGGGATATCTTCTGCAGGCTGTAATCTGGGTTGCTTATGCATATATGTCAGAAAGCTGGTTCGCTGGTTACCCGTATGGAACGATAGCATATGCTCTTTATCGAAATAGGATTCTTATCCAGATCATTGATATAACAGGAATATGGGGGCTGACGTTCATGATGGTTCTGCCTCAGGCTTTCATTGCAGGATATATAAGCGATTCTCTATGGGTGAAAGATGAAGGCATTCTCAGATATGTCAGGAACAATATAATTCCTCTGTCCATCTATGCTGTTCTTCTGATCCTGTCAATAATCTATGGCATCGTAAAGCTGAGCTATTGGAATGGAAAGGAGCCAGATAGAGTATGGCGTGTTGCTACAGTTCAGCATAATCATGATTCATGGAAAGGCGGGTACAATACATATCTAAAGAATTTCAATAATCTCAGGCGCTATTCGATAGAGGCTATGACTGAGAATCCTGATATCCTTGTATGGTCAGAGACCGCATTTGTTCCATCTGTCTCATGGCATACCACTTATGATGCAGAAGGAACAGATTGGGAACCTATCGCCCAGCTTACAAAGGATTTTGTTAGCTTTGCTTCTTCTCTTCCAGTTCCTCTTCTGACAGGAAACCCAAAAGGTGTGCTGAAGGATTCTTCTCTGCCACCTTATGATGAGAATGGAACTGCAAATAGAGTAGACTTCAATACTGTAATACTATTTAAGGATGGCAAGATTGCGGAGGAATATAAGAAGCAGCATCTTGTTCCATTTACAGAGCATTTTCCATATGAGAAGACTATGCCATGGCTTTATAAGATCCTTCTTGCGAATGACTACAACTGGTGGGAAAAAGGAGATGAAAGTGTAGTTTTTGATTTGGACGGTGTTCATTTCTCTACTCCTATCTGCTTTGAGGATGTCTTCGGGTACCTATCTGCAGAATTCGTGGCAAATGGTGCTGATGTGATTGTCAATATGACTAATGATAACTGGTCAAAGAAGACAAGTGCAGAGATGCAGCATGCTGCTATTGCCACGTATCGCTCAATTGAGACAAGAAAAGCCACCGTGCGAGGAACAAACAGTGGAATCACATGCCTGATCACACCTACAGGAAAGATTATTGATCCTATGGAGCCATTTACAATGGGGTATCATCTATATGAGGTTCCTGTTTATTCATCATCAGATGATGGTAATACATTCTATGTAGAGCATATAGATCTCTTTGCTCATATTGCAAAGTGGGTATCTCTTATTGGCCTTGTATCAGGTATTCTTCTCAGAGTCCTGAAGCCAAGAAAGGAGGATAAGCAGTGAATGCAAGTCTTATAGTGATTGGGACAGAGCTTACACGTGGGATAATCCAGGATAAACATGGAATGCTTGTGTCGAAAGAGCTGACAGCGCTAGGCATTCACATCAATGAGCTTGTTGCCATTCCTGATGATGGCACTATAAAAGGTGTTCTCACATCTCTCATGGATGCAAATGATATTCTCATAATAACAGGCGGACTTGGGCCTACTGCTGATGATATGACACGCTCTGTCATAGCAGAGGCTGCAGGCGTTTCATTGGAGCGAAGGGAAGAGTGCTGGAACCATCTGCTGTCACGTCTTGGATCACGTGCCTATGGGGCGAATGAGAAGCAGGCTATGATCCCTTCTGGCTTCACTGTTATTCCTAATGCAAATGGAACAGCTCCAGGGTTTTATGGAATGTGCAGGAATACTCTTCTGATATCGCTTCCGGGCCCTCCTAGGGAGATGAGCCCTATGTTCTATGATTATGTCATTCCTCTGATTTCTTCACACATAGGAGCCAAGGACGCGGAAAGAGATGAATACTCTTCATTCATAACAGCAGAGGCAAAGCTTGAAGAGCTCTGCGAGATGGCAGATAGCTCGCTTGATTGGGGTACAAGATTTCAGGACTATAAGATATCTCTATACGTCTCCGGCGGTGATAGGGATAGGCGAGCAAGTGCTATAGAGCGCATTAGAAGAGAAGTCGGAGAATATAGGCTAGTTCCAGGTGATGTCTCTGCGCTTTCGCTCCTTATTGATAAGCTTGTTAGTGATAAGCTTACAATAGCAGTCGCTGAGAGCTGTACCGGTGGCCTTGCTGCGTCTCTTCTTACATCGCGTCCTGGTGCTTCTGAGTATATGCTTGGTTCTGTTACAAGCTACAGCCCAGATGTTAAGAAGAATGTTCTTAAGGTCAGACAGAGCACAATAGATGAAAAAGGATGTGTCAGTGAAGAGTGTGCATCCGAGATGGCAGAAGGTGTCCTCAATCTCCTCTCTTCTGATTTTGCTTTCTCAATCACAGGTGTGGCTGGTCCAGATAAGAGTGAAGGAAAGGATGTTGGTACTGTCTGCTTTGGCTTTGCTGGAAAAGACCGGAAAAGTGCAAGTGTTACAGTACATATGAATAGCTGGGGACGTGATAGCATCAGAAGAAGGGCTTCTGTTATTGCATTCCTGCTGATGAGAGCATATATATCCAGAGAGGATATAAGCGCAATAGTATCATCCTGGAAGGTCTTTTAGTGCCAGAGAATCTGCTTTCTATTAAGGGATTAAGCCTCTCGATAAAAGGAAGAAGTATTCTCTCATCTCTTGATTTTGATGTCCAAAGAGGCCGTGTGCTGGCAATAGTCGGTGAATCTGGAGCTGGCAAGACCATGACTCTCCGGACTGTTATAGGACTTCTTCCAGAATCGGCAGAGATCAATAGCGGATTGGTAATGTACAGTTCAGAGGATCTTCTCTCTCTATCGGAAAGAGATAGGGAGTCTCTTCGTGGCAGAGAGATATCAATGGTATCTCAGAATCCTCTTTCGTCATTCAATCCATTTTATAGAATCTCACACCATTTCAAGCTGCTTTGCAGAAAAGCAGGGAAGGATGATGGACATGTAATCAGCACTCTTTCATCTCTTTCTCTTCCTGATGCCACACGGATTCTATCAGCATATCCTGACCAGCTTTCAGGTGGGATGCTCCAGCGTCTTTCTCTTGCAGCCTCTCTATTGATGAATCCTCATCTTCTGCTTCTTGATGAGCCGACAAGTGCTTTGGATTTATCTGTTGGCAATGAGATTTACAGCTATCTTTCAGAATACAGGGAGAGCCATGATATCACAATGCTACTTGTGACGCATGACTTGGGAAGAGCTGCAGGCTTTGCAGATGATATAGTTGTAATGCTGAATGGCAGGATTGTTGAGCGTTCAGATGTATATGAATTCTTCAGAGGTCCTATGCATCCATATAGCAGAATGCTTCTTGAATCAGCTCTGGATTTCAAATCAGCATTGAAAGATGATGCAGCAACTCCTATCGATAACCTTTGCCCATTCTATTTAAACTGCAGATGTAAGATGAGAATCTGCAATGAATTGATGCCTGAGCTCGAAGAGATATTTCCTGGCCATTATGTGGCTTGTTTCAATGCAGTTGACAAAGTCTGCAAATGAACACTATCATTCATCTGTAATTGATATTAGGAAATATCCTAGTAAGCATTTTTCCATATTATCTATCAAATCATTTCTTAATTTTAATAATGGAGAAAACCATTGATGTCATCAGATGACAAAGAAGAGGTAGTAGAAGTTGCATCCACTCCAGTAGAGGATGAGAAGAAAGCAAAGAGGCCAAGAAAATCATCGCCTAGAAAACCTCGTGTAGCTAAGACTCCAAAGAAAGAGAAGTCAGAAGAAGCTACAGCTTCAGCAGAGGCTGCAGTATCTGCAGAGTCACAGGTTGATAATGCAGAAGCTGAGACTCCTAAGGCTAAAACCAAGATCGTAGTCAGAAGACCTATGAAAAGGGTTGTGAAGAAAGTCCAGGTCAAGCAGGAGACTGCAGAAGAAAAAAAGCCAGAGACTGAGGCTATTCTCTCCGAGACTCAGATTCCGGATGCTGCGGAGAATCCAGAGATTGCTTCTCAGGATATGCCTCTTTTCAGCGTATCTGTAGAAGAAAAGGCTTCCGAGGGAGAGAAAAGCAGCGAGCCATCTTCAGATGAGAATTCATCAGAAAAGCCTAATGCTAATAATAGTAGCGACAAATGCGAAAGAGACCATTATCGCGGTCAGAATAACAACCGCAATAACAACAATAATAAGAAGAACAAAAAGGATAAGAGGCGTGAAGAGGAACTTCCTCCTGAAATCAATCTAGATGAGCATCCAGATGCACCAAAGCTATTCATATCTGTTCTCACAACATATTCAATTGATGTTCTGAGAGATAGAGCAAGAAGCGTAGGCATTGGCGAGGATATAATTCTAGACTCAAGAAAGCAGGAGCTTATTGCAAGAATGCTACGCCAGCATTCTGCATCAGGTGGTGCTCTCTTAGTTGAAGGTGTTCTTGAAATCCTCAGTGAAGGCAGCTATGGCTACATTCGATATGCTGTCAATAACTATCTTCCAGGAACAGAGGATGTTTATGTGTCTTCTTCAATGATTAAATCGTCAGGGCTTAAGACTGGAGATACAATCTATGGACAGATCCGTGCTCCAAGGGAAAGCGAGAAGAGCGCCGCTCTCGTAAGAGTTCTTAAGGTCAATGGTGAGGATACAAAGCTGGCAAAGCTCAGAGCCCCATTTGACTCTCTTACACCGCTGTTTCCTGATGAGAGGCTTCATCTTGAAGTTGTCAGAGATGGCCAGCCTTCAGATCTCTCAACAAGAGTTGTGGATTTATTCTGCCCAATTGGAAAAGGCCAGCGCTCTCTGATTGTTGCTCCTCCAAGAACAGGAAAGACTGTTCTTATGCAGAAGATAGCAAATGCAATAACTGCCAATCATCCAGATGTCATTCTGATGGTGCTTCTTGTAGATGAGAGACCTGAGGAAGTCACAGATATGAGACGCAATGTCAGGGCAGAGGTTGTTGCCTCTACTTTTGATGAGCAGGCAACTCACCATGTTCAGGTTGCAGAGATGGTAATAGAGAAGGCAAAGAGACTTGTTGAGTACAAGAAGGATGTTGTAATCCTCCTTGACTCAATCACAAGACTTGCAAGAGCTTATAACCAGACAGTCCCTGCTTCTGGAAAGATTCTTTCAGGTGGTGTTGATTCCAATGCACTGCATAAGCCAAAGAGATTCTTCGGTGCTGCAAGAAACATTGAACAGGGTGGTTCTCTTACAATCATAAGCACAGCACTTATTGAGACCGGTTCTAGAATGGATGAAGTGATATTCGAGGAATTCAAAGGTACAGGAAACAATGAGATTGTCCTTGATAGGAAGATGGCAGACAACCGTAAATTCCCTGCAATCAACATCAAGAAGAGCGGAACAAGACGTGATGATCTGCTTCTTAGTGAGGATGTTCTATCACGTGTTTTCCTTCTCAGAAGTGCTTTTGGCAACCTTGATGATATGGACATGTCTGTTACGCTTATTGACAAAATGAAGAAAAGCAACAACAATAAGGAGTTCCTTGATTCGATGAATACACCGAATGTGAGGATGTGATTATGAAATACCACGTCTGTGAAAGCAGGCGTACCATATATGGAGGCATTTAAATGAAGAAGGATATCCATCCAAGCTACACACTACAGGAAATCCATTGCTCATGTGGCAATGTGATTAAAACAAAGAGCACAGCAAAGAATCTCAGTGTTGAAATCTGCTCTGCTTGTCACCCATTCTTCACAGGTACTCAGAAGCTTGTTGATACAACAGGTAGAGTTGAGCGCTTCAACAGAAGATACGGAAGAACAACAGAGAACAAATAAGGTTCTGCTGTCAAGAAATAAGCCAAGGAGACGTCTTTGGCTTATTTTTTTGCCTTTTTACAAGAGTTGCATTTACATTCCAAACAGTAGATACTGTTTCTATCGAAAATGATAAGGAAGGAAAAAGATGAGTAAGAAATCTCCTGTCACAACAATTGTAGCAATCGGAATCGGTGCTGCACTATTCTTCGTTCTTGGTCGCTTTGTAGCAATCCCAAGTCCCATTCCAAATACAAATATATCCATACAGTATGGTCTCTTAGCTTTCATGGCTGCATTATTCGGACCAGTTGCTGGTCTTCTGATTGCTTTTATCGGACATGCTCTTATAGACTTTTCATATGGTTGGGGTGTCTGGTGGAGCTGGGTTTTCGCATCTGGCATTGCGGGTCTCATAATGGGACTGTTGATGATGAATATTTCAATTGAGGACAAGTTCGGCAAGAGTGAGATCATCCGATTCAATATTGCTCAGATTATTGCCCATATTGTTGCATGGGGACTTGTAGCTCCTGTTCTTGATATCCTGATTTATGCAGAGCCAGCAAATAAGGTATTCACACAGGGCCTTGTCGGTGGAATTGCCAATATTATCACAACTGCAATTGTTGGAACGCTTCTTGCTGTTGCATATTCAAAGGCTAAACCAAAAGCAGGAAGTCTTAAGAAAGAAGACTGATTAGTGAAAAAGGGCTCTGCAAAGAGCTCTTTTTATGAGGTACCGGGTGAATAACAGCATAGTCCAGTTCAGCAATTTCACATTCAGATATAAAGTGCAGGCAGAGCCAACTCTGTTTGATATTGACCTTAAGATATCAAAAGGAGAGAAGATTCTGATCTGTGGTCCATCAGGCTGTGGCAAATCCACTATTGCCAGCTGTTTGAATGGGCTTATTCCTGCATCTTATCCAGGCGAAGCTGAAGGTGAGCTGATAATAGGCGGGAAATCATTCAGGAATCTCGATATATTCAGTCTCTCAAAGATTACAGGAACTGTGCTTCAGGACCAGGATGGACAGTTCATTGGCCTCTCTGTAGGTGAGGATATAGCGTTTGCTCTTGAAAATGATAATACCAGTCTAAAAGCAATGAAGGAAAGGGTTCTTGAAGCTGCATCTAAAGTTGGCATGGAGGCTTTTCTGGAACATTCCCCATATGAGCTTTCAGGCGGACAGAAACAGAGGGTTTCTTTAGCAGGTGTCATGGTTGATGATGTAGAGCTCTTTCTATTTGATGAGCCTCTTGCAAATCTTGATCCTGCAGCTGGAAAGAAGACCATAGAGCTAATAGATGAGATTCATAAGTCATCTGATGCTGCGATAGTGATAATCGAGCACAGGCTTGAAGATGTCTTATATCGGGATGTTGATAGGGTTATTCTGGTAAGCGGTGGAAGAATTGTAAGTGATTCTTCTCCTGATAATGTTCTATCAACTGATAATCTCAGGATAAATGGCATACGGGAACCACTATATGTTACAGCCCTTAAGTATGCAGGTGTTGATATATGCGAAAGCAAGAGGCCTGGGCGCATAGATACGCTGATGCTTACTGAGCAGGATAAAGAGAAGTTAAGATCCTGGTTCAGGAGGATTCCTGTAAAAGAGACGCCAGATACAAGGCCTGAAATTCTGAAGGCTGATGGAATATGCTTCTCTTATTCTGATAATGATAATGTTCTAGAGGATATCAATCTATCTGTTAAGCGTGGCGAGATGCTGAGCATTGTCGGCAAGAATGGTGCAGGCAAAAGCACATTCTCAAAGATTCTATGCGGATTTGAAAGGCAGAATAAAGGAACTCTTACTCTTAATGGCAAGAGCTTAGATGATCTTTCAATAAAAGAGAGGGCTGCTCATATAGGTTATGTCATGCAGAATCCTAATCAGATGATTACAAAGCCTATGGTAAGAGATGAGATTGAGCTAGGGCTGAGGCTTAATGGCGGAAAGAGCGAAGATGAGATAAGATTTCTAGCAGATAATGCGCTTAAAGTCTGCGGATTATGGGAATTCAGATCGTGGCCTATCAGTGCACTCTCGTTTGGACAGAAAAAGCGCGTTACGGTAGCATCTATTCTGGCAGAGAGCCCTGAGATAATAATACTTGATGAGCCTACAGCTGGACAGGATTTCAGGCACTATACAGATATCATGGAGTTTCTGAAGAAGCTCAATGAATCTGGCGTCACAATCATAATGATCACTCATGATATGCATCTCATGCTTGAGTACTCTGAACGTGCTGCTGTTTTTGCGGATGGGAAGAAAATCGCAGATGAAACACCAGAGAGGATCCTTTCCGATGATAGCCTTTCAGAGAGAGCAAGCCTGAAGAAGACATCGCTTTCATATCTTGCATCTATCTGTGCACTGCCTGAAACAGAGTTCATCAGGCGGTTTATCGAATATGACAGGGAGGTGCGCAGATGAATGGATTCTTTAACTATATAAATAGAAGATCTGCTATCCACAACCTCTCTGGAGCAACTAAGCTAATAGCTCTTATCTTATGGTCATTTGCTGCAATGACTACATTTGATACAAGATTTCTTGCATTTCTTGCTGTGCTTTCATTTGTTCTGTTCTTTATTTCAAGGATAAGATTCAGTGAGGTCAAGGTATTATTCTGGTTCACATTCATATTCATGATACTGAATAACATTCTGATTTATATATTCTCTCCAGAGCATGGAGTTGGGATTTATGGATCAAGAACAGTTATATGGCAGGGCTTTTATAGATGGACATTTACATATGAACAGCTTTTTTATCAGCTGAATGTTGTTCTTAAGTACCTTGCTACGATACCGATTGTAATTCTTTTTGTATCAACAACAGATCCAAGCGAATTTGCATCTTCTTTGAACAGGATTGGAATAAGCTATAAAGTCGCATATTCAGTATCTCTTGCTCTCCGCTATATCCCTGATATCCAGAGAGAGTATAGGGATATATCATTGAGCCAGCAGGCCAGAGGGCTTGAGATGGCCTCTAAGAAGCAGAGCCTGATCAAGAGGCTTAAGAATGCATCTTCAATGCTTTTTCCTCTTATCATCTCATCTATGGATAGGATAGAAGTGATTTCAAATGCAATGGAGCTTCGTGGCTTCGGAAAGGGAAGAAAGAGAAGCTGGTACAGCGCAAGGCCTTTCAGGACTTCTGATTATCTGGTTATAGCTTTCTCTGTGATTTTCCTTGCTGTTTCGCTTTCTCTTAATTTCATAAATGATGGAAGATACTTCAATCCATTTATATGACGGGGATTATATGAATAATTTCAGGAATTACATTAAAGCTCTCTTTGTGAAATGGTGTGATGCCATGCTTTCTTATCAGATCCATTCTGAAAATCCTAGAGTGAATGGTGCTCTGATCTGTCCTGCATGCGGTAAGATACATGGTCGCTGCTTTGAGGCAATCTATCCATTTATGGAGATGGCTAGTCTTACTGGCGATTCTAAATGGATAAAAGCTTCAGAAGATCTTCTTGCTTGGTCTGAGCATACAGTATCTCTTTCATCTGGTGGCTATATCAATGATATAGATTCAGATTGGGAAGGCATTTCTGTATTTGCCTGCATTATGATGATAGATGCATTGGATGAGTTCTCTTCTCTGATGGATGATAGCTTTCGTGGAAAACTTGAAGCAAGAGCTTTAAGAGTAGCTGAGTATCTCTATCAGAATGAATCACTCAAGAAGAAGAATACAAATTATCCTGTCTCCAATGCCCTTGCTTTATATAAGGCAGGAGTGTACTTCAAGGAGCAGCGATTCATCGAGAAATCAGAGGAATATGAGAAGATAATCCACACTGTATTCACACCATCATATCTTGTGTTTGGAGAAGGCTGGGCCCGGGATATGAAAAGCCATAAAGGCCTCCTTGCTGTCGATATCGGATACAATGTAGAGGAAACACTTCCTTCAATTGCTTTGCTTGGAATTATGAAGGAAGACCAGAATCTTATAGATCTTGCAGTGAAAGGATTCAGAGCACAGCTTGATTTCATGCTCAGTGATGGTGGCTGGGATAATAGCTTTGGTACTAGAAATCTCAAATGGACTTACTGGGGCAGCCGTACAAGTGATGGAGCTGCAACAGCACTGCTTATGCTTGCTGCATACGATAAGAGCTTTGCACCTGCTGCTATCAGGAATATAGAGCTGATGGAGAAGTGCACAGCTGATGGGCTGCTTGCTGGAGGTCCTGATTACGAAAAGGCTGGTCAGCCTCAATGTGTTCATCATTCATTCACTCATGCAAAGATACTTGCTGAAATTCTAAGCAGAGGACTTGCAGATGATGTAAGCATGGGTTGCAATGTTCTTCCCAGATACCAGAATAGAGGCCTGAGATATAAAGAGGATCTTGATACATACGTATTCTCTTCCTCTTCATACACTGCAACAGTCACAGGTTATGACTGGCCATATTTGAAAGGCGGGCATACATCTGGCGGAATGCTTTCTCTGCTTGAATTTTCTGGCTATGGCCCGATTGTTGCATCTTCAATGGGACATTATTTCATGAAAGAGAAGAATAACATGCAGGTTCCATATGGAGATTTAAAGCATGAGTGCCTTGATTTCAGAATTGAGAAGAAAATTGATGGCATCATATATAGCAGCCGATATGCAGATGATGCTGTCATAGAAAAGCTGGATTCTAATCTTATTAAAGCTTCTGGTTTCTTGAAATCCGAAGAAGCAGACGTTCCGAATAGTGCTATTCCGTATTCAGTCCAATATCTTTTCAGTGCAGACAGAGTAGAGATTAGGATAGAGTCGGAGGCATCTCTTATAATTCCGTTTATCAGCAGAGCAGAGAAGCTTGTCTCTGATAGGCTTATCAGATTCGAAAAGAACGGAGTTGTTATTGAGGCATCTGTTACGAATGGCTCTGTATTCTCATATCCATATGGAGAGGAGAGAATCTTCAATCTTGTCCCAGGCTTTCTTGCACTTCGGACTGAAGTATATCCTGACAATAATATCATTGAGCTTGTGATAAGAAAAACAGAATGAAAATGGAGAATCTGCAATGGATGCAGTATATGTAGTCACAGGTGGAGGAAGTGGCATTGGGCAGGCAATTGCTTCAATGCTCCCTAGAGATGCAGATGTTATCATTGCCGATAGATCAGAAGTGAGGCTTAAGATAGCTTCAGGTATTCTGGATTCTGCTGGAATCAGATGCCATACATTCTGTTTTGATGTCTCAGAAAGAGAAGAGGTAAGAAAGCTTGCCGCATTCGCATCTTCTCTTGGTAAAGTTGAAAAGGTATTTCATTCAGCTGGGGTTTCAGGCTCAATGGCTGATAAGGATTCGATAATCAGAATCAATGCACTTGGAACTGCGTATGTATATCAGGAATTCTATAAGGTAATGGATGGTGGTGTAATCTGCAGTATTGCATCGGATGCTGGCTATGTGCTTCCACGAATCCTTCTCCCATCACATAGGGTTTATATGTCAGTGCTTAGAAATGAAGAAAGATTTCTTAGAATGATGAGCAGGCGGTGCTGGCTTATTATGTCAGATAAATGGAACAGACAGGTTGCATATCTGATCAGCAAGAACTTTGCTAGATGGTATTCTCAGCAGTGTTCTTTCAGCTATATGGAAAAAAAGAAAATCCGTGTCTTCACAATAAGCCCAGGCTTTGTTAAGACTCCGATGACTGAAGCAGAAAAGGGCTTTCTCTCATCTAATATACTTACATTCACTGCTTTGAATAGAGGTGCAGAACCTGAAGAGATGGCTTCTATTGCAATCAGCCTTTCTGATGATAGATGCAGCTATCTTATTGGAACGGATATCCTAGCAGATGGTGGCTGCATAGATAATGGCTATAGAATGTCCACATGCTTTCGCAGATTCAGTAAAAGACATAAAGACCTTAATTGGTAATATCATTTATATAGCCATCCTTATTTATACGACTAGTGGTAAAGAATGGGAATCATTTTCCTTCTGCACTCAGCTCAGTTATCATTTTCCTGAATTGGCGTGAGTACTTCTTTGGCATATGAACCTCCATCGGGGGGCATTATACCCTTGCGCTTATCTGTCTACTATAAAGGTTCCCCAACATTAAATTCTGTTTGACAAAATCAAACGGGGGGGTATGTTTGAAAGAAATAGGGGAATGATATGAAAAAAATTTTTATTATCAGTATGCTTCTTTTAGTTCTTTTCTGTTTTTCTTCATGTATTGCAGATAGCATTAAGGATTTAGATGGTACGGAAAATACAGGCAATTCAGAGATTGTGGTTCTTGATTTTGCAGAAGGCTCAGCAGCACTGAGAGGCATGACTAAGTTCCCTGATGATATTCCATTCAATGATACTAAATATGGAAAAGAAGAGAGCTTTGGCATGACATATGGATTCTGGATATCATGTGGCATAATGAGAAGCCTTCCTGTTATTCCTAGTATTACAAGTGTAAATACAGATGTTAAAACTTATGTCAAATCATTTGAAAATAAGAAACTGTATGGATTCGGGTTCCCGCTTGGGGTAGAGGATGCTTACGTAACAGAAGATGGAATATACATCAGATACTCAATTGAAGAAGATGATAGAAAGGTTGGCCAGATTGAGTACTATTATTCTATAAAAGCGAGGAAGTTCTCTTATCGTGAAATTGTTTCACCAATGCTTGGATCAAAAGGTGGTGATAATATAATTGTGTTTGAGCTATTTGATGTGCCAGTAACAAAAGGGATTAAGGGCTTATCATTCAAGGTGGGAGAACTTTATGACAATGGGTCTGTATTTAACTTCTATGATGTTTTGTGTACTGTAAATCAAGAATTGGAAAATTCCGAAAAAGTGCGTTCAGTTTCATTAGTACAGTTAGAAATGCATATGAAATATGATAGCAATACTGTTGATGCTGCAAGTTTAGGAGAGAGAACTATCAATGATATACCATTAGGTAAGGAATTCGATATTTCAGATAGAAAAAACAGCATGAATTATGATGAGTCTATTGATTTGCTGCAAATCTTATTTGATGGCAGATTATTCAGTGATAATCAGAAAATCAGAACAATTGATGATTTCAATGCAACGGCCATCAAATTGAAGGATTTTGATAACTACGAACATATAAATAGGGACGTTATATATTACCCATCCTCATTTAACCTGAAGAAGAAAAAAGCCGCATCAGTAATGAACTCTGATGTCACGTATGATAGGCTGCAATTCTCTTTTCCTGATGTAGCAGTTAAGGCATTCCGTGATTGTTGATATGAAATAAGCGAAGTAAGAGATAATGCGACGGATGAAGAAAGGACGAAGATACTTGATGATTTTATAGTGTCTCTATTTGGAAAGCTGGATTTCCCTCAGTCTGTAATTGATGATAGAAGGACTATTGTTAAGGATAGCTATCCGAGCATTTGAGAAAAAGCAAAAGCATCCTGTTCTCCTCATCAGATACAGGATGCTTCTGTTAGGAAAGAGAAGTGCTTTATTTCTCTTTAGAAAATCTTGGGAATGAATATTCTCCTCTATAGTTAGAAGAATTGTAATGAGGGTATTTTATAGGATGATATACTCCTTTAGGAGTTTCTTCAGATTTTCTGTCCTGAGTATATATATACATCTGCTTTCTATCCCATAATACAATCTCATCACGGCAATCACCAGTGATGTCTATTACTTCAGAGCAGAGCGTAGGGTGTCCATCATCTGGGAACTTTACAACGATGTCTCCATCTCCATCCATAAGTCCGCCTTTTTCTGCATCTCCATTCAGCATTATAAGATCCTTTCCCGAGCCATCCCAGTTCACAGGGGCAAGTGTGTTTCCATTTATAAGCATTTCCTTATGCCATAGCTCATTTCCATTGCAGTCATGCATATAAACAATAGCATTGTTTCCCTAATATGTTGTTGTGCATATCTCAAGGCCTTTGAGTTCTGGAATATAGTTACCGACACTGATTCTCTGTCCATGGCCATTAATGTCTTTAATTAATATGTTCCCCTCAGAATCAAGAATCATGAAGCCTTCCCAGCCAGATACTATAGCAATAGTATCTTTACCATCATCTTTTATGTCACCTATGATAATCTCATCTGTATGGTCCTTGGTTATAGGGAGAGACCAGATCAGCTTGCCATCATGATCTACTAGATTATAGCAGCTGAAGATCTCATCTTTCCCATCTCTGTCGATATCATAGCTGAAAGGGAAATGCCCAGTATTGTATTTTGAGAACTTCCATTTCAGGTTAAGGTCTTTATCATAGATCCATAGTCTAGAATATCTATCCTTTATTAGGATATCAGTTGGTCTTTCATTTCCCGATACATTGACTATTCTTATTGCATCTACATTCAGTCGTTTGAATGCATATTCCTTGAACTCCAGTCCACACATTCCTTCTGTCGGCTCAATATTCTCAGGTGTATTAATTGATTTGATTATCTTTCCTGTCTCACCATCTAGAATGAACAGCTTGAAATCCCATGATGCAATGACTTCATCTTTTCCATCTCCATTTATATCGTAGATCTGAAAAGGCAGATCCGTTGTCAGATATATTACATCCTCATCATCTCTTGGCGTTCCGATCTGCCATAATATCTCTCCTGTATTCAGGCTAACAGCAGTCATTGCACTTATAAAATGATATCTATCTTTATATATGCGCCTTTGGTGCTGGCAGATTATGAAGAACAGCTCGTCTGTTCCTGACAGATGGCCAAAGCGTATCTGTCTTCCAGCTCCGAAATTTCCAAGGTCTATCTTTTTATAAAGCTGGGGCTGAGGGTACATTGATCTTTTCTGTTCAATCTTAGAATCCCGTTCTTTTCTCCGTGCTTCTAAATCTTTATATTCGATAGCACTTGCTTCTACTTTTACATATTCATACTGTGTTGGCATTGTTGCAGATAGGGCGATACAGCCATAGCTATATTCTCTGTCTTCAGCATCTAAAACCAGCTTGTCATTTATGTAGCATCTGATTGAACAGCCTTTTAATTCAGCTTTCATTGTGTAAAAGTCATCTGCAGACCATTTAAAAGGAGCTTCAGCGATTGTGATTCTGTTAGTTTTGACCACTTTCTGGAGAATTACCTTATCTTTAATCAGAAATAGACAGTAATGCATCATGCTGGTCTGGTAGCGGAAGAGAAATCCGCAGATATCAGTATCGATAAATGGTCTAAGCTTTACAGTCGCAGTATAGTCTGTCCAGTCTTCTTCTCCTGCTCGGAGTGCAGGTATTGCCCCTTTTTCCTTTGGGTGGCAGATTCTCATCTGTTCCATGAAATGATTTCCATCCATAGATGAAGTCACTATCCATGATGGACCTTTGTAATCCCAGTTGGTTATTGGATCATACCAATTTCCATGGTAACCATCTTCTATGACGGTATGATATTCTCCCATTGCAGAATGATCATGGTCATAAGGAAAAGGGCCAATGTGGAAATCAGAGAAATCCTCGTTTAGCAAAATATATTTATTTGTCATTTTAACTCCTTATTCAGTTTAGCCTTTAATGCTTCCTAACAGTGTTCCTCTTGTGAAGTATTTCTGAATGAATGGATAAGCAATAATCATAGGAATAGCTGACATGAAGACAGATGCAGCTTTGATTGCTTCAACCGGTGCACTTCCAAAAGCTCTGGCTTCAACGAACTCATTCATGCCAGAAGCAAGAAGGATATTTCTGAGAAGAATAGGAAGAGGTCTCAGATAATCTTTAGTCAGATATAGCATAGGTCTCATATAATCGTTCCAGAAAGCAACTCCATAATAAAGTCCTATAGTCATTATGATGGCCTTTGAGAGTGGAAGTATGATTCTGAATAAGATCTGTAGCTCGTTGCATCCATCAATTGATGCACTCTCTCTGAGCTCATTAGGGATTCCTTCAAAGAAAGATTTCATTATCAGACAGTTATAAGTTCCAATACATACAGGAAGGAAAACTGATGCAAGATGGTTTGTTAGCTTCATCTGTGCAACTAATATGTAAGTAGGAATGATTCCGACATTGAACACATATGGAATCAGGACAAATATCGTAATCAGCTTCCGTCCTCTCAGATCCTTTACAGATAATCCATAGGCTAAAGGTATAGTCAGCAGCAAAGAGCAGAATACTCCGCCTACGAGAATCTTTATTGAATTTGCAAATGCCAGAAGAAATCCATTATTCCCTAGAAGAGCAGTATATGCATCAAATGACCATTCAAATGGGGATAAGAACATTCCTTCAATATATGTTCCAATGAAATCTGCTGGCCTGAATGATAATGTAAGAGTGCTCCATAATGGGATAATTAGAATCAGCAGTAGAAGGCACATCAGTATATTAACAATAATATTGAATCCTCTATCTGCAGCTGTTAGCTTAACCGTAATTGATTCTGATTTCTTTTTCATTCAGATGCTCCTGAAATAATGAAGATTCACTTGCTTTCTTAGAGAAGTAATTAGAGGCAAATAGAAGAGCCATTCCAATTACTCCTTTGAATATTCCCGCTGCAGTTGCTAGTGAGAATTTCCCATCAAGAAGTCCCTGTCGATATACCCAGGTATCAATGATGTCTGCAACATTGTAAACAGCAGGTGAGTAGAGCATGAAAATCTGATTGAATCCTGCATCTAGGATTGTTCCGATTTTGAGCAACAAAACTGTGACGATTACAGGCCTGATTGAAGGCAGTGTGATATTCCAGGTGCGCTGCCAGCTGTTTGCACCTTCTACCATTGCTGCTTCAAATAGTGATGTGTCTATGCCCATTAGCGCTGCTATGAATATTATTGCAGACCAGCCCATTTCCTTCCATGCATCAGAGAAGATGACAAGCCATGGGAATATAGATGAATTGGTAAGGAAATCGATTGCTTTTCCTCCGCACATCTTTATGAAACCATTTACGATTCCATCAGAAGGCGAGAATAAGGAAAGAAGGATTCCATACATGATAACCCAGGAAAGAAAGTGCGGAAGATAAGCCAGTGTCTGAACAGCTTTTCTAAGCCATTTGATTCTACATTCATATATGGATATTGCAAGTACGATAGATAGTGGAAGGCTTATTATGAGTTTTCCAAAACTGTAGAACAGAGTGTTTCTTATAATTGGCCAGAAGTAGTAGGATTTTATAAATCCTTTGAAATTATCTAATCCTACCCATGGTGCTTGAGTGATTCCATAACGGACTGATTTGAAATCTCTGAATGCAATCTGCGCATTCCACATAGGAATATATTTAAAGATGAAATATACAATCAGAGGAACTATCAGAATGAGATATATACCTTTTTGCCGGTTAAGGTCTTTTCTTAGCTGTTTCCAGTATCCATTCCCTGCTTTTGCTTTCTTATCAGGATTGATAGCTGTACTAATATCAGCACATTTCTCTTTCCCCATAATCGTGCCTCCTTTGAAGCAGTATAATGGGAACCTACGAAAAGCATTGTTATACAAATGGGTTTTATCTGTTGATTTTTTTCGTAGGTTAATACGAATCAGTAATCAGTTCTTATCGTGTTTTTTATTGTGGCAGAATAGTCTGAAGGAGACATCCCTGATTCTTCTTTAAATAGCCTAGAGAAGTATTTGATATGGATAATTCTGTATGCTGGATCATCTTCTTTGCTTCTGAAAGCTTTATCTTATTTACATAATTCACTGTCGAGATCCCAAGCTCTTTTCGTATTATGCGATATAGATAATCTCTGTTGTAGCCGCTACCTGTAGCAAGGTCATACATTGTTATTTTCTTATCTAGATTTCTATAAATATACTCAGTAACAGCATCAATCACTGGTGAATTCTTATGAGTCTGCTTTGTTGGAATATCATTCGATATAGGGTTATACCCCTTATCTCCAATATTCTCTCTTTCCATTAAAATCAGGCATTTATGAAGTAATAAAGTACTCATCTCTTTATATTGTAGATGTTTGTATTGTCCTTCCATGACAATCTCAGAGAATAACCTGAAGAATTGCCCATCATCAGTGATGATATTGCTGAACTTATCAATTAGAGATGAAAGCTCTTTATTATCTGCGATGAATTTTATTTCTAATGTATCCATTCCGCCTGTAGACTCAACAGTGAAGCTGTGGTAATCATTCTGCTTTACAAGTACAAGAGCTCCTTTGCTTGCGGTTATATGCTTATTGTTGATCTGGATATCTGCCTCCCCATTGTATATGAGCTGCAGCTGATAGTCATATAAGTGCTGATGATTTGGAACTCCACCGCCTTTTCTATAATGAAACCTTCCAGAGAATGTTATGTGTCCTTCCATCATTATCACCTTATTCCTTGAATGGATATTGATTATGATTCTACAGTTCTGTGTAAAAGAGTTGTCAAGCTCGAGATACGAAATAGTACAAAAGTCACTGTTATTTGATGCAAATAGGCTTTTGGAATATGGTCTTAGACTTATTTACACCATGTTCTGAATAAAATAGGAGGAGAAATGAAAAGAACATTAAGTATTCTTTTTGTATTGATGCTTGTTTCTGCGTCGATGCTGCTTGCAAATGGCACAGTGGAAAAATCCCAGAAAAGTAAGGATAATGGTCTTGTAGATATCGAGCTGTGGTATACAGCCTCAGCTTCAGAAGCTGGTCCGCTTCCAGATGATTGGGTAGGCTATGATATCATCAGAGATAAATTCGGTATCAATCTTAAGGCATATTCGCTGCCATCTAATCCTAATGATCAGGATGTTAAAATCAGAACTGCAATGGCTGCAAATGAGCTTCCTGATTTCTTCGTAGTAAGCAGACCTGTATGGATTGATCTAGTAAAAGCAGGACTTGTTGCTGATGTGACAGATTGCTATGCAAAGATGCCTCATAGAACAGAAATCATGTTTGATGATGACGCAATAGCTTATTCTTCTATGGATGGAAGAAGCTATGGATTCTCAACACCATCATCTATTTCAAAGAACGAAGGATTTGTAATCAGAAAGGACTGGCTGGATAAGCTAGGATTGGATATTCCTAAGACTACAGATGAGCTTTTTGATGTAATGTATGCATTTACATATAATGATCCAGATGGAAATGGCAAAGATGATACATATGGTTTCGGTGCATTTGTAGAGACAGGGACTTCCTATGAGATTTACCCGGGAAGACGCTTTGAGCCAATCCTAGGTGCTTTCAGCTCAGAAGGAACATGGGATATGACAGCTGATAACTTTGGTCTGCAGATCAGACAGCCTGAGTACTATGATTTCATGGTATATCTAAAGAAGATGATTGATGCCGGAGTTATTGATCCAACCTGGATGGCATATAAGAAGGACGATTTCAGAGCTTCTTGGAAACAGGGTAAATTCGGAATTATGAGAGAGAATGGCGGAGCTCTTCATGGAGAGAACAACTATGCTCCATTTGATAAGAACTTCCCGGATGGAGATTGGATTGTAATAGATCCTCCTACAGGTCCTTGCGGACATTCTTCAGTTGGTCCTTCTGTTAGGAATATGTGAATCTGGAGCGTAAGTGCAGATGCTGCAGATGCAGGAAAGCTTGATAAAATCTGTGAGCTGTTTGAATGGATGAGCTACGGAGAAGGCTATATCCTATGCTGCTGGGGACAGGAAGGAATCAACTTTGTATACAATAAGGAAGGTCTTCCTGTATCAACAAGAGATGGAGTGGGATTCAACGAGCCAAATGGCCGTCCATATATCCAGCTCAGACCTATGGCTCTCAACTATAAGAGTGATTTCGAGCTCAAGAGTGTGTACACAACATTTACAGCAAAGACTTCAGGTAAGGTTCTGAGCCCGTTATGGACAATCCAGGATATGCAGACTAGGAAGTGGACCAATGCAATGGGTG
The DNA here is from genome assembly GCA_934271365.1 of uncultured Spirochaetales bacterium. Lineage (GTDB taxonomy): Bacteria > Spirochaetota > Spirochaetia > Sphaerochaetales > Sphaerochaetaceae > Ornithospirochaeta. The sequence goes on from CAKQRI010000001.1 coordinate 87,447, forward strand.
AGGATAGTATGCCTCTTCCAGATACTGATCTGAAGACATTCTATGAGCAGGGCATTGCAGAATTCCTCACAGGTAAGAGAGAGCTCAATGAGAAGAACTGGAAAGAGTTGGTAGCTCAGCTTGATAAGATGGGTGCTGCAGATTGGGAAAAGAGAGGCTATGAATATGCAAAGGAGAACGGATATTTGAAATAAATAGCCAGTGCATATCATTATTTTTATATCTTGACTATCGCAAAGCAGAGATGTGATGCGATAGTTTTTGTTGCTGCATCAATCGAAAAAAGTTGCGCCATTAAAGATTGCATACGATAATCTAATAAGTGATTAGCTTGTATGAATGATATAGAGAAACTCCATATGACGGAGTATGGTTCTGCTCCTGATACTATAGTCGAAGTCCCTAAGCCTGTGACATTGCTAGGTTCATTTTCTGACTATGTGGATGGTTTTTCACTGATGTGTGCTATTTCTGATGGAATTGTCATATCAGCATCACTGCGTGAAGATAACAGCATCAGGATATATAACGCAGCAAAGCAGGATAAGAAGAAGTTCATTCTCAGCAGCATAAAATACCGACGAGAGGATAAATGGGCTAATGCTGTTAAGGCAACAGTTCTATCTTTCCAGTCTGCTGGCTATAAGTTAACTGGCATGAATATAGTCATAGCAGGTTCTGCATCCGCATATGGAGATGTTATGAATGCTATGATATTTGCAGGCCTTTCCTCTCTTATCAATGAATTATATGAGCTCAATCTTCCTCATGAAGAATTATTCATGCTTGCTAGAGGATCTGATGCATTCACCTCTGCATGCAGTGTGAAAGAGAGAGATCTGGTTGCAATATTCGAAAGTGAAGAGGATTCTCTTCTGTTTTTTGATCTTAATAAGAGAGAACATTCCAGGCTTGAAGGCTTTTCCTCTTTCTGTCCTGATGGATATATCCTGGACTCTTCAATTCCATCATCTGTCATGATGCCTCTTCTCGAGGAATTCAGAAGCGATATAGTCCAGGTATTTGCATCTCTTCGCCAGGCCTTTCCGAAAGAGAGGAGCCTTCTGGCACTTTCTGAAAAGGAAATCAGGATGTATTCTGGCTGTCTTCCAGAACTAGATCGTCATTATATAGAGTATATCCTAGAAGAGAGCAATATAGCAAAAAAAGGATATGAGCTGTTCTTAAATGGTGATTTAAAGGGATTTGGCCATCTGCTTTCTCAGCAGCAGCGGAATCTTATAAATAAAGCAGAGCTTACAAGCCCTGAGACAGATTGGCTTGTAAAACGCGCGCAGGAGCTTCCCACAGTTCTTGGCATTGCGCAGATATCACTCGGAAAACCAGGTGTCATGCTGGTCCTGATTGAATCAGATAGCGAGGTTGAATATACTAATCGCTTAGAAGAGTATGATAGAATCTTCGGCTTCCAGGCCGTACTTAGAAGATTCGCACCTTCTGGTTCAATAAGGAAGATTAGCTGATGAATATCCTGCTGGTTAATGATGATGGCTATAAAGCAGAAGGAATTAATGTTTTAGATGAAGTTCTGACATCCTATGGACATAGGATCTATATGGTTGCTCCTATGGAAGAGCAGAGCGGAAAGTCACATTCTATGACAGTTTCAGGCTCTGTTAAGGCTGTGGAATTCAAGGAAAACCATTTCTATTTGACAGGTTCTCCTGCTGACTGCATTATCTATTCAATCAGAAGCGGACTTATTAATGACCATATAGATGCAGTTGTTTCTGGAATAAACCATGGCTATAACGTAAGCACGGATATAACATATTCTGGAACATGTGGAGCTGCAAGGCAGGCTGCAATCTTTGGGATGAAGGCAATAGCTATCAGTACGGATAAGAAGAAGGGTGAGAACGAATATAAATTCAGGGAGACAGCGGAGTTCCTTGCTAAGAACCTTGAACTGTTTATCAGACATATAAAGGGTGATGCATTCCTGAATATCAACACTCCATCTGACTTCAATGGCCAGTATGAGCTTGCAGATCTTGGGGCAATTGATTATTTTGACGACATATCAATCAGAAGAGAAGATAATGGAAAGATTACCCTGAAAGTAGAGGGAATGGTTACGAATCTCAGATCATTCTCAAAGAAGCACAGAGCGGATTTCGAAGTGACAGCATCGGGTAAGGCATCTGTCTCCTTTATAGATATAAGACCGCATGTATCTTATCCTCATATGGAGTCATTCTGTGTCTGACTGGGAGTCTATCTGCAAAGGCTGTGCCCTCTGCTGTCATGAAAAGATTGTTACCAGTGATTTTCTTTTAATAGACCCTACCAGACCATGTGAATTCCTTGATGAATGCAGCAATAGATGCAGCATATATCAAGAACGATTAAGCAAGAATGGAAGATGCCGTAAGGTTACACCTTTTATGGCAGCTTTTTCGCATTCCCTTCCACCTGAATGCGGCTATGTGGAATATATGAGAAGCCACCATCTGCGCTTCGTTAAAGAACGTCCATTCATTCTCTCCTCAATAGAAAATGCAGAATGATTCTTCCGTATTAAATAGACTAATTATATAGACATAGCGCTTGACCGTTCTTTTCTCTTTAGCTACCTTAATCGTAGAGGTTTATATATGGATAGCAAACGCTTTGTCTATCTAGACAACAATGCTACTACCTGTATGGCTGAAGAAGTAAAAGAGATAATGAGAGAGAATGAATCTCTCTATGGAAATGCTTCTTCCATGCATACTCTTGGCCGCGATGCCGAAGTTGGAATCGAATGGGCAAGAGGAGAGGTAGCTAAGCTTATAGATGCGGATCCCGAAGAGGTTTATTTCCTCTCCGGTGCTTCAGAGGCTAACAATACTGTCTTCAATATCTTCAGAGACAGAATTGATGGAGGCTCTGATAGAAATCGTATAATAATCACAACTGTAGAGCATCCAGCTTCAATTGAGACAGCAAAATATCTTAAGTCCAAGGGCTACAGGATAGATTTTGCGCCTGTGGATTCCAGAGGCATTCTCAAGCTTGATGAGCTGAAGAGAATGCTGGGACCTGATGTTGCGCTTGTATCTGTGATGACCGGAAACAATGAATCTGGCGCAATACAGCCGGTGAAAGAAGCAGCAAGGCTTGCACATGAAGCTGGTGCATACTTCCATACAGATGCAACCCAGGCAATAGGAAAGATAGCTGTATCCGTTAAGGATATTGATGCTGATTATCTTTCATGTTCAGCTCATAAGTTCTATGGTCCAAAGGGTGTGGGTGTGCTCTATAGAAGAAAGAGTGCTCCTCTGACACCTTTTGTTCATGGTGGTCACCAGGAAAAGGGAATGAGAGCTGGCACATACAACACACAGAGCATAATCGGAATGGGAAAGGCAGCAGAGCTGGCAAGAGAAGGCCTGAAAGCAGAGCACGATATGCTATGGCACCTTAGGGAAATGCTTAGAAAAGGCATCGAAGAAAGAATTCCTAATGTTGTGGTTAATGGCACAAATGATGAGAATCTATGTCTTCCAGGAACTCTTAATGTATCGTTCCCATCAGCAGAGGGAGAGTCCATTCTTCTTTATCTGGACTTAGAAGGCATTGAGGTGTCTACAGGATCTGCATGTGCCTCAGGTTCTCTTGAGCCAAGCTATGTGCTACTGGCTGCAGGACTTGATGTAGAGCTTGCACATGGATCAATCAGATTCTCATTCGGAAGATACAATACCGAGGAAGATGTTGCATACGTTCTTGAGAAGCTTCCACCTATTATTGAAAGAATTCGCTCAATGAGCACAAGGAAGGCATAATATGGCTAATTCTAGTTTTATGGCCCAGTGGGTATATACAGATACAGTTAAGGATCACTTCATGAATCCTAGGAATCTGTGGCAGGAGAATGAGGACTTCGAGCCAGATGGTGTAGGCGAAGTCGGTTCTCTTGCATGCGGAGATCAGATGAGAGTCGGGATTAAGGTAAAGGATGGAAAGGTAAGTGATATCAGATGGCTTACATATGGCTGTGCTTCAGCTATTGCGTCTACTTCTATGATGAGTGAGCTCGTTAAGGGCATGACTTTAAAAGAAGCTTATGGAATCACTCCTAATATGATTACAGATGCGCTTGGTGGACTTCCTGAGCATAAATTCCATTGTTCTGTTCTTGGTGATAAGGCCCTCCGTGCAGCTATTGATGATTACCTTGAGAAGAACAATATGGATAATCCGTATAAGAAGTCAATGGCAAAGATAATCTGTGAATGCAAGGGCGTTACAGATCAGGCTATTGAAGAGCTGGTTAAGACTGATCAGGTGAAGACTCTTGATGACCTGAAGCGTCTAACAGGAGCTGGAACTGGCTGCGGAAAGTGCCAGGGCAAGCTTACAGGTCTCATTGAAGAGTACCTCCATATCTACGGAAAGCAGTAATAAAAATGGCAGAAGAATACAGAGATGCGGTAAAAGATGCTGTTTATCCTAAGAGAAAAGGCATTGTTACTGTCCGCAATAAATATCTTAAAGTAGCACCGCTTGATGAATTCTCACCAGCAGAGATAAAGAAGCTCAGGCTTTCTTTATCTCTTTCTGTAAGAATGCTTGCAGAGCTTCTAGGCGTTACAAGCAAAGCTGTAGAAGCATGGGAATCTGGCGTTAATACTCCAAGCGGAGCTGCAAAAAGGCTTCTCTCAATGCTGAAAAAGGATCCGGATTTTCTTCTTGAATATCAGATTATGATTGATAGGACATCTCTTAGGTAGCATTGAATGCAGAACCGCCGATGAATTCTCTGAGAATTGAATCAGCAGGAACAGTTTCAGATGAAATCGGGTATATAAGAGACAGGAATTCCAGTAACCGGCGTGCTGTTGTAAATGGTGCTCCGGTTTCTTTTCTGACAGATTTCAGAAGCGGAACTGCATATACAGAGAGCACTCCCAACTCATATTCAAGTGCGCTATTAACCATGATATCTGCATTATTCTGATATGGGAATATGTTGCTCTTTTCTCCTCTTTCCACACTAGGCCATCTTGAGAGGGTTTCTACGGCATCAAAGCCACGGGTCCTTGCATCTCTTACTAGTCTTCTGAGTATTCTGTTATCAGTTGTTGATATCCTGGATTTCGAATCAAGGTTCAGCTGAGTCAGGGCTGAAATATAAATCCGGTATATTACAGAGCTATCAATATCTGGAACCAGAGCAGGATTGAGGCCATGTATTCCTTCAATAATCAAAATTGAGTCATCATTCATTGAAACTGGAGTGGCAGAGAATTCAGTCCTCTGTTCTTTAAATGAGAATGATGCCAGATTCACGCTATCACCTTTGAGAAGGCTGTTAAGCTGTGATCTGAATAGCTCTAAGTTAAGAGCATCAAGCACTTCATAGTCCTTTTCTCCATCTTTATCTATAGGGATCAGTTCCCTTTTCAGATAATAGTCATCGAGGCTTATCTTTATAGGATCATAGCCAAGTGCTCTGAGTTCTAGAGCAAGCTTCATCGAGAATGTTGTCTTACCTGAAGATGATGGGCCGGAGATGAATACGCATTTGATGGAGCCTCGCTTTTCAATGTCATCTGCCGCTTCAGATATCCTCTTCTGCATGGCTATTTCAGATAGAAGGATCTTTTCGTTTATATTCCCATTGCTTACAGCTTCATTCAGAGCCCCTAGCGATTCAAGTCCAAGGTTTCCTGCAATTCTCTTGTTATCTCTGAAGACAGAGAACAATAAAGGATTATCAGAGAAATCCATCAGGCTCATAGGATGCCTGGACTGAGGGTATCTCAATAGAAGTCCATCTTGATAATCCATTAGATCCCAGACCTCAAGGATTCTTAAAGATGGCAGCACTGGCTCATAATATACGCTCATGAAATTGCCTATTGCTGTGAATTCATAAGATTCATCATTCCTTGACCTTAGAAGCTTAAGCGTCTCCCTGAGATTGCGCTCTTCTGCATATCTTTCAGCTTCATCATTTCTTTTGCGTATGATATCAATGCTAAGGTCTTCTCTTATTGCTCCTTCCATTACACTCTTGAGAGCGTTTATATCAGGTTTGAAGCCATCTCTATATGAGAAATAGAAGCCATCTCCAAGACTGTGCCCAATTACAAGAGTCCTATCCGGATAAAGCAGAGACGATGCATATGAGAGCAGCAGGCATAGGCTTTTTCTGTAGACTCTTTTGCCGAATTGCGAGAAAAGACGTATGCTTCCGACTACTGCATTGTCTTCTATTTCTTCTCTTAATGATCTCAGTATCCCATTAGCTGTTGCTGCAACTACTGGATTTTCGCTATATGGGAGATTCGATTCTTCTTTATACAGGTCAAGCAGAAGCTTCATTTCAGTTCTGATGCATCTGCCATCAGCTTTTATTGTCTTTATGTCCATGATATTAAATATAATGCCTGAATACATGAAATGGCGATATTTCTTTGTTCTAGCCGTAAATAATCATATTCGCTATAATCATGGCTTATGAGTCTTTTGTGTATAGATCTTGATAGTGGAAGGATATGGCAGGAAGAGTTATCAACTTCTGCCCATCTCTATGCTTTCTCATATCTTCAGACAGATCCTGATGCTCTTTTCATCCTCGCTCCATCAGCTGATAGCATAAGATATTCTGGCTCTTCCGAAGTATCATTCATCTATACATCTCAAATTACGGGTAAAGCATCTCTTTCTCATTCTAATCTGTCATTTGGACGTTCTCTTATAAAAATGGAAAGAGAAAGCATTATGATAAAAGGCTCATCCCTCAAGCTTTCATATATAACAATAGATCAGGATAGAGCTGAGATTCTCCCCTGTGAAAGTCTTAGAGGAAAGAGCTCCAAGGCTTTTGAGGAAATCTGTTCAAGAGGCAGCCTTGATGAATGCCTAGCACTTGGACATTCTGGTGACAATGGAGTTGTTTTCGCTTCTCTTCAGTATAGAGGACGCAATATAAGGGGAGAAGGACTCGGGTATGCATTTTACCGCAAGGGACTGAAAGGAATGATAATCTCAGGCTGTGACTATAAAGAGGAAGAAGAGCCTGATGTATTATATAAGAAGATAAAAAAGACTTTAGAACATTCAAAAATCGCAAGAAGAGTCAGGAAAGAGGGAAGCTGCACCCTCATTGATGATGCACTTCGTCTTGGATGGCTTCCTGTGCGTGTATATAGCTCTCGCTTTGATCCAAGGGCCTATGGCCTTGATGGAAAGAGCCTGATAGATAGATTTGGCGTGCATCCATCTACTTGCCATGACTGCTTTTTCTCATGCGGAAGGCTAAGCTATGATAATCATCTGCTTCCATATTGGAAGGATATGGCTGCTCTTGGAAGCAATCTTGGATTCTTCTCTGCTGATAATGTCCTTCAGCTTTTTGATGCAGCAATGGAGGAAGGCCTTGATACCAAGTATCTTGGCTCGCTTATATCTTATGTAATCTCGCTTTCTGATGATGATATGCACTGGCTAGGACTTAAAGACAGAACTTCTGAGAGCATAGCAGAGCTTATCCATAAAATAGGCGCGGTAAAAGAAGCAGGCCTTAGATATAAGGATGGTCTAGCTTCTTTCCCTGATGCATATCAGAGCGGATATCATCAGGCTATTTGCTATGATTTAAGAGGAGCGTTCGGAGAGGCTCTTATGCTTATGCTTGGTCTTGATATAGATCTACCGGCATCGCTGTTTCTGTCTCCTATAGAGATGGATGCAGAGTGTGCGGCAATCTTTGCCTTCTATGAAGCAGTATACTCTCTCGCTCTTATTTCTCTTGGCTATTCACCGATGTCTGCATCTTCATTTTCTGAGAGAATCCCTGATCTTGCATACAGGATTCCTGCGCTTGCCAGGCTTTCATGGCATCACTATAAGGCTTTTGGGAAGGAAGGCCGCGAGCTTTTCAGAATAGGATTTCCAATATTTGAATCTCTGATAGGAGAGAAGAGAGATCTTCCTTCTCATTTTCTTAGAGATGCTGAAAGTGCTAAAAGTCTCAGAACTGTCCCTGCTGTTAAGCTATATGAATATTATAAGCATGAGAAGCTCAGGGCAGAGATCTGGGAAAAGTCGAGAAGGGAGAATAAGGTAAGACATGCATCATCTAATAGCACCGCCGTAGGGCCTGCTGATGATCTGGGCCTTGATGGGGAACCTGGATTGACAAAGTAGATTCCATGCCTCAGCTCTAGTAGTGGAACATGTGTATGTCCAGATACAAATATATCTCCATCTTTTAGATGGAAATCTGCATCAGATAGCATATGTCCATGTGTTATGCATATCTTCCTGCCAAATGCCTCAATTTCTCTGCTCAGAGGCGGGAATGGGATATTCTGGTATTCATAGAATCTATCACAGTTCCCTCTGACTGCTATGATTGTCTGGTAGAATGGATCATATGGGTCTGGACACTGGTCGCCTGCAGATATAATGCAGTCTGCCATGAAATGGTTCATGGCTTTCTTTATGAGATTCTTGCCAGTCTCATCTCCATGTATATCTGATGTAATCAATATCGGGTGATTCATGGATATAGAGTATAATGTAGTTGGCTATTGCGATAGTGCTGTTTTCTGAAATATTAATTATACTTATCATTGGAGGCTGTCATGGAAGAGAATTATCTTAAGCTCAGAGATGGAAAAGAGCTGTTTTATAGAGTCTGGAGGATATCATCTCCTGTTGCGACTCTTCATATAAACCATGGAATGGCAGAGCATAGCCTCAGATATAGCCAATTTGCAGAGTTCATGAATAAGCAGGGATATACTGTATATGCACAGGATCACAGAGGCCATGGAAATACCGTTGATGATAATCTTTATGGTTTCTTTGCAGATGAAGAGGGCTGGAGAACTATCTGCGATGATAGCTATGAGCTTGATCAGAAGATAGAAAAAGAGTACCCAGAGCTTCCTCATCTTATTTTTGGCCATTCAATGGGCTCTTTCCTTACTAGGACAAATATTGCGCTTCATAGTGATGCTTATAGTGCTGCTGTAATCTGCGGAACAGGAAGCAGTCAGGGGATAGCCGGTAAAATCGGGCGTATGATTGCACTTTCTCATGTAAAGAGGAATGGAGCTAGATCAGAGGACCCTGTGCTCGATAAGCTTGCATTTGGAAGCTATAACAGGAATTTCAAGGGTGAAGGGAAATTTGCGTGGCTTAGCAGCGACAAGAGCGAAGTTGGAAAATATGAGAAAGATCCGCTCTGCGGCTTTATATGCACAGCTATGTTCTATGCAGATCTCATTGAGGGATCCTTCACTGCAAATGATAAGAAAATGGCTTCAAGAATAAGGAAGGATCTTCCTATTCTTCTTATTTCAGGTTCTCAGGACCCTGTTGGTGGGAACGGCAAAGGGGTCAGAAAGAGTTATGAAATGTATAAGAAGGCTGGAATTGAAGATGTGCGCCTCATTTTAATAGATAAAGGTCGTCATGAGATTCTCAATGATGTGATGAGATATGAAGTCATGGATGACGTTGCGGCTTTCTATAAGGAAATTCTGAATGGAAAGCACTGAAGCAAAATCTAATCTTGGAGAGCGATTTGTTTCCTGGTGGAAGGATTATGCGCGGGTTCTTAAATCGGTATTCAGAAGCATTGGCAGCGATAATGTCACAATACTGGCATCTGGTCTTGTTTATTCATCGCTGATTGCGCTTGTGCCTTGCATTACATTCTTATTTGTATTCTTCTCTGCATTCGGCGTCCTCCAGCCATTTCTGGATCTTCTTGAAAAGGGGCTTTCTGATGCACTTGGAAATGAGATTGCTTTTTCAATAATCTCCATGCTAAATGGCTATACATCAAATGCAATGAGCCTTGGAATATTCGGTATCATATCTTTCATGATTACTGGAATGTTCCTTGTCAATAAGATTTACACTGTAATCAATCAGATATTCAGGACCCGCCCCCGCTCTGGTACCATGCGGCGTTTCTCAATGATACTGATATTCATAATAGTCTTTGCATTTGTTGCCGCAGTCCTGTTTGCATTCACATATAACATGCAGCAGCAGGTAGAAGCAAAGCTTAAGGGACTGGATACTACAGCAATGCAGAAAGTCAACAGGTATATTGTACCATGGCTGCTGCTATATGCATTCTTCATGGTAGTCCTCATTGCTGTTCCTAATGCAAAAGTCCGCTTTGGCTCTGCCAATGTTGCAGCGATTACAGGACTTGTATCTCTTCTTATATCCTCATACATATTCAAGTCTGTTGTTGTCACATCGGTTACGCACTCTGTCATATATGGCTCTCTTGCGTCATTCTTCTTCCTGCTGCTTTACATCTATATCTTCTGGTATATAGTGATAAGCATTTCAGAGCTTTCATATATACATCAGTTCAGACCGGATCGAAATACGCTTCTGGGCCGGCCTCAGCTTCCTGGAAAGATAATAGCAGAAGCTGTCAACGTCCTTCTTATGATTGCGGATAAGTTCAGTAAGGGGAATGGTCCTGCTTCAGCTAAGGAGCTATCAAGAAAAGCTTCAATTCCAATGGGAAGACTTGCTTCATATCTCAATGATTTTGAAGAATCAGGGCTTCTTGTGGCATGCAATGCCCAAGGTACTCTATTCATGCCTTCAAGACCTCTGGACCAGATTACGCTTATGAGTGTTATCTCTGTACTGTATGGAGCAGATGAGCTTGGTGATGATATAGTTACATTAGGTGAGGCTGTAGCTAAGGAGTTCTTTAAAGGCGGAGATGCAGCATTTAAGGAACTAACACTTGAGAACCTATTGGAGAGACTATGATAATAGATAAGCGTTTAGCAGATGAGCTTGATACAGCAATGTTCCCTAATCTTCCAGATCCTGAGAGCGGGATTATCAGAAGATATCGGGTAGAGGGCATTGAAGTTCATTTTCTGAAAAGGCCTGAATGCCTTTCTACCCTTGGAATCGTTTCTATTGAATACGCTATGTGTACTCTTTTCAATGGCGAATATATCTATGCTATCTCATCTGAGAGGGAAGACCTAAGAGAGCTTTCATCGCTTCTCGGAGTGAGTGTAAAGGAGCTTCAGAGTGACTATGGAACAAAAGGCTTCTTTACACCTGCACACATAATACAGTATGGAGATGGCAATAAAGAGGATCTAGGCCTTATGCAGGTAAGCGATGAAAAGGCTGTTTTCGCTCTTTTTTCTGAAACACTTCTTGATAGCCTCGATCTGATAGGGGACTTAGAGGAGTTCGATGTCTGATTTCTCCTTTGCAATTATCGGAACCGGAGGAATGGCAGAGAAGCATGCAAGTGCGATATTGAAGCAGAATTCAGCATCTTTAATCGCTGTCAGGAGCAGGAAGATTGAAAGAGCCATTGAATTCTCATCACGCCACGGTTCTATAATGCCATATGAGGAGGTTGAATATCTTCTTGATAACAGAGATGTGGATGGTGTCATCGTTACTGCAGCTCTTGAAGAGAGAGCAGAGTGCATAAGACTTGCACTTCAGTCTGGACGGCCGGTAATAGCAGCTAGCCCGATTGCTAGAGATTCTGCTGAAGCTTATTCCCTTATTGAGCTTTCAGAAAGAGAGGGCGCATCTCTGATCCCATTTGTTTCAATGCGCTATGCAGAAGGAATAAGATTTCTCAGAAATGCAATAGAGAAAGGGCAGTTTGGGAAGATTCTAAGAATATCAGTAAGCTATCATTTTGATAAAAGCGAGAGCGCTTTTGCTGCTGATTCCGATTCGTCGCCTCTTATTCTCAAAGAAGGATTTGAGGCTCTGGATGTCCTTCTTTTTCTTCTGGGTGCACCTGAGCTCATCTCTTCATTTTCAGGTAACATAGCAGCTCGTTCAGATGCCGAGGATATATTCTCTGTTTCTTTTATAGGGAATGAGGCAGTTCATGGAGAGCTGTCGTTGATCTCAAGTGCTTTCGCTCATGATTCATTCCATGTGTCCATAGTAGGAAGTGATGGATATGGTGAATACGAGAATGGAAAGCTGGAATGCTTTTTCAGATTCGGTGGAAAGATTGAGCTTCATGATTCGGCAAGCACTATCAGCTTATTTTATAGGGATTGCCTCGATTCTATATTCTCTGGAACAGAGGCTTTATCAAAAGCTAGAGAAGGCTTGCTTGCAATCCGCGTGGCAGAAGCTATCCTGACTGCTTCCAAACGTGTAGACTTATAAATGGTATAAGATTATAAAGAAAAGAATAAAATGTATTGAGAAGAATTGATGTTTATGTAAAAATCTTAGTACATTTAGTTATCTATCGTTTTGATAGGTTTTATTTTTATTATTGAATACAGAATGATTCTATGAAAGGGGGATTTGGGAAAATAGGATTAGCTGGGTTAGAAGGCGTTGTATGGATAATTCTAGAAAATCAAGGCTGTCAGAAATGCTTAGGAAAAGGCCTAAGGACTTTGCGGAAAGAGAGAGAAAGGTCTATGACTATCTGCTCAAGAAAGAAAACAGGATACAGGAGCTGAAGGTTTCAGACATAGCTGATGGGGCAGGTGTAAGCAAGGCGACAGTTGTCCGTTTCTGCAAGACGCTTGGCTATGATGGTCTGAAGGATTTCAAGGTTGGGTATGAAGCAGGCAAGAGCCCTGTTCATTATTCTGCATCTGATCTAGATTTAGATACTCCATATGAAGAGGCTGGACAGCATTATCTTTCAGTTCTCAGCTCTGTTTTCCATGCAAGCTTCAATTCTGTGAATCAGTCAGAGCTCATGCATATTGCAGACGAGATGCTTTCAGCTAGCCTGATAAGAATAACCTCAGATTCTGAAGCTTCAGAATCAGCTAAGCATGCTTACTCTGTCCTTAAGGATTATTTTCCATCAATTGAGCTTGTTGAGGGCTCGGAACTTAAGAAGCTAACACCGTCTGGCTTTTCTCTGTCATTTGCCTTTACATCTTCTGATAATCTCAGTGCCTATATGAAGAAGGCGAGCCTTTTAGGCTTCAAATGTGCACTGTTTTCTTCTGATAACCGAAATAAGCTATCTTCATACGCTTCATATTCAGTCACGGCACAGAAAACAAGCGGAATTCTTCAGACGCATTCACTGATGTCAAAGCTGGTTATAGATGCATTTATCAATGAGCTATATGCTCTGATAGCGTTAAAGAGAGGAAGCAGCATCTGATGGGAGGAGCTCTCTTCCATTCTCCAGATTCTCTTCTATATATGAATTGAAAGCATTATTGAGTCTGATTAGTCCTCTGATGAGGGCTTTCAGTTCATTCTCGGAGAATCCTCTGATGCTTTCTTCTGCTGTTGATGTGAAGATCCTATCAATTGATGCTCTGCATTCAGCGCCTTTTCCTGTAAGCATCAGAAGGGCTTTATATGTTGAGCCTTCTCTTGTCTTCTTCATCTTTACAAGCTTCATCTTCTCAAGGTCTGCAATGCTTCTCGATATGGCAGCCTTGTCATATCCGGTTTCGCTGCATAGGGCGGATCTTCCGATTCCATCTTTGAGTTTGCTGATGTAATAAATGCAGATGGCGTGGCTCATCCCCAATTTCTTATCTTCTACTGCATAAGCTTTGCATCTCTGTATATTCTTGTGTATAGAGATAATCAGGTATGCAAGCATCTCTGTGTTGTTCTTCATGGTCTAAATCTTAAAATACAAAAAAATTAATATACAATCTAAATAATACAATATAAATTTAAGGTTTTAAAAGTAAAAAAGAATTTGGTAATAAAAAAACGGAGAGTATTACTCTCCGTATCTTGGGAATGGGCCCTGCGAGACTTGAACTCGCGACCCAAGGATTATGAGTCCCTTGCTCTAACCACTGAGCTAAAGGCCCAAAGACTATTATATAGGGATTGAATATGAGAATCAATATAGCTATCAGCTAGTTTTTTGCATAAATTGCAACAAAGGCCTGTTCTCTTTGCTATAATATTCGATGGAGGATTCAAATGAAGAAGCTTTCAGTGCTGCTATTGGCATTTTTTCTTATTGCATCATCGATATCTGCGGTTCCGCTGCATTTCGTTTTCTCATCTCTGACACAGCATCCTGACATACTTGCTGGTTTCATTCCATCTTATGCATCTGCTGGTATTGGATATAATGGCATCTCTTTAATTGATGGTAACACTACAGATTTTCAGTTCATTGCTGGAGGTGGATACATAAATAGAAAGCTATGGCAGAACAAGGATGATGGAAGCCTTATTTGTGACGATCCCATTATATATGATGTAATAGGAGCTGACTGGTCATTGCGCTTCGTTCAGGGGTTTCTTTCATCTCCTGTGAAAGGCAAGGACCTGATTACGCTTACAGCTGGATATAATGGTATATTCGAATGTGCTGTTGACTCCATTGTAAAAGGCAAAGAGAGGCATAACCCCAATCTTCATGCTGTAAAGACGCTTGATGAGTATATCGGCAGCCAGTACGGTGGAAGCATATATCCTGATCTCAATGGAGACAGACGTCTTCTTGCCAATGAGCTTTTTCTCAATATCAAGTTTGATACGATGTATGATGACATCTATAAGAATACAGGATTCGTTTCATACTTTGAGATCAAGTGGTCTCCGAAAGCTATGAGCAGTGCTCTTGGTGGCTTTGCTGATTATCTGACACTGACAGCCAATGCTGTCGGTGCATACACATTCTATCAGTATAGGACAGATAAGATGAACTGGTTCAGCGTTACAGCCATAGATAGAGTTAATATCAACTATACTACAGGTTCTGCTGTTCCTGAGTTTGTGCAGCGTCCTGTATCCCTAGGCCGAAAGGTCAGGGGATTCAATCCTTATACATATAATACAGAGTTCACTGCAGTTAATAATTTTGATATACGCCTTGTAGGACCTGAGCTTGGGATAAACGGCATTGCACCTAGAATCAATTTCTTCTTTGATATCGGATATGGCTGCGGACAGATGTTCAATACAGATATAGTTCAGAGCAATGTTCTATCATCAACTGGAGTTCAGCTTACAGCTACGTTCTTTGATTTTGTAGATCTCGGTTACCAGATTGCCTATCTGATAGCAGGAAATAAATATTCAATCGGAAGCGATAAGAGGATTGGAACTTCCGTGACATTCTTCTTGGATTTCTGATCAGAGCTCTTTTCTGCGTTCCTTCCGCTCTTTACGGCCACTCAGACTGCTTCCATCTTTCTGTATATAGAATTCAGTAAGCACTGCCTGGCCGGTTTTTCTTGTACTGGATAGCATTCTCTCGAAGCGGGGCCTGTTGTAGCGCTGTATCAGGATGCAGGGCATATTAAGCAGTATTGTATAGCAGATTATGAAAAACCATTCCTCATAGACCGTGCAGAACAGCACAACTACAGCAAATAGGATTGCATAGAAATGGCAGAGCTCTGCCCTAAGGCCTTCTAGAAGATATTTTGATACATAATCGTCTGTTATCTTATCTCTTGTGAGATTCTTCTTATCAAAAGAGCCTATTGCAGGAATGTAGTCCTTCCATAGCTTTATCTTGAAGTATTTTTCATAAATCGAGCCTTTTTTCTCAAAAGCTCTTATCCTGAATACAGGATATAGCTTAGCAAGTGCCTTATATGAATAGAGATTGACTACATATGATGCAATGAACTGCGTTGTTATAATTATCACAATAACCGGCCACCCGCTCATTGGAAGTCTTGCTCTGACTAGGCTGCTTATCATATCTACCTCAGGTAAGGGTTATTCTCTCCCTGTATCTCTGCTATCTCAATTCCCGATAGGGCAATTCTCTTTTCTGTATCGCTTTTCTGGTATTCTCTTATATGTGGCACTGTAAGATGAAGCATTCCATCTTCAAGTGCAACAGAAGGCTTTAATCCATTCCTTATCAGACGTGAATAAATCTGGAAGCACTCGTCAGAGCTGCTGTATGAGCCACAGTCATAGAAAAACCATCCGCTTTCATTTACATCAGGGCTTTCTTTTGCTTCTCCCTCTCTTACGATTGAGATGCTGACGCTTCCATGCCCCGAACTGAATATTCCGAGTTCTTCCATTGCTGCAGCGCTGAGCTCTATGTCTGCTATGCCAGAATCCGGAGATTTCAGAGTATCTGCAATTGTCACGATTGAATGCATTTTTGTATCTTCTGATGTGATATCAACGACAGAGCCGATAGAGTAGATATTGCTCCTGCCTACAGGAACATCATCGCTGAATAGCTCTCCTGTCTTTAGCTTATAGTTCTCGGAATCTGCTACAAACCAGTAAGCTGTCTCTGCATTGAGCACTGATAAAGCAAAAAGCATCAGCACAATTGAAAATACTGCAATCCTTTTCATAACGATAATACATTATAATGATGAGAGAGCAAAAAATCCATCATTCATGAATCTTGCATTATAGTACTTAATTCATCATAATCGTCAGTATGAGTGAAAAAGAGATTCAGAGCACACACTGGGCCGATATAATGGCTGATAAGATTATCCGCGAAAAAGGGGATAAGGAACTATATACATGCGCTTCAGGAATTACCCCATCAGGTACTGTGCACATTGGCAACTTCAGGGAGATAATCACTGTAGAGCTTGTGACAAGAGCTCTTAGGGAAAAGGGAAAGAATGTCAGATTCATTTATTCATGGGATGATTATGATGTATTCAGAAAGGTTCCTAAGAATATGCCTAATAAGGAGCTTCTTGAGACTTATCTCAGAAAGCCGATCACCCTTGTTCCTGATACAACAGGCAGGGCTGAGAATTATGCCAGAGCCAATGAGGTTGCAGTCGAGAAGATCCTTCCAACTGTAGGTGTATATCCTGAATTCCTTTATCAGGCTGATCGCTACCGCCACAATAAGTATGCAGAAGGTATCAGAACAGCTCTTGAGAAAAGAGACGAGATCAGGGCAATTCTGAATGAATATAGAACAGAGCCTCTTCCTGAGTCATGGTGGCCTATATCTGTATTCTCTTCATTTACAGATAAGGACACTACTACAGTGCTTGCCTGGGATGGTGAATGGAAGATCACATATAGAGATGACGAAGTAGGAAAGGAAGAGACTATTGATATCAGAACCACTCCTAACACAAAGCTTCCTTGGAGAATTGACTGGCCAATGAGATGGACAGTTGAGGGGGTTGATTTTGAACCAGGTGGAAAGGATCACCTCACAGAGGGAGGTTCCTACGATACTTCAAAGAATGTTGTAAAGGTATTCGGAGGGGAAGCTCCTGTAACAATGCGCTATGACTTCATCAAGCTGAAGGGCATGGGTGGCAAGATCTCATCATCTGGTGGTGAGGTTGCAGACCTTTATGATGTTCTTGCTGTATATCCTCCTGAGATAGTCCGTTATCTTTTTGTTGGAACAAGACCTCAGAGTGAATTCGCAATCTCATTTGATCTTGATGTTCTCAAAATCTACGAGGATTATGATAACTGCGAGAGAATATACTTCGGTCTTCTTCCTGTGAATGAGAAGAGAAAGGAGAAGGAGAAGAGAATCTATGAGCTTTCTCAGGTGGATGATAAAGCAATACCTACAGAGCCCGGATATCAGGTTCCTTTCAGGCATCTCTGCAATTATCTTCAGATTTATTCTGGTGATATCGATAAGGTAATGTCTCGCTTTGCTGATGCCTCAGATAGTCAGAAAGAACGCCTGAGAATAAGACTGCAGTGTGCAAAGAACTGGCTTGATATGTATGCTCCAGAAGAATTCAAGTTCTCTCTTTCTTCTGCCGATTCAGCTCTCCAGAAGCTCAGCGAGAATGAGACAAAGGCTATCAGGGACTTATCTTCTTATGTAAGAGAGAATCTTGATAAGCTTTCAGAGAAGGAGTTCAGCACATATATCTATAAAGCAGCTGAGGATAATGGCTTGGAGACTTCGGATTTCTTCAGAGCTGTATATCTTGTGCTTATCGGAAAGGAAAAGGGACCTAAGCTAGCATCTTTCCTGAAAGCATGCGGAAGCGAGAATATCGTTCCGATTCTTGAAAGATATTAATATTAATGTTTTATTAAGGAAGGGGGTATCTGGGATTGGTACCTCCTTTTTTGATTCTATATAGCAGAGAGGTATTATATGAAGGTTATACTTATAAACGGATCTCCTAGAGAGAAAGGATGCACATATACAGCACTCATGGAAGTTGCTTCTTCTTTTGAGAAGAATGATATTGAATATGAGATCATCCAGGCCTCTCTAGATAAGAATTCTTTAAATGAGATAGCAGAGAAGGTAATAAGCGCAGATGGGCTTGTTGTGGGATCTCCTGTCTACTATGCATCTGCATCTGGCTTATGCACATCTTTCCTGGATGAGCTTTTCAATAGAATCTCAGGGAAGGTGAGATTCAAGGCTGCTGCAGCTGTGGTCTCATGCAGAAGAGGCGGAGCAAGTGCATCTTTTGACCAGATCAATAAGTATTTCATGATTTCAGAGATGATTGTTGTCTCATCTAATTACTGGAATCAGGTACATGGAAATACTCCTGATGAGGTTAGAAAGGATGAGGAAGGAATGCAGACAATGCGTCTTCTTGGCGAGAATATGTCTTATGTAATCAAGGCGCTGAAAAAGGCAGATCTGCCTATGCCCGATAAAGAGGCAAGGATAAAGACAAACTTTATCAGATAGACATGAGAAAGCTGCTTCGATTTATAAAAGGATATAGAAAAGAGGCATTTCTTGCGCCTCTTTTCAAACTGTTTGAGGCTGTGCTTGAGCTTCTTGTCCCTATTGTTGTTGCATCATTGATTGATGTCGGAATCAAAGGGAATAACAGAACATATATAGTCAATATGGCATTGATTATGATTGCTCTTGGATTCTCAGGTCTCATAGCGTCGGTGACTGCTCAGTACTTCTCTGCTAAGGCAGCCTCAGGCTTTGCGGAGAAGATGAAGGATGCGCTGTTCTCACACATAGAGAGCTTAAGTGCTTCTGATCGTGATAAGCTTGGCTCTTCAACTCTTATTACAAGGCTTACAAGCGATGCACAGCTAGTGCAGAATGGTATAAACATGTTCTTGCGCCTGTTTCTCCGCTCTCCATTTGTAGTGCTTGGAGCTGCAGTGATGGCATTTACTGTAGATAGCACGCTGGCTTGGATTTTCGTAGTTATAATCCCGGTTCTCTCCGTTATTGTTTTTCTGATAATGCGCTATACAGTTCCGATGTATAAAGAGGTCCAGAGAGGCCTTGATAAAGTCACAGCAAAAACACGAGAGAACCTCTCAGGTGTCAGGGTAATCAGAGCATTCTGCAAGGAAGAGGAGGAGAATGCTGAGTATGAAGATGCGCTTGGCTCTCTTTATGATATGCAGATCTCATCTGGGCAGATATCTGCGCTGATGAACCCGGTAACATATATTGTAATAAACCTCGCAGTTATTGTTATAGTCTATTTTGCTAGCCAGAGGTTCAGCATGAACCTGATTGAGACTGGAGCGATAATTGCTCTTGTGAACTATATGAATCAGATTCTTGCAGAGCTTGTGAAGCTTGCGAATCTGATTATAACAATAACACGTGCTATTGCAGCTGGAGATAGAATTGAGAGTGTATTCGAGATTAAGCCATCAATAACCTCTTCAAGTTCTAAGACTGGAGATAGCAGCAATGGAGAGGCTTTCTCTTTTGATAATATAACGCTTAAGTATTCAGAAGAGGGAAGACCAGCTCTTGAAGGAATAAGCCTATCTGCCAGAAAAGGAGAGAAGATAGGCATCATCGGAGGAACAGGCTCTGGAAAAACAAGCCTGGTTAATCTTCTTCCGCGTATTTATGATGTATCTTCTGGCACTGTATCTGTGTGTGGTCTTCCAGTTAAGGATTGGGATATTGATGCTCTGAGGAAAGAGATTGCTGTTGTTCCTCAGAAGGCAATGCTTTTTAAGGGGACAATCCGTGATAACCTGAAATGGGGAAATAAAGAGGCAAGTGATGCTGTCCTTCTTGAAGCTCTTAAGCGTGCTCAGGCACTTGAATTCGTTCTGGAAAAAGAAGGAGGACTCTCTTACATGCTGTCAGCTAGGGGGCGTAACTTATCTGGAGGTCAGAGACAGAGACTATCAATTGCCAGAGCGCTTGTAAAGCCTGCTTCAATTCTTATTCTTGATGACAGTGCATCTGCTCTTGATTACAAGACAGAGCAGAAGCTCAGAGAGGCAATATCTGAGCTTGATACGACTCTTATTGTGGTATCTCAGAGAACAGGCTCTCTTATGACTATGGATAGGATTGCAGTCCTTGACAATGGAAAGCTTATTGATTTTGCATCTCATGATGAGCTTCTTTCTAGATGTAGGGTATATCAGGAGATATATAACTCGCAATTTGGTTCAAGGGAGGCAGGAAATGACTAAGAAGAATGTCATGAAAGGGCTTCTTGGATATCTCAGGCCCTATAAGTGGAGCTTTTGCCTTTCTTTGTTCTCATCTCTGATTGCTGTGCTTTCCTCACTGTTCTTTCCTATGATTGTAGGTGAAGCTGTTGATGCACTAGCTGATCTCTCATGGCATCTGTTCTTCAAGCTTCTTGCAGTTCTTGTTGCAATAGCAGCTATTACAGCGCTCTTTCAGTACCTGCTATCTGTTTCAAACAATAGGATTGTATATTCAGTATCGAGAGATATGAGAAGAAAGGTATTCTCTCATATACAGCATCTGCCACTATCATATCTTGATCAGCATCAGCAGGGAGATATAGTTTCTAGAGTGATCTCAGATATAGATCAGATTACAGATGGTCTCTTAATGGGGTTTTCCCAGCTTCTTACGGGTGTTATGACAATAGCTGGAACGCTTATATGCCTCTTTATTATTAACTGGATTGTTGCGCTTGTTGTGGTTCTCGTAACCCCATTATCTCTATTCACAGCCTCTTTTATCTCAAAGAAGAGCTATACGCTATTCCATAAGCAGAGTGCAGCTAGGGGAGAGCAGACAGCTTTTATTGATGAGATGATCACTGGAGCTGATGTAATCGAGGTCTTTAGCAGAGAGAAAGAGGCATGCAGGAAGTTCAGAGCACTGAACCATGAATGGGCAGGCTATTCGCTATTGGCAACATTCTATTCATCTCTTGTTAATCCTGTTACACGTTTTGTGAACAGTCTTGTATATACAGGAGTTGCGCTTTCTGGAGGCCTTTTCTCTCTGATGGGAATGATGTCTGTCGGCAATCTCTTCTCAACGCTTTCCTATGCTTCTAGCTATACAAAACCATTTAATGAGATTACAGGTGTTCTTACAGAGCTTCAGAATGCAATTGCATCAGCAGAGAGAGTATTTGAGCTTCTGGAAGAAAAAGAGGAGAGTAAAGAGGAAGATGGAGAGCTTTCTGATGTTAAGGGGAATGTCTCAGTGCAGGATGTCTCATTCTCATATGTTCCATCTCATCCGCTTATTGAGAATTTCTCTATAGATGTCAGAAGGGGGATGAAAGTTGCTCTTGTAGGCCCGACTGGTTGCGGAAAGACAACCATAATAAACCTCCTAATGAGATTCTATGATGTGGATTCAGGATCTATCTCAATAGATGGCCATGATATAAAAAGCATAAAGCGGCATAGTCTTAGGCATAGTTATGGAATGGTTCTTCAGGATACATGGCTAAAGAGCGGAACAATAAGGGACAATATCGCATATGCTCGGCCTGATGCATCTCTTGAAGAGGTAAAAAGAGCTGCTGAGATATGCCATATAGATTCATACATAGAAACTCTTCCTCATGGATATGACGAGATGATAGATGATGAGAGTGAGGATATTTCAGCGGGGCAGAAGCAGCTTCTGTGCATTGCCCGTGTGATTCTAGCAGAGCCTGATATGCTTATTCTGGATGAGGCTACATCATCTATAGATACAAGAACAGAGCTTTTCATTCAGGAAGCATTCTCCCGTCTAATGGAAGGCCGTACCAGCTTTGTTGTTGCTCATAGGCTTTCTACAATCAAGAGCTCTGATGCTATCATAGTCATGAAGGATGGCCATATTCTTGAAATTGGAAGCCATGAAGAGCTGTTAGAGAAAAAAGGCTTTTACTCAGACCTTTATAATTCACAGTTTGCATGATATAGGGGCTCAGCTCCTATATCTGCTCTTCCTTCCAGTCTTCAATTTGCCGCTTTTCAGATGAGAAGCTTATTCCAAGAAGATGTACTCTCTTATTTGCTCTGAGATACTTATCTGCATAGCCTCTGGATTTTATCTGGGAGATTGCATCTTCTGCGCTCCCATCTACTTTCAGCTCAGCTATGTAGACATCGTTCTTATATGAGAATACGACATCGCTTCTGCCTCTTGATGTAACCTCCTCTGCTATAGGATGTCCTCCCATTGCTGCAAAGAATGTGAAGAATATAAGCTGATAGCTTCTCTCTCTATTCTTATCAAAAAGCGTATAAGGTACTTCATTGTAGAAATGCTTTATCTCTTTGATGAGGCCTTCTATATTTCCTTTTCTAAGAACAGAAACTGCATCGGCTGCATAGAATCCGATTTCACTTCTATCTATATACCTTTTTACAAGATTGACTGTGAATGTCTTCCTCACTTCTCGATTCGGAAATTTCAGGTAAAGAGATTCCTCATCGCTATCTGCTATTGTTAGATACCCAGAGTAGTAAAGAAGAGCTAGAACCTGTTCCGTAGAGAGAGTCATTTCAGCTATGCATGTAATATCAAAAGAAGAAATATACTCTTTCAGGATCCTTGATCTATCTTCAACTGCAGCAAGCATGTCATACTCCCTGGCAAGGTTTACGGCAAGTGTTGATACGCCGGTATTCTGCCAGTAGTTCTCGAACCTGCAGCCGTCTCTGAAGAAGGATCCTGCAGATACAGGATTGTATACCTTCACATCAGAGTACGGAGAGAACCTGTAGCCATCATAGTAGTCCCTGACAGCCTCAAGAAATTCATCCCTTGTTGCATATTCCCTGTCATCTCTCTCTATATATGCATCTATATATTCAGAGAAGTTAGCCTCAAGCTCTTCCTCGGTATATCCATACATACCTGCATATCCAGGATCCATCGATATGTCCCTCAGATTGTTCATCGCTGAGAATATCGATAGGTTTGACAGCTTTGTTACGCCTGTGATAAATAGGAATCTGACATCCTCATTCCTGTTCTTGATCACAGAATAGAATGCGCTGAATGTCTGCCTTATTCTTTCACACAGATTCCTGTCATCAATCGTGTGTATTATGGGCGCATCGAATTCATCTATGATTATGACAGGCCTCTTATCTGCTTTATCAAATATCTCTGACATCATCTGCGCCGGAGAAGAGAGTGCGATGCCAATCCCGTTGATCTCTGCCTGGCGTCTGATCATATCGCAGAACATTTCTGAGAATATATTATAATCATATGGATCAAGCAATGCGAAGTTGAATGACAGCACCGGGAACTTCTCGAATGAGTAATCTGCAGAATCTATATAGAGCCCTCTGAAGAGCTCCCTTTTACCTTCGAACAGGCATTTAAGCGTTGAGCACATCAGGCTCTTTCCATATCTCCTCGGACGCGATATGAAATAGAAGCCATGTACAGGATCATCCATGATCATGCGGTAGGCATATTGGGTCTTATCCACATACAGCTCTCTGTTGCTGATGAAGGATTCGAATGATGAAGATGAGGTCGTAATCATTTTCATGTCTCTATTTTAGCACATATGAAGATTGTTTATTAACTGTTAGTCTAAATCCCTTATCTTCTCCTTTACAGGGGGTAAAACCGGACATTTTTAGTTGGACTATGATGATTATTTTGATTTTATTATGAATATCTTTCTATCCATAAAGCTTTACAATGTCTTTCAATTTTCCTAAGCTTTGGATATGAGGGAATTTATAAGAAAGAATCTGGCTAATTTCATAACTTCATTCAGAATTCCTTTTTCTCTCTGCATGATATTCTATCCTGTTTTATCAAAAGGATATTTCATATTCTTTACATTATCAGGACTTACGGATGTAGCCGATGGGATTATTGCCAGAAAGCTTGGTATAAAAAGCGAGTTTGGGGCCAAGCTTGATAGTGTATCAGATCTTGTATTCTATATAATCGCATGTGCAAAGCTAGTGCCTTATCTTGCTGTTAATATGCGCAGAAGCTTGTGGGTTATGCTATTTACAGTGCTTTCTCTTCGCATATTTCTATATATTTTTGCTTTTATTAAATACTCCCGCTTCCTCTCTCATCATACATATCTCAATAAGGCAACGGGAGTATGCATATTCCTCACAATCTATCTTATTCCGTTGCTGAAGGATAAATCCGAGATTATATTCTTCCTTACAGGGCTTGTTGGAATACTCGCTGTTTCAGAAGAGATATTCATCGTAGCTATCTCAGATAGAGAAGAGAGTGATACCCATACGCTTATAGATGCAATCTCAAGAAGAAGGGCTAATTCTTAAATACCTTGTTCAGTATTATCGAATTGCTGCGCCATTTGTCCTGAGCTTTGACTCTGAGGTCCAGATGTACTCTTGAACCTGGGAATATCCTTCTGAATTCCTTCTGGGATTCAACACGGATTCTCTTTATATTCTCTCCGCATTTGCCTACAATCATGCCTTTCTGGCCTTCTCGCTCGACATTGATAAAGGCTCTGATCCAGACCTCTTTTTCTTCTTCATTATATTCAATATCAGAAATCTCAACGAAGATTACATGGGGCATCTCTTCAGAAAGACCGGTTATCGTCTTCTCTCTTATAATCTCAGAAAGCCTGAATTCTAGATCCTGGTCTGTATATTCGTTCTCACCATATAGCAGCTCGCCTTCTTTTGCCAGCTTAAAGAGCTCTATCAGTATTTCATCTATGCCATCATCATCTTTTGCAGATGCTTCAAGAACGGGTGCTTCTGGAAGATTCTCTTTCAGAAAGAAGCGTGCATCATCGAGGTTCTCTTTAGTTAGGATATCCTTCTTGTTTATTGCTGCGACAACAGGAACCTTTGAGACTTTGATCATTCTTGCAATCATCTCTTCCTCTGTCTTAGCGCTTCTTGTTCCATCAATCAGATAGAGGATGATATCACTGTCTTCTAGTGCAGAGACTGTGACTTCCTGCATTCTCCTGTTGATTTCCTTATTTGAGATATGGTAGCCAGGAGTATCTGTGAATATCAGCTGTCCTCTCTGATCTGTATATATCCCGCGTATCTTATTTCTTGTTGTCTGGGGGGTAGGGCTTGTGATTGAGACCTTCATCTCGCATATTGTGTTGACTAGAGTTGATTTTCCTGCCGATGGACGGCCTATTACAGATACTGTTGCGACTTTCATGGGCATATTATAACGAAGAGAATAGAGTAGAGTAAGAGGCATAAGGTTTCCAAAAGATACTTTTTAGAGTATATTGCTAGACATGGAAGAACAGAAGAAAAACCAGATAGAGCCAGCTATTGGCGATAAGCTATACAAGAACCGTGTTATTCTGATTACTGAGGAGATATCCAAGGATAGCTTTTCAGCTTTCTTGAAACAGCTCATTGCAATGGACAATGAGAACAGTGATCCAATTACAGTATATGTGAACTCTCCTGGTGGAGATGCTTATACAGGGCTTGCTTTCTATGATTCGCTTCGCTTTACCAGAAGCCCTATAACTATAATCGGAACAGGTCTTGTGGCTTCAGCTGCAGCGCTATTATATCTTGCAGTACCTAAAGAGAGACGTCTCTCTCTTCCTAATACAAGATACCTTATCCATCAGCCACTTCTGCAGAGCGCTGAGAATTCTCCGTTTATGACATCAATTCAGATTGATATAGAAGCAGAGGAGATGGAGAGCCTCAGACATCGTCTTGATTCTATAATTGCAGAGACTACAGGGAACAGCCTTGAAGATACAATCAAGGCAACAGAGCGTGATAACTGGCTAAGTGCTGAGGATGCTATGAAGATGGGTATTGTAGGCAGAATCATCACAAATATCAGCGAAAAATAACATAAAACAGAGTTAATCACTATATATAGGTATGAAGAACTTTCTGATATTAGCTCTCATACCTATTTTTTTGCTGTCATGCAGACCCGATAAGAAGCTCTCGGAGATCTCTATCTCATCATATAATATGTATCTTTTCTATGATGGCTATGAGAATGGCTATGAATATGAACCATTCCGGGAAAAAAGCGGATATACAGAAGATGTATATAGAACCAGGGTCAAGAAGACATCCCAGTATATCATGAAGCATATGGGATCATCCTCTGTCATCCTGTTCCAGGAGATAGAGAATAGCGGTGTCCTTAAGGATATCCTTGATGCAGGGCTTAAGAGATCCGGCTTCCGCTATTATGGAGCTTTCACAGATGAGGGGCATCTCTGCATTGGGTATATATCAAAATACCCACCACTTTCATCTAATGTTCATAAAGCAGGAAAATCTAGGCCTATTCTAGAACTTATTTTCTCTATAGATGGAGAAGAGATCTCAATATTCACTCTTCATGCTGCTAGCAGGCTGAATGAGGATGGAGAGGCTGAGCGCTTTGATCTTTTCTCCCTGCTTGCAGAGCTTCTTGAGATCAATAGCGGAAAACTCCGGATTGCAATCGGTGATTTCAATGTGGATATAAGAGAAGGTGAGAGTTCCATCGCATCTGATGATAATAAGCTGGCGCTTTCCTCTGCTATAGTTGCAACTAAGGATACAAGGATCGGAGAGGGTATTTACAATTCTCCGATGCTTATTCCCGGAGAGATTGAAGCAGATGGTACGTACTTCTATCAGGGTACGTTGAGCTTTCTTGATAATGTTCTCCTTTCATGTGAGGCTTTTGATAGAAGCGGATGGGATTATCATAAATGCGAAGTCATAGCACCATTTGAAAGCAAAGACAGTCATGGCTATCCGAAGCGCTTTGAGGTCAGGAATGGCTCTGGCTTCTCAGATCATTTTGCTATTAATCTCAGATTGCGCTATAACTAGCTCTATGGAAAATCTTAGAGAAATCCTCACAGGTGGGCAGAGCTTCAGCTGGAGAGAAGAAGATGATGGTGTATTTGCTGCAGCACTTAATGGAAGAGTATATAGGATAAAGAGTCTTGATGACTGTTATTCAGATTCATTCCTAAGAGCATATTTTGATCTTGATTACGACTACGAGAAAGCTAGGGCTGATATAAAATCAAAGGATCCTGTGCTTAAGGCTGCTGTTGAAAGCGTAGGTGAGATCCGCATTCTTAAACAGGATGAATGGACAGCTATGATATCGTTCATCTTATCTCAGAACAACAACATAAAGAGAATCACGGGACTTTATAATAGGATCTCAGAGCTTTATGGCCATGAAATAGAGAAGGGTTTCTATTCATTTCCAACTGCAGAAGATATGAAAATGGCAACTTATGATGAACTTCGGTCAATAGGCACAGGCTTCAGGGCACCATTTATCCTGGATGCAATAGAGAAGAGCAGCATCATAGATGAAGTTAAGAATCTGTCATTTGATGATGCTATGGAAAGGCTTCAGAGCATTAAGGGAATAGGACCTAAGGTCGCATCATGCATACTTATCTTTGGATATGGAAGGAGAGAGGGTTTTCCTATAGATGTCTGGATGAAGAAAATCCTCTCTAAGTATTATAGCGGTGTTAGCACTGACTACTTTGCACCATATCAGGCACTGTCACAGCAGTATCTCTTCTCTTATGCCAGGATGCTGGGCTCTAGTCTTTGATTTCCTTTGGAAACTGTAGCTCATAGAAGATCTGCTCAAGCTCTAATGCGATGTTTATGTTGTGGACGACCGCATTGCTTCCATCTCTGCATTTCTGGCTTTTAAGCGTAAGAGGTGTGAAGTTAAGAATGCCATTTATTCCAGCATCAAGGGCTTTCTGATAGCAGTCTGCTGCTGCAGATTCTGTAACTGTTATTATTGCGCATCTGACTTTAAGTGCACTGACTACTTCATCAAGTCTTGAGATTGGATATACCGGTACAGGATGCGAAGCATCAGAATATACTACAGGATCGGCATCGAAACCAGCTACGATCTTTATACCATCAGGTTCAAAACCAGTGTAATGCATCAAGGCTTTACCTATTCTGCCACATCCGATGATTACGACGTTCTGGACTTCTCCCTTTCCTAGAATAGCCCCGATTGTATCGATAAGTTCCGGAATCTCATATCCTCCTCTTTTCTGCCCATGTATGTTGAGAATTGAGAAATCCTTTCTGACAATAGCAGCGCTGACGCCAGCTGCATCAGCAAGATTATGTGCAAAAACCTTCTCTAATCCGATTGCCCGTAATCTATTCAGAGCTCTGTAATATCTTGTAATGCGGATTAATAGCTCACTGTTCATTTTGCCCTCTTGTTAATGTGAATTAAATCATATTAACTTTGATTGTAGTTCTTTTAATATTTTACTGTCTATAGTTAATGTTCAAAATATTTAAAATTTTGATGATTTTATTAATTAAAAATTATAAAATTAAAAGAGGTGGTAAAAAGGAGGCATTATGGCTCAGAATATTTTTTCTGAAGAGCTCTGTAGCTTTATAAGCGAATGGCGTGATAAACCTGGTAATCTGATAATGGTCCTCCATAAGGTTCAGGAAGAGATGGGGTATATCTCTGAGGAGGCAGCAGCTGAGGTTTCTCGTCAGCTTGGAGTTCCTCTTGCAACCATATGGGGCGTCGTGACATTCTATCATTTCTTTAAGCTAACTAAGCCTGGAAAGTACAATATACAGGTATGTTTGGGTACGGCCTGTTACCTGAAGGGCGGAGATATCATAATCGATGAGCTTGACAAGCAGCTTGGACTGAAGATCGGAGGAGTTACTGATGATGGTAAATTCTCACTTGAGGCTGTGCGCTGTGTTGGTTGCTGCGGGCTTGCACCTGTTATGACAATAGCAGGAGAGGTCTACGGAAAGGTAACGAAGGCTCAGGTTGCAGGCATACTGGAGAAATATGCCTGATGGATATTGGGGATCTGATTCTCGAAGGTGTGAAGAACAGTGCTGAAGCTGCGGCTTCTTTTATAAGAATCTCAGTGCAGATTATAAAAGGAAATGCAGAGATTGAGATAGAAGATGATGGCTCAGCGGAAATTCCATCCTGTCCGTTTTCTGAAGGCGTATCTGCTAAAGGCAATAAGAGAGGATATGGTCTGGCATTTATAAAGGCCTTTGATCCTGATGCTGTACTTGAGAGAGCTGGAGGAGTGACAAGCCTCAGATTCAGAGGGAGAGATGATGGCTCTCTTATTGATCTAGACCAAATTCTTCTTCCTATCTTCATGGAAAGAGGAAGGAAGACATTCTTTTATCAAAAGGATGGAAAGTCTCTTCAGATAGAGAGTGAGGTAATCCCCGATAGTATTAGAGCTATTGCTTCATTTAGGGCAATGGTAAGAGAAAAGGAGTTAGAGATGTCTAAACTGACATTGGAAGACCTGCATAGAATCAGAGAAAGAGAGCAGGAAAAACTTAAGAAGAGAAATATACACGGTAAAGATATTCATATTGTAGTTGCTATGGGAACTTCAGGAATCAATGCTGGTGCGAAAGTCGTCCTGAACACAATAGCAGACGAGCTGGAAAAGGCGGGGCTGGAGGATGTCATTCTCACGCAGTGCGGAAGTGAGGGTGACTATCCAGAGCCTTTTGTTGAAGTCTATTCAAAAGGGAATGGGCTTACAGCTTATGGGGCTGTGTCAAAAAGCGATGCAGAGAGAATTGTCAGAGAGCATATCGTGGAAGGTAAGATCCTGAAAGATAAGCTTGTGTCGGTGAAGGAGGAATAGTATGGGATTCAAGAACTATATTTTAGTCTGTGGAGGCACAGGCTGTGAGTCTTCAAGATCCGATCAGATTTACCATTCTCTCATAGAAGAGGCAAAGAACCAGGGCGTGGAGGATCAGGTCCAGGTAATCAAGACTGGATGTTTTGGCTTCTGTGAGCAGGGACCTATAGTAAAGGTTCTTCCTGAGGATTCCTTCTATGTGCAGGTGAAGCCTGAAGATGCGGCAGAGATTATCTCAGAGCATGTTGTTAAGGGCCGTGAGGTAACAAGGCTTTTATATATAAAAGAAAAGAGAAAGCCATATGAAGATGTTCATGACATCCAGTTCTATAATAAGCAGCTTAGAATCGTTCTCAGAAACTGTGGTTCAATTGATCCAGAGAATATCGATGAATATATTGCTGCTGATGGATATAAGGCTCTTGAGAAGGTTCTTTTCCACATGACTCCGGAAGATGTTATTGAAGAAGTTAAGAAATCCGGGTTAAGAGGCAGAGGTGGAGCAGGATTCCCTACATGGATGAAGTGGAATTTCACAAAGCAGGCTGAATGCGATGTGAAGTATGTTGTATGTAATGCAGATGAGGGAGATCCTGGTGCTTATATGGATCGTTCAACTCTTGAAGGTGATCCGAACTCTGTACTTGAGGCAATGACAATCTGCGGTTATGCAATCGGAGCTCATCAGGGCTTTATCTACATCAGAGCAGAATACCCTCTTGCAATCCATCGCCTTGAAGTTGCTATGAAGCAGGCTCGTGAGTATGGCCTATTAGGTAAGAATATCCTTGGCTCAGGCTTTGATTATGATATTGAGATCAGACTTGGTGCTGGTGCCTTTGTCTGTGGTGAGGAAACAGCTCTTCTGCAGTCTATTGAAGGGCACAGAGGAATGCCTCAGCCTCGTCCGCCATTCCCTGCTGTAAAGGGCCTTTGGAGAAAGCCGACTGTCATCAACAATGTTGAGACATGGGCAAATATTCCTGTAATCATCGATAAGGGTGGTGACTGGTTCAGCACTATCGGAACTCAGGATAGCCATGGAACAAAGGTATTTGCACTTACAGGTAAGATCTGCAACTCAGGTCTTGTTGAGGTTCCTATGGGGACAACACTTAGAGAGATTGTATATGATATCGGAGGAGGAATATCTGGAGGAAAGAAGTTCAAGGCTGTGCAGACAGGTGGTCCTTCAGGCGGAGTCATAACAGAAGAGAACCTCGATACTCCTATTGATTTCGGTGGACTTCAGAGAATCGGATCAATGATGGGATCCGGTGGCATGATTGTAATGAATGAAGATGACTGTATAGTGGATGTTGCTAAGTTCTATCTCAACTTCACTGTTGATGAAAGCTGTGGAAAGTGTGCTCCTTGCAGAATCGGAGGAAAGACACTCTCAGGCATTCTTGAGAAGATTACAATGGGCAATGGAACAGAAGAGGATCTTGAGACAATCAATAAGGTCGCTCTTGCCATGAGAAAGGGCTCTCTCTGTGCTCTTGGCCAGACAGCACCTAATCCTGTTCTTTCTTCTATGAGGTATTTCCCTGAAGAATATCAGGCTCATATAAAGGATAAGAAGTGTCCTGCTGGCAAATGCAAGAAGCTCATAAGATATGAGATCAATCCTTCGAAATGCATAGGATGTACAGCTTGTTCAAGAAAGTGTCCAGTTGGTGCTATAGCAGGGGAAGTCAAGAAGCCTCATAAAATCAATTCAGCAGTATGTATCAAGTGCGGAGTCTGTAAGGATACCTGTAAGTTCTCTGCAATTTCAGTTTGTTAGGAGGAGAGAGAATGGTACATTTAACTATACAGGGAATTCCAGTTGAAGTTGCAGAAGGTGCAAGCGTACTTGATGCTGCGCGAAAAGCAGGTGTTCGCATCCCGACTCTCTGCTATCATCCTGATCTGAAACCATTCGGCTCCTGTGGCCTTTGTGTCTGCAAGCAGGAAGGAAGCGCTAAGATTCTCAGAGCATGCTCAACCCCTGTAGCAGAGGGGATGAAGATCATAGCTAATGATGATGAGCTCTATCAGGTAAGGAAGGCTGTTCTCCAGCTGACATTATCAACTCATCCTGAATCATGCCTCTCATGTATCAAGAGCACTAAGTGTGAGCTACAGAAGCTTGCTGTTGAATTCGGTCTAAGAGATCAGCCTTTCCCTTCAAGAACAGTAAAGGCTGAGAAGGATACATCAACAGGAGCTATTGTCCTAGATCCTGAGAAGTGCGTTAAGTGCGGACGCTGTGTGCAGGTATGCCAGCAGCTTCAGGGTGTATATGCCCTTGAGTTCACAGGAAGAGGCGATAAGGTTACAATGTCTCCGGCATTCAATCTTCCTCTTGGCTCAAGTCCATGTATCAAATGCGGACAGTGCATAACACATTGTCCAGTCGGAGCTATCTATGAGAAGGATGAAGGTTCTGATTTCATTAAGGCAATGCAGGATCCAGAGAAGATTACAATGGTCCAGATTGCTCCTGCAGTAAGAGCGTCTCTTGGAGAGGAGTTCGGCATGAAGCCTGGTGAGCTATCTACAGGAAAGATCTATTCTGCACTCCGCAGACTTGGTGCTGATTATGTGTTTGATACAAACTTCGGAGCTGATCTGACAATAATGGAGGAGGGAACAGAGCTCATTGAGAGAGTTGCAAATAAAGGGGTTCTGCCTCAGATAACCTCATGCTGCCCAGGCTGGATTAATTACTGCGAAGAATATTATCCAGAGCTTCTTGATAATCTCTCTTCTGCAAAGAGCCCGATGATGATGCAGGGTGCTATAGAGAAGACATACAGCGCTGAGAAGCTAGGAATTGACCCTGCAAAGGTATTCTCTATTGCAATAATGCCATGCACAGCAAAGAAAGGCGAGATTACAAGAGATGGCAGCCATGCATCATCTTCTGGATACAGGGATGTAGATCTTGTTCTTACTACAAGAGAGCTTGCAAGAGTAATGAAGGAGTATGGAATAGACTTCAGATCAATTGAGGACTCTGCTGCAGATAGTCCTGTAGGTGAATACACAGGAGCTGCAACAATATTCGGAGCAACCGGCGGAGTAATGGAAGCTGCTGTAAGAACTGCTTTTTTTGTGCTTACAGGCAAAGAGCTTGAAAAGCCAGAGCTGCCACTTGTAAGAGGTCTTGATGAAGTTAAGAGAGGCAGTGTGCAGTGCGGTGACAAGACCCTTAGAGTTGCTATTGTGCATGGTATGGCAAATGCTGTTCCTCTCCTAGATAAGATCCGGGATGATAAGGCAGCAGGCAGAGAGCCTGAGTATGACTTCATAGAGATCATGGCCTGCCGTGGTGGCTGCATAGCTGGTGGTGGACAGCCTTATGGCACAGATGATGAAGTAAGAGAAGATCGAATCAAAGGACTCTATAATGACGATGAGAAGTGCGAGAAGCGCTGCTCACATCAGAATAGCGAGATCAAGGAAATATATAAGGAATTCCTTGGAAAGCCTCTCAGTGAGAAGTCTCATCATCTTCTTCATACAGAGTACGAGAAGAAGCCTATCTATAAGGACTAAGCGAAAGCCCCGGATGATGCCCGGGGCTTTTTAGTGTTTTGATGATTTAAAAGAGTTATTCTGATAATTCTTCTAGATTATAATCTTTAAGAATCCTGGCTTTACTTTCTGCTATATCTATATGAGTTGAAACTTCATCAATTTTATCTTTACTCCAAAGAGGATGGACTATGAATAAGGTTTGTTCTTCTTTATTTATTATCCATGTCTCATCTACTTCTTTGTAAGTCTTTATAGTGCCCATTGTTTTCATTGTTTCTAAAGATTTTGTAATAAACGGTTTCCAATAAATTGATTTTAAAGATGGAACAAAATTAAAATTCTTTGATATTTCAGATAAGTCTAAGCCTAATCGCCAATTCAATAAGAGATGCAAATCTTTATTATGGAAATCTTGGAGACAGTCATAGCAACTAGTATCACAAGATGAAGAATGTCTCTCATCAAGAAGATGCTTTACATAGGCTGAAGTCATATCAAGACTATCAATTAGACTTTCTGTTGCAATCCTATCTGATGACCCAATATAAGATGTATATCCTGCACCATTTTCCAATTGTTCAATAAAATATATTGTTGGATCAAGACTGTCTTTTTTAGGTGTCTTTGACTTACAGTAATTCATAGAAAATTCTGACACATCTACATCTAAATACATTGCCATGCATTTTCTAAGCATTGTTCCCCAGGACAAAAATGCAGATTTTATCCACTGCTGGTGCTCTAAACTGCTATTCTTTACGTTTAAATCCAGATTTTTATTTGTCTTTGAGATTTTTAATTCCAAAACACCAGTTACCTTTGGACATATAAGTGAAACAGTTCTAGGTTCTCCCAAACACTTATCTTTATGATCAAGAAATTCACGATCTACCCATCCATTTTTTTCAGTGTAATATACAGTAAATCCCTTTCCTTGATTTGTATTTATCGTATTTATTACACCTTTTTCAGGAACAATGTTGATACCATATGTAAGATTTGATTCTTTTAATTCTTTCATTGGAATCTCTGATCTATTAAAATCTAGATAAGAAACTGAATTCATAGGAACCCATTCGAATCGTCCATTAAAATCTCTTGTATGGGCATCAAATTCTATGCAATATCCTTTAGGAGAGCATACATCGTGATCTTTTAATATTTCGTTACAAGAAGGACATTTAAATTCTTTCTTCTCATTATCAATTACTGAGACATTGCAATTTTCACAATAGTAGAGTTTTTTTCCAGCAATAATGTTTAATCCATCTTTTATTTGGGCTGTGCCATGACTAAAATCAAAGTCTATAAATCCAACAGATTTTAAGACCTTTTTGTCCTTTATTATTTCAGATCCTGGTGCAAATGAGGATAATGCAATATCTTGATTTCTATCTATTGATTCTTTAGAAGACAGTGTCTTAGGTGGCTTTTCATAGAGAATCCTGACTTGTGTCGGGAAGCCAAACATAGGAAGCAGTCCTGCTGCTGCTAGTCTTTCACTGAGATTTTGTTGGTTGAATTCTTTTTTCTTGTTTATGATATTTTCAATAGTATCATCTAAATTTTTTACTTCATAGAAAGCTGTTTTAATTTGCTCTGGTGTATTTAAAGGCGTATTGTAAAGAATCTTTTTAATAATATAATCAATTCTTTCAGTGTTTGCTTTAATCCAGTTTCTTAGAATAATTTTGTTAAGTTTCCATTCTGAGACTTTTCCAAAGTTGCCATGAACGGAAGCGTTATCTTCAAATTTGCAACTATCAAAAGCTTCCCGTAGAACCTGTTTATTAATTATTCTTCGAGCAATATCATAGCTTGAAAGATCTATATAAGGTTTTCCGCATACACCAGATACCATTCTTTCTGGCTCTTGATAATGTGTTAAATCATGACTATTAACTCTACAGACGGTTAATGCTAGAGATAACGGAATTCCACGTCGTCCGGCTCGACCAACTCTTTGTTGGTAGTTGAATCGCTGAGGGGGAACATTCCCCATCATTACAGCTGATAATCCACCAATATCAACACCAGCTTCCATTGTTGTTGTTACACTTAGTAAATCAATTTCATCTACAGCTTTATTATAGTTATTATTAGGAATTAATCCTTGGAAAAGACTTTGTCTAGCTGTTGATTCTTCATAATCAGTTTGTCCAGATAATTCTTCACAGTGTAGTCTAGTTACTTTTTCTATTCTATTAGCGTAGAAATTATTACCTTTTATGTCTTTTACTCTTTGGGGGTTATCATCAAGTCTAGAAAAGCAGTTTATACATATTCCACAGCTGTGCTGTAAATGAATCGTTCCGCACTTTGGACAATTCCATACTTTATCTTCATCAGATGCCTTGATGAATTCCAGTCCCCTTCCGGTGAGTCCATATTTTTCGCTTCCGATAATATCTTTTGGTATTAATACATCATTGTATATTTTTAGTATATCATTGTAGGTCATACCCTTTGCTTCTTTTGCGAATTTTTGTATTTTGCGTATGATACTTGTTTTGATAGGAATGTCAGATGAATTCCCTGTTATTTGATTCTTTTCTCCAAGAATTCTTATAATTGAATTTAGAAATTCATCTGTTTCTTCATATTGTATAGCAATTCGTCCAATTGCTAATTGTTCGGTGGAAGATTGTGTTCCATGCCCAAAAAGTGTTTCCAAGCTTCTAATCTGTATCTTGTTATCAAGTGTTTCTATGAATCTGTTTTGGATAGAATCGGTGTCATTTTTATCTTTGTATTCTTTCTTTTCCCAATCAATTACCGTTGTCCATCTTTCTCCATTAGATAGCTTCTGGTTCGTTGGATATGGTCCTGCTGGGTTAATTCCAACAGAAAGGAGTTTGCGCCTCGTCTTATCATATATAGAATTAAGTTTTATTCCACTAATTGACAAATATTGTTCAAGCTTTTCTTTATCAGGGCCATAATAATCATCGTTAAAAATATCTTCAATTATATGTCGATACTCTCTGAGAGTTTTATCATTCTTTATTTTTTTTCTTATTTCATCAGGTACATTTTCTTTCAAATATGCGGGATTTCCTGATTTATAATATTCTCGAAGATATTCCTTATAGTCTTTATTTTCATCAAAACTCTGTAATAGTGCAGTTCTTAATGTATCTTGATAATGATCAAGTTCTATTCCTGCTGAAAGCTTTGCTGCTGATTGACGACTATCACTAAAGAGTACAAGCTTCGGACTTTCTGATGTTGAACCGATTATGCGGAGAAGTTTATCTGCAAATATCTGATTTACCTTTTGAATACCAGAACCATGAAAAAATAATGGTGTTAAATTGTTTTTTTCTGAAAGTTTTGTTGATATTTCACAGTTTAAGCATTTTGCTGGAAATTCAGAATAATCCCCCTCTGGAGATGAATATACAACATATTTGCCTCCTTTTTGTATTTGGCATAATCCTGTTTGAAAATCAATATTACATTCTCTCCAACCTCTTTTTTCATTTTTTTTATACTTGTCTTCTTCTTGTAAATCTTCAGATGGGCTTCGGCCTATTATGATTCTTCTAAGATTATGCAGCGGAGAAGAATCATTTTGTTCTATGTTGAAAGTAATATAATTAGGATCACCTTTAGGGTAGGCCGAAAAATAGACTTCTCCACATTCTCTGCAGATAATCATATCTAAAACAAGCATACCGCATGAGCACCTCTTAATAGGTTTGCTATAAAGTTTACCAAAAAAACGATTATCACCTATTGATTTTACTTCTTTGCAATTTGGGTTTGTACAAGTCCAAAGATGGTCGATATTTCTTGCAAAAAAGTGTGTCCTAAGGGGCTGTATAAAGCCATTTTCGTCTTTTGCAAGATTTATTAATACCAATAGAGCTTCAGTTAAATTGCTTAGATTTTTATCTTTAAAAAGTTTTTCTGTTATTTTTTCTGTTGTAGCTGTATTAGTATTACCACATGCCAATCTTAGCCAATCAACAAGTTTATTTTCCTTTACATATTGAGTGATGTCTTTTCCACTTTCTTGTTTCACTATCTCTTCAATTTGACTTTTACATTGGTTTTCATTTATTGTGCAACAAGGTGCAATTTTTTCAAGCAGAACTTCATTTATTCGAGGTAGTTTTTCACAGCAAATCTCCTTCATGAATGAATCTGAGATAATAGAGAATTTTTCTTCATTAGAGACGGAGAAGAAATCTTTGAGAAACTGTAAAGATTCTTTGTTTTTTTCCATTGAAGCACTTGATGCTATGAATTTAACTTGAGGAGAATCTGCAGAAAGACCAAGCCGTTCTAATAGAATTTTAATAATATATGCTACTTCAGTTCCAGACGTTCCTCGATATGTATGTAGTTCATCAACAACAAGAGTAAAAACATTGTTTTTATCTGAAGCAAGCCATTCTTTAGTGCTATCAAAAAATGAGTCTTCTTCTTTTCTCATAAGCATAACATTAAGCATGCTGTAGTTTGTGATAAGAATATCCGGAGGAGAACATTTCATTTCTGTTCTTGTGTTTTTTTCTGCACTAATATCTTGTATGGGATTAGGTAGAGTGAAGCGTATTTGTCTTGCATTCAAGTATTCTTCGAAATCTTTTTCATCATTACTTTCAAGAAATTTTTGATATGATCCACTGATTCTTGCATCAAGTTTTTTCCATTCTTCAAGCCTTTGTTGCTTATTTTCCCATTTTTTTTGTGTTTTGCCAGTATATCGGCCAAAAGTGATGAGATTACTATTGAGATGCTGGTATGCCCATCTATTAGGACCTGAACCATCAGGACGTATGTCATCAAGGGATTTTCTAAGCCTAACCATCTGATCTTCGGCTAAAGCATTTAAAGGATATAGAATCATGCACCTAATTGCATTTTTCTTATGGCCTTTTTCCCAGTTTTTAGCATCTTCTACTATTCGGTACAATGTTGGAAGAAGGAAGCATTCAGTTTTTCCTGATCCTGTTCCTGTTGTGACAACAACGTGATTCCCTTTGTTTATAGATTCATCTAATGCTGTTATCTGATGTGTAAAAAGCTTACGAGGAGGATGTTTGGTTGGAGACTCGGAAAAGAAAAGCCCAGTATTAATAAAATCTGCAAAGTCTTCATCTAAATACAGCTCTTTACAGACATCATTTATTGTCTTTTGACCTACATATTTGTTTGTAATTTCAACAAAAGGAGGCTGAAGAAGAACCCCAGGTTGTTCAAATAATTTGTGTCTTTCTTCTCTTGCACCCTTATAACGTAGTTTAATACCTGTATCTAGGTATTTCAAATATTCATCTCTGAGTTCATTACCTATTTTTATTAAATCAATCATTAGCTTACCTTAAAAATTCTATTTAGTTCTTTAGTAATCCCATTGTCATCAAAGTGGAAAGTAACATTGTTCCCAATATATATATTTTCATCATAAAGAATTTCAGGGTCTATTAAACACATAGCTCTGAAAATGAAAATAGGTACATATTTCTGATAGAGAAATCTGAATGATTTATGCTCTTTATTATATTCGTATAAGTTTTTCCCTTGTGCTGCTAAAACATAACTATGTGCGTAATCCATTGCCTCTAAGTTTCTATGATACGAATTTAGCTCATGAATTAGCCCGTCTTTATCTGCGATGAAGTATGGGAAGTAAATTAAATCTTTCTGTTTGTATATTCCAACTTCTCTATTGAAAGTAGTATTTATTTTTTTCAATTGCATTTTGTATTCATCATACATAAACTCGAATTCACTATAAATTGTGGTTGTGGTAATTGATTTTACATAATTTTTAATAGAAGGAAGACTTCTTAGCATGTTTATGCCTGCGATAGTCAGGTTTTCTTTATTATTAGTATTAATCAATAAGCGTGCAGGATTGTCTATACTTCTAACAAAAAAGGAAGAATGTTCATCATTATTTGGTAAAAAGAAGAATGTTCCTTTTCTTTCTGTAGTCCCATATTCTATGACGCCTGTTTTTATCAATGGGAAAACTATATTATAAAAAGAGACATTAGGCTCTTGATTGTTTGGATACAAGGCTTGTGAAATCAAAGTATTACATCCTTTATAAAGTTTTGAATAACTTATAATTCCACAGAAATTAAGCCACTGAACAATTTCATTCTGAAGTAATTTAATAAGCTGAATATCTTTCAAAACCTGATTCATCCTTTTTCCAGTCTTTTTTTATACTAGAGAAATTAATATGTTTCTTAGCTTTATATGCCAATATTTCAGAGAGCTTTAACGAAAGTCTATCTTTAGGATTTCCAACGAAAGTGAAGTATGAATAACTTTCGAAATCAAGAGGAATTCCTAAATCGTTTTCTTCTGAAAAAGGTAGAACTGTAGCGATTATTCTAATGTTTTCAGGTATTCCATTTTGAACTGCCTCTGGAAAGAAAATGCTGGATCCATTTATAATATCAATAAGGGGCTGTAATGCACTGCGTATAGGAATCATATTTATGTTCTGAAGAATAATAAGATAGTTGTCTTCAGGTTTTTCAAATGCTTTATTCAGAAAATCAATTAATCCAGCTTTCTTGAATTCTTCAAAGTGATACCACCCATGTTCGATAGTTATCACCTTTACATGACAGTTTCCTGCGAAATGTGCAAGAGTATAAGCATAGGAAATATCAGGAATGATAGATGCAAAACTATATAATGGTTTTATAATATCTTCTTTTAATTTCCGATCTATTTTTAGGTTTATGATACTATAAAGATCATCATATTCTTCTAAATCTATAGAGTTTTTATCCATTGCAAAGGACAATTCACTGCTATTAATTAAAGAATGACCTTTTTGATTTGTTTGAGATATGTGGGCTTCAAAGAAATCGATAAAATTTTTCTTATTTTTCTCAAGTTTTTCTAATGTTGCTAGGTTGTCTTCATT
This sequence comes from uncultured Spirochaetales bacterium, assembly GCA_934271365.1. Lineage (GTDB taxonomy): Bacteria > Spirochaetota > Spirochaetia > Sphaerochaetales > Sphaerochaetaceae > Ornithospirochaeta. The sequence continues at coordinate 127,632 of CAKQRI010000001.1, forward strand.
AAGATGTACTAGTTTTATAGTTTGAGTTTGGATAGTTGAATTAAGTTTACTAAGCTCAATGTCTTTTGAAGAGAGAAGTGACTCCAAATCTTTTAAAGTTTGGTTGTAATTATTGATTTTATCATTCAATTTATTCAGAGTTTCTTTTTGCTCTTCTATTCTCTTTTGAATTATTACATCTCTGTATGTGCGTAATTCGTCTTCTATCAAAGATTGCTGGGCTGCTTTTTCATTAAGTGCTTCTTTCTTTGCTTCTTTTCTTGCCTCGTCTAAAAGCACTTTTTTTTCATCATCTAGTTTTTTATACCAGTCTGTTTGTTTTAAAAATGCTTCTATGAATTCTTTGGATAAATTATTTCTTTTCAGTATAAATTGGCATCTTTGAATTCGAGATTTTACTGTATCATCACTATCTGTAACATTATTGTCTAATATTGAGATTAATTCATCAACGTTTTTTTTATTTTTTTCTTTAGATAAAATATAATTACTTAACCAATTTTTTAAATCTTCTTTTTTTATAAAATCAATAGAAGAAACTTCTGTTTTTTCTACGTTGCGATATGCGTTTGATGTCATGCAGAAAATATCTTTTTTAGAAGAGATTTGTATCAACTGGTTCTGAGTATGATAATCATATATTTTTATCTCTGAACTCTTCTCATTTAGTGGAGAAATCAAATCATCTACAAGTTTGATTGAATCATAAATTCTGTTTGCTTTTATATCTATAGGAATTAGTTCTTTATATTTTTTTAACTCAAATATGATTTTTTTAGTGGTTGAATAAAATAGATTCTCTGATTCAGTAATCCATTGAGTATTATAAAAATATTTAACCTTCTTCACATCATAGCCATCAAAATCATCAACGTATGGAAGTCCTTTTAGTTTTTTTATGTTAAGATTTGCTTCTATTATTTCAGTTGTTTTTAAATTTTTGAAATCTCTAGCAAGGATTTGATTATTAAAGTAATCTTTTATCGTGATTTTCCCTTCTGGAAAAATTTTCTTTGGGTTGTCTTCTTTCTTATTTCCAGATGAATCGAGTATTGCTATTACTTCAAATTTTGCATCTTTATCATTTATGTTTTTTTCAAATTTTAGTAATGCTTTATATTTTTCTGCCATTTTTGTCCCCTTATTTTATTATATTATCAAACCTATGGCTAATTCTTTCCATATTAATATTTCCCCAAAATGAATTAGAACTTTTTTTTGTTTTAACAAAAAATTTATTACAGAGATTAAGTCCTGAGATATTCCATTCATTAGATAAACTGCTGAATGTTCCATTTTTGGTCCATACCCATCCTCGATTTTCTCTATCCTTACATTTTTCATCTGAAACCATGAATGGAATAGGTGTTTCTTCTGGTAATTTTAAAAAATGGAGCCCTGGTGTATTAAGCTGGTCATAGTCATTTAAGTTGTATAGTTCATCTTCAAGATATATTTTCTTCGAATCAATAAAAAAATATTTTCTATTCTTTGTTTTTAATAATGGAAATAAACCAGGAATCCAAGCTCCATTGTTATGTTTTATTCCACCAATAAATAATTCTTTATTATTCTCATTTGGAATGAATCTATGGAATATATTTTTCCAATATTCTTCGAGTATAATGAAGAAAAATAAATCATTATCATTGTCAAAACGATATGGTGTTAATTCATCTAGAAACTTGTAATTACGTGCTTGAGTTTTAGAAAAGCAAGTTCCAATAGTATCAGTTTCTGATAATTTGCAATTATCTTTTTCCCAGATTTCATATATTTCATCATATATAAATGTTTCTTTTTCGATTCTTCTAAAGTCTTCGTTTCTTAATTGTAATAGCCTCTGATTATTCTTGAATAAAGAAAAGGAATTATCACTTATATTAAGTTGTATATGATAACGGTCATCATCAGATTTAGGTTTTATTGTTCTGTTTTGTTGCTGTTTGGTTATTTCTTTTTTTATATATTGCTCTGTCCAGATACAGAAACAATAAAAAATTACTCTTCTAGTGATTTCTTCTAACCTAACCGGATCAAGGTAGTCAACATAATAATTATTTATAAAGGCTTTAGTTTTTTTTCCAAAGACTCTTTCTGCAAACTCTTTAAAAGTGTAATGTTCATTATGATTTAAACCAAATGATTTGAATTTATCTTCATATTTTTTATAATCGCTAAGAGAGAATAATTGTTGACTTTTTGGATATTGTACATAGCGTCCTGACCAAGATTTTTGAGGTGGAATACATAGTTCAAAATTACATGTTTCTTTTAAATAGGATTTTACACTAATCCAAAGATTTTCTTGTTTTGGTATAGATATATATTTCCCGTTAACTATTGGATTTCCTTTATATATATCTTGAAGTGTAGACTCTGATGTATATAAAAAGTTACTAAGTTCACAGTTGTATGCAGCAATTCCAGTTGCTACACATTTATATGCAACAATTACTTGGAATGTACACGAAGCTAAATTACAGAGTTCATCTGATATCTGATACAATTTAAAATATGTTATAAATTCGTTAACAACTTCGCTGTAATCTAAATTTTTTTTCAAGCAAAGATTCTTAGCCATGCTTTCTGTAAAAGGAATTACAATTTTACTTCCTGAATCAAATATTTCACACAGCGCTTCTTTTACGGATTGTCCGAATTCTATTAAATTTTTATGCCCCCGGCTGTACACAAATTTCCCCCATAAATCAATTATACACTAGCCCGATTTTGAGGTGATAATAAATAAAAATAATTCAAATGTAAGATTTAGGAGAATTATTGAGTAAAAGTTCGGACAATTATGATAGAAATATAGTTGGCTGCTAAAAATAGCAGCCAAAATTTCATCAGTCAGCAGCCTTTATGCTGAGCACTGTGAATCTTGATGTGTCTGTTTTGGTATAAAGTACCATCATTGATCCATCATCGCTTACTTCCATTGAATCATAGTCTATGTCAGGGAGTGTGATGCTGCCAGATACTGTGAATGTTGGATAAGTGCCGCTTGAAGAGAAAGTCAGCACAATCAGCTGTTTTGTGCTTTCATCTATTGTATAGATAAATCCTGTATCAGGGCAGTTTCTGAGAAGCTTGTATCTTGCCCCTGAATTTGAGTATGTTGCAGTCTTCTCTGCCTTTGTCATGCCCTGTGCCCAATGATAGATCTGTATTTCGGATGTGTTTGATGTGGGTTTGACAAGAACTGCAAAATACTCAGGACTAACTACTGCACATCCAGATATAGTGCCTCCTACATCTGGTACACCAGCTAGTGATATGCCAGTATTCCCAGAATCTCTTATCACTGTTCTGAATATATAGAATCCTGTACCATGAACTACCATTGATACATTCTTTCCATCAGATACATTAAATAGATTCTCTCCTGCATATTTAACGGATTGCAGTGTTGCATTCGGATATGTGCAGATTGATCTGAGAACGAATTTGCTCCAGTCACCATTGGCATCTCCTGCAACTGTGCTTAGAAGGGCATATCCAAAGTTGTGATTCTCTGGATTGTAAGCAGCTGAAAGCACACAGTTTGTTGCTGAATGTACAGAGCCATAGCCATAATGTGTCAGTGAACGGACTTCTCCTGAACCTGACGTGTAAGATATAGCTCCCTGTGTTGCTATTTTCCTGTTGCTTAGCACAGCTCCGTTTATCGTATACTGATGCAGTGCGATTGTCTGTCCATCAAATAGAAGTGTGGCCTTGAGTGTGCCTGATGCTGGATTTCCAGAAAATGTGATGTCTTTGAGCTCTTCGGTATATCTCCAGCTGCTATCTGATAGATTCTGCATCTGAGAGATGGTATATGAGGTTTCACTCATCATCAGAGTCTGAAGGTATTTTCTGTCATTAGTCACAACGACAAGGCTGTTCATCTTGTTAAGATCCTGGTCTGGTACAATCCTTATCATGGTTCTGCCTCCAAGCCGGAGCTTATCATCGCTTTTATATGTCATCATGCGGTATGGCAATCCTTTCTGGAGCGTTGCTGCTGTGAATGTGGTGCTGGCAGAGCCTACAGATCCGCTGTGTTCTGTGCTTACTATCACATCAAGTCTATGATCTCCAGGTTCTGGTGTAAATGTGAATGTCTTCCCCGTTTCCTGCTTTGCACCATCGAGGAACCACTCAGCTTTAAGCTCAGATTCCTTTATATTGCCAGTTGTTATCTTTACGCTGGCATTTATGCTTCTCTTGGATGGAATAAGGTCTGTTATGCCTTCGATTCTGCATTCGATTGGCACACTTGTGATATTTGAGAAGCCTATATCGCTATTGATTATCTTATCTAATCCAAATGATACAGTTCCTTTTGTTGTTGCACCATTAGATATCCTGATTGCTTCTGTGAATCCTCCGACTTTTTCTCCATTTGAATATAATGACCCTGTCAGCACATAGCTTCCAGCTTTAAGATCTGTGATGAATATAGAGTATGTATAATCGCTGTCTTTTATAAGATATGATGATATATCCATCACAGCTTCATTCTTATCCTGAGGTGTCAGTGTGGCTGTCATTGAAGTATCTGAGATTCTATTGCTGTCCCACTTGAATGAAAGATCAAGATTACCTTTGCCAAATAGCTCAGATAGAACCACTTCTATTGTATTATTAACAGGACTTAGCATTATCTTATTCTCTCCAACAGCAACTACAGTCCCATCATTATTCTTACCCTCAACCCTGATTGTCCATTCACCAAGCTTAAGGCCTTCAATTGTTGTTGAGTCTGTATATACAGTCTTGATTGTTCCAGAACTGCCATCTGGTCCGATGGGGTGTAGGACGAAAGACTGGATATTGAGCTGGCTTGCACTTGGGCTTATCGTGCGTTTCCCTCTATCGATATTGACTCTGAGAGATGTTGTCTCCTGAGCTGATTTGCATGATACAGAGATGAATATCAATGAAACCAGTAAGAACGTAAAAAAGAATTTTCTCATTGCATTCTCCTTTTGAAAATTTTCCGATACTCTCTTATTCATTTTTATTTACATTTCTGTTCATTTCTGACAGAAAATCTGAAAGTGACTATAATGAAGATGGAGAGGTGATGCTATGAGAAGATTTCTTCTGTTTGTTCTTTTGGCGCTATTAGGAGCAATGCTTTATTTCATGTATGCAGATGGGCTTATCTATTGGCAGTTCATTCCTCTTATGGCTATTGTGATTGCTATTTATTATGTAAGTGCTAATGTAGTTACAAAACATATGGTAGAAAAACAGAGAGGAGAAAAAGATTTCTTTATTGTAAAAGGAAATATTTCAAGTAATGATGGAAAAGAGCTTATTATAGGAGCTCTTGTTGCAACAAAGAATGAGCTTGTTTTCTATAGAAGAAAGAGTGCTTTTGGCGGCCTTCAGATTGTGTGGTCAGGGTTTGTCAGCGCATTAGAAGAATACACAATGGGTAAGATAGATGATCAGCATTATGGTATTACGCTTTCATTCAGAGGCGGAGAGATTATGAAAATCGGATCAGCTTCAATTTCAAAAAAAGAGCCTGAATTCAGAGCAGCAATTGGCTGGCCTGAAGAATGAGACGCTGAATATGATCAGCTGAAATTGTCCGCTTTTACCCCCTATCCGAGATTTGATAAGTGGTCTTAACCTAAGGCCATGAAACGAATCTCGGTTTTATTTTTGACTGTTTTGCTATTTATTTGCCCAATATCTGGAAAGGTTTTTATTGGGACAGACCTGAGAGGCATTGACTCAGCTTTCTTCAGCTCTCTGCGCTTGGATGCCGAAGCAGGATTCCGATATGAAGAGCTGAGATTCATGTTTCCTCTATCATATGCTCAGAGCTATGAAGAGGACTTCTATTACTTTGAAGGCGGAGTAAACATTGCCGTTTATCCTTTTGAAAAACTAGGACTTTTTCTTGGGACAACATTGTTCTCTGGAGGATATCTTCTTGGTCAGGCTGCTCCAGATGATAATTTCCTGCTATCAGCAAAGGCCTTTGCTGGATGGACTTTCTCTTTTCCTTATTTCTTCATTGAACCACGCATTACATTCTTTGATATCTTCTCTTCTGCAGATAGTACGGTATCTGTTCTGAAGTCAAATGTTAAGCAGTATTCGAAATGCCGCCTATCACTATATATGGGTGTTGAATTCTGAAAACGGGCACAGCCCAGAAAAAAGGAGATAAAATCATGTTAAGTACTCGATTGAATCAGGCATTGGCTCTCTTTCTGATTGCACTTATGTTTGTATCGTGTTCGCCACTTACCTCTACAGGCCCTGGCGCTCCTAGGAAGAATGTCCTTCTTTCTACTAGTGCAAGAGCTATAGATGAGCATCTAGAGAGCATAAGAGGATTTCTAGATGAGGACATGCCAGAGCTTGCAAGCATGGGGCAGCTTTCTGGAGAAGAGGTTGCAAGAAGGGCACTGGGAGAGGAGAATGGCCAGAAATATCTTGAATTCTGCTATTACACATATACTGATAGCTTTGAGAGCACAGAGGATGTGCTTGCGGCTGCTGATGGCCTTATCGGGAAAGAAGAGATTGATAAGATAAGATCTGAAGGTGAAGAGTTTGAGAGGATTCTCAGAGAGTATTATGAGCCAGAGATGCGTAAGCTCAGTTCTTCTCAGCAGGAGGCATTCAACAAGGACCTCAGAAAGCTTGTGACAAAGGCTGTTGTGCTTCTCACTGCATCTGTTGTATATGCTTTGATTCCTAACTATATATTCTGGGGAAAGATATCTGCAGCTATTGCTTTAGCTGTTGCTGCTGGGGTTCTTTCAATGACATTGATGAGCATAATAGACTATTACAAGTCAGAGAAGAAAGGCAATTCCAATCTCTCTATGGCAGAATGGCTTAAGGAAGTTACTACAGAGCCTGCTGCTGCCTCTGCAATGGCAACAGGCATAATAGCAACAGGAAAAGCTGTGTCGAGGACTCCATTTGCAACAGCTGTCATTCTTGCAACATTCAGTGTCTTCAACATACTCGATGATGCGAAGGCGATTCTTAAGAACTATAACTTCAAGGTTTAATGCTACAGCTTTTTGTGAAATTATCATATTATTACCTTACGAGGAGCATATTATGATTGATTTTACAGAAAGCCTAAGAGATAGATTTATACGTTATACAGCCTTTGATACCCAGTCTGATCCTGAGAAGTGTGGCATTGAAAGGCCAACTACACCAGGACAGGAAGTCCTTCAGAGGCAGCTTATGAAAGAGCTTGAAGAGCTTGGCCTTGAAGTCTATTACGGAGATGAGAAAGTCGTGATGGGAAGACTTGAAGGCAATGCTGATGGTGCTGTTATTGGATTCATGGCACATGTAGATACAGCAGATGATGTTGCTGGAAATGGGGTCAAGGCTCAGCTTATCCAATCCTATGATGGTGGTGATATCATACTTAAGAATGGGACTGTTATCAGAGCTGATGAGGATGAAGACCTTGCTCTTTATAAAGGCCGAGAGATAATAACAAGCGATGGAACAACTCTTCTTGGCTCTGACGATAAAGCTGGCGTTGCAATCATAATGGAAGCTATTAAATATCTTACAGAGCACAGAGAGATAAAGCATGGGCCTGTTGAGGTATATTTCACTCCAGATGAGGAGACAGGATCCGGAATGTCCATGTTCCCATACAGCAGAATGAAATCCACAGTCTGTTATACAGTGGATGGTGGAAGAGCTGATGAGATTGAAAGTGAATGCTTTAATGCTGCAACTGTTAAGATAAAGATCAAAGGTGTTTCCATCCACCTGGGATCTGCTAGAGGAAAGCTTGTAAATGCTGTCACTATACTGAGCCAGATAGTATCTGCTCTTCCGCAGGCTGAGAGTCCTGAAGCTACAGATGGCCGCTACGGCTACTACTGTCCGCTTGAGGCAAAAGGCTCTGCTACAGAGGCTGAGCTTAGCGTGTTTATAAGAGATTTTGATATTGATTCATTCAAACAGAGAATTGAATGCGTAGAGAAGCTTGCATCTGCAATCGGTGCCATATACAGAGGTTCGGTGGAGATCAATACTACTGTTAGCTATCACAATATGGCAGAAGCCAATAAGAGCAATCCAAAGGCGCTTGAATCAATATTTGAAAGCGGTAAGAAGCTTGGATTTGACCTTTATGAGGAGATTATAAGAGGCGGTACGGATGGGGCAAGGCTTGCCGAGACAGGCGTTCCATGTCCGAATCTCTTCACAGGTGGGCATAATCTCCATTCTCTTAAGGAATGGGTCAGTGTAGATGCTATGAATAAGAGTGCTAATCTTGTTCTTGGGATAATTGATTACTGGAGAGCTTAATGAAGCTGATAGCTGCCCTTCTTATCTCTATGATATTTCTTTCTCCTGTTTTCTCTGCTCCGGTATTTGATGGGAGCATACCTCAATCTGCAGAGGATGCTCTGATTTCATCTCTCAGAGCTGCTTCAGATAATAGAGAGAAGATGGATATTTTATTCTCTGATTATAGGGAAGAAGATATTGAGAATGGCAAGCTCCTATCTGTTTCTGTCTCATATAATGGCAGAGGACAGCGCATTGAAGGCTTTGGTGATACCCAGAAAGCAGCAGAGTCTTCTCTGTCAAGCTCTCTGTCTTCTCTGATGTATTATGATCAATCGCTCTATTCTGATTCTGAATACCGTCTTGAATATATCTATGGCAGAAGCTATTCAATGAAGAGGTCGTCAGGAATCAGGCTTGGAAATAAGCTTAATCTCAAGGATTCCAATGGCCGGATAAGAGGAGTGTTCATAGTATCAGACCATTACACTGACTATGATGCGCTTAAGCCTCTGTATCTTGATAACCCGCTTCCAGGATTTTCTCTTGAGAGAATGAGCAGCTTTGACTGGAGCTTAGACTATGGCATCTCAATTCCACTCGGTATGCATTATGCCTCTTTCGCTATTGGCTACAGCTCTCTGATTTATCCGATAAAGCCTATTGTACAGGCTGTATATACATATAGCAGCAGCGGATCTTCATTTTATGGCGGAATAGGCATAAGTGCCAGGGCATCTCTTTCCTCTATCCTGAAATCCTCATTCACGCTATTTGAAGAAGGTTCAATAGCAGCATCAGCATCTATTCTTGCGGGATATGTAAATGGATCTTTTTCCTTGGATGGAAGCTATTCTATATACTATGAGCATAGGGCAGCTCCTCATTTCTCATGGCGTATAGGGTATCTTCATATGCCAGGAGGAAAGCACTCTGTCACTGCTGGAATCGGAGGTGATTTCTGATGAAAAGGCTTTTCCCAATAGCACTGGTTCTGATTCTTATAACATCTTGTGCTTCTCTTGATAGAGGAGAGATTCCTGACTGGGTCATATCACAGCCGAGGATTATTGGATCTGTTGTATTTGTAGGCCATGGAGAGGGTGATACCCGGGAAGAGGCGAAGACAAATGCATATGATGATGCTCTTAACCGCATGAGTGAGAATCTTGGCCGGAATCTTTCTTCTCAGTATCTCAGAGAGCTGTTATCTAAAGGCTCTATATCAGATTTATCAACAACAGTTGAAGGAGAGTATTCTGCAATAGAAAATGGTATTTGGACGTTCTATGTCATGACAGTGACTCCGAGCAGATCATTCAGGGATTCAAGATCACCTGAATATCTTGAACTGCTTGATAGAGAGCGCAGGATTGAGAACAAGATAAAGGAATCAGTTTCTTTTTATAGTGAGAATAAGGACATAGCAGCTGTAGATAGCCTGCTTGATGCTATAGAGGTCTCTCTAGAGGGAAATGTGAATAATCCGGAATATACAGAGACAGCGCTTCTAGAGAGAGCTGTGGAATATATAAGCAGACTCAGGATAGCTGTGGAGAAGACAAGGAAAGGAGAGGGAGAAGTCACAGTAAGGGTGAAAAGGGCAAGAGGGATGTTTCATCCCGCTGTCATAGATGGATATGTATATAGCAGATATGATGCTGTCAATACAGATGGGCAGATTGTTTCTAAAGGCTTTATTTCAAAGACAGGCAGAGATGGAAGATTCTTCTTCAATAGGACTGATCCATATATGCTGCGCTCTTCATCTTATGAATTCTCTCCATACTTTGATGAAAGCAAGCTTGGAAGAATATCAGAAAAGGCTGGATCTGATTTCCTTGTTCCGCTTTATAGTGCAATAGAGTCTGTTGCTGCAACTCATGCTTTCTATGAAAAAAGGAAGCTCTCAGATAATCAGTATGTAGTGGCAATATCTGTATATGACATTGCAGGAAACCAGCTTGATCGGAAGCTTATTTCAGATCCGATAACAGCACAGCTGGAAAAAGCTGGAATTGATAACTTCGTATCCGTTGAAGGCTATGGAGAAGATAGCAATGATGCTTATGAGCTTTTATCCAGACTGTATCCTGAAGCTGAATATTATTTCATTATTCGATCAGGCATTGTTGATAGAGTAGATAGCATAGAGAAAGTCTATGTAAGATCTGATGCAATAGTCTCCCTGTATAGCAGGGATGGCAATTTATTAAAGAGTCAGGACTACTATACTGCAGGAGATGGTGCTACTTCAGATGAAGCAGCTGATGAAGCATTTTCAAGAATTGCAAGAATCAGTGCAGGCTTTCTTCTTGCAGAGCTCTGATTATAGCCTCGCTTTCATTTGTTATTACAATTGGTGCTTTCAGCCTTATCATTGAGATAAGCGTCTGTACTTCGTCTACAGTCCATGGAACAACTGGATAGCGATGCAGCCTTTTCTTCTCTTCTTCGGCTATATCCCACTTCGGCTTAAGACCTGATGCTCTGAAGAATAATCTTCCTTCCCCATGTCTCAGCAGCTTTGGAACAGCATCTGTTCCGTCATATATGATTAGAAGAGGATACTCATAGTCCATAGCTTTCTGCACTTCATGCATTGCGAGAGGATTGAATGAAGAGATCATTGTCCTTTCTCTAAGTTCTGGTCGCTTTTCAAGTTCTTCTAACAGTGAATAAATCAGCTTCTTGCTATATCTGAAGCCAGCTTTGATTTCTATGTCGTAGTAAATAGGCCCCATGGAGTCGAGAACTTCACTGAGTGTTGGTATAGATCCTGATACATCTCTGATTTCATCTAATGTGGCTTCTTCTACTGTAAGAGGTGCTTCCCATACGCGCTTTAGACTGAAATCATGATGCACAACAAGCTGGCCGTCTGCTGTCATATGAACATCAAGCTCAATTCCATCACATCCAGCTTCAATGGCTTTTCCGAATGCCGCTAACGTATTCTCTTTTTCAGTCTTATGGAATCCTCTATGTCCAAGGACTAAGACTTTCTCTTCATCTCTTCTATCGTGCAGCTGCATCAAGTAGCTCCCTGATCTCTTCCTTCCATAGGTTCTCATCTGGTGTTTCAAGAATCAGAGGAATATCCTGAACTTCCTTTAACCTGACAATCTCAAAGAAAGGTTCTTTCCCGATAAGGCCCTTTCCTAGATTTTCGTGTCTGTCTTTATTTGATGCAAGAGGAACTTTTGAATCATTGAGATGCATTCCATAAAGCTTCTCATTTCCGAATCTGGAGAAGAAATCATCAAGTATTCCTACAGCATCAGACTTGACGTCGTATCCTGCACCATAAAGATGCGCTGTATCTAGTGTGAAGCCTACTCTGTCTTTGTTTCTGGAAAGCTCTAGAAGCCTTTCCAGCTCCTCAAATCTGCAGCCGATTATAGTTCCGGCTCCTGCCGTGTTCTCTATTGATATTCTCAGAGATGGATGGGCATCAAGGACATCATCAATCATATTGATTGACCGCCTTATGCCGTCTTCCCTGTCTCCTTCTTTGTATGCACCGGGATGGATGTTTATAACATCAAGCCCAAGTTCGCATATCCTGTCTGCTTCATTCTGGAATAAAGCCTCCGATTTTGCTCTCAGCTCCTGATCAGGAGATGCTGGATTGATCAGATATCCTGCATGGGGGAGAATTGCTTTTCTGCTATAGCCTGAGGCTGACATGGCATCTTTGAATGCTGCTATATCTTCTTTCTTCAGATCAGGGCTCTTCCATTGTCTTTGATTCTTTGTGAATATCGCAAAACCTGTAGCACCAAGAGCTTTTGCTCTATCTACGCTCAGTGCGATTGAGAGTGATATTGATACATGTGGTCCTATGAATAACATGCTTAAATGCTATCCTCTAAAGGATTGATTGGCAATATTGCATTGCAGTTATGCCAAATATTTACCTATTGGTAATGTTAGGCTATTGTTCTTCATGCCTGTTTCCTTAGCTCTTCATCATTGCTATACTCGAGCTTATGGATAAGTTCAGAATCGGAACATTATATAATGGCTTTTCTCTGAAGAGCATAGATGCGGTACCTTCATATTCATCTGAGGGTTATCTATTTGAACATGAAAGCGGCTTCAAAGCTTATTGGCTTAAGAATGATGATAAGGAGAGATTCTTCTCTTACACAATTTATACTCCGCCATTTGATAATACAGGAGTATTCCATATACTTGAGCATACGCTTCTGACTGGCTCTGAGAAGTATCCAGTGAAGGATCCATTTATGGGAATGGTAAGAAACAGCTGCAATACTTTCCTGAATGCAATGACAGGTCCTGATAGAACTTATTTTCCAGCAGCCAGTCCTGTTAAGAAGGATTTTGATAATATATTCAGAGTATATACAGATGCAGTATTTTCTCCGCTTCTCAGAAAAGAATCTTTTGAACAGGAGGGGATAAGGCTTTCTGAAAAAGGTGGCCTGCACTTTGAAGGTGTTGTGTTCTCTGAGATGCAGGGGGACATATCACAGCATGAGAGTGTTGTCGCATCTGCATCTGCTAGGCCTTTGTTTGATGCTGATTCCCCATATCAGTATGAGTTTGGTGGTAATCCTCCAGATATTCCATCTCTGACATATGATGCATTCATAGATGCATATAAGAAGCACTATGTACCTGCGAATATGACGCTCTTTCTCTATGGGGATCTAGAGATTGAGGAGTATCTAGATCTTCTCAATGATGAATATCTCAATAACCGTGATAAGGGACAGGCTGTTAAGAGATCAGGCTTCTCAATGCCATGGAAAGAGCCTAGAAGCTTCAGAGCTATTTCTAATGCTGAGGATGGAGAATCAGGAAGCACTGTGATGCTATCATGGCTTCTTGATGGTGTGGATAATCCATTTTTTGGTACAGAGCTTTCGCTTGTTGTTGATATCCTGCTTGGAAATCCTGGATCACCTTTGTATAAGGCTATTGTGGAATCAGGGCTTGGAAAGGATATCTCATCAGAGAGCGGTCTTTCTGATTCTTATAGAGAATTCATATTCTCGGCTGGAATTTCTGGTGCAGATGAAAAGGATGAGAAGAAAATTGAGGAGTATATTCTCTCAGCCCTTGAATCCATTGTTGAGAATGGCCTTGATTCAAAGGCTGTGCAGGCAGCGCTCAGACGCATGGAGTTCAAGCTCAGGGAAATACCTGGAGGAATACCACAGGGATATAGGCTGTTCTTTATGCTTATGGATAAAGGCTGGGTATATGGAAGAAATCCTTCAGATATGCTTCAGAGCGGTAAAATACTAGATGAGATAAAAGCAAGTCTTGAAAGAGATCCTAGGTATTTTGAAAAATGGATTGATAAGAATCTGATTAAGAATATGCATCGTCTGAGAAGCGTCGTTGTTCCTTCTTCTGAAGCAGATAAGCAGATGCAGAAGAGCATCGAGGCTATGCTTATCTCACGCAGTTCTGAATACAGCAGCAAGGATGAGGAGCTTTTTGATGAATTCCAGATGAAAGAGGATAGTTCTGATCTTCTCTCTTCACTGCCACGGCTTTCGTCCAAGGATATTCCTAATGAAAAGGGGATTATAGATAGGAATATAGAAGATGATCTTATTTTCAATGAATTGCAGACTGGCGGGATTGTATATGCAGATATAGCATTTGATATTTCGGATTATTCTCTGCAGGAGCTTGAGGATGCCATGCTTCTGTCTAGGTTATTCTCTATGGGGGATGTTGGATCGATGTCCTATTCTGAGTTCCTCACAGAACTCAATTACACTACTGGAGGAACATCGTTCAATATTGATTTAGGAAGTGATTCTGAAGGTAATTTCAAAGCCTATATGATGTGCCGCTTCAAAAGCCTTAAAGAATATCTAGGTGAGTCTTTCAGCCTGATACTTAAAGCTTTCAGAGAGCTTAATGTAGAATCAGAGTCTAGAATAAGGGCATCTCTGACAGATATCGATACAGAGTATCAGAGCAGTGTTCTGAGACAGGGACATACATTTGCGCTTTCCTCGGCTTCCGCACCTCTTTCATTCTCTCTATACATGGCAGAGAAACTGCAGGGCCTTGAATACTGGTTCCGAGTCAAAGAGATGCTTAAGAATGAGATAGGTGAGCTTCCTAAACGCCTCAGACTTCTGCTTGACAAGACATTCTCAAGGGGAAGGATGAAGATCCATCTTGCTTTTGAAGATAAAGATAAGTCTTATGTGATGGCTTTAGCTAAGCAGTTTATAGCTGAAATTCCAGATAAAGGCAGTATAGAGGCTATTGAAAGAGCTTTCTCATACAGTGGCAATATCAATCACGCATACCTTGCTGCAACGCCTGTGTCTTATTCTGCAATGGCCGCTGTCTCTGCACCTTTTGGAAGTGTTCTGCATGCAAAGGAGAAGATGTTCTTATCTATAGCAGGACAGAATATGCTCTGGTCTTTGATTAGGGAGAAAGGTGGGGCTTATGGCGCTGGCTCTCTTGTTGATAGCAATGAGAATGCACTGCTTTTCTATACTTACAGGGATCCTAGACTCAAGGAATCTCTAGATGATTTCACAAAAGGTGTGAAAGAGCAGATAATAACAGAAGAGAAGCTTGAAGATGCAAGACTCTCTGTTCTTAGCAGGGATGTGAGGCCATTGAGCCCTCAGTCAAAAGCCATGATAGATTTCAAGCGCTATCTTTATAAAATCAGCGATGAGCAGAGGCTGAATGCTAAATCTCTTCTTCTTTCCCTCTCTCTTTCTGATGTTGAAAGCGCTCGTAATGAGATTATCGAGAGATTAAGGAAAGGTGTAGCAATTGGTATAATTGCATCAGAAAAGGCTGTTAGGGATTCATCTATTGATGCTGAATGCAAAAAACTGCCTATCTGATTTATCTCTATGGTATACTGGAAAGAGGAGCATGCTATGAAATATATAGGTGCACTGGATCAGGGTACAACCAGTACACGCTTTATCATCTTTGATAGTGAGAACAATATAATATCTTCTGCTCAGAGAGAGCATCGCCAGATATTTCCTCGTCCAGGCTGGGTTGAGCATAATCCTGAGGAGATATGGAAGAATACTGAAGCGATAATATCCGAGGCCCTTGAAAAGGCGAATCTTTCAGGCTCTGATCTTTCTGGAATAGGTATAACAAATCAGAGGGAGACTGTCATTGCATTCAATCCGGAGAATGGAAAATGCTATCATAATGCAATTGTATGGCAGGACCTCAGGGGCAGTGGCTTTATAGATAAGCTCAGGAGTGAAGTCGATGAATCTTTCATAAAGAATCATACAGGGCTTCTGTACTCTCCATACTTCTCTGCATCAAAGATCCGCTGGCTTCTGGATAATGTCCCTGGAATTTCAGAGAAAATCAGACAAGGAAAATGTGTCTTTGGCACTATAGACACATATCTTACATATAAGCTGACAGCTGGTGCATCATTTATTACAGATGTAACAAATGCATCTAGATATATGCTTATGAATATCGAGTCTTTGAAGTGGGATGGTGAGATGCTCGCTTTATTTGGCATTCCAGAAAAGGCTCTTCCTGAAATAATGCCTTCATCTGGAGTTATTTATGGATATACAGCAGAGAATGGCCCTTTAGGAGCATCTGTCCCTGTCTGTGGAATTCTCGGAGATCAGCAGGCTGCACTATTCGGTCAGGCATGCTTTGATGAAGGCGAAAGCAAGTGCACATATGGCACAGGATGCTTTATGCTGATGAATACAGGCGAGAGAAAGTGCATGTCTCAGCATGGGCTTCTGACAACAGTTGCATTTATGAGAAAAGGTGAAGCTGCGCATTATGCGCTTGAAGGTTCTGTAGCAGTCGCTGGTTCTCTTGTGCAGTGGACACGTGATAGCCTGAAGATGGTAACGAATGCAAAAGAGCTTGATGAACTTGCTTCTTCTGTCCCTGATAATGCCGGTGTATACATAGTTCCTGCTTTTGCAGGCCTTTTTGCACCTTATTGGCGGAGCGATGCAAGAGGTGTCATTGCTGGGCTTACAGGATTTGCAACGCGAGCGCACATATGCAGAGCAGTGCTTGAGGCAACTGCTTTCCAGGCAAATGATATATTTGAGGTGATGCAGAAGGATAGCGGCATTGATGTCGTGGCTCTAAAGGTTGATGGAGGAATGACAAATTCAACTCCGCTTATGTCATTCCAGTCAGATATCATCCAGAAGCCGGTAATCAGACCTATGATTTCTGAAACAACAGCATTAGGTGCAGCATATGCTGCTGGGCTTACCGCTGGGGTCTGGAAAAGCTTGGATGAACTCAGAAAATACTGGAAAGAGCAACTTAGATGGACTCCTACCATGGATGACAAAGAAAGGGAAAAAAAGGTACGATTCTGGAAGAAGGCTGTGAGCCGCACTCTAGGGTGGGTACAGGCAGATGAGGCGTAATAGAAGTGTTAGAGTTATTTTCGGAAGTTGACATTCTGGAATATGTAAGGATGCTTGCAGAGATAATCATCCTTACTGTTGTTATCTTCAGATTTTATAATGCAATAGCAGAGACAAAGGCTACACAGTTATTTGGAATACTGATTATCACTGGCCTTATATATGGTTTTTCCTTTGTCTTCAAACTTGATGTCATAACATCGATTATCAAAGTGATGCTTGTGCCATTTGCTATGATGATGGTGGTGTTCTATCATCCAGAGCTTCGCCGTGCATTCTCTTCATCATTTACCAGAAAGCGGTTTTTCAGGATAGGAAACCAGAATACAGCAGATCAGCTGGACTCTATTCTCAATGCCTGCAATATCCTTGTTGAGAAGAAAAGAGGAGCTCTTATTGTCTTTCCGAGAAATACTGATATAAAGCAGATCATGGATTCAGGAACAAAGCTCAATGCAGATCTTTCTTCGACGCTTCTGCTGACAATCTTCGATCATGATACACCGCTTCATGATGGTGCATGCATCATACAGAATGGAAAGATCACTTATGCGGCCTGCTATCTGCCACTATCAGAGCAGACTGGAATAAAGGCTACATTCGGAACTAGGCATAGAGCTGCTCTAGGACTTTCCGAGGAGTCTGATGCAATAATAATAGTCGTATCTGAGGAGACAGGTGCTATCTCTCTTGTATATAATGCTAATATTTACTATGACCTTGAGACAGAAAGAATTAAGAATATGCTTCTAGTCTTGTTCAGCTCAAGAGATGTCCTGGCAAAGGACCTGAAGGAGGGAGTAGGTGAAAACGCCGAATAAGTTTGCTGCATCTTTCCTTGGAAACTGGATTATCAAGGTTCTTTCATTCATGTCTGCTGTCCTGATTGTGCTTGCTTTCCGCTTCTGGAATGTGAATGACAGAACCGTCACAATTCCTCTTGAAGTCAGGCTTCCAGAGAATTTCGTAGCTGTATCTTTAGTACCTGATACCGTTGATATTGTTATTTCAGGTTCTGATAAGATCATATATCTTGTCGATCCATCACAGATCCGGGCGATTGCTGATTTCTCAGCTGTTGATAATGATGGGATATCAAGAGTGAGAGTTGCTATTGAATACAATGATGATATATATAAGACTAATGGTCTGACAATAAGCGCTAAGCCAGAAGTTGTGCGTATCCTGTTCGATAAAGTAGCCGAGTGATGATTGTTGGCATTGGTACTGATATTGTAGAGAACCGCAGATTCTCAGCTCTTTCAGATGGAATGCTTAGGAAGCTTTTCACAGAATATGAGATGAATGAGGGGGCAGAAAGAGCAAAGAGCGCTGAATATTATGCATCCAGATTCGCAGCAAAGGAAGCTGTATCAAAAGCTTTGGGCACAGGATTCAGAGGTCTGTCTGCTGCTGATATAGAGATTCATGAGGATGGAAATGGAAGACCGTATCCTATTGTGAAGGGGCATGAGGATAAGCTCTTTCATTTATCAATATCACATGAAGCTGAATATTCTGTAGCAATGGTGGTGGTAGAGAATGCCTAGAGGTGACTGGAATAGACCAGATATAGAGAGAGTCCAAGAAGGCTGGAGAAGAATAAAGCTTACCGTAAGCTATGATGGCAGATACTATCATGGCTGGCAGGCACAGGACAATGCGATATCTGTTCAGTCTGAGCTTGAAAGAGTATTAAGTGAAGTCACAAAAAGCGATGTTTCAGTGTTTGGTTCTGGCCGTACAGATGCTGGGGTCCATGCACTTGGGCAGGTATGCCATTTTGATACAGAATCCACGATTCCTGCAGAAAGATTCATGATTATCCTCAATACAAAGCTAGATAAGACTATAAGGGTTCTGTCTGCTGAAGATGCAGCCCCATATTTTCATGCACGATTCTCTACAATGGGCAGAGAGTACTGGTATCTTGTTAAGAGATTTCCGGATATGCTTCCGTTTGATGATGGCAGATATCTTTTCCTTCGTGAGTTTCCAGATCTTGAGAGGCTTAATGGTTATGCATCTCTTATTTTCGGTACTCATGATTTCACTACATTTGCATCTTCTAGAGATCCATCTGAGTCAAAGTGCCGTGATATCTATTTCTCCGAATGGGATTCATTCAGAGATATCTATGGGTGTTTGGTACTGCGCTATAGAGTGGCTGGAAATGCCTTTCTATACCATCAGGTAAGAAGCATGGTAGGAACGATGCTCGAAGCTTCAGCAAAGAATGAAGCTATAGAGCACTTCAGATACAGACTTGATTCTAAAGACAGGAACAATGCACTGAGGACTGCATCGTCATCAGGGCTTTACCTGGCAAGAATCACATATGATCCAGATGAATATCTCTGGTTTGAGGAGAGATGCAATGGATAATAGTGCCCGTGAATACTTTCTGAGCATGCTGGACCAGGCTTCCTGCATTCTCTTATCCGATCCGCTTGCAGAGAGCAATGAGATATCTGAATATAAGATACAGGCGGAAATGGCTTCCTCTTATAAAAGTACTGAAAAGCCATGTTCAGAGGATAAAGAAGCTGCAAAAGACTGCCATAGATGCGATAAGTGGCAGAATAGGAGAATGTATGCATCTCCTACGATGCATCCTCATCCCCTTATTCTTTTCATCGTACCTTATCCTGAAGGTGACAGGATGTTTTCTCCTGAAAGCCAGGATTATTTCTTCAAGTGGCAGAAAGCATTGCATCTTGAGCCTGGAGAGATTGCTCTTTCATCAATCATGAGATGTCCTTCTTCTGCTTTCGATCCTGCTTCTGCAGATCTATGTAAAAGCTATCTGAGAGAAGAGATGGCAGAGCTGCAGCCACAGAATCTGGTTATTCTTTCAGAAGCAGCTTCTAGATATATGACAAGGTGCAGGGATGAGTGGTCATCTATGAGACGTGGACGTGCATTCAGCATAAACAGAATTCCTTCATTTTGCTGTATATCTCCATCAGACCTTATAATGAATCCTGCACTGAAGAGAGATGCATGGGAGGATCTTAAGGCAATTGCAAGAGCAATAGGAATCGGAAACCGCTTATGAAGTATGGTGAGGTTCTTCTCAACCTTCCTCTGGAAGGCCCCTATACATATATAATCCCTGATTTGCTTTCAGCTGATGCTGCTTTTGGCATCCGTGTTGTTGTTCCATTTGGAAAACGTGAAGTTACAGGTTTCCTGATCAGGCTTTCTGATAGCTTTGAGAATAAGGAAGGATACCAGCTCAGAGAGATAAAGCGCATTGTAGATAAGAGGCCAATATTCACCGAGGAGATGTTGGATTTAGCCTATTGGATGCATGATATGTATCTATCTCCGGCTGGTGAGAACCTTTCTGTCATGATCCCTTCAGGAAAGAGAGAAAGCGATGCTCCCACATTCTCTTCTCCTTCTGCATTCACTCCGGTCTCTGCTCTGACAGCGTCTCAGGAAAGAGCTCTTTCCAGACTGAGAGAGACAGATGATGGTGTTTATTATCTATATGGAGTGACAGGTTCAGGAAAGAGCGAAGTGTTTTTAAGACGTGCAGAGGATATGATAAGGAAGAACCGCCAGGTGCTTTATCTTGTTCCTGAGATAACGCTTACCCATCAGCTATCTTCAGAAGTATCAGCAAGATTCTCTGACAGGGTTGCAATCATACATTCTGCTCTAACTCCATCTCAGCGCCTTAAAGCCTGGCATGGGATAATGGATGGGGATATCGATCTTGTAATCGGGGCAAGAAGTGCCGTATTTGCACCTTTCAGGAATCTTGGACTTATCATTATTGATGAAGAGCATGAGACAAGCTATAAAAGCGGTAATTCTCCTCGCTATCATGCAAGGCAGATCGCACAGCACAGGGTGTCAACTCTATCTGCAGAGCTAGTGATGGGCTCTGCCACTCCTTCCCTTGAAGCCTGGAGGCTTATGAAAGAGCAGAAGATCAGGTCGATAGTGATGAAAGAGAGAATAGGAGAAGCAAGATTTCCTAAAGTAAAGACAATCAATATCCTGAAAGAGCCTAGAAATATATCAAAAGAACTTGAAACTGGAATCAGAAGCACTCTTAAAGAGAAGAAAGGCACTCTTCTGTTTCTTAATAGAAGAGGCTTTACATATGGCTATTCCTGTGGTGACTGCGGTCATGTGATTACCTGTCCGCACTGTTCTGTAGCTCTTACTTACCATAAGAGAGAGCAAAGACTCATATGCCATACATGCGGATATTCAGAACCTCTTGTCAGAGAATGCCCAGAATGCGGATCAAAGGATCTTTTCCCTCGTGGCTTTGGTACTGAGAATGTGGAAGAAGAAGCTAGAGCTCTTTTTCCGGAGGCTTCTATTGCCCGGCTCGATACAGATGTAGTAGATGGAGATAAGTCTAAAGTCAGAGAAATACTTGATGATTTCAGATCAGGAAGGATAGATATCCTTCTAGGTACCCAAATGATAGCTAAGGGACTGAATTTCCCGAACCTGAGCCTGATTGGCGTCCTTAATGCAGACTCTACGCTGATGATTCCTGATTTTAGGGCTGCGGAGAGGACATTCTCACTGCTTTCACAGGTATCAGGGCGTGCCGGCAGATATAGAGATGACGGGAAGGTCCTGATACAGACTACGCAGGCGACAGAACCTGCCATACAGTTTGCTGTGCTGAATGATCTTGAGAGTTTTTATGAAAAGGAGCTTAACTTAAGACGGCAGCTGTCTCTTCCGCCTTATACGAGGCTGATCAATCTCACCCTACGTGGAAGGAATGAAGAGAAGGTACAAGAAGAGATAGAGAAAATGGAGGTGATTGGATTGTCCTTAAGAGAAAGCTTCCCTTCTGTTGATATGTTCTCCGCATGTCCGTGCATAATTGAGAAGCGCAGCCAGTATTTCCGCTATCATATTCTTGTCAGATCGGAATCGATAAGCAGGCTTCTTGCTTTCACTCGGACCCTTATTTCTGTTTATGAGGTTCCATCTTCCCTGTATCTTGAGATAGATGTGGATCCCTTATCTCTTCTGTAGAATAAGAAGCTGTTTTCTGCTAAAGTCTAATCTATGGAAGTAGTTGTGATAGATGGTCAGGGCGGAGGCCTAGGAAGGCAGATTGTCCAGGCAATAAAGAAGAGATACCCCGAGCTTTCTATCACTGCAATCGGAACCAACAGCAGTGCAAGTTCTGCGATGCTTAAAGCCGGTGCTGATTATAGCGCAACAGGAGAGAATCCTGTTGTAGTAGCTGCTAGGAAGGCAGATGTGATAATCGGTCCGATAGGCATTGTCATTGCAGATGCAATGCTTGGAGAAGTAACGCCACGAATGGCGCTTGCAGTGTCAGGATCTTCTGCGAAGAGACTTCTGATTCCTGTTAATCTCTGCGACAATATCGTAGTTGGTGTTTCTGATTATTCAATCTCCAGACTGCTTGACTCTCTGATTGCAGAGCTAGGCAGGATAACCTCATAATATTTTTTTGCTATCAGGAAGATAGCCATCTCTCTGAAGAGAGCATGGAATCATATGATTGTACTGAATGCAGAGAGTCTGTCTTTCTCTTATGATGGTAGGACAGATTGTATAAATAATATCAGCCTTTCTCTCAATAGCGGCGAGATGGCTGTTATTCTTGGCTCTAATGGCAGCGGTAAATCCACACTTGCCAAGCTTTTGTCTGGTCTGGTCTCTCCGGATTCTGGCCAAGTAAGCTTTTATGGGATAAAGAAGGAAGAAGAGAGGAAGAAAATTTCTATCGTCTTCCAGAATCCTGATAACCAGTTCTCGGAAAGCACTGTAAGGGAAGAGCTTGGATTCATATGCAGGAATTTCAGTATAAGCAATGCAGAGGAGAAGATTGCTCGAGTGCTTGATGATGTTGGGCTTTCTGGCTTCCAGAAACGGGACCCTGTTTCTCTTTCTGGAGGGGAGAAGGTAAGGCTGCTGCTTGCCTCTGCTATAATAAGAGAGCCTTCTGTGCTGATCCTTGATGAATCTTTTTCTATGCTTGATTCTGCATCATCTTCTGACTGCATTGCATTAATAGACCGATTGAGACGTGATAAGTCAATTGCTGTTCTACTGATTACCCATAATACAGAAGAGGCTTTTCATTCTGATATGATATACATATTAGAAGATGGAAGAATAGCTGAGCATGGAAAGCCTGATAGTCTTCTAAGAGATGCTGATATCCTTTCTCGATATGGGATCTCTCCTCTTCCTGCAACAAAGTTTGCACTTTCTTTGAGAAGAAGTATTTCGCCTCTTCCTCTGACAGAAGAAGAGCTTCTGGAGGCGTTATGCTTTTAGAACTTATAAATATAAATAAAAAATATAATACCGATTTAGGAATTGAAAATATAAATATAACTTTAAATAAAGGCGAATCTCTAGCGGTAATGGGACGTTCAGGTTCTGGAAAGTCGACGCTGCTTCGTCTTATTGCGCTTTTTGAATCTCCTGATTCAGGTTCTGTTCTATACAAGGGTGTTGAAAACAGCAAAGAGCTGCTGAATGATCTAGGCTATATATTCCAGCGTCCTGAGCGCCAGCTGTTTGAGAAGACTGCTGAGCGCGATATTGCATTTGCCCTGAGAAAGTCAGGACTATCTAGAGATGAAATAAAGAAGAGGGTTCTGGAGGCATCTTCTCTTGCTGGCTTTCCTCCATCACTTCTTAGAAAGAGCCCTTTCATGCTCTCAGGAGGAGAGGCAAGGAAGGCAGCCCTTGCTGGCATATATATAAAAAGGCCTAAGCTGCTGCTGCTTGATGAGGCTTCATCAGGGCTTGATTCTTCATCTAGGGAAAAGCTGCTGAGCACGATAATGGGGTTTAAGAAGGAAGGATCAGGAGTCATTGCTGCAACCCATTCATCAGAAGAGGCTGCTCTTTTTGATAAGCTGCTGATCTTAGATAATGGCAGAGTGAAGTTCTATGGAAAGGTTTCAGATGCTTTCTCTTCTTCCAGGTCTGCGATTTCTTTAGGCCTTGATCCTCCTTTTGCGCTTGCGCTTTCAGAGAAGCTCCAGATGAGAGATGCAGATGTGATGGTTACATACAAGGAGGATGAGCTGAAGAAGGCTCTCGATTCCAATGGATAAGCTGGCACCTCTTTCCCATCTCATAATCTTCATATCAGCTCTGGCTATAGCACTCTCTTCTTCTGTGCTTCCTGGATTTGTGATCTCTCTTCTGCTTTCTCTTTTTTTAGTGAAACTTGCAGGTCAGAGCCTTCGCAGTGCAATGCGATCTTTTGCAATGCTCTGGCCTCTTATCTTCACAGTTGTGCTGATGAATGCATTATTTGCATCGTCTGGGACCATTCTCTTCCAGTTCTGGATTTTCTCATTTTCTATAAGCGGTCTTATGAATGGCTTCAGAATCACACTTAAGCTGTTCTATGTTACGCTGCTTTCCGAATATCTGACAGGAATGCTTTCAGAATCCTCTCTGCGTGATGCGATAGGTACGGTTATATATCCTTTAGGTTTTCTGAAAGTGCCTACTGGAGACATCGCAATGATAATCTCTCTCTCCCTGCGTTTCATACCGATTCTGAAAGAAGAATGCTCGAACATCATCTATGCTGAGAGAGCACGTGGTGCATATTCAAAATCAAGGGGGATTATCAAGAAGAGCAGGGAGCTTTTCCCTCTTGTGATTCCGCTATTCATTGCTGTTTTCAGAAGAGCTGATGAGATGGCACTTTCAATGGAGGCAAAAGGCTGGAAGAGCGGGGAGCGGATAGAGTGGCATAGTCCTCATTTCACAGCTCTGGACCATGCACTGAACATTATGGCAATAAGCCTTATGGCATTATGCATATATTTTAGAATCAAAGGAGTTTTCTGATGAAAAACAACGAAATGACAGGTATCAAGAAGACTGTTGTCACAGCTCTTATGGTTGCACTTGCAGTGGTGCTTCCGATGGCATTCCATTCAATCCCGAATGGAGGTACGATTTTCTCTCCGATGCATCTTCCTGTTCTTCTGTGCGGACTGATATGCGGTCCATTCTATGGAGCTGCAGCAGGGATTCTCGGACCTGTTTTCTCTTCATTGATCACAGGCATGCCTGGACCTGCTTATCTTCCAACCATGGTGGTAGAGCTCTTTGCTTATGGTCTCTTCACAGGTCTGTTCATGAAGCTTATAAAGACAGGCCATATATATGGTGATTTATATATCTCACTGATTCTCTCAATGCTTATCGGAAAGATTCTGGCAGGATCAGCTAGGGCTCTGATCTTTGCACGTGGCAGATATACATTCGCTTCATGGTTCACCGGCTATTTCGTAACAGCCCTTCCTGGACTTATCCTGCAGCTAGCCCTCATTCCTTCTATCATCTTCGCACTTGAAAAAGCACAGCTTATTCCTGCAAGATATCAGAAGAAGGATAACTGATGTCGCTATTTGATGCTGTAGAGGAGCAGATAAAACTGCATAGGAATATGCGCCCTGAGGATATAGTGAAGCTATTATATCAGGGGGTATATGGTAAGGAACACTTACTAAGCAGCAATGTTATAGATTATTTCTATGAAGAGTATGAAAATACACCAATAACAGAAGAAAGTCTTTATGAGAGGATTTCTGATTCTGCAATCCGTGTTAATATTGGGGCCTGGAAACGTGAGGGACTTTTGTCAGCATGGCTTATTAACCTGTTCATGAAGGATGAATCCTCATCCTTCAGTTCTAGTGATAAGTGCTTTATAAAATCCATTGAAGAAATGAGGGATTATGCAGCATCAGGCTTCTTCCCATTTTCCTTATCTGATTGGGATGGCTTTATCTCTGAGTATCTCAGATCAGGGATAAGGCCTCTTCACCACAGTTCTGTATACAGAGAGAAAGAATCTCCTCACTATAGGATTCTCTCTTCTAGGGATATATCTGTAATACACATCTTATCGGAAATAAAAAAGCGTGATGCTTTGGTTATTGCAATTGACGGAAGAGCTGCGTCAGGCAAATCTACAGCTGCGGCTTCCCTCTCTGCCGCGCTTGGAGGTGCAGGTGTTGTGAGGATGGATGATTTCTTTCTGCCATCTTCAATGAGAAGCAAAGAAAGGCTTTCATCTCCTGGGGGGAATGTCCACTATGAGAGATTCTTAGATGAAGTGATTCCTCATCTGAAATCACGTACTGCTTTCTCGTATTCACGCTTTGACTGCAGCGTCGGAGAGATCTGCGGATGCGTATCAATTCCAGAATGCAGATACAGAATAGTAGAAGGCTCTTATTCTTCCCATCCGGCCTTTGGTGAATATTATGATCTTCTTGTTTTCTCGGATATTCCATATCATGACCAGCTCAATAGAATAGAGAAGCGCAATGGAAGCCAGATGAAAGCCCGCTTCATCTGTGATTGGATTCCCATGGAAGAGCAGTATTTCTCCTCTTTCAGAATACGGGAGAAAGCCCAGCTTATCATATGATGTATTGACCATCTGAGACGGGTAATCTACCATCATAGCTATGCTAGATATAATTACTCTCGGAGATGATATTCTCCGTACAGAATGCAGTGATATTAAGAAATTTGATTCAGCTCTCAGAATGCTGGTCGATGCTATGTATGACACTCTTGAAGAGGCCGATGGTGTCGGGCTCGCAGGCCCTCAGGTTGGTGTCTCTGAGAAGCTTTTTGTTGTTCATATACCAGGTGGGGAGAAGCTTGCCTTTATTAATCCTGAGATTGTTGAGACAAGCATTGAGGAAGGTCCTTATGAAGAAGGATGCCTTTCAATTCCTGGAGTATATCATGATGTGATCAGGCCTCTTAAGGTCACAGTCCAGGCTCAGGATGTGAATGGAAAGCCATTTACAGTAAAGGCTGATGGCCTTCTTGCAAGAGTCATCCAGCATGAGAATGATCATCTGCATGGAAAGCTGTATATCGATCATCTCTCAGATAAGGATAAAGAGAAGATGATCCGCATCTATGAGAAGAAGAATAAGAAAAGGAAGAGCAGAGATTGAGGATTCTATTTGCAGCTACAGGCGAAATAGCAGTTCCTCTTCTCATCTCGCTTGCAGAAAGAAATCTTATAGCAGCGGTGCTCACAGCTCCTGATGCTCCAGGAAAGAGGGGAAAGAGCCTCATTCCATCACCTATTAAGAAGAAGGCCATTGAGCTAGGGCTTATTGTATATACTCCTGATACGCTGAAAAAGGAAGCAAGAGAGACTGTAAGCGCATTCGGTGCCGATATGCTGATGTCATTCTGCTATGGAAAGATATTCGGCCCTAAATTTCTATCGCTATTCAAAAGAACAATGAATATACACCCGTCTCCGCTTCCGCTATATCGAGGATGCTCTCCTTTATATGGACTGATCAGGAATTCTGAGAAGAGCGGGGCAATATCCCTGCAGGAGATTGCTCTCGGTGTTGATGAAGGGAATCTCTATAATGTGCTTCCATTTGATCTTGAAGGCACTGAGACAGAGGAATCCCTCAGCAATCGTGTTGCTGGACTTGTTCCTGATTTTGTCATTTCGACACTTGATAATATTGATTCTATTGTTCCTTATGCACAGTCCGGAGAAGCCAGTTATACATCATTTGTAAGAAAGGAAGATGGAAAGCTGGATTTCAGCAAAAGCGCAAAGAGCCTTCATTCTATGATACGGGCATGCTATCCATGGCCAAAGGCATATGCTGAGCGTGATGGGGAGAAGCTATTCTTAACTGGTGTATATGGCTCGGCTTTCAGTCAATTTGAGCCATGCAGTGAATGTCCAGGCACTGTTGTGTCTCTTGATAAGAAGAAAGGCCTGAAGATAGCAACAGGAGATGGGTATCTATATGTTACAAGAGTTCTTCCTCCTGCAAAGAAGGAAATGGATGCCGCTTCATATGTGAATGGTCAGAAAGATATAATAGGAAGTGTCCTGAGATAGGAGTAATTATGAAAAAGCGCTTGGCATTTGTTGTGCTGCTTTTCACTTTTGCAATCAACATCCTTCCTTGTAAGGATAAGTTGGCGCTTGTCTTATCTGGAGGTGGTGCAAGGGGCATTGCGCATGTTTCTGTAATAAAGGAGCTTGATAGGCGTGGCATTGTTCCAGATATGGTAATCGGAACCAGCATGGGAGCTTTGGTCGGAGCCTTTTACGCAGCAGGCTGGAGCGGTGAGGAGATAGAGAACCTGATGCTGGAGACTGATCTGATGGGGCTGATAATAAAGCCAGAGAATGTCTCCAGTTCTATTGAGATTGAAGCATCTGATGTTGACAGCAATATATTGGTCACAGGCTTCAATAGTAATAGCCTTGGAACTTCAAATGGCATATTAAATGACCAGGCAATCTCCGGATTCATTCGGAAGAACCTTTCAAAGGTACTTGATATAACAGATTTTGATGATCTATCGATTCCATATAGGGCAATAGGTACAGATATAGTCAATTCATCAGAGATTATCTTCTCTTCTGGCAGTCTGTTTGATGCAATGCGCTCCTCCATGTCGCTTCCTCTGGTATTCTCTCCTGTAAAGCTTGGTAATGGCTCGTATGTCATGGATGGAGGAATGGTCAATAACCTTCCTGTGGATGTAGCGCGAGACATGGGGGCAGATGTTGTTCTCGCTGTTGACGTCAACGATGCAAAGCATATCCATGGTACTGAAGTCTTTGACTATGAGACTCTATCTGGTGCTTTCAGTGCGTTCTCAAGCGTTATCACTCTGATAAATTCCGTACCCAAATATGATATGGCAGACCTTGTCATTGTTCCTGATGTGGATAGCTTCTCTACAATACAGTTTGATAAGACTGCAGAGATTCTGGCAAAAGGGGAAGAAGCAGTCATTGAGAATTCAGAGTTCTTTGATATGCTAGAGTCTAGATTCGGAGGAAGAGATAGCAGCCTCTCTTATAGCGACCGTCCTATTCTCTCTATTAAGGCAATAGAGAGCAATGGAATAGAGGGATTTGATTCTCTTCTGAATTCATTTATAGGACGCAGCATCGATTCTTATACAATAGGGGAACTAGAGTCTCTGCTTGAGAGTATAAGGCAGAATAGCAGGCTTAAGAAGCTTGGATACAGCATAGATAATGGGATAATCACGCTTGTTCCCGAATACTATAAGGAAATGGCTGGTCTCTTAGGAATAGGAGCCTCAGGAGATTTAGGCATAATCTATGATGGCTACAATAAGCCATTCTTCTTTGTGAACCCTAATCTGTCAGCAGCTCTTCAGTACAGGCTATCTCCGCGTTCTCTGTTCTCATTCAGCATAATCTACCATGATACGCTGTCAATTGAGACAAGATATTCCACTCCAGTATCAAAGAAAGGCTATTTCTTTACAGGGATTGATTTCGATTTTGGAAATCTTACTGTGCTATCAACGCCGAATACCTCAGGCCATCTTTCAAAGAACGATATAGGTCTTGATGTACTTGCAGGAATATCATTTGAGAAGCCTGGCATTTTCATGCTGAATAGTTATCTCGGTTTTGAATACATTCATCCATCCAGGCTTATGAATCCTAGTCCATCTGAAGGCGAAGATGGAATCCTCATAGACTATCTCAATATAATCTATCCATATGCAGCTCTCAAGCTGTCATATAAAGGCAGAAACTGGAAGAAGACATTAGCTGATGGTATAGATTTTGCATTATCTGCTTCAGCTGGTGCTGATTTCCCAATAGGAGCCACATATAGCGAAGAAGCCTCAGAGATAAGAGCAGGTTATTCTATCTCAGCTTCTTTCTACGGAGAGGTCGGAGCAGAGAAGGTCAAGAGCATAACAGAAGCTAAAGCAGAATCAAAGAGACGAAGTAGCATGCTATCTTCCTCTTATTCTGTAACCGCATCTGACCATCTTACGCATGATTATATATATCTGTCAGAGGGTGTAAGATGTCAGATCCTCAATAGCAGCTTCTATGCAGATTGTGCCTTATTCTGTGAGTTCAGTGAGAAATACAGGGGTGCTAGAGGCTCTGCGTACTATAATTATTTTCCATCTCTCATTCCATTCTCGCTCTTGGATAGCTGGAATGCAGGCATTATGGTCGGAGCAGGATATAATTCTCCGATTGGCCATATCTATACCCGCCTATATCTATCAGCAGGAGATAGGTTCTCTATGTCTTTTGCTCTGGGGGTAAGATGAGCTATACAAGATGGAATACATATTCATCATATCTCAGGAAGAGATATGGGCATCCTGTATACAGAATCGGGGTAGATGGTGGATTCTCCTGTCCCAATAGAAATGCAGATAAGAGCGGAGGATGTGCCTTCTGTGATGGAACCGGCTCGGTTGCTGTATATCAGAGGCAGAGCGAAAGCGGGTTCTTCCATGATTCGGACTTTGAGTCTGAAGTGAGCTCAAGGATAATAGCAAGATATGCATCTATTGAGGAGCAGATAAGGAAAGGACAGGCTTTTGTTAAAGCGCGGTACAAGACAGATGATGTCTCTCTTTATTTCCAGTCATGGACAAATACCTATGATAGCGTGGAGAACCTCCGGAGAATATATGACAGGGCACTATCGCTAGGACGTTTCAGAGAGCTTATCATATCAACAAGACCAGACTGCATAGATAATGAGAAGGCCCGTCTCCTATCTTCATATATCACAGATGATATGGATGTCTGGATTGAGCTCGGACTTCAGAGTGCAAATGATCAGACGCTCTCTTATATAAACAGAGGTCATAGTGCAGCATCATATCGAGAGGCTGCAGATCTTCTCCATAGCTTCGGGCTTAAGATATCAACGCACATAATCCTAGGTCTGCCATATGAGAGCAGAGCAGATTATGATAGAACCATAAAATTTGTGAATGATGCATCAAGTGAGGCAGTTAAGATACATAATCTTCACATTGCCGGAGGAACAAGGCTTGAAGATGAATACAGGGAAGGCCTATTCACTGCATCATCTACACTGCGCCATCTTGAAAATGCAGAAAGAGCGCTAAGGCTACTGAATAAGGACATAATCGTGCAGCGCCTCGTATGCGAGACACCTATGCATAGGCTTGTATCTCCAAGGTATTTCTATGATAAGTCCAGGTTCCTTACAGCTCTTGAAGCAAGAATGAATGAACATGATACAAGACAGGGAGATTTATATGAGACTTGAAGACCAGATAGCAGAAGCCCTGAAAAAGGCAATACGCATCCTTCCTGATGATGTTGAGCGTCTTATTAGGAGAGCATATGAAACAGAGAGCGGCAAAGGAGGACGTCTTGCACTAGATGCTGTTATCCGGAATATTGAGGCATCAGGAAAATCAGGACTGCCACTTTGCCAGGATACAGGCCTTATATGGTGCATTGCAGAGATTGGAAGAGATAACCACACCGATATTGCAGCTCTTGAATCTCTCATACTTTCTGGCGCAGAAAAAGGTGCAGAAGAAGGCTATTTCAGGAAGTCTTCAGTTGAGGATCCTATTTACACAAGGCGCAACACGCTTACAAATATGCCTCCTATTATAAATTATGTGCTTAAAGATGGGTGCGATATCACACTCAGGTTTCTGATGAAGGGCTTTGGAAGTGAGAACTGCTCTTCCGTTCGCATGCTGAATCCGACTGCAGGAGAAGATGGCGTTGTTGCTGCAGTTGTAGATATGATGAAGAAGGCAGGCGGAAAGCCATGTCCTCCTGTGTTTCTTGGCATAGGTGTGGGAAGCACTATGGATGGTGCCGCACTTCTATCTAAGAGAGCATTCTTCAAGGAAGGCGAAGAGAGCAGGCTAGAGAGACGCATAAAGGATGAAGTGAATAAACTAGGAATAGGTCCAGGTGGTCTTGGCGGAGATAATACATGTCTTTCTGTTCAGCTTTTAGAGGCGCCAACGCATATTGCGGGGCTTCCTGTTGCGCTTACAGTGAATTGCTGGGCAGATAGAAAGGCCTCTCTGGTTATAAAAGGAGGCTACTGTGGAAAGAATTCTTAAGCTCCCATTCAGTGAAGAGGATATTCAGGCTATAAATGCAGGAGATCAGGTCCTGCTTTCAGGTACACTCTATGTCGGTCGTGACCAGGTTCATAAGCGGCTTTTTGAAGCTATTGGGAAAGGACAGCCACTGCCTTTTGATTTCAAAGGAGCTGCTATTTACTATATGGGGCCATCTCCAGCACCTGAAGGCTTTGTGATAGGAGCTGCAGGCCCTACAACAAGTGCCAGAATGGATCCGTTCTCTCCTGCGCTTCTTGATGCCGGACTTCGGGTTATGGTAGGGAAAGGCCCCAGATCAGAATCTGTCAGAGAAGCGGTGGTAAGAGATAAGGGATTATATCTTCAGGCGTACGGCGGATGCGGTGCGCTTTATGGCCTGGCAATAAAGAAGAAGGAGACAATAGCTTACCCAGAGCTAGGTCCTGAGGCTCTGCTGAAGCTTGAAGTTGAGGACTTCCCTGTGTTCTGCATTCTCGATAGCCATGGCGGTGCATGGAATGGATCAGATTGAATCAATAAGCCTTTTCAGCTCGTCAAATGATGATACAGAGTAAGTTGCCTTATCTGATTTCATTCCTCTGAAATTTATATAGATGGACTCTATTCCAGCATTGATGGCTCCCTGAATATCGCTTTTCTCGCTATCTCCTATCACAATGCATTCTTCTGGAGATAGCCTTAGAGCATTAAGGACAGTGTGGAAGAAAGCAGGATCTGGTTTATTGCTTCCGATCTCCTCGCTTATGAATATGCGTTCAAAATATCCTCTTGTATTGCTGCCATCGATTCTGCCATGCTGGACTTCAGCTATCCCATTTGTGATGATTGCTTTTCTTCTGTCTTCAATAGAGTTCAGGAAATCAACAGCACCAGGAAGCATTATCCCATGCTTTGAAAGCATTCTGAGGAAGAGGTTTCCAGCTTCATTATCAGAAATGCTCAGTCCAAGCCTGTCGAAGAATAATCGGAATCTGTATCCTTTGAGCTTTTCCTGGTTCATCAGCCCTTTCTCAAATTGATCCCAGCAGAAATCATTGCATTCATGATATATTGATATATTTGCTTCAGTGTAAGGAATTCTGTAGTATCTGAATATGTCTTTCAGTGCTATGCTTTCTGTTGCATTGAAATCATAGAGAGTGCCGTCTGCATCAAATAGAAGATATTTTCCCATATCTCGGAATATATCAGATATGAATATTTCTTTGTAGACTAGCACGGAAAGATGATTATCTTTAGTAAAAGGATGGAAATATGAAACGATTCATTTATTATCTGATTTCAGGACTGCTGGTCCTTGCTCTTGGCATCTTCATGATAATGCAGCCAGATGCTTTTGCTGATGCTGCTATAATCATATTCTCTGTATATTTAATCGCTGATGGAATAAGAAGCCTTATCTATTTCTTCAAGGTGAGAAAGCTTGCAAAGGCGCTTGGAATCAGCCTTACAGCAAAAGGCTTTGTCAATATGATTCTTGGCTTAGTCATACTCTTCATAGCGCTCAGCCATCCATCATCAACTCTGACAGCACTTGTCTATGTAGCAGCAGCTGGATTCTTCATTGATGCTCTATTTGATCTTGTTGATTTCTTCATTACAAAGAAGTACAGCATTGCATATTCAACAGCAGGTATGGAGGCATTGATCTCAATTGCAATCGGAACTGTGCTCTGTCTGTTCCCTGCGGCAATAGGAAAGCTCAGCATCTATCTTATAGCAGGTGTTGTCCTGATTGTCGGTACAATGCTTGTAAGCTATGGTGTGCATTCACTATCAATTGCAAGGCTTCGAAGTAAAATCGAGAAGGAAGTCAAGGAAGCTGATGTAGAGTTTGAGGAAGAGAAATAGAGCATTCTGAAGAGTTGACTCTCCCCCCCCCATGTGTAGAATCTTGCCGTGGGGGAATTATGAGAATTATGAGAAGAATATTCTTATTTGCAATCTGCATTTCTATCGTATTCTCACTTGTAAGCTGTGCCACTGTATTTTCAGGCTCTACAAGTGATGTCTCAATATTATCTGATCCAGCAGGCGCTAGTGTAAGCGTTGATGGCATTGAAGTTGCATATACTCCTGTCACATTGCCTCTCAGCAAGAAGAGCAGCCATACAATTGCTCTGAGTGCAGATGGCTATAATAGTGAGTATTTTATCATCTCAAGCAATGCTGGCGCAGGATGGATTGTCCTTGACTTATTAGCTGGAGCTGTTCCGCTTATTGTGGATGCTGCTACAGGCAATTGGAATAAGCTATCTCCTGACTCTATTGCTGTGACTCTCAGACCAGCAGAATAGGAGAAGGCTATGAAAAAGATATTGATCCTTATTGCTCTTGCGCTTCTGGTTCCTTCATTTGTATTTGCTGATCCTGCCTCATATGCAAGAGTAAATGGCCTCATTGATAGCGGTATGATGAAGAATAGAGACCAGATTTCCTATCTTTCATCAGGCCTGTCTTCATCAGAGGCTATGATGCTTTATAACTCCAATAAGATGAATTCTGGAGTTCCTTTTGCTCTTAACTTCCTGCTTGGATATGGTATTGGCTCCTTTGTACAGGGAGATACTGCTGGAGGCGTTACAGCTCTTGTAGGCGAGCTTATTGGTGGTGCTGCTCTTCTAGGTGGCTATGCATGTTATGGGGTTGCTTTAGTTAACCATGACTATTCAGACAATCAGGCAGATATCGATGCCGCAACCTCCCAGCTTGCTCTTGGAGCTGGTCTTATAATAGGTGGCGGTGTTGTGCTCATTGGAATGCGCATCTATGAGATGATCAGGCCATTCTCTTATGCTAAGAAGTACAATGAGACACTGTTTGAAGCACTCAATAGCTCTTATGGTACAACGCTTGCAATCCTGCCATCATCGCTTGATGATAGTCTTGGTGTTACAGCTCTTGCTAGCATAAGGTTCTGATAATGAGAAGGGCTTAGCGTTTATTATGCTAAGCTCTTTCAGTCAGCATTCAGCATCCTCTGCTATTGATTCGAACATAGCATTATATCTATCAAGCTGCGTCCTTGTCTTTTCTTCACGCTTTTCTCTTATATTATATGCAATTGCCAATATATAGATTATAGGGAGAATGAATAGCATCAGCTTTGCAAGCAGATCTGGATGTTTTACGTAAAATGTCTCTCCTTTATACTTTCCTATAGGAATATCATAGATTCCATATGTCTCGGTAAATGGTGTGAGCATATTGCGTATCTTGCCATCTTCTGTAATAAGGCATGTTATTCCGCTGTTTGTGCTTCTGAGCAAAGGCCTTCTTGTTTCAATGGCTCTCATTGCTGCAAGCTGCATATGCTGCATTTCTGCTTCCACAGATCCTGACCAGCTGTCGTTTGTGAGATTAATGAGGATATCTGCACCATTCTTTACAAATCCAGCAGAAAGGTAGCCGAATGTGTCTTCAAAGCATATTGGTGTTGAGAATGATATTCCATCATAATGGAAAACCGTCATCTCTTCTCCTTCTTCCCACCATTTGTAATCATTTGCAAGAAGAAGCTCATATAGCCTTGGAAACTGCTTTTCATATGGGAAATGCTCTGTAAATGGTACCAGACGCTGTTTTCTATATGTTCCAAGCACATCTCCGTCCCCGAATAGTATTACAGTGTTGTATGTCTTCCAGTTCCAGGAGCCATCTGGAAGAAATGCAGGTAGGGTGTCATCTTTGATCAGGCCTTCTGGATTTCCTGTAATAAGAGGGACTCCGAGGTTCTTTCCGAATGATACGAAATCCTCAACCAGTCTGGATGTGATTCTTGATGAAGGATAAGCCTGATGCCATCTGACAGATGGAACAAATGCTGTTTCAGACCATACAACGAAGTCTGGATTCTCTTTCATTGCCTCTAAGCTCAATCTTGATAGTGTTTCAAAATTGTTCTTATATGTCTGGTATCCACCTTGCCAGCTATCTGCAGAGTGCTGTACTGCAGCAATCCTTATAGTCTGCTCCTCTTCTCTTGTATTGTAGGAATGCATTGAATATGCACCATAAAGCATGTTTATAGCAAATGCTGCAAGGTATATTAGCAGATCTTTCCGATAGAGCTTCTTTTTGGTAATCATCTCTACAATCATTGCTTGAGGCAGTATTATGATAAGCGTAATTAGCCATAGACCGAATGCTGATGCGCTCTGGAGCAGGATAGGATAGAGATAGAGCGCCGATGATGGCGTTCCATATGGATATCCAAGAAAGCCCTGAAGCGTAAGATAGTAGTAGGCTGTCAGCATTATGCTCTGGACTATATATCCATATTTCCTTCTGAATACTGATTGTCCAGTCTTAAGCATTGTGAATAGAAGTGCATACTGGAAGGATTCAAGTACTGGTGCAATCAGAATGGCGAGTGGGTGGAATGTCTTCAGCCAGTAATTATAGATAAGGTAGAATAGGAATCCATACTCAAGTCCATAGAGCCATATAGTCTTGTAAGAGCTTTTATCTATGATGAAGAATACGGGAATATATGCAATGAAGATCAGAAGGCCATATCCCTTTTCTGAGAACATTCCTGGAAAAGCCAGAGAGGAGAGCAGTGCAGATAGCGCTGTCAGCAGTGCCATTGAAAAGAATACAGCAAGCTTCTTTATTATTCTGTTCATGTCTATGTATTTTAACAGATAGCCTCAGTGAAAGTTACATCCATGTATGTATTTGGTATGTATTTATAGCTGAAGGCGGTTTCTTTGGATACAATGATGGCATGAAGCTTATTACATGGAATGTTAATGGGATCAGAGCTGCAATAAAGAAGGGCTTTTATGAATATATAGAGAGACGTGATCCTGATATCATATGCCTTCAGGAGACTAAACTCAGCAGGAATGTCATGCCTCCTGAGATTACAGGCTATCATTCCTTTTATAATGATGCTGAGAGAAACGGTTATTCAGGCACAGCTATATTCTCAAAAACTGAGCCGATTGCAGTTGAATATGGTGATGATGCGGAGGGGCGCCTCATAATCGCAGAGTTCGCAAAGTTCTTTATTGTTACTGCATATGCTCCGAATTCTGGAAGGGGAATGGATAGAAAGAGGGTATGGAATGAGTATTTCCTAAACAGGGTGAAGGCGCTTGATGAGAGAAAGCCTCTTATGATATCTGGAGATCTGAATGCAGCACTCACATCTCTGGATGTATGGTCAGATGCCCTAGATGGGACAGCAGGTTACACAAAGGAGGAGAGAGAAGATATGAAGAGGCTCTTATCCTCAGGCTTCACAGATGTCTATAGATATCTTTATAGAGATGGAAGGGATTATAGCTGGTGGTCATATATGAATAATGCAAAGGAAAACGATCATGGCATGCGCATAGATTACTGGCTTACTTCAGATAGAATCAGAAACAGGATAAACTCTATCGCCATAGATAGATCAGAGAATGCTTCTGATCATGCTCCGGTTCTTCTGGATATTGCATATTAGATGGAAGATGGTCGGCTATGATCTGTTCTTATTCTGTCAGCTATTTCTGAATTTGTTTATATTGAACAGAGAAGGTTTTTATCCGAAAGCCATGTTATGATTCTAATATGATTGATATAAAAAAATCTCGAATCTTGCTATATGATGATATAGCCAATTCCTTAAAGGAAATGGTTACTGCTGCTAGGCGAGAGGCAGGTAATAGATATCGTAAAGGCGAAAGAAAGATTATTGCGGCTACAACTGAAACAGCTCATGACAGCGCTAACAGAAGTATCGATGAGGAAGCACCGGACCTTGAAGATTGTAAGACAGAAATAGTTGGGAAGAATGAAATTAAACTAACTAATGAGCATGGTACATTTAATCACAAGATAAATATTATTTCATCTCCTAAACCTGGTGAATGTCGAATTATACCAGTGCCTTCGATTGATGATGGTTTTTATGGGAACCTTGTATTGTTGATGAAGGAAAACATGCAGTAAAGCTCAATATGGGACATCCGTATTATCATAAAGTCTATTATCCCGTAATCAATCAGAATGTAATGGTTACCGGTATGGATTCATTGCTCTGGTCATTTGGTGAAGCAGAGTTGCAGACTACCGATGAAAAGACAAGAGAGCGATATGAGGATTTCAGACAGAAGATTTCTCTTATTATCAAGAGGCTTGTTGCTGATTTACCAGACCCCAAAATTGATGAACAGGAAGATGATGAGGAATAATGAAATACCGTGAACTTAGGTAAATATGTAGTCAATGTATTGCAAGATTCTTTTGATCTGCCTTTTTCTGCTGTTTCAACGGCAGAGGGTGGTTATATAATTACACCTACGAATGAACATGAAGAATACTTTGATATGCATTTCTATATATCGGATGATATCCGTTTAAGCATAGAAATAAAGCCTCAAACTTATGCTAGAGAACTTATTAATACTATGAATATGTCGTCTGATGAGATGAAGCTCACATTCTGCGATATTGCCCGCTGCATTATAAATAGACGAGGCAAATTATCTCTTCAGATCAATGACGATATTGTTTCTTCAACAGATTATTCTACTTGGCCTGAAAAGTGGAATAATATTACATGTAGAATAACAAGAATGCCAATATTTCCAGATGAAACTGATGACAGGTCTAGAATGGAAATTGTTGCAGACTGGGTGAATTTGGCCACTAGCTTATATTTTGCCCTAATACCACTTAGCCTTGTTGATGAAACCGAAGTAAAGCCTGAAGGTAAAAGGAGTATAGTTACAACTAATAAATACGAAAGAAATCCAGCAAATAGAAATCTTTGTCTTGCTATTCATGGTTATAAGTGTGCAGTATGTGGGTTTGATTTTGAGAAGACATATGGATCATTAGGACATCACTTTATAGAAGTCCATCATATAGTACCTGTGTCATCAATTGGTCATGAATATAAACTAAAACCTGAGACTGATCTAATTCCTTTATGCTCGAATTGCCATGCCATGATTCATAGACATGACCCTGCACTTCTTCAGATAGAGCTGAAGAGAATACTTAATAGTCATTAAAGAAACGTAATGTCTGCTTACTCCAACACTTCATATAATCTTGGGACAGTATATTGCATAGCTATTACGGAGCTTTATGCCGAACTGACAAACTAACAATATGTCTACTATATTGACTGCGGTCCACTTTCTCTATAGCCAATCTCTCTTCAAAGTTCAGATGTGTATACAATCTCTTCTTTTCCATTGTTCTTCTCTCCTCATTGTGAGAAACGGCGATGAATGGATACTTATATTTTATCTGTCTTTTTCTTTGTTTGTAAAACTCAGTGCACTCTCATCCCTTTCTGTTGCACTTAGTATTACAATGAACATGATGATTCTTGATTATGATATTTTATCCTAAAACATAAAAAATAACTTATACTACTGTTCTAAAAGGGGACTAAATGAAATTCAATTTAGATTTAAGACAAGAGTTATCAATCGAGCCTTGGTATTGGGACCTTTCAAATACAGAGATGAGAGAAAATTTCAAGGATTATCTCACAGAAGAGAAAGGATATCAGATGATGAGATCAAAAAATCGAGTCGGCATCATGGTATCGTATCTCGAAGCCATAGACAATCTTGCAAAGAGCGATGAAGTTTCATTAGCATTTGTAGGGGTAAATGTTGATGATTATATAGCAAAATGTAACAATGCTGATAAAATCCTACTGAAAGCTCTTAAATTATATAAAGAGTTTGTTTCTTAAAACCATTATTTAGCTTCTCTCTGGATTTCTATTACTCATACCTAGAGCATTTGCTGATATAAATAAATATTAGGGAAATGGCAATATAGATTCATGCATTCTGCATATTTTGTTAAAGGATCTTTGCTTTGTACTAAGTTACAAATGTTTTTCTTTAATATCAGCTCGGAATTTATAAACATTTAAGAATAGAAATAAATTCTTATCTACTACTATTAAAATGTTTTATTAATGACAACCCTAAATAATGGTTTTATCCTAAGAAAAGGTACAAACATGAATAAAAAAATTTTTATTGTTCTTTTGCTCTTAATCCTCGGCATATTTAATGTATTTGCTGTGTCACAAGATTATATCAGTGGATATATTGCAGGCTATTCTGATGGAAAACTAGGATTTACATCTAAATATACAAGGGATGATGATTCGGCACCCATCAGTGTACCTTCCCCTTTCACTATAAAATTTTTCGTAGATGAATTTGATGATTATACTGAAGAATGCTATGTTTCATTAAAGGCCATGCAGTCAGGAATTTCTAATAATTCCTTAATTAGTAATTCCGATATTAAATGGAATCTTATAGTATCACCTTGGGAATTTTCATTTTCGATTTACGAACATGGATATTCAAGATTGATGGGAAATTATAATTATCCTGATAAATATACAATTTCTATCAAAACTGAAAATGGCACTATCCTTAAAGCCGATGCTGAAAATTCTGATGACAGAATCACTGTAACGTCCGATTATGATTACTATGGTTTGCTTAATGAATTCAAAAAAAGCCAAACAATCAAAATTTTGATTTCAGAAATCTCAGATTACTATCCAACATCTTATAATCTAGGGACATTGAACTGTGAAGGATTCTCTGCTCTGTATGATCAAATGATATATTCATATAATAACTACAATTGAAAAAAAGAATTACTTGCCATTTTGAATCTTTTTTTGATATAAGCAAATACTAAAGAAATCATCAGTTTCTATTTTTTTCTGCGATACCGTGTCAATAGAGAATGCTTAAGTGAACCACATAATAATTTAGGCAACTATCAAAAATTCTATATTAAAGGAGGCAAACTTTAAATGGCAACAAACCGACGAGCAAATGCTGTTAATTTTGGTTTTGATTTTCAAACTAATGCTGCAATTATACTAATGTTGGATAATATTGAATGTTTGTCGTCCTTGCGCCTTGAAGGAAATTATGAGGATATTGAGTTAAGCTTGGTTGATGGTGAATGTATATTTGCTCAGGCCAAGGCAATAGAAAAAAGCAGCTCTGATTTTCGAAATGTTCGACACAACTTGAAAGATGCACTTTTGACATTATCAGAAGCAGCCAGCAAGAAAAAAGCTAAGCAGCTAGTTTTTATCACTAATTCTCCAAACCCAATAAAGGAAGATGCATCTCGAAGCATTTTTTATGGATTATCAAGAAGACCGTTTTCATCATTACCAAGCTCATCGCAAAAAATAATTTCTGATTTTACAAATACAATTGATGTACCTCTTGACTTAAATAGATTCTTGATTCAAGTTGTTCCATTTGAAACAGATGATGAAAGAGAACGATACAAGGTGATTAAACAAGAAATTGATGATTTCATTGGAAATTTGAACTTAGATATCCCTGGTATAGGAAAAAAACTACTATGTATTTGGCAAAATAGTATTTTTCACAATGCTTCAAAGAAAGATAGCTCAATTCTTCTCAGCAAAAAAGATTTAATATGGCCTCTTATTGCCATATCAACTGATATCGAACGTCTTGGAGAACTTCCTGAAATAGTTGATGGAGCATTGTATGATGAAGTACTTCGAAAATACAATGCCTTGATTAATACATGGACAGATCGATTTGAGTTATATACAAGTATTCTGTACAGTTTCACCAGTTTTAACTATGACCAAGATAAATATAAAAATAAAATAATAGCATTTATATCAGAAAAATATATGGATTATCTTCCTGAATTCGAAATCAAAAATGAAGATAAGGAAGTTCAAGAAGCCCTTGTAAAGATTGTCCTCTACGCTGTGCTAAATGGTCGTTTTTCAATACAGAAAATAAAGAATGGAACAAATCTATGATAATAAAATATATATCAATCCAAGAAGGATTCTATAAGAAAATTTTTGATTTTACACCTGAAGCTAATCTTATACACAGCAATCAGAATAGTTGTGGAAAAACAACTTTACTTCGTTTTATCTTATATGGGATAGGTTTTAATATTCCTAATACCCTTAAATTCAAATTTGAAAATTGTAGCGTAGAAACTGAATTATACTGTGAAACATTAGGTGATATTACTTTAAAGCGTTATACACCAGAATCACTATTTCTTTGTAGGAATGAAGATAAAAAAACATATATATTGCCTGAACAACAGAAAGAGCTCCATTCCATGCTATTTGGGACCAATAATAATGATATACTTGATAATATTCTTGGAACATTTTATATGGATCAGGAAAAAGGGTGGACTCTGCTTAATCGAGGAATTGTCATAGGTAGTATACACTTTAATATTGAAGCGCTCATTCGTGGTTTGGCAGAAAAAGACTGTACTCAATTACTGAAGAAAGAAGCTATATTAATGCGTGAAAAGCAGAAGTACACACAGCTTTTTAGTATTGCTCAATATAGAAAATCTGTTGAAGAAAGTGTGGGAAGCACCGCTTATGAAGATTATTATGAGGAAACAGATGCTGAAATAAATTCTCTAAGAATCATGCAAAGTAAACTTAATCGCGAAATTAAAAGAATTGATGAGTCTCTATCTGAGAATAAGAAATTTCGGAAATTTGTTTCAGATATGAAGCTTGTTGTGCTTGCTCCAGATGGGACACAAATACCAGTAACAGAAAATAATATACTTGGATTATCGGATAGCATGAATTTATTAGTTGCTAAGCATAAAATCACCTCAATGAAGTTTCAAAAAATATCAGAAAGAATTTCCCAATTAGAATCTGAAAAAGAGGCAGAGAATGAGCAGTTAGCTTTCTATGAGCAATTAAGCCAGATTGAAGCATTCGATAGACGTATTGTCAAAATCCCGCTTAATATTCAAAGTATAAAAAAAGAACAAAACCGTGTAGATAAGGAATTAAAAGCTATCAGAGATCAGATTAGCAATGAGACGAAGTCCAACAATATTGTTGTAAAGGAAATGTCTGATGACATTATTCGATATGGAACTGAACTTGGAATTGGAACAGAGGAGACCATTTCTGAGTCATATCTCTTTACTTCCAATTTGAAGGAATTATCAGGGGCTTTGCTTCATAAAACCGCCTTCATTTTTCGACTAGCGTATATTCATGCAGTTGAAAAGAAACTTGGTATAAAACTTCCAATAATTCTAGATTCTCCAAGTGGAAAAGAAGTAGACCAGGCGAACATCAGACTTATGACAAATATTTTGAAAAGGGATTTTTCAAATAATCAGATAATAATAGCTTCAATCTACTCTTATAATTTTGAAAACCTAAAAAAGATAGAAATAAGTAATCACCTGATTGAAATAGTATAATCGCCGAGATTCATTGCACAGCTCTCAGCGATTTTACTTAGTTAATAACTGAAGCCTGCAATCGTCTTTCTGCAGTGCTTCTGTCTACATAAAGAATAAAAAACAATCCTGGAATTGTCAAATACTTCGAGATTGATGTCAGGTATCTCCATGTTTAGGAAGTTGCTGAATATCACCAAAAGATGTAGCAGTGCTCTTTGCTGGATTTTGTCAGCATTGTTGCATTTTTACAGCTTAATGATTCTGAGAAGCTATATTTTGATTCTTTCGGATTTCTTCTTGTTTCATGTCTACTATATTGACTGTAGTCCAGATAGAATATTTTATAAAGTTTATTCATATCAGCGAATGCTCTAGGAAAGAGTAATAGGAATCCTGAGAGAAAATGATATGGTCAAGAAGCTTTATCCCGAGAATTACACTGCTGTTTTTCAGTCTTTTTGTGACTTCCTTGTCTTCTTCGCTCGGCATTATATTTCCAGAAGGATGATTATGTGCGATGCAGATTGCTGTAGCTCTCTTCTCAATTGCAGATGAGAAGACCTCTCTAGGGTGAACAAGGGTTCTGTTGACAAGACCGATTGTAGCTACTTCTGTGCTTATTACCTCATGTGCTCCATTTAAGAGGACTACAATCAGATGCTCCTGTTCTCTTGAAGCAAAGTGCCGTACTTCTGTGTAGATATCATTTGGAGAAGTTATCTGTGCATTGCGTTTTCTTGCCTTGCGTCTTCCAAGTTCCAGTGCGGCAATGAGCGCAGATGCCTTTGCAAGTCCAAGCCCTGAGATCAGCTCTGCCTCATATAGTGATATCTTCTCTTTTGTATCCATCAGCTTAAGAACATCATCAGCAATGTCTTCAGTAGTTCTCCGTCCTGATCCTGAGCCGATTAAGAGCATAATCAGTTCTTTGTCTGTGAGTGCTTCGCTAGAGAGCCTCTCAAGCTTCTCTCTTGGGCTCTCTGCTTTTTCTTCTGTCTTCTTTGAAAGTATTTCGTTCATACTATATATATCAGAAAAACTCAGGTTTCTGCTAATTTCCGGTTTTTATGGTAGAATGCCATGTGATGAGAACATATAAGATAGGGGAGCTTTCTGAGCGTACAGGTCTCTCTCTGAGGACCATAAGATATTATGAGGAGCTTGGCCTGATCCATGCGAGGCGCACATCGGGAGGCCAGCGGCTTTATAGTGATCAGGAGATGATTTATTTAAAGAGGATCACAGAGCTGAAGAAGCTGGGATTCTCCCTTGAAGAGATAAGCCGGATAATAAATCTCAAGAGTGAGGATGAGAGCGGAAATAAAAGGCGTGATGAGCTTTTAAGACAATATAGAGCAAGATATTCTAAAGAGAAAGAGCGTCTGGAAGCTCTTAAAAGCCATGTTGCAGAGCTTGAGTGGCATATACATCAGCTTGAACGGGATCGAGATGGATTCACATCATGTCCAGGTTCTTCATGTGTCTCATGTGAATATACAGATAAGTGCATATTCTTCAAAGAGAGAGAAGCCAGGAGCTGATTGATATAGACATCTCAATTGTCTTCTTCCTGAAAGAAGAAGGAAGGTTTCTGCCGTAGAACAT
Source organism: uncultured Spirochaetales bacterium (assembly GCA_934271365.1). Classification (GTDB taxonomy): domain Bacteria; phylum Spirochaetota; class Spirochaetia; order Sphaerochaetales; family Sphaerochaetaceae; genus Ornithospirochaeta. Next base: position 172,118 of record CAKQRI010000001.1, read on the forward strand.
AGCCTCATAATTCAGATAGCCTGAGTAGCTCTCTCTGAATGCCGGAATCACTTCCTCCCATTTTATATTTCCCATGCCTGGAAGCAGGTGGAGATCATTTCTGCCATCATTATCTGATAAATGCGTTGCAATGAGGTAAGAGCCAGCTTTATATATGAATTCAGGGATATCCTCTCCCATCACATTTGCATGTCCTGTATCCAGGCAGATCCCGGTTCTATCAAGATTCGCTGCTATTGCAAGAAGGCTATCTGCAGAGTGTATCTCATCTTCTCTTTCCATGTTCTCAACAGCAAATGAAATCGAAGAGGAATTCCTGATGAATTTATCAAGGTAAGCTATATTCTTCGCAGCAGAGCCTTTTATCGGATGTATTACGGCTGTCTTTATTCCAAGACGCTCAGCATATCCTATTGCTTTGAATATAAGCGCATTGCTTTCATTGCTTTCTTCTGAGTTCCTAGGATATGGAAGATGGCACTGGAAATATTCAAGACCTGATTCTTTTCTCAGTTCATCCAGCTTGGAGATATAGCTATCTGCTCTTTCATCATTAAGAGGTGAGGATGGCCCCATCATCTCGCAGAAGTTGAGATCAAGGACTTTGAAGCCACCTGATGCAAGCATCGGAACTGCTTCTGTCATTGTTAGGTGGCTATCTCTTGAGAATGCTATCAGATTCGTATTAGTTGCTATTCTGCTTTCCATAATCTTCAAGTGCCTGTTTCACTGTCTTTTCCATAGAGTCAACTGCCTGGTCTATTGTCTTCTCTCCGGTTATAGCGCTCTTGACAGATTCCTGGAATGAGTAATAGATCTGGTATGCTGATGGAAGCCATACGTTTATTATATCCTCATCAGAATTCCGCACTTCCTCTGCAGCTGTCTCAAAGAGTGGGTTTTCTTTTATGAATTCCATGTATTCATTGCTTTCATAAAGCCTTTTGTTTACAGGTATGTAACCGGTGTCCTCTGCCCATTTGAGCTGGACAGGCTCTGATGTCAGATACTCAAGCACGGCTTTGACTTCAGCATTATCACTGAAAGAGAATAGGGCTCCTCCTCCAACTGCTACATCTCCAGCATATTCAGCTTCGAGTGCTGGGACTTCTGCAACTCCGACTTCAAAGCTGCTATCCACAGATGAGATCACAGAGGTCAGATTTGATGAAGACGCAAACAGCATCGCGCATCTTCCTGCTGCAAATTCCGTTGAAATGCCGCTTGTTATATTGCTGAGAGCTCCTGTCTGATATAAAGTCTTCCATTTCTCAAGAAATGCCTTATATGTTCCTTCCTCTTTGAATAGCACCCTTTCAGGGCGTCCATCATGGCCATTTCTGTTATCTACCATGTATGATCCGCCTTTCTGGGCACCTATGAATGATGTGAGCTCATATGTTGTAGGTACTCCGGCTATTGCATAGCGTATGGTCTTTCCTTCTTTCTCCTCCTTTAAAAGAGATGCAATCTCAATCATCTCATCAAAAGTCTTTGGAACTTTGATCCCTAGGCTATCAAATAGGGTTTTGTTGTAATAGAGAAGAAGTGCAGAGGCATTGAATGGAACAGCAAGCAGCTCTTTTCCCATATAAGCTGCAAGTGCAGGAGCTAGAATATCTGATGTATCAAAGCCCAATTCATCAACGCTTTTGAGATAGTCTGCATTGGACATGTCCAGGGCTGCTGTGGCATCAAGCTGGGCAATATCAGGAAGCGAATCGCCTGCTATCGCATTTGCTTTGACTTTTGTAAGCACGTCATTTGCCTTTCCCTGATACACAGCATCAATGAAAATTCCTTTTTCTTTGCCTTCACCTTCATTGAATGCATCAATGATTTCCTCGAAGCATTCCCCATTCTTTCCGGAGTTGCTATGCCATAATGTTATTTCTTTTACGCTTTTCTCTCTGCTTCCACCAGCAAACAGTGATAAGCAGGTCAGTAAGGCGACAACTGCTGATGCTGTAATCCTCTTAATCATGATATTCTTCTCCTATTCATATAGACTGCTGTTTATAAGGGCTTTTTCAATCCATTTTCTGGATATGGCTAATATGATTATGAATGGCATGGATATCAGAAGCACTGACATCATCTCTGCACCTTTCTCTCCGCTTTCACCGAATCCAAGCATAGATAGCCCAATCTGTATTGTCCTCATTCTAGGCTTGTTTGTGACAAGGAGAGGCCATAGATAACTGTTGAATGCGGATATGAATGACTGCAGGAACACTGTCATTACAATGGCCTCTGTAAGAGGAATGAGAACTCTCGTTATATACATGAGATCACCAGATCCATCGATTCTTGCTGCATCGTAATATGATCTATCCAGGCTATGGAACGCTGCAGAGAGAAGCAGAAGCTGATATGCTGAGAACAGCGATGGCAGCACTATCCCAATGTATGTATCAGTGAGCCCAAGCTTCGATATTATGCTGAAGTTCTGATAAAGAAGCGCATCAGATGGAATGAACAGCGTTGCAAGAAGCATGATCATTGAAGCTTTCTTCCCCTTGAATTCCATATGTGAATAAGCAAAGGCTGCCATTATGATTATGGCTGTTCTTATTGAAGATGAGAGAAAGCTGGTGATGATTGAATTCTTTATGTATACAGCAAAATTTCTTTTTGCAATTACAAGCCTGAGGTTGTCAAGCGAGATTGAGGAAGGAAAGAACCTTGCTCTGCTGCCTATCCAGTCGGATCTTGAGAAGAAAGCCGATGTGAAAAGATATAGAATCGGGAACAGGACTGCAGCAGAAAGAATTATCAAGAAGGAGGCTCTGATTATCTTTTTCATCTCTTTCTCCTTTTTCCAAAGAGAGCCATGAAAGCTGCTGCGCATGATACAAGTATTACAGATAGCGTATTCTGTATTCCTCTGTTTCCGCTTTTGAATGCTTCCAGATAGTAATAATACATCAGTGTCTCTGTGGCTCTGAATGGGCCGCCTTCTGTCACAATCATTATAGGTGCTACAATCAGCAGAGCATCCTTAGCTGCAAGAAATACCGTTGCAATAAGCATTTTCTTGATCATTGGAATCTCGATTTCAAAAAGGATCCGCATGCTTCCTGCTCCATCAAGCATGGCAGCCTCTACCACAGACCTATCATTGCTTCTGAAAGCAGAGAGGAGAAGTATGTAATCCAGACCGAAATCAAGGAATACTCCTAGAAGGATCAGAACGAACAGGGCAGGGGTGCTATTACTAAGCCATTCAATTGATGTTCCGAAAATCCTGTTTATTATTGATACCCTTCCTCGGAACATCTCTTTGAATATCATGCTGGAAGCTGCGAGCGAGAGTGACATAGGAAGGAAGAATATCGTCTCTGCAACCGAACTCAGCTTTGTCTTGTTTCTGGTAAGAGAAGCTGCACTCAGCGTAAGTGCTGTATTGAGAGGTACAAATAAGAGTGCGAATAATATTGTAGTTCTCAAGCTGTTATGGAATGCTTCATCCCTGAATAGCATCCTATAGTTATCCAGTCCCGCAAAGCCTATTATCCTGCCGCTCTGGCTCACTGTAAGGAATGAATCCACTAAGCTCTTTGCAAATGGATAGATAGAGAAAAGTACAGCAATAGTGACTGCTGGTGCAATCAGTAGGTATGCTTTGATGTCTTTTCTTCTGATCATGTAAGAGAATGTAATACTCTTTATTTAAATAATCAATAACTTAATTCTTTATATTTAAACAAAATAACTTACATAATAAAATATTACGTAAAGTTTTATCATGTAAGTTTTTTATGAATATTTTACGATACTACATCTATTTAATTTCTTAAACAGCCAATAGGCACAACCATGCCATCATCCTTGCATTTGTATGCATATGTGCCTACACCTATAAGTACCATTAGAAAAGATGGATTCCTCATCTTTGATGTATCAATGTGGTCTCTGAGCTTTTTCGGATTCCCTGCTCCTTTTTCTATGGCTCTTTCTCCGCCTAGTTTTATCTCAATAAGGCCATATGCACCATTACGTAAATGGATTACAGCATCACATTCTAGACCGGTGTTATCTCTATAATGATATATATTTCCATATAAGCTTTCTGCATATACGCATAGATCCCTTATGCATAGGGTTTCGAAGATTAGACCGAACGTGTTTAGATCTTTTATCAGGTCATCTGAGCCAAGTCCAAGACTTGCTGTTGCTATTGGTGGGTCTGTGAAATATCTGGTATCTGTTGTCCTTATAGCTGCTTTCGATCTTAGATTGGGATTCCATGCTCTTATGTCATCAGATACGAAGATTTTCTTTAAAGCATTTACATATTTCTTTATAGTATCCTCATTAATGGTCAAAGTATCATTTGCCATAATATCAGAGGCAATGGCTGTATAAGGAATCTGTGCTCATTGATTCCTTGCAAGAGACCGCATTATCATTCTTATTCTTTCCTGGTCTTTTATTGAGCTGTCAGCTCTGCTTATGTCCGATTATATGATAGCTTCTACATAATAAAAAGCCTGAGACAATGATGCTTTCTCATTTAAATTCAGAGCGCCAGGCCATCCTCCTCAGCATGTAATGAAAGCAAGATCTTCCATGGATATATTGTTTTTGCCTTCTATCTTAGTATTGCCATTGAAGATTTCTCCTAGACTGACTTCTCATGTTGATTCTTCTGATTCGAAAAGGCTCATTGTTCTCATTTTAAGCCAAGAAAATCTTCCAGCACATGAGTGCATGATGGAATCTGTATCTGGAGAGACAGAAGATTCCGTGAGAATGAATTGACCTACGGCTTTTCTTTCATCTACTTCATATCTTACTGTATCCCATAACATAGGCGCTATCTGCCATTCATCAATCAGCCTAGGTGTTTCGCCTTCAAGCAATGCTTCTGGGTTGAGTTCTGCAAGACTGAGATTCTGTTTTATTTCTGAAGGCTTATCCATATGCAGAATGCTCTTTGATTTCTGTACTGCTGTTGTAGTTTTGCCACACCACTTAGGGCCTTCGATAAGAACAGCTCCTTTTGCCTCTAGTTTATCATCGAGAAGATTATCTGCAATTCTATGCATATATTCTTTCATATTAACAATATGATAAAGCATTTTTTTATAAGTAAATATCCGTTCGGCGTTTTGTAATGAAAGTTCCGATTTGAACTGTTTATCTTTGATGTTGTAGGATGCATGGCTTTGAGATAGAATTTCAAATAGCTGGTTATTAAAGCTTTTTTATTGTTTGTTTTATATGGAGGGATATATCAATGAAACCTACATTAGTTGTTATGGCTGCAGGAATGGGGTCAAGATATGGCGGAGTCAAGCAGATTGATGCAGTAGGTCTCCATGGAGAGACTCTTCTTGATTTCGGTGTCTATGATGCATGCCACAATGGTTATGGAAAGGTAGTATTCATCATAAGAAAGGATATTGAGAAGGATTTCCGTGAGCGTCTGTTTGACCGTATTGCAAGGAACATGGATGCAGAGTATGTGTTCCAGACTCACGATAGCCTTCTTACACCTGAAGAGTCAGCATTGAGCAAAGAGAGAACTAAGCCATGGGGAACAATACAGGCTGTACTATGTGCGGAGGATGCTGTAAAGACTCCATTCACTGTTGTTAATGCAGATGACTACTATGGCAGAAGTGCTTATGAGACAATGGGAACATATCTTACAGGCCTTAAGAATGATGATACAGCCCATGCTATGGTTGGATTCATTCTTAAGAACACTATGTCTCCTTCAGGTTCTGTTTCCAGAGCTATCTGCAAGCTTAAGGATGGAATACTTGTAAGCATGGAAGAGAATACTAAGATTCTCTGGAAGGACGGTCAGATTGTATCTCAGAAGGAAGATGGAGATGAGATTCTTACAGGAGATGAGCCTGTATCAATGAACTTCTTTGGCTTCACTCCAAAAGCTTTCGATAGCTTCAGAACATACTGGGATGATTTCAAGAAGTCCTCAATAAGAGAACTCAAGAAGGAATGCCTGCTTCCTAATGGCGTATCAGAGATGGTTCAGAAAGGTGAGGGCTCCATTAAGGTGCTCACATCTGATGATAAGTGGTTCGGAATGACATATCCAGAAGATAAGCCTACTGTTATGGCAGAGCTTGGAGCAAAGATCGAGTCTGGCTATTATCCTGAGAAGCTCTGGGAGAAATAAGGCTCAGCTCTGAGTTACATCAGAATTTTCTGATATGCTCGTTATATCTTTATAGCCTTCCCCCAGTACATGGACAGTGTCCTGTACAATGAGGAAGGCTTTTGCATCTACGCTGTGCACGAATCTCGTTATCCTTGTCAGGTCCTTGTTTGGAATGACAACCATAAGCATCTTCCTCTTCTCTTTGCTGAATAGTCCTTCTGAGTAGATCAGCGTACCGCTCCTATCCATTTTCTTGATGATGAAGTCTCCGATCTCATCCAGTTTCTCAGATATTATGTATACGCTTTTTGCATATCCTGTTCCCATTGAGCTGATTATCCTGTCAATCACTATAGAGACAAGGACAGTGATGAATACAGAATAGAGCGCGCTTTCTATTCCGAAGATGAATGCAGAGAATGCGATGATTACGCCATCGACTATCATCAGTGATGTGCCCAGTGGAATTTGTGTATATTTTGATATGATCTGAGCGATGATGTCCGTACCTCCGGTATTTGATCCAGCTTTCATTACGAATCCTATGCCGAGTCCTGATATGATTCCTCCGTAGAGCGCAGATAGCCAGAATGACATATCCTTCGAATAATCCAGAATGCCATCATATCCGAGAAGCATATTGAAAATCATTGTGAACAGAGAGAGCAGCAGTGTTCCTATAAGCGTTCTTATACCATATGTTCTTCCAAATAGGAGCACGCCTATGATGTAGATGGGGATGGAGAGCACCATCATCAGAAGTCCTAAGCTGATTCCTGTCAGATGATAGATTATCGTTGCTACTCCGCTTATCCCACCTGGTGCGAGCTTTGCCGGTGTAAGGAATATAGCAACAGCAAATGCTGTCAGTGCTGTGCCAAGAATGATCTGCAGATAATCTGATACAATGGATTTATTGACTTTCAATGTGTTTTCTCCTCCTTCTATAATTATAGTACATAATGTCCAATGCTCTATTATCAGCGAGAAAGACCGAAAAATGGTAATTGCTGATTATGGTTTCAAATTTCTTGCCCCATGCTCTTGTTTTGGGTATTATTGTTTATACAACTTGGTAAATACCAGATTTATTTGGAGATGAATATGAAGAATTTAAAGAAAGCCATTTTTGCTCTTTTAGCACTGGCTATGGTTATCTCTCCTCTTACTGCTGCTCAGGTAATGAATGTCACATGGCAGTGGAACCTTGAGGATCCAGATGTGACAGCATATCGTTATCAGCTCGGTGGTGAGAATGCTGATGGCTGGACTGTAGTAAGTGGCGATGTCAGCTCATTCAGTGCTGATTCATTAGATCCATATAGCGATTATACATTATATCTTCAGGCTACATATGACGGCGAGCACTGGTCTGAGAGTGCTGTTTCAACAGCAAAGGCTATGCTTCAGCATCCAGTAGCAGTAGAGTCATCTGTTACACTTTTCGGCTATGAGGCAGATATCAGAGTATTCGATGATTATATCGAGATCAGTTATCCTGCTTCTGTTGTATATCCTGCAGATGCAGAGGCCTTCTTGAAGGCTGTATATGAGAAATATCCAGACTACCTTGCTGGATCTACATATGAGATCAGTGAAGGCGAAACTGTGCTCTCTCTCCCATTCACTCTTTCAGAAGGTGATAAGAATGCAGCAATTGAGATCTTCAAATCTGAGTTATCTGCTTATGTTGATGCATATGTAGCAAGCCTTTCTGCTCCAGTAGCAGAAGAAGCTCCTGCTGCAGTATCAGAGCCAGAGCCAGCTGTAGTAGCAGAGCCTGCTCCTGAAGTTGTAGCTGCTCCTGCAGAGGAAGTTAAGGCAGCAGAGCCAACTCCAGCTGAAGAGGTTAAGCCTGCTGAGGTTGTTTCAGTAGCAGAAGAAGCTAAGCCAGAAGAAGAGTCTGTATCAGAGCCAGCTCCAGTTTCTAAGCCAAAGTATTCAAACTTCAAGTTCTCTATGCTTTTCGCAGGTGGTGCTGAATATAGATTCGATGATTTCAATTCATTCAATACTTCTAATATCTATCAGAGATATAGCGTAGGTCTTGATTTTGCAAATATCATTCCTATGGGCAGGCATTTCGGTCTTGGCCTGAGGTCAGATATTTCAGTTGGTGTTATTCCTAAGGATAGTGACTATAGCAGAATCAGCTCTGTTAAGGCATTCTTCACTCCAGACAACTGGATGGAGGATACAACAGCAGATATCAAGCTTACTGCTACAATCTCAGCTAAGGGATTTGATTTCTATCTTGGTGGTGGTGTAGGTTATTCTATCTTCAATCCACGTCTTGAAGGCGCTTATACTGATAAGTATGGCCATAGCCTTGGCGATCTTACAAAGTACTTCTCAACAGCTTGGGGACCAACAGGCGTTGTAGGAATGCGCTTCTATATCGGAAATGTATTCTCTCTTGGCTTAGAAGGCGATTATCGTTACCTTCTTCCTGCTGAGAAGCACTATGGATCAGTAAATCTGGTCTTCGGATTCTCATTCTAAGATATCCGTTTTATCAAGAGGGAGCTTCGGCTCCCTTTTTTCATAATTGACCCCTCTTATGGAATTTAGTACCATTACATAGGAGATAGATATTATGAAGATGATTTATCTCTGTATCTGGTTTATTATTCAGGTAAATTGAAATGTGCTTTATAGTACGATGAGAGGTAAATAGATAGTATGAAAAGCGGCCATATGGCGTCGTGTGTTGGCTACCTTAGATTCACTTTGGAAAGTGAAGGCTCCGAGATGGGTAACTCCGAAGAGGAGGTATACCGTAGCATCCTTGATGAGGATATATCAGCATCTGCTGCTATTGAGAATTTTCTTCAGAGGAATAATCTTATTTATGTTCAAGAAGAGAACTTCAACCCAGTGCATCCGCACTATGCAGGGACAAAGTGCCTTGTAAATAGTTTTGGAATAAAGGACAAAGCTATTCTCAAGAACGTTGAGAAGACACTCTCCACAATAAGAACAGCTGAATTATTCGCAGAGCCAGATGATTCTCCATTGTCTCTCGATTATTTCTATATGCTTCATAAGAAGCTTTTCAGCGATGTATATCCATGGGCTGGCAATATCAGAGTTGCAAATGCATCAAAACGCACTGAGTTCATGAAGCCTGAGCATATAGATGAAGCTATAAGAAGCCTATTCAAAGGCCTTGAGAGCTCTGACTATCTCAGAACTTATGAAGATGCAGATGATTTCATCAATGAGCTTGCATATTATATGAGTGAGCTTGAGCTTATTCATCCATTCATTGATGGAAATGGCAGAGTCATAAGGCTTTTCTTCACTCTCCTTGCACAGCGTGCTGGCTATTCAATCAGCTGGGCAAGTGCAGATCCTGACCATTTCCTTGAAGCTTCGATTACAGCAATTGATGGAGACTATCAGGCACTGATTGGACTCTTAGAGGAGATTGTCCTGCCTCTGAACGAGGACTGATTTCCATTTATTGTAAAGAGAAATGACCATGAAGATGGTCATTTTTTTATGGCTTTATAATTCTGTAAAAATAATATCTGCATTATATATGAATATTTTTAGTTTTTTTATACATAAAATAGTAGACTAACAATCATCATTTTGTATAATTATGCATTATTGGAGCATATTATGATAAAAGTTGGAATAATTGGTGCGACAGGATATGCAGGTAGCGAGCTTGTCCGGATCCTGATGAACCATAAAGGTGCAGAGCTGGTTTATCTTGCATCTCACTCATATGCAGGAAAGTGCTTTTCTGATATTTATCCGTATTTCAAGGGCCGTGTGGATCTTATACTCGAAGAAGATGATCTTAAAAAGGCAGCTGAGGTATCAGATGTGGTTTTCCTAGCGCTTCCACATGGACTTGCAAGTAAGGCGGTGACTTCAGAAGTGCTTTCGAAGTGCGTTGTGATTGACCTGGGTGCAGATTTCCGCCTGCATGATAAATCTATATACGAAGAATGGTATAAAGTCGAGCATCATGGAGAAGCTCTTATTAAAGAGGCTGTTTATGGACTGCCGGAGATTCATAGGTCTCTTATCAGGAATGCACGTCTAATAGCAAATCCTGGCTGTTATACTACATGCTCAATACTTACACTGTATCCTCTTCTGAAGAATCATCTGATTAATCCGGATTCTATAATAATTGACGCTAAAAGCGGTACAAGCGGAGCTGGAAGAAGCGAGAAGACAGCTAATCTGTTCTGTGAAGTCAATGAGAGCATCAAGGCTTATGGTGTTGCTACACATAGGCATACTCCTGAGATTGAACAGGAGCTGAGCATCGCTTACGGGAAGGACATCAAACTGGATTTCACTCCTCATCTCATTCCTATGCAGCGTGGAATCCTTGCAACATGCTATGCAAAGCTTGCTGATGGAGTCTGCGAGGCAGAAATCAGTAAGGCATATCATGAAGCATATGATGATGAGCCATTTGTACGCCTTGTGGACTATCTCCCTGAAACACGCTTTGTAAAAGGCTCAAACTATGCAGATATCTCATTCAGGATCAATAGCAGAACAGGTAGCATAATCGCAATCGGAGCAATAGATAATCTTGTAAAAGGAGCAGCAGGTCAGGCTGTTGAGAATATGAATATAGTCTTCGGCTTAGATGAGATGTCGGGACTAGAAGGATGTGCTGGACTATGATTGAAGTAATTGATGATATAAAGCTTCCAAAGGGATTCAAGGCAGCAGGACTGCATTCAGGGCTGAAGAAAGCCAAGAAGGATATGGCTATGGTATATTCTGATGCAATCTGCACAAGTGGTTCTGCTTATACCACGAATAGAGTTAAGGCTGCTCCTGTTCAGTATGATATCTCCATAAAGGATACAGCAAAGCATGGTGTTGTGATAAACAGCGGAAATGCTAATGCATGCACAGGTAAAGAGGGAATGGAGAATGCAGAGAAGATGGCATCATATGCGGCATCCCTTCTTGGAGGAGATGCTTCTGAGTACTTTGTCTGCTCTACAGGTGTAATCGGGGTGCAGCTTCCAATGGAAACAGTTCTTAGTGGCATAAAAGGACTTGCTTCTGCTTTATCTGATTCGTATCAGTCGTCTTTGGATGCTGCAGATGCCATCCTTACAACAGATACAGTCAGGAAGACCGTTACAGCATCATTTGAGATTGATGGCAAATGCGTGACAGTCACAGGCTTTGCTAAAGGATCTGGAATGATCCATCCTAATATGGCTACAACCCTTTCTTTTATTCTTACAGATGCAGCTGTAAGCCATAACATTCTGCAGACCCTTCTTGGCTCAACTGTTGAGGATACTTTCAATATGATAAGCATTGATGGTGATACATCCACTAATGACACCTGTATTGTTCTGGCAAATGGAGCGTCCGGGGTGAATATTGATAGTGATGATAAGGAAGGGCTTTTCAGATCCGCTCTTAGTTCTGTTTTAGGAGAGCTGGCAAGAAAGCTGACAAAGGATGGAGAGGGTGCAGGAAGATTCATTGAGGTTTCTGTAGAAGGAGCTAAGGATAAGAAGAATGCAAAGATCCTTGCCCGCTCTGTTGTATCATCAAACCTTGTGAAAGCAGCATTCTTCGGCTCTGATGCGAACTGGGGAAGAATACTATGCGCGATGGGCTATAGCGGAGCTGATTTCAATCCGGAAGATGTGGATCTTTATTTCAGATCAGCAAAAGGCACAATAGCCACGCTTAAGAAGGGGACTCCTGTTGTATTTGATGAGGCTAAGGCCAAGGAGATTCTTCTTGAGAAGGAAGTTGAGGTATTGGTAAAGCTTGGCGAGGGAGAAGGAGAGGCTAAAGCCTGGGGCTGCGATCTTACATATGAATATGTGAGGATAAACGGAGATTATAGGAGCTGAATATGACAGAAAGCCAGAGTGAAAGCGTTAAGAAAGCAGAAGTCCTTATTGAAGCTATTCCGTACATAAGGAAATTCAGAGGCTCGGTAGTTGTTGTCAAATATGGTGGTTCTGCTATGATTGATGCAGAATTGAAGCAGGCAGTCATCACAGACATCGCTATGCTCAAATACCTCGGCCTGAAGCCTGTTGTTGTTCATGGTGGCGGAAAGGACATATCCTCAATGCTGAAAAAGCTTGGCAAGGAAAGCGTGTTCATAGACGGCCTCAGAGTGACAGATAATGAGACTGCCAAAGTCGCAGAGATGGTGCTTTCTGGATCTGTAGGAAAAGAGCTTGCCAAAGATCTTGAGGATGTAGGCATCCATGCATGCTCTATAAGCGGAAAGGATGGAAGGACGCTTAATGCGAAGAAGAAGCTAGATGAGAAAGGCCGTGATCTTGGTTTTGTCGGAGAAATCACAAATGTCGACACAACTCTGATACACACTCTTTTAGATGCAGATTTCGTTCCTGTCATATCTCCGATCGGAGTAGATGCTGAAGGCAGCACATATAATATCAATGCAGATTATGTTGCATCTGCTGTTGCGGGTGCCTTAGAAGCTCAGAAGCTGATATTCATGACGGATGTTGAAGGTATCCTGAGAGAGAAGGACAATAAGGATTCTCTTATAAAAAGGCTGTCTAAGCTGCAGGCTGTGAAGCTTATTAACGATGGAGTCATCAATGGCGGTATGATTCCAAAGACTGAATGCTGCATCGATGCGCTTCATAAAGGCGTTAAATCCGTGCACGTTCTTGATGGCAGAGTACCTCATTCAATTCTTCTAGAGATATTCACAGAAGAGGGAATCGGGACAATGCTTATTAACTAGGAGGCAGTATGATGGACTACGTACAGGCTGGAAAAGATAATCTGATGAATACATATTCACAGCTTCCGATATGCTTTGACCACGGCAGTGGCTGCTATCTTTATGATACAGATGGCAATGAATATCTTGATTTTGTTGCTGGAATTGCTGTGAATGCACTTGGATATGGCAATGAGAAGCTGGAGAAGAAGGCTGAAGAGGTGATAAAGGAAGGAATATTCCATGTGTCAAACCTCTATTACAATAAGTATACGGTGGAAGCGGCAGCCAAGCTTAATAAAGCAGCAGGCTCTGACCGTGTGTTCTTTGCAAATAGCGGGGCAGAAGCAAATGAGTGTGCTTTGAAGCTTGCAAGGAAATTCGGCTCTGCCTCAGGGCGCCACAAAATCCTTTCATTTGAGCATTCTTTCCATGGCCGCACATATGGAGCTGTCACATTGACAGGACAGGAAAAGTACCATAAAGGCTTTTTCCCTATTGTCCCTGATGTTGAGTATGCCATTTACAATGATATTGATTCCGTTGAATCTAAGCTTGATGAAGGCTTTGCAGCTATATTTGTAGAGCCTATCCAGGGAGAAGGTGGGATAATACCTGCTACTGCGGAGTTTCTTTCCGGGCTCAGAAGAATCTGCGATGAACGTGATATGCTTCTTATATTTGACTGCGTTCAGTGTGGCTGTGGAAGGACTGGAAAGCTATTTGCCTGGCAGAACTATGGAATCAAGCCTGATGTGATGACTCTGGCAAAGGCTCTTGGTGGCGGAATACCGCTTTCTGCGACAGTGGCTTATGGACGTGCTGCTGATATCCTTGCTCCTGGAGAGCATGCATCAACATTCGGAGGGAATCCTGTTGCATCTGCACTATGCTCAGTAGTTCTTGATGAGCTTTCTGGAGGGCTTGCGGATGAAGTGGCAGAGAAAGGTGAATACCTTAAGAACGGACTAAGGAAGATTGCGGAAAAATATCCAGATAAGTGCGGTGAGGTAAGAGGCCTTGGCCTTATGGTTGGCATGGAGCTTAAGGTTGCACCTCGTACTGTAATTGATAAGGCAAGAGATAAAGGCATTCTTCTATGCTCAGCTGGATATACTGTCCTGCGCTTTGTTCCTCCTCTTATAATCTCATATGAAGAGATTGATAAAGGCCTGGCAGCAGTGGATCAGGTTCTATCTGAGATTTAGAAATAATCGGGCTCTGGATTTTTTCTAGAGCTCTTTTTTATTGACTTGAGATGTTTAGCATCGGGCAATTTTATTGTGCCCGAACTCAATGAGAGAGATAATAGCACAGCTTCTGATTACCTTATTGATAAGCATTAATTATTGAAATTTTTGTTGACGCTTCAGTATATGCATTGGAAAATAATGGTGTGCACGAGCACAGAGTAGGAGAACAACATGAATAACATACCAGAAGTCAGACTTGCTATAATCGGAGTCAGCAGGGACTGCTTTCCAATAGTGCTATCAGATACACGCAGAAAGGCAGTAGTTGATGCATTAGGAAAGAAGAGCATAGATATAATTGATGTTCCATTTTCCGTAGAGAATGAGATAGAGGCAATGGAAGCTGTTCATTATGCAGAGGAAAAGGGTGCAAATGCACTTGCTGTATTTCTTGGAAACTTCGGACCAGAGACACCGGAGACCCTTATTGCTTCTGCATTCTCAGGCCCTGTTATGTTTGCAGCAGCTGCAGAGGAGAGTGGTGATAATCTGATTAATGGCAGAGGAGATGCCTACTGCGGAATGCTCAACTGCTCATATAATCTTGGATTGAGAAAGATTCCTGCATATATTCCCGAATATCCTGTTGGAACTGCAGATGAAGTTGCGGATATGATTCAGGACTTTATCCCAGTTGCCAGAGCGATAATCGGACTGAAGAATCTTAAGATAATAACATTCGGACCAAGACCTCAGGACTTCTTTGCCTGCAATGCGCCGATTAAGGCCCTATATGATCTTGGTGTGGAGATTGAAGAGAACAGTGAGCTTGACCTGCTTGTATCATATAAGGCTCATAAGGATGACCCAAGGATAGCAGATGTTGTTTCTGATATGGCAGCGGAGCTTGGAATAGAGGGCAATACCTATCCTGATCTTCTCCCGCGCATGGCCCAGTTTGAGATAACTCTTCTTGACTGGATGGAGTCTCACAAAGGCTCAAGAAAATATGTGGCATTTGCAGATAAGTGCTGGCCTGCATTCCCGGAGTCTTTCGGATTTGAGCCATGCTATGTGAATAGCCGTCTTGCTGGCCGTGGCATCCCAGTTTCATGCGAGGTTGATATCTATGGAGCTCTTTCAGAGTATATAGCTGCCTGCCTGACATCATCTCCTGTAACGCTTCTTGATATCAACAATACTGTTCCGCAGGATATGTATGAATCTGAGATTGAAGGTAAGTACAGATATAAGAACAATGACCTGTTTATGGGTTTCCACTGTGGGAATACTCCGCTTTCATGTCTCTCTTGTGGCGCAATAAATTTCCAGATCATCCAGAACAGGCTTCTTGAAAATGGAGGAAAGCCAGATTTTACAAGAGGCACGCTTGAAGGTGATCTGAGACCTGGTGATATTACTCTGTTCCGTCTGCATTCGAATGCGGATTCTTCACTTGAGGCTTATGTAGCAGAAGGAGAGGTTCTTCCAGTTAAGACCAGAAGCTTTGGTGGAATAGGCATTATAGCTATAGATGAGATGGCGCGCTTCTATCGCCATGTGCTTATTGCAAAGCATTTCCCTCATCATGGTGCAGTTGCATTCTCCCATATCGGCAGATCTCTTTATTCGCTTTTTTCTTATCTGGGAGTCAAGGATGTCTCATTCAATAAGAAAAGCGGAGATCTCTATAATGGGGAGTGCCCATTCTGATGGCGACGATAAAGGAGATTGCAGAGCTCTCAGGTGCATCTAGAGGTACTGTTGACAGGGTTATACACAATAGGGGCCGGGTTGCCCCTGATGTTGAGAAGGCTGTAAGAGCTGCTATAGAGAAGCTTGATTATAAGCCGAATAAGGCAGGACGGATTCTTGCGTCAGCAAAGAGGATCAGGCATATCGGCGCTGTAATCCAGTCTAATGAGAACAGGTTCTTCATAGATGTGGAGAAAGGCATGGAACATGCATGCCATGAGGTTTCAGGTTCAGGCTTTGATCTTGTCATAAAAAGAGTCAGGGGCTTTGGCATTGCTGATAATCTTGCAGCAGTGAAGGAGCTTGCTGATAGTGGCATCGATGCCCTTATTCTGACTGTTCCGGATTCTGATGAGATCTGCACCTATCTATCATCTCTTTCTCTGCCAATTGCTGCACTGAACTCAAATCTGTCACTTCCATCTCTTCTGTATTATGTTGGTCCTGATTATTTCAGAAAAGGAGAGATTAATGCAGGACTGCTTGCAATGTCATCAAAAGAAATGCCACGCATATTGATTCTCTCCGGCTCTGATTCGATGCAGGGGCATCGCGATATAGTGAGAGGATTCATATCGGCTCTTGATTCGAGGCATATTCCATATGAGATAGAAGCAGAAGTATTCGCGGAAGATGATAATGATAGGGCAGAGAAGCTTGTCAGAGAAGCTATCAGCCAGCATCCGGAAATCAATGCTGTATTCATCTCAACAGGTGGTGCAGAAGGTGCGCTCAGGGCTATAGAAGATAGGCATCTTACTGTATTTGCATCCGATGTCGTCGATGACGTCAGAGAAGGGATAAGGGAAGGAAAAATACTCTGGACTGTTTCTCAGGAGCCATTCAGGCAAGGTTATGAAGCAGTGAAGAGAATGCAGGATTGCTTTATTGAGGGGAAAAGGCCAGATAGCCTTTACATCAATCAGATTGTAAGGATAAGTGAGAATATTGATGAGGAATGACATATGATAACTGCTGGGCTTGATTTTGGAACTCAGTCTGTAAAGCTTTTGGTTTATGATAGTGGCGATAGGAAGGAAATTGCTTCCTCTTCATATCCATTTGAGCTGATCTCCCACTCGGATGGGAGCAGAGAGCAGCTTGCTGAATGGTGGATTGAAGGACTTAGGAAATGCTTCGAAGCTATTCCTGTTGATATCAGAAAGAGAATTAGAGGAATCGGAGTCTCAGGACAGCAGCATGGATTTGTGCCGCTTTCTGCCGATGGCTCAGTGCTTGCTCCAGTTAAGCTCTGGTGTGATACGTCCACCGCTGCAGAATGTGCAGAACTTACAGGGCTCTATGGAGGAAGAGATAAGCTCATTGACTGTGTTGGCAATGCTATTCTTCCTGGTTATACAGCAAGCAAGATATATGCATTTAAGAAGAGAAGTCCTGAGCTATTTGAGAAAATGGCTTATGTGTTGCTTCCACATGATTATATAAACTACTATCTGACAGGCGTGATCTCAATGGAGCGTGGAGATGCTTCAGGAACAGCACTGTATGATATATACAGAAACAGATGGGATGAGAGGCTCTGCAGCATTATCAGTCCTGATCTGATAGATAAGCTTCCTGAAGTCTCTGATTCAAAGTGCATATCAGGCTATGTTAAGGATGATGTAGCAGAAGAGCTTGGACTATCTAGCGGCGTTGCAGTATCTGCAGGCGGTGGCGACAATATGATGAGTGCAATCGGAACTGGTACTGTAAGAGAAGGCCGTATCACAATGAGTCTCGGAACTTCAGGTACGCTCTTCGCTTATTCTGATACACCTGTCACTGATAAGAAGTGCAGATTGGCTGGATTTGCATCTTCTACTGGTGGATATCTTCCGCTTTTATGCACAATGAACTGCACAGTTGCATCTGAGCTGATGAGAGGTCTCTTTGAACTTCCCGTCAAGGACTTTGATGAGCTGGCCTCAGCTTCTGGAATAGGTGCGGATGGCTTGGTCCTGCTTCCATTCTTCAATGGGGAGAGAGTTCCTAACTATCCAAAAGGAGAGGGAGTTCTTGCTGGAATGAATATCAGGAATGTAACGAAGGCAAATGTCGCAAGAGCAGCTCTTGAAGGTGTCAGCTATGAATTCCTGCTTGGGCTTGAGGCCTTTGATGAATCTGGCTTTAAAGCTTCTGAGATCTCACTGACTGGAGGAGGCTCAAAGAGCAGAATCTGGAGAGAGATCATTTCCGATCTTACAGGACTTAAGGTAAGAGTCCCTCTTGTAAAGGAAGCTGCCGCATTCGGTGCTGTACTTCAGGTCATAGCTGTACTTGAGAATAAGGACATTGCTGATGTTGCTGATGAGCACATTGGATTTGATGATGAGAAGGAGACTTCTCCTGTTGCTGAGAGAAGAGATGAATACAGAAAAGCTTACATGAAATGGAAGAGCTATTCTGATGCTTTGGGAGGTTTATATGAATGAATATCTGATAAAAGAGAGCCGCTATAGTGCACTTATCCTTGATCAGGGGGCTATTCTCTATAGTTACTCAATTGATGATAAGGATATTATCCTGCAGTTTGAAGATAAGAGCGAGAATGAGAGGACTAAAGGCTATTTCTCTCAGATAATCGGTCCTTTTGCAAATAGGATAAAGAATGGCAGCTATTCTGTGGATGGAGAGGTTTTTCAGGCAGAGAGGAACAATGGCAATAACAGCCTTCATTCCGGTCCTCGAAACTATGGATGGCATAAATGGTCTCTGGTAGCAAAGAGCAGCAGCTCTGTTACGCTGTCACTGCATTCTCCAGAGGGATTTGGATTTCCTGGAAATCAGGATGCTGAGGTTTCATATACGATAAGCGGAGATGGTGCACTTGCTATCCACTATAGTGTTATAAGTGATAGAAAATGTCCTGTTAATCTTACAAACCATGCATTCTTCAATCTGAACTCCACTGGTGATATAAGAGATCATATTCTCAGAATGCCTTCTCTTCACTATATAGATGTGGACTCTGAGCTCATTCCAACAGAGATAAAGAGCGTCGCTGGGACTGATTTCGACTTCACATCTCCTCATAAGATCGGAGAGAGACGAGATGGGACATATGATCACTGCTTCATTCTCGATGGAGATGGAGAGCTATCTGTTACCAATGGCAGTTTAACGCTTACAATGAAGACAGATCTTCCAGCTGTTCAGCTTTATACTTCTGGAACTCTCAATCAGGGAATGGTAGGCAAAGGCGGAAGTGAGATAGGACCTCATATGGCTTTCTGCCTTGAATCTGAATTCTATCCAGACTTCCCCAATAGGCCTGATTTCAGATCATGCTATCTTACACCAGGTGTGAAATACGAGACAGAGACAGTATTCACCCTTACAGAGAACTGATTCTCCAGCAGCCTCCAGTGCTTATATGCTGGAGGCTATATAATAAGGTCCTTTCCTTCAATTAATGTGATAGTTCCATTGCTATCTTCTGCTATTTTCCTGATATCATCTTTAAAGCCTGATCTGGATAGGATGTAATATGCTTTAGCATCAATAGAAGGGAAAGCTAGATAGCTCCTTCTCTGAAGTTCCTCGTATGATTCTTTTCCGATTGGCTCTGATTTCCATTTGCATTCACCAAAAAGCATTGTTCCTTCAGCTGTTACAGCAACAAGGTCTATTTCTTCGCTTTTTCTTGTTTCCTTATCTGGGAATTCCATGTTTCCTATTTCCCTGATCAGGTATGGAGAATTCATCAGTATGTATTTGTGGAATACATTCTCCATCCTATGACCTACGAAAGCAGGGAGCTCAGATAGCGCTTTTTTTAGAAGCGCATTTCCAGAGCCAAGTTCAATCATCTCAGAATATGGATATACATAGCGATAGAAGAAATGAAAATATCCATCAGCAAATAGCCAGCCTCGGTCGATTCCCTTTCCCACAATCTTTTTCTTCTTTCTGACTATTCCCAGCTCAGTTAATTTCTGGAGCGCCTGACTTACACTGGATTTGTCTTTTTTGCTTTTATCTGCAATTATGGAAACCTCATTGCATCCGGCTGCAAGAAGACTCAATATGCTATCGTAAAGTTCAAGAGAGCGTAGTTCCATCATCAGGTACAGTCTACCTTCTGTGTATAGTCTTCCTCCTGCTGTGAAGAATTCTGCTTCTATTGCTTCTTCTATAGATTTATGCTCTTTGAAAAATGACAGATAATATGGGATTCCTTCTGTTATTGCATGAGCCGTAGCTATATCCTCTAAAGACCATGCATTCAGCATTGAAGCTGTTTCATTGATAAGAAAAGGCTGAAGCTTGATCTGAAAAGTCCTTCTCCCATAGACCGGGCTATTTACTCCAAGAAGATCTCTTTCCATGAATGACATATTAGAGCCACATAAGATCAGGAATAAGTTTGTCTCTCTGAATTCCTGATCAACAAAGCTCTGCAGAACACTCAGAATGGTTTTATCTGATTCTGCCAGATATGATATTTCATCAAATACCAGAGCGATTCTCTCTTTTCCTGCATTCTTTACAATGGCAGATAGCGCAGATGCAAATGATGCATATGGTGGTATGTCTGGGTTATCAAAAAAAATCTTTCCAATAGCTGAAGATAGCTTCAGAAGATTGTAGTTCATATCTTTTGTTGACTGAAGGAAGATTGCTTTCTTGCCCTTTAGAAAATTATATAAGAGAGATGTCTTTCCAACACGCCGTCTTCCATATAAAACGCCAAAGGAAAAACCTTCAGTGTTCCATTTCGATTCCAGTATAGCAAACTCTTTTTTTCTGCCTATGTATAGTTTCATGTTAATATTGTACATGTTTAAGTTAACTTTAACAATGTTAACTTAAACAATACTAGCTTAAACAAAGAGAATATAATGTTAATATGAGTTTTATGAAAATCTGAGAAATACGAGATATAAAAGACAATTAATGTATTTATGTTAAAATATTTTTATTAAAATTATTATGTTAAAAACTTTCTTAACATAATAATGGTATGTTTTACAACAGAGAGAAAGAGCTGAAGTTACTGCTTGATGCAGTTAATGAAAAAGGGGAAAAGCAAAAGGCATTGTCGGAGAATATATAAGCAAAGCTGCATGGAATAATCCAGATATCAATATCTTTGATATAGGTACATACTGGTTTGATAAAGAGAATGCAAATAGAGAATTCGATGTAGTTATAAAGCAGAAGCTTGGATTCTTTGTTATTTCCACTAAATACTTATCCAATGCTATGGGCAGGGACCTAGAGGAGAATGAGAAGGCTAAGATACTAGCAGCGGATGAAATCCCGGTATCAGGCTTGGGCTTTGCGTCTATACTGTGTTTCGAGAATGAAGCAGATGATACTCTTCACATAAGTGGTTCTGATATTTATTCTGAAGATGGGGTGAGATCAGGAAATGCGCTTAGACAGTATTTGGAAACCATATAAAACATATGATAGGACAGATGCTTCTGCTAACTGTTTTATTGATGATATATCAAAAGCTTATGGATTGCTGAATGCATGGAAAGGTGATGATTATATCCATGGCATTGGATGCTTAGATCGTATTGGAACAGCTGCATCAGAGTTTGGGAAGAATGCGCTTGTAGTATCAAATGATACATATATTGAGTCTGTTGCAGATGAAGTCATAAGATCGTTAGAAAAGGCTGGAATAAGGATTGCAGGAGGAAAGCCTGTTCGGGGTGCAAAGCCGAATGCGCCAAGAGAAGATGTATATCGGCTGACAACTTATATTCTTCAGTATAAGCCTGATTCA
This sequence comes from uncultured Spirochaetales bacterium, assembly GCA_934271365.1. Lineage (GTDB taxonomy): Bacteria > Spirochaetota > Spirochaetia > Sphaerochaetales > Sphaerochaetaceae > Ornithospirochaeta. The sequence goes on from CAKQRI010000001.1 coordinate 193,663, forward strand.
ATAATAGCAATCGGAGGCGGCTCTACGATTGATGCATGCAAAGCAGCAAGCATGCTGGCTGCTCTAGGCGGGGCAGTAACTCCAGAGATTGATTGCTATTTCGGAACAGGTAAGGTAACAGAAGAGCTCAGGAAAACGGGATTGAAGATGGCTCCGGTCATTGCTGTTGAGACATCTGCCTCTTCTGGAGCGCATCTGACAAAGTATTCTAATATCACAGATCCTGTTGCTGGCCAGAAGAAGCTTATTGTAGATAATGCGATTGTTCCTGCGAAGGCAATCTTTGATTATAGGACAACATGCTCAATGCCTGTGAAAGTCACTATAGATGGTGCACTTGATGCAATTGCTCATACCTTTGAAGTCTTCTGTGGAGCTAAGCCTGAATACTTTGAGCTTGCTAGGAATCTTGCAGTTACGGCTGTTTCCCTAGTTGCTGAATATGCAAAGGAAACCATAGAGAATCCTGATGATATAAAAGCAAGGGAAGCTATTGGTCTTGCGACAGATCTTGGTGGATATGCAATTATGGTTGGTGGTACAAGTGGCCCTCATCTTACTTCTTTCTCTCTTGTAGATATAGTCGGACATGGCACTGCATGTGGATTGATGAATCCATACTACTGGGTGTTCTATAGCAAGGCTATACAGCCTCAGCTTAAGGCGATAGGCAATATCTTCAGGAGATTCGGATATACAGATAAGGATATAGATTCACTTTCAGGAAGAGAACTAGCATTGTCTGTTGCAGAGGCCATGATTGGATTTGAGAAATCAATAGGAGCTCCCTACAAGCTAGAGAATATTCCAGGCTTTAAGAAAGATGTCCATATTGCAAGAGCAATAAAGGCTGCAAAGGATCCTGATCTTAAGATGAAGCTTCAGAATATGCCTGTTCCAATGAAGGCTTCTGATGTTGATGAGTATATGCTGCCTATATTAGATGGTGCAGCATCTGGTGATCTTTCAGTGATCAAGGAAATGTAATCACATAAGGCATTTCAATTGGTTCAATATTCAGATTAAGATGCCAGTCTCATGAAATGTAGGGATAATTCTTAATTGCATGCTTTCAGGATTCTTTGGAGGCATACAGATTAACCTCTAGGGCTTTTCGCTATATATTCATCAATCGCATTATTCAGCTGCAGACTTGCTATGAATTCATTATCACGGTCATGATGCATTTCATATATTAATCATGCTAAAGGCATTTTCAAGCCTGTTATTTTCTAGGCAGTTTCTTTAGAAATTTTTCAAAAAATAAAGTTGACAGATGGATTATTCAGTGTATTCTATTGATGTAAACGTAAATTGTATACAAAAAGTGAAAACAATAAATAAAGACAAAGGAGACTAGCTAGAAGGATAAAAGATGATATAATCTTAGAAGCATCAGGGGAGATGATATGGATAGAGAAGAGAATAAGAACCTAGTGGAAACTGCATATAATATGATTCTTGATAGGATAACCAGATTCTCGCTTTCTCCAGGATCTTCGATTTCTGATTACTCGCTTTCTAAGGAACTTGGAATAAGCCGTACACCGATAAGAGAAGCTCTGCTCCGCTTAGTCGATGATGGGCTTCTTGAGAGAATGCCTCATAATTTCAGAGTCACTGATATAACAGCAGATGAAATAAGGGATTTATATGATGCCAGAAATGGGCTTGAGATTTCGATGCTTAGGCTGTCACTTGCAAAGGGTATTTCAGCAGATAATCTGAATGTCCTGAGAAATCTGAATGCTTCTCTAGATAAATGCGTTGAAGAGGGGGATATCATAAGATCTCTTGAATATGATGCTAAGATACATAGGTATCTTGCTGAATTATCAGGAAATTCAAGGCTCCTCTCATTCTACGACCGCATATCAAAGCAGACTCAGAGGATGAGCGTGTTCTCGATAGCGCAGAGCAAGCAGCAGGCTAATAATGAGCATGAAGAGCTTTTCAAGGCTATAGAGAATAATGATAGTGATAAAGCTGTCAAAGCTCTTTCTGATAATATCCTCAGAGCCAAGGATCAGCATATCCATGTTCTGGAAAACAGCATGAGAGAAGGCTGGATCGGCATTGCGAAGTTTGTTTATAGGCCAAGTTCAATAAATCTCTGATATTCATTCTAGCACTCTGCTTTATTGAGCTGGAGGAGTTATGAAGAAAGCAGGTGTGGCGGGTTCTGTCTGCCTTGATATCAATCCTGTATTCAGAGCCGGAGGCAAGGTCTGGCTAGAAGAGGGAAAGCAGACAGATCTTGATGATATTCGCATCACTTTAGGTGGATGTGTAGGAAACACCGGACTTGCTTTATCACGCTTAGGGCTTCCTGTTAAGGTATTCTGCAAGGTCGGTGATGATAAGCTTGGATTGCTTGTGGAGGAAATGCTCGATAACAGCGGCATAGATGCTGTGATAGAGCATACAGAAGACAAGAGCTCTGCTTCGATAATAATCTCACCTCCAGACAAGGACCGTACAATACTCCATAAGAGCGGGGCCTCTCAGACCATTTCCGCAGATGATATTCCAGATGGCTTTCTTGATGATATAAGCCTTTTCCATTTTGGTTATCCACCAAAGATGAAGAATCTATGGAAGGATAATGGAAAAGGGATGGCAGAGCTTCTCGGAAGAGTGAAAAGCCATGGTGCAGCAACATCTGTTGATATGTGCATGCCGAATATAGGCGATGGAAGCGAGGCTATTTCTTCATTCCTCAAATTCACGGATATATTCCTTCCAAGCTATGAGGAGATGCTGAGGCTTCTTGATCCTGAGGAATATGAAAGAATCAATAATATTGCTTCAGGCCATAATCTGATTGATTTCATAGATGGGCGGACTATATCTGAAATTGCTGATTGGATTCTTGGAAAGGGAGTTCATATAGTCCTGCTGAAACTAGGTAAGAAAGGGCTGTATCTTAGAACAGATGACAAGGCATCTGATATCGTAGGTCTTGAGCTTGGAAATGAATGGAATAGCCGAGAATTATGGATTGCTCCAAAATTCATTCCTAATCCGGTATCTACAATAGGTGCTGGAGATACTGCAATTGCAGGGTTCCTAGCATCTCTTCTTTCTTCATATTCGCCAGAGCTTTCACTTTCAGTGGCTTCATGTACAGCTGCTGTGTGCATAGAGTCTTCGGATAGAGGGCACAGCATGCCAGCTCTTGGGATGATAAAGAAAATCGCAGAGTGTGAGTATCAGCAGGAGAATCTATCAATAGAAATGCATGGCTGGCAAAAACGGGAAATGGTCTGCTATGGACCATCTGATAAATAATAGGAGAAGTCAATATGAAGCTTAAGAATCCTCTGCTTCCAGGAATGTATCCTGATCCTTCCGTATGCAGAAAGGGTGATGATTATTACATGATTACATCGTCCTTTGAATATTTTCCGGGAATTCCAATATTTCATTCGAAGGATTTTGTTCACTGGCATCAGATATCTCATGTCCTAACAAGACCAGAGCAGCTTAATCTTGATGGACTGAAGGCTTCTAAGGGGATTTACGCATCTACAATCAGATACAAAGAGGATGAAGACCTTTTTTATGTTGTAACGACATTGGTAAGAGAGCCCTTTTATTATGGAAATCTCAATTTCTATGTGACTGCAAAAAATCCAGAAGGGCCATGGTCTGATCCAATAGAGATAAAAGGGGCAGAGAGCATTGATCCAACTCTGATATTTGATAATGGAAAGACATATTATCTAGGAAATCTGAGACCATACCCAGAAGAGCCAATCAGAGAGGAGCGCTGGATCTGGCTACAGGAGATGGATCCTGAGACGAATACTCTTATAGGTGAGCGTAGAATACTGAGAGATAGAGGTGCTAATGATGGAGCGGATGCACCAGAAGGACCTCATTTATATCACATAGGTGAATATTATTACCTTATGATTGCTGAAGGTGGCACAAATCTGAATCATTCTGAGACTGTATTCAGAAGCAAGGATATATGGGGACCATATGAGCCTAATCCAAGAAATCCACTGATTACACATAGAAATCTTTCAAGAAAGCATCCTATAAATTCTACAGGGCATGCAGATATCATACAGTTATCTAATGGTGAGTGGTGGGCGGTACTTCTTGCTTCACGTTTAGATGGCGGCACATATAGAGTTCTTGGAAGAGAAACATTTGCGGTTCCTGTGATATGGGAAGAAGACTGGCCTGTCTTCAGCCCCGATACAGGACATGTTGAATTTGAGTTTGAAGCACCGGATCTGCCTCTTTGCTATTGGCCTGAAACGCCTAGTGTAGATAACTTTGATCAGAGAGAGCTTCATCTTGAATGGAATTTTCTCAGAACTCCAAGACACAGAATATATTCTCTAGATGAAAGACCTGGCTGGCTTAGGCTATATCTACATCCGTCAACAGTCAATGAGCTTTCTAATCCTTCATTTGTTGGGCGTAGGCAACAGCATGCATCATTTGCAGCAAGAACAGTTATGGAATTCATCCCAGAGAAGAAAGAGAGTGCTGGAATGGTCTTGTTCTTTAACAATAACTATAATTTTCAGCTTCTTAGAGAAGAAAGTAGAGTTGTTCTTTATAAAACGCAATGCGGGGAAAGGAAGATTGTTGCTGAGCATGGGTATTCAGATAAGAAGATTTATCTGAAGATCTCAGCAAGAAATGAGGATGTATCCTTCTTCTTTGCAGAGAATTCAGAAAAGTGGATTACTCTTGCAGAGAATCAGGATATCAGGATTCTGAGCATGGAAATTGCTGGTGGCTTTACCGGAACTTATATAGCTCTGTATGCAACAGGAAATGGAGAGGAGTCCACATCATTTGCTGATTTTGATTGGTTTGAATATCAGCAAGTGGATTTTGATTAGATCAGAAATCAATTGCCATTAGGCATCAAAAGGAGATTTATATGAAGAAATTAGCAGTTATGCTGATTGTTATGGCAGCTGTCATGACAATGGTTTTCGCAGGAGGTACATCCGAGTCTGCAAAGGCAGCCGAGCCAAATGGTCCAGTAAAACTCACATGGTGGTGTATTTCATCTCAGGCTGATTTTTATAAAGCAAGAGCTGAGGAATGGAATAAGCAGAATCCTGATCGTCAGATTGAGCTTGATGCTGTAGGTGTTGGAGGTTCAGACCGTCAGACAAAGCTTCTTGTTGCTATTCAGACAGGCAAGGGCGCTCCAGATTTCTGTGATGTCAATGTTACAGCGTTTGGAACATTCTTTGACTATGATGAGGTTCCTTTTGTGGAGCTTACTGATTTAGTCGCTGAGGACAGAGATAAGTTTGTACAGGCAAAGCTTAATATCTATTCAACAGATGGAAAGCTTTATGGTGCTCCTTCACAGCTCGGTGGAACTGTTGTTTATTACAATACAGAGATAATGAATGCTGCAGGTGTTGATTACAATGCAATCAGGACATGGAAGGATTATGAAGAAGCCGGCAAGGTTGTAGCTGCAAAAACAGGTAAGCCTATGACAGTGATTGAAACTACTGATATGGCACCTTTCCAGTCTATGGTTCTTGAAAAGGGCTCTGATTTCATTGATGAGAATGGCAATGTAATTCTTGATAGTGATGAGAATATTGCTATCCTTGAATATCTGAAATCATGGGTGGATGAAGGGATTGCATCTCCAATGCCTGGTGGCGGAAATGCTTCAGAAGTGTTCTATGAGTTCTTTAATAAGAGTGGCTGCGCTTCAATAATCCTTCCAATGTGGTATATGGATAGGCTTCAGGCTTATATGCCAGATCTCTTTGGAAAGATTGCTGTAAGGCCAATGCCTCTCTGGGAAGAAGGTGAGAGATGGACAACCGCATGCACTGGAGGTAATGGTGCTGTTATATCTAACCAGTGCAAGTATCCAGAGCTTGCAAAAGATTTCCTATATTTCTGCAAGATGAGTAAAGATGCACAGCTTCAGTGCTATGAGATGCTTGGCTATGATCCATATAGAACTGATTGCTGGGATGATGCAAAGCTGCAGATCAATATGCCATATTTCGCCAATGAGAATGTTTTCGCGATTGTTGGTTCAAGCTTGAAGGCAGCTAATGCTATTAACAACACATCTCTTGTTCCTACAGCATTCAATGAGGTTTCCTCAAAGGTCATGTACAACGTATTTGAGACTAAGACAATGTCCCCTGCTGAGGCTCTGAAGTCATCTGCTGCAGTTCTCAGAAATAATTAAAGTTAATTTTCAGCTCTGCATGGCTATGTGCTATGCAGGCTGATTTTAAAAGGAAGAATATGAAAGAAAAAAAGAACAAAGGAATAAAAAAGCTTATAGTGGATCTTCCTTATAACAAGAAAATTGCACCATATATATTCATGATTCCATTTATAGTCTCACTATTGGCATTTAATGTTTATCCGTTCTTCTCTTCTTTGATAATGAGCTTTCAGAAGATCCGTGGTTTCGGCTCTGCAGCTTTTGTCGGATTTGATAACTACAAGAAGCTATTCAATGAATCATTCTATGCTTCTCTTAAGACGACAACACTTACAACTGTCTTCAGCTGTATTGTAACAGTAGTTGTTCCTCTTGCATTAGCATTGCTTCTCAATGATAAGCAGGTGAAGGGCCGGAATGGATTCAGGGCAATATTCTTTATTCCTGCTCTAGCTTCTACTATTGTCGCTGGCATTGTGTTCAGAATGCTATTTGCTGATACTGATACTGCAGCAGTTAATTCTGTATTTATAAAGCTTGGGATTCCCGCTCAGCATTTTATGCTGAATTACAGCTGGTCTATTATGCTCATGGTTCTGCTGAAGCTATGGACAAGTACTGGACTGTATATGATTTATTTCTTATCAGGCCTCCAGAATATACCAGGCGAGGTATATGAACAGGCAGAAATAGATGGAGCAAATGCTCCTCAGCGCCTTTTCGGTATTACAATACCTCTTCTTCGTCCGACTATTGTATATGTGCTTACGATGCTGATTGTGGAAGGCTACAGAATATTCGGCGAAAGCTATGTCTTCTGGAAGGAATCAACTCCTGGGGATATAGGTCTTACAATTGTGCGATATCTTTACCAGCAGGCTTTCACATATGGAAATCTTGGATTTGGTTCAGCTATAGGATTTGTTCTTCTTGCCATTGTGCTTCTGATCAATCTTGCTCAGATGAAGCTTCTCGGCCTGTTTAAGAACGATTGAAGATGGAGGTATAGCTGTTATGCAGAAAAAGAATCAGATTATATATGCTTCTCTTAAGTATATTGCACTAGTAATCTTATCATTGATTACGCTTTTTCCAATCTATTTCATGGTTGTATCTTCATTTAAGGATACTCAGGATTTATTCAAAAATGGAATAAAGATGGTATTCGAATTTGATAACCTGACTATTGCTAATTATCATTATACCCTTATAGATAAAGGGCAGCTTTACCTTACATGGTATATGAATAGCATAATTGTTCTTCTTGTCAGTACTGTATGTTCTCTAGGTCTATCTTCGATGAGTGGCTATGCCCTTGGTGTATATAATTTCAAGGGGAAGAACCTCTCGTTCCTGATGATGCTTATAGTAATGATGATTCCTCTCGAAATCCTGCTTATACCTCTTTATCGTATGGTTATCGGAATGGGCCTCATTGATACAAAAGCAGGCTCTATCATACCATTTGTTGTTCAGCCAACGGCAATGTTCTTTTTCCAGCAGTACTCAAGAAGTATAGATAAGGGCTATATGGAAGCTGCCAGAGTCGATGGGTGCACAGAGTTCGGAATATTTGCGCGTATCATGGTGCCAATAATGAAGCCTGCATTCGGAGCAATGACGATACTTCTTGCTCTTAGAAACTGGAATGCGTTTCTATGGCCAATGATTGTCTTCTCATCGGAAAGCTCTTATACGCTTCCTGTCGGTCTTGCATCTCTGATCAGCTCATATGGAAATAATTATCAGCTGCTCATACCTGGTGCTGTACTAGCTCTTCTTCCTCTTGTAATCATATTCCTGATGAATCAGAGCCAGTTTGTGGATGGATTAACCTCAGGAGGCATCAAAGGCTGATATTATTATGGTCAGGTATGATGAGTTGTTATGCATTAAATTTAAACGAATCAGAGCTTTTATTTTGCGTGTTCTTCTATGATAATCATTATTGAGGTGCTGATTTATGGAATATAAGCTGCGTTCATCAGAGCTTGAGGTCAGAGTATCATCTATAGGTTCTGAATTGATAGAGATCAGGCGTAAGGATGGAAGCCTTGTGCTCTGGAATGGCGATGAGAAGTACTGGAAGAGACACTCTCCCATATTATTTCCTTTTGTAGGTAGACTTGTTGATGGAGCTTATCTCTACAGAGGAAAGAGCTACCCAATGACTATACATGGATTCATATCTCATCAAGAGTTCTCTGTAATCAAGTCTGATGAGAGCATTCTTCATACAGTATTCTGCTCAACAGAGAAGACGAAGGAAATCTATCCTTTTGACTTCTCTTTTGAAGTTGTTTATCAGCTGAAGGAAAATAGGCTTGAGGCATCATTTACTGTAGCAAATAGGGGCGATGAGCCCATGTTCTATGGTTTTGGTCTTCATCCTGGATTCTGTTTGCCTATGGAGGCTGGTCTGAATTTTGATGACTACTACATAGAGTTCGAGGATCATGGGGAGATAACGCAGGAAGTGTTCTCCGCATCATGCTTTGATACAGGAAAGGCAGAAGATTCTGCATATTTATATGAAGATAATAAGATCAGGCTTTTCCACGGTATGTTTGATAATGACGCAATATGCCTGAAAGATACAGGCAATTCTCTTATTCTGAAGAGCGATAAAGGTAAACGGGCCTTGAAGGTCATTCATGATGCTCCATATCTAGCATTATGGCATGCAGTCAAGACAGATGCTCCATATATATGCATTGAGCCATGGCATTCTCTTCCTGCAATGGATGGAGAGATGATAGATATAGAGACTAAAAAGGACTTCAATAAGCTGCTTCCTGGAAGAAGCCAGGCTTATAAGCTAGGTCTTGAGATAATATAAGAGCTTGAGAGCTATCTTGTGTGGTAGCTCTGCCAGCTTCTTTCTTCGCTGTAGAATCTCTCTGCTTTTTCCAATAGTGGATAGTCCTAGCATCCCATTCTGGAGACTCTGTAGCCTCCGAAGCCCAGTTTGAATCTAGAGAGTCCTGACAGTGGATGGTTCAGCTCTCCTGATGGTGCAATGCCGAACATATCATAGGTATTCTCACCAAGAGATCTTGCTCTCAGCATTGCTTCTTTTTGAAGCATATATGTGCTCATATTCTCTCTTCCATAGCTTGATGATGCACCATATAGATAGCTTGCCATATCATCCGTAACAGATAAGAACATTGCAGATAGGGCTTCACCTTCCTTCTCTGCAATCAGAAGCTGGATTATTGCGTCGTCTTCCTTGCTTTCAAACAGTGCTTCAAATGATTCTTCAGAATGATTTCTTATGCCATTCCGTTCAGCTGTTTCCCTGTACAGTGATAAGAATATAGGAAGATCATTTCTTGACCCCTGTCTTACGCTCACGCATTTTCTCTCTGCAAGCCTTATATTATATCTGGTCTTGCTTTTCATTTTATCAAGAAGAGACTCTTCATCTTCATCAAGTTCTACAAATGCGGTATGCGATGGAAGCATGTTAGTGAATGATGCCCTTATATTATGATTGGCAGTGCTCCAGTTAAGCCTTAGCTCTTCATGCTCCTTAGAGAGTCCATCCTCAGATTTCAGCCATGGCAGATCATATCTGATCAGTATGCAGTCATTTGGTAGATGACATCTGAGAGCTTCTGAAAGAGATTCAATGAACTCTCCCTGTCTTTCCTCGCATGGAGTCAGAAGAGGTTCATATGGAGCATATGCAATGCACTCATCCGGACTTATACTCTTTGTCAGGATGAGTATGTCATCTATAAGATGGGCAGAAGAGAGAGAATTATCCCTTATATCTTTCTCTCTGACTGTTAAATCAAAAGCTAAAGGCTTGAAGCCTAGTTCATTTTTTACGTCTGACCAAAAAGCTGTCTGCTGAAGTAGCGGTGTTGAATACAGGTCATGTGTCGCCTTTTGGTGAATCATGATGTCCATAGATAGGACCATAGGATATAAAACAGAAAGAATCAATAGAAAAGGGATAAAATACTGGTTAATAATATGTTTGTAAAAATTTTCACTGCTAATTTTTGAAATAATCAAATTTTAGATTGAGCGTATTATGGTGAATTTCTAAATTCAGATAATATTTTTTCTCTTGATTGTAATAGCAGTAAACTTTCTGAAATATCAGAATTCATGCAAAAAAGCTGAATAATCAAAGATCATAATTGAGATTTTCATAGTAGCCAGCAATCTGCAAAAATAAGGTTGTGTCTACTTTTATTGACTAGTACAGCAGTTTTTGGGAAAATCGCGGTTTGTGTAGATTTTAGTCGTTTAAAAAATGCGATTTATGTTGTTTTTGGACACTTATAAAATCGCGATTTATGTAGATTTTTGTATTTTAAAAAATACGATTTATGTTATTATACTAATGGATATTGATAATATGATGAGAAGAAAAATATATGATTCTCTTTTGAAATGGAAAGAGGGAAATGGTAAGAGTTGTCTTCTTATACAAGGAGCAAGAAGAGTAGGTAAGAGCTTTATTGCGGAAGAATTTGCAAAAAGAGAATATGATTCATATATAATAATCGATTTCAATATTGCTGATGAAAGCATAAAAGATATTTTTGTTCATGATTTATCGGATCTAGATACTTTCTTTTTGAAGCTTTCTACTTTTTTCAGAACTAAACTATATTTGAGGAAGTCGTTGATTATTCTTGATGAAATCCAGCTTTTTCCTCGAGCTCGTAGTGCATTGAAATATTTAGTTGCAGATGGCCGTTATGATTATATAGAAACAGGCTCCTTGATATCAATAAAAGAGAATGTTAAGGATATTCTTATCCCATCAGAAGAAGATTCCATTAATATGTATCCTTTGGATTTTGAGGAATTCTTATGGGCTAATGGTTATGAGGACTTAGCAGCTTTGATTAGAACATGTTTTTCGAAGCAAATGCCTTTAGGCCAGGCTCTCCATAGGAAGGCAATGGATTTATTTCGCGAATATCTTATTGTTGGGGGAATGCCCCAAGCTGTTTCTGCTTTTGTGGATACAAAGGATTTCAATAATGTAGATCAGGCAAAGCGCAGGATTCTCAATCTTTATAGGAATGATATAAGGAAGCATGCAAAAGGGTATTCTATGAAAGTAGAAGCTATTTTTGATGAGATTCCATCTCAGCTTAAGAATCAGAATCAGCACTTTAAAATATCGTCAATAGAAAGAGGCTCAAGATTTGATGAATATAGAGATGCTATGTTCTGGCTTTCCGATGCGATGATAATAAATAACTGCTATAATTCTACAGAACCAAATATCGGTATAAATTTAAATAGGGACCGAACGCTTCTTAAGTGTTATTTGGCAGATACTGGACTGCTTATAAGTCATTCATTTGATGAGAATAGAATCGTAAGTGAGGAGATATACAGAAAGCTTCTCTTTGGAAAACTTGAGGTAAATCTCGGTATGATTATTGAGAATGCAGTATCTCAGATGCTTGTTGCAAATAATCATAAGCTGTTTTTCTATTCTAATTCATCTAAATCAGATGCCTTATCCAGAATGGAAATAGATTTTATCATTGCTAAGAATAAGATCAGCAATAGACATAATATAATCCCGATTGAAGTCAAATCCAGCAAGAACTATACGTTGTCTTCTATAAGGAAATTCAGAGTGAAATACAAAGAAGAGCTAGACACTGCCTACATAATCCATCCTGGAGAATACAAGGAAGAAGATGGCTTTGTTTTCATCCCTCTCTATATGACTTATCTTCTTTGATTTCACTTGATTCCTGATTGCAATCTGGCTGCTGCTAAATTAAGCTGCTATTATGCATGATGCAGATACTACCTTTCCAGAACTCTCTTTTTCAGGAAGAACCAGGGAGTTCAATTTATATGATGAACAGAAAAGGATTTCTACTGTTTATCATTATCTTGTAACAGGTCTTTCTTTTAGACGGCTTGATAAAGAGATTCTGAATTGTAATTTTGATTCCAGAGGTTGGCAGTCTATGGCTATATGCCATCATTTGGGGCTTTATAATGCACATAAAGGTTTTTTCTCAAAATGGAATATTTCAGATATTCTTCACTATCTTTATAAACTATCTAAAAATCCCGATATATGCGTCATCTATTATTATATTGTGAAATATCTTGAGACTTTCTCATCTATAACGGATCAGGATAAGAAAGAGGTTTCGATATTAGAGAAGACATCCCCTATGGAAGAGCTGTTTGAAAAGAACTGGATTAAGAATACTTTGCTATATAATTCAGATGATTCTTTGAAAATAGATTCTGCTATTCTGAATTTACCAGAGAAAGCTGAGTCTGAGACAAGGGTTATTATAAGGAATATAGAATGTTTTATACGGAGTTCAACAATCCGAGAGTCCGTGAAAAGCCTTTATAATTACAGATGTCAGATATGCGGTGATGTTATTCTCCGATATGGATGGCATCAGAATATGGATAGAAAGGAAGAATGGAAGTATCTAAGCTCAGATGTTCATCATATTCTTCCGCTTTCAGATGGTGGCCCTGATGATAGAAGAAATATGCTCTGCTTATGTCCGACATGTCACAGAAAATTCCATTCAGGTGAATACAGAATCAAAAGAATTAATAGCTATCTCTCTGTAAATGACGAGCTGCTGGGAAAGCGGATGCCTCTGACTGCTAAGCATGAGATTCTGCTGTATTGAATGATGAAAATGGGCAGCCGTTTAAAAGCTGCCCTATGTACTATCTATTCTCTCTGCGAGGTCTGTACTTTACCTCTTTCTTGATGCTTACTTTGATTTTCTTCTTAATCAGATAGCATTTATGTATCTTCTGGTTTCTTTCAAAGTCATCTCCGATGGTCTTATCTGTTATATCTTCAACTGAGTACTTTTCAAGAATCCTCTCATCGAGCTTGAATCTTGTGTAGTTTGTAGAGAAGATCAGGGTACCATTTGGAGCAAGATGCATTGCTGCCGCATCAATCAGCCTTACCTGGTCTCTCTGTACATCAAATGAATTCCTGTCTTTGGAGTTTGACCATGTAGGAGGATCACAGAAGATGAGATCATATCTGTCATATGTTGCCCATAGCCAGTCTATTGCATCATCCCTGTATAGGAAATTGCCGATGTTTGTAGAGAATCCATTGAGACGCAGGTTCTGCTCAAGCCATGCAAGGTATGTGTTTGATGCATCTACTGATACTGTAGATACTGCACCGCCTTTTATTGCATTGAGCGTTGCTGTTCCAGTGTAGCAGAACAGATTCAGGAACCTCTTTCCAGCACTCATTTCCTGAATCATCTTCCTTATTGGCCTATGGTCTAGGAATATGCCTGTATCGAGATAATCGGTGAAGTTGACAAGGAACTTAACGCCATTCTCCTTAGCAATGTAGAAGTGGTTATTAGCTGCAAGTCTTGTATACTGATTGCTTCCCTCCTGTCTCTTCCTTTCCTTTACGTAGATATTCTCAATATCGATCTTTGTAGCTCTTTCTGTTGCTAGAACAAGCTCATTGAGCCTTCTTTCAGCAGCTGCAGGATCAATAGTAGGAGGCGCTGCATACTCAGAAAGCACTACCCACTTTCCTTCATACATATCAATAGCAGCGCTGTATTCAGGCATATCTGCATCGTAGATTCTGTAGCAAGTGACGCCTTCAGCTTCCATTTTCGGCTTTATTGCTGCAATGTTCTTGATCAGCCTGTTATATGCCATTTCGGCACCTTCTGAGAGTGGAGCAGCAAGACGTGCAGCCTTCTTTTCCTTTGCTCTTTCGATAAGTGCATTCTTCTCTTCATCTGTGAAGATCGTATAATGTGCAGCCTGGCACTGTATAGGTCCATTGAAAAGAGTATTCGTTCTCTCAGGCTTCATATCAATATTGGCTAGCAGCTCTGATGAGCCAGTGAGGATTGTTGCCTTCCAGCCTTTGAATGCTCTCTGAAGTGTTTTTCCTATATTGCTATAGAGCAGATCAATCTGCTTTACAGCCATTCTTTCCCCATATGGAGGATCAGTTACTATATATCCATGCTCGCATGGAGCTTTCTCCAATGCATTGAAATCTGCAACAGAGAATGCAATGAGATCATATACTCCAGCTTTCAGCGCTGCTGCCTTGCTTATCTCTACAGCCTTTCTTGAGATGTCAGATGCATAGATTGAGATGTCTCTCTCATCAAGTGCTCTCTGATGCTTCTCTTCAGCTTCGGCCTTTACCTTCTCATATGCATCCTTATCAAAATTCGGGAGCTTCTCAAAAGGATAAGGCTTCTTTCTGATCATTCCAGGCGCAATCTCTGCTGCCATCATTGCAGCCTCTACCGCTATAGTGCCGCTGCCGCAGAATGGATCATATAGAGGAGAAGGATTTCCCTCGTTCACAGTCTTCTTCCACTCCGAGCGTGAGAGAAGCGCAGCTGCAAGGTGCTCTTTTAATAGTGCTTCTGTCTGTTCTCCGCGGTATCCTCTCATTGATAGGTTCTCACCAGAGAAATCAGCATACCAAATTACGGTGTTTCCGTTGATATGCACATGCACTGTAAGATCTGGATCCTCAATCTCTATATTAGGCCTTTCTCCATTGAACTTCTCCTTGAGCCTGTCACAGATGCCATCCTTTACTTTCAGAGCTGCATAGTGGCTGTTATTGATCCATCTGCAGTTCTGTGCTGTGCATGTGACCTTGAAGGTCTTCTCTGGTGTTAGATAAGACTCCCATTCAAGCTGGCTTGTAGCCTCACTGAGCTCTAGGTCTGTCTGGATATCATCATCGATGAAGAGACCCATTAAAAGCCTTGATGAGGTTCTTGAATTATAGCAGAAGCGATAGGCAACCTCTAAAGTGCCTACGAATTCAACTCCGCTTGCTGTCTGTCTTACATCTTCAGATCCAGCTTCTCTTGCTTCATTTACAATCAGGTCACCCTGATTAGCCGCGCTCGTTGCGAAAAAAATCATTAGTCCTCCTGAAAAAGCGCTTCCACTTCGCTTTTCTCAAATTTATATAAAGTGCCGCAATTAAAGCACTCAAGAACCAGAGGGAACTTTCCTTCTAGTATTTCTTCTTTCTCCTTTTTAGGCAGGTTCTTAAGATAACCTATAAAGTGCTCTCTTGAACAGGGGCAAGAAAACCCGATAGGAGAGTGTTCTAGCCATCTTGGACCGAACTCTGAGAATTCCTCAGTTACATAGTCTTTTATGTTCTCTCCATCTGCAATGGCCTTTCCAAGGTGTTTCAGGCTCTTGCTCTTCTCCTGAAGCTTTGCAAGGATATCTTCACTGCAGCCAGGAAGGGCTTGGATAAACAGTCCACCAGCTCCGATTACCCTTCCTTTTTCATCGAATTTGATTGAGAAGTAGAAGAGCGTAGGAGTCTGCTCGCTCTGCTGATAATAAAGAGCAAGATCATTTGCAAGGTTTCCATACTCCATCATGATCTGGCCTGTGAATGGGACTTTTGAGCCTTCAAGAATCTTTGAGATTGAAAGGAATCCTGGCCCATATAGGAATGTGGTGTCGAGCGATTCAAGAGGCTTCTCGAGAGGAATAGGATTGTTTGTAAGATATCCTCTTACAGCACCGCATGCCCAAGACTCTATATTCATGCCTTTAATAGGCCCGCCGCATTCTATTGAAAGCTGTATCCTGTCATTGCCTTTGACCTCTGATGATAGAAGTGCACCTGCAATATATCCCTGTCCAAGCACATATGTCTCGATGAGTCCTGTATTGAAATTAGCTCTCATCTCATTGAGCATCCGTGTTGCACTTACGGCAGATACCCGGACACTGTCATTTCCAAGAAGGAAGATCTCTCTTCCATCGCCTGGAAGGCTATCTATATGCTCTAGCAGTTCTTTATCTTTTATTTCTGTTTTTTTCATAATCTGATTTTCCTTTATTTAGCATTGATAAGTCAATTTGCTGACCTTTACTTAGAAGATAATTAATAATGTACATAATGTGTTTCAAATTCACATAAACTCTACACAAAGAAGATATGGCATCAGTGACGAAAAGCCTCTTAATGGGTATATTTTCTACATCTAGGAGAATTATTGTGAAAAAGAGAATGCTTGCATTGCTTCTGGCAACTGCATCTATTTCAATGCTTTCAGCTGTCACGCTGGAAGATGCCATCAGTTCTGCTCAGGCGAATAATAAGACATACCAGAACCAGGTGGTTACATACCAGAAGGGTCTTCTTACGCTAGAGAAGATGGACCTTGAGGATGAGACAGCAGTGAATCTTGGGATTTCCGTGAATCCTCTTCTTAAGACAGCTTCTGTAGCTGGGGTTAAAGGTCTAATAACAGACATCCATGAATATGGCATGGCAATAACACCGACAGCTTCTGTAACGCTTTCAGATAAGAAGACGACGATAAAGGGCTCGATGCCTTATCTTGTTGATTACAATGGAAAGGTCAATAGCATTTCACCATCTATAGGTGCCTCATATACTTATGATTTCAATGAGTATGACGATGATGTCCTATCTGATCTGAACTATGCAATCTCAAAGTATACTACAGAGTATACATATGCAAATGCTGGAATCTCTCTTAAGAAGAATCTGATCAGCATTATCTCAAATATCCTCTCCATTGAGATGAATATAAAAGACAGTGAGAAGAAGGTAAGGGATACCGAGAAGACTCTAGAGGATTATAAGACGCTATCATCATTCTCTGAGAGTTCTCTTACTTATATAACAGTAGTAAATGCTCTTGATAACTATAACAGGCTTCTCTCTTCTTATATTGAGCAGCTTGAGATAGCAAAGGCCAGCTACAGGAATCTGACAGGCCTTGAGTGGTCGGGGCTGGATTATATCCCAGAGCCTGAGCTATCAGTATCTGTGCTGGATAAAGGCAATACCCAGGTAATGCTGCAGGGGCTGGCTGTTCAGCAGAAGGAAGAGACTTATAAGAAGACTGCAGCAGGTTACGATGTTGATCTTCTGTCTTTTGATGGAAAGGCCGAGGGCAATGTTAATATGCTTTCTGATTCAGGTAAAACTGCAGGCAGCCTTTCAATCAGTGGCAGCATTGGATACAGCGCAAATAGCTGGAGCGTTTCCGCATCTCCTTCATTCAGCTGGTCATTCAGCAATTCGTCATCTGCAGAGTTCACTCCAGGACTGACTATTGCAGCTACATGGACTAATGATACGAAGATTAAGTCTTTTGAGCTTGATAAGCAGGATAAGCTATATGACATTACAAAAGCAGAGAATGACTATTCTGCTTCCCAGACAAATTATGTGCAGCAGGCTCAGGAATACAGCACTAGGATATCAAGCTGGAATATGAAGAAGCTGCAGAATGATTCAAATAAGAGCTATCTTGAGGCTGTATATGAGAATAAGAAGGCCTTGTTTGAAGTAGGGCTTGCAACAGATAAGGAAGTTGAGGATGCCCGCTTCAATCTTGAGAAAGCTGGATATGAATATGATATCATGCTCCTGGAAGGATTATCCCTCCAGTGTGATTTAGAGATTTTTGCATTATAAAAAGGATTAGGAGTTTCTTATGGCTAAGGAAAATAAAGATGAGAGTTTGATGACTGAAGCAGAGATTCAGGAGAAGAGGCTGAGAGATGCAGCTGCTGCAAGAAAGAGACGCAAGAGACTGAAGAGCATAATCACATGGATTGTAATTCTGGCTATTGCTGCAGGACTTTATTACTATTACACAACAGTTAAAGCAAAGAATGAGGCTAAGAGAGCCCAGATGATGAGCCAGACCACAACTATAGAGGTCCCTGTTGAGGAGAATGTATATACTCAGACAATTGACCTTTCTGGCTATGTTGAGGCTTATGACACTCTTAATGCTAAGTTCAGGTCTACAGGTGCAGTAACAGGAGTCTATGTTGAGGAAGGAGATACTGTTAAAGAGGGCCAGCTCCTAGCATCTATTGACAATACAAGTCAGCTTCTGAACCTTGAATCAATAAGAAATGATATAAAGCAGGCAGAGCTCAATGGGTCTGTTAAGCAGCTTGAGCTTCTGAAGCTAAAAGAGAAGAATGCAGAGAATGCTCTGGACTATACTAATATCTATGCGAATTTCGACGGTGTGGTCGCTGATGTGAATGTTGTTGTCAATGACTATTTTGAGGCCGGCTCATCAGTACTGACAATCATCGATAGATCTAAGCTGAAAGCTACTGTTGAGATTGATGAGATTGATATGCAGTATGTGAAAATAGGGCAGAAGGCAACTCTTACATTCGACTCCCTTCCTGGTAAGGAAATAGAGGCAACTGTCTCTTATATACCTATGATTGGAAGATATACGACTCAGGGAATAGGTGTAGTTGATGTAGAGCTTACAATCGAGAACCCACCAGATGCTCTGATTCCTGGCTTCACATTTGAAGGCACAATCAAGGTTGATGGAGATGTGAAGATGCTCTTGATTCCATCTGCAGCAGTTACTACAGGCAGAGGCGGTGTCACAACTGTCAATGTGAAGACAGCAGACGGCGGCTCAGAGACAAGAGAAGTCAAGGTCAAATATCTTGGAGAAGGCTATTGCCAGGTCAACTCAGGGCTTTCTGCAGGAGATGTTGTCACTTATACAACTTCAAGTGGCTCGGGCTTTGGCGGAATGGGCATGATGATGGGCGGTCCTGGTCCGAGGATGTGATTATGGAGCGCAAGGTAATAGAGCTTAATGATGTGAGAAGATATTATCTTGTCGGAGACTTTATCGTTAAAGCACTCGATGGGGTATCTCTCTCAATCAATAAAGGTGATTTCACAGCAATAATGGGACCATCTGGATCAGGCAAGTCTACTATGATGAACCTGATCGGATGTCTCGATACCCCATCTTCCGGTCTTATAAAGATTGATGGTGAGTATACAAATGACCTGGATGAGGCAGAGCTTGCATTCATCAGAAACCAGAAGATAGGATTCATCTTCCAGCAGTTCAATCTTCTTGGAAAGCTCAACGCACTTGAGAATGTGATGACTCCTATGGTCTATGCGAACTACACTGTTAAGGAAAGGAAGGAAAGAGCTGCCTTTCTTCTTGAGAAGGTCGGTCTGAAGGATAGGATGAAGCATCTTCCGAATGAGCTATCCGGAGGGCAGAAGCAGAGAGTTGCAATTGCAAGAGCACTTGCAAACAATCCTGCAATCCTGCTTGCTGATGAGCCTACAGGTGCTCTTGATACAAAAACAGGAGACCAGATTATGGGACTCTTCACAGATCTGAATGATGAGGGTAGGACAATAGTGTTCGTAACACATGACAGAGGGCTTGGACTTAGATGCAAGAATCAGGTTTATATAAGAGACGGGAGGATAGCAGACCACGATGTTTTTCGAGAATCTTAAATTAGCTTTATCCTCTATGAAGACCAACAAGATGAGGACTTTCCTCTCTCTGCTTGGTATTGTAATCGGCGTTGGAAGCGTTGTTGCTATTCTTAATCTCGGGCAGTCTGCAAATGAGTCAATACTGTCTTCTATGGAAATCGGTGGCCTTGATATGGTCAATGTAATGCCAATGGGAAGATCCAGGAAGACTGAGCAGTTTGATGAGGAATTCGCAGATAACTTCAGAAAGAATGTCGAGGGGATTGAAAAGGTCATAGTAACTGTCTCATCCAATGCGAAAATAAGATATGGACATGAGATCAAGACTGTATCTGTAAATGGCGTCACCTCGGATTTCTTCGAAGCTAATGTGCTCTCATTCCAGGAAGGCGAGGCATTCTCTGCTCTGGATAACATAAACAGAAAGCAGGTAGTAGTGCTTGGACATGATCTTGCTGAGGATCTTTTCCCAGCAGGAGGTGCTGTGGGTTCTTATGTCTCAATATTCAGAAACCAGTCCAAGAAATATCTTGTTGTAGGTGTTATTGAGGATAAGGATACAACGCTTGGAGCATCATATAACAGCTCTGCATATATTCCATTCAATACATATGACCAGAGATTCCGTAAAGTCAGTCAGGTATCTTCATATACGCTTAAGGTGCGTGATGGCTATGATGCGACAGCCGTTGCAGATAAGGTAGAGGATTACCTCTATGAGCTCCTTGGCGATGATGACTACTATATGGTTTATTCTCCGGCTCAGATTGTAGAGATGACAAACGAGATCACTAATACATTCTCTATATTCCTTGCAGCTATTGCGGCTATATCACTGATTGTAGGCGGTATCGGAATAATGAACATAATGCTTGTATCTGTTGTTGAGAGAACACGTGAGATCGGTGTGAGAAAGGCTCTAGGCGCAACGCCTAGGACAATCCAGGGCCAGTTCCTTGTAGAGTCAATAACGCTGACTCTTGTAGGAGGCCTCTTAGGCCTTGCTTTTGGCTCAGTCCTCTCGTATGCAGTAGTGACAGCAGCAGGCTGGTCTATGCACTATTCGTGGATAGCAATAGCTGTTGCAATAGGCTTCTCAGCTTTCGTAGGCATATTCTTCGGATGGTATCCTGCACGTAAAGCAGCTAAGCTTGATCCTATTGAAGCTCTGTCTTATGAGTAATAGTCATATTGCTGATTTCATGAACCCCGGTCAATGGCTGGGGTCTTTTTGTTCTTACTCTGGTGCTTTCAGGTTCTTGATATCTATAGGGCTTATTATCCTCTTCTTCTTTTTCATCGGAAAACCGAGCGCATATAGTGGATAGGTTTCGAATCCTTCGCCACTGCCGATATTTGCATCAGCAATTTTGTATGCAGGATGAAATCCAAACCGCTTTGGATTTGCAATTACGAATTTCATGCTTGTTGCTCTGTTATTTGATGATTTGCATTCAATTATGCATACCTTTTCATCTGATTCAAAAAGGAAATCCAGTTCTGGTGATCCACTTGGATGATGGTAGTAGTACAGATTACTTTCATT
Organism: uncultured Spirochaetales bacterium; assembly: GCA_934271365.1. GTDB lineage: Bacteria > Spirochaetota > Spirochaetia > Sphaerochaetales > Sphaerochaetaceae > Ornithospirochaeta. Next base: position 214,699 of record CAKQRI010000001.1, read on the forward strand.
ATTGGAAAATGAAGAAGCAACCATATTCTCTGCAATTGCACCTTTATATGCACCTAGGCTTCCTGAGCGGATTTTCTCTGGGACATCTTCTCCTATCTGTGAGATCAATAAGCCTGTATCTGCATAGAATATCTTGAATTCTGTCTTTATCTTTGCACTTTCAAGAGGATATGTGAGTTCTCTTGTATTATATGCACGGATAATAAGCCCCACATCTTCAAGATACTGAAGTCCTTCCTCTTTTTCTGGAGATTTTCCCTTCACATCAACAAGGCTATATTGGAATTTTTTATATTCCTTTGAAAGCTGGGCAGGAATGGAATCAAGGCATGCTTCAGCTCTCAGCTTCAGTGTTTCATTGATTCTGTCATTTCCATTTGGATCCTTATACCTGCCAAAGTCATCTTTTATTGATTCCAGTATTCTTCTCTGATTCTCTCGAACCTGATTCAGATCATAATTTTCCAGAAAATTCACAACTACTTCAGGCATGCCACCTACAATGAGATATTGCAGATACAGATCTCTCATGGCCATATGGACCGTGTCGTCTATTTTCTTCTTTTCACTGATGCATTTCTCGATGTAGCTGATGACGCTATCATCAATTCCTGTGTTTATAATGAATTCTCTGAAAGATAGCGGATGCATAGTCATATGCTCTTCATATCCTACTGGGATTCCTCTTGTATAAGGGCTTCTGAAGCCTTTTACACCAAGAAAGCTTCCTGTAGCAATCACATCATATCTGCCATCAATGTCCCAGTATTTAAGAGAACTCCTTGCATTAGGACAATCCTGTATCTCATCAAGAATCAGCAGCGTTTTGCCTGCTATGAAATGAGCAGATGGGTCGGATGCTGTTATTGCAAGCACCATCTGATTCACATCAAAATCTCCATCAAATGCTTTGTGGATTCTTCTGCTTGATCTGAGATCAATGTATACAGAATTCTCATAAAAGGCTTTACCGAATTCTTTTACGATATATGTTTTTCCTGTCTGCCTCAGTCCTTTTATTACAAGAGGATGATGCTCTCGCTCTTTCCATCTGATTAGGTCCTCCAATATATCTCTTTTTAGCATATTTAATCCTTTATATTTAAAAAAGGATAAATGAGATATGGATATTTTTCAAAGGTTTAATAAGATTATTTTGGTCATTTTTAAGATGATAATAGCTTCAATTTTAGGCATTTTTCAAAAGATAAATGGTTTAGAAAACTTAATTCATAAATACTTGTGATTTATAAGTGCTATGATATAATAATCCTGATGATAATAAGCAATGTTTTAAATGATTTTCAGGTGCTATCTGAAATAGCAGAACGGCTAAGGAATGCCCGTCTTCAGAAAGAATATACCCAAGCAGAATTAGCAGAGCTTTCCGGTGTTTCCAAGGGAACGGTTGAGAATCTGGAAAAGGGAGAAAGCATACAGCTTTCAAATCTTATAAAGATACTCAGAGCTCTTGGATATATGGATATGCTTAATAATCTTATTACTAGTGAGCAGGACTATGATGTTTTATGCGAAAAGCATCCAAAGAAAAGACAGCGCATTAGGAAAACAAAGAAGTCAGAAGCGGATTACAGATGGCATTATGAAGAGTAGCTGATTGAGTTCATTACTGTTTAGACATGGATAAAGCATAGGAGAATGATCATGAGAATATCTGATGAAGAAGACCAGATGATTGAGTTCTAAGAATCATGGAATAGTACAGAGCTGCTTAAGTGGATATGCGGATTTGCAAATGCAAAAGGTGGCAGAATGTATATTGGAGTACGTGATGATGGAGAAGTTATAGGTCTTTCAAATAGTAAGAAGCTTATGGAGGATATTCCCAATGCCATCGTAAGTGCCTTTGGCATGTATGATGCAGAAGTGAATCTCAAAAGGGATGAAGAAAGAAAGTATATAGAAATTATAATTCCTAAAAGCAATGTAGTTTTGGATTATAAAGGAGTTCCTTATATTAAAATAGGAACAACATTGCAGATTATGAAAGGTGAAGCCTTCAGGCAATCTGTGTTGAGTAGAGGAAGCCTTTCTTGGGATGCATATCCTGTTGATGGTGTAAGTATAGATGATTTATATGAGGAGAGTTTTGATGTATTCAGAGAAGAAGCTGTAAAAACAAATGCCCTTTCAGGGGTGAATCTTGAAGATAGATTATCTATCCTTAATGAATTGGAACTTATGAGTGATGGAAAACTGACAAGAGCTGCTGTGTTATTATTCCACTCAAAACCTTATAAGATATTCCCAGGGGCTTATATCCAGATTGGAAGATTTGCTAGTGATGCAGATATTCTTTATCAAGATGAGATAAAAGGCTCTTTGATGACATTGGGCAAATCTATTTTCAGAGCATTAGATACAAATTATAAATACAATCTGATTTCATATGATAAGACGACTAGGAATGAGACTCCGCCGTATCCTGATATTGTTATAAGGGAAGCAATATATAACAGCCTTATGCATTGTGACTGGTCTTCATGCCAGCCTATTACAATTAAGGTATTTGATTTAAAGATGGAAATCAGCAACCGATCTGTACTTCCTCAGGATTGGACGATAAAGCATCATAATTCAATGCACATCAACCCTCTCATTTCAAATGCGTTTAAGAATGCTGGTTTTGTAGAAAAGTTTGGTACAGGGATTCCGAAGATGATCGATGCATGCAGAAAATATGGGAATCCAGAGCCTGATTTCACTGTTTATGATAAAAGTATTTCTCTGATATTAAAGCCATCTGAAAAATATCTGGCACTTGTAAAAAAACTATACGGAGAAGATGTCGGAGAAAATGTCGGAGAAAATGCTTCTTTTTACATGCCTTGCAGGATAAGCAAGAATGCTAAGGAACGCAGGGCTAGGATTGTTTCGATGATAAGAGAAAAACCTGAAATTACAGCAGGTGAAATTGCAATAATGCTTGAAGTATCTGCAAGAACTATAGAAAGAGATCTTAATTGGCTTAAAGAAGGATGCATCATTAAACGGCAGGGTGGAGCAAAAAGCGGAATCTGGATTGTTGAAAAGGAAATGTTTTGATCTGGTTATCCATGTTTTGAGTGCAGGTAAGGAACCAGATAAGCTGTAATTGATGATTGTTGGTTAGCTTTGACAAACTTTTGGGTTTTTATAACAGATTTCAGATTGATGAAGCTCAATGAAAAGCGGTACCATTTAAGGGAAATGGAGTTAAATATGAAAAAAGCAGTCTCATTTTTATTGATTCTATTGATTGCGGTCTCTCTCTTTGCACAGGGAGCTAAAGAGGGAAGCGGTATTACCTCTTCTCCTTTTTCCAATACAGAAGTGCGTGTTGTAGCACTTAAGGGCCCTACAGCAATGGGAATGGTTGAGCTTATGGATAAAGCATCAGTTGGTGCAGTGGATGGCAATTCCTATACATTCTCTCTTGAAGCAGCACCAGATGCTGTTGTTCCTCAGCTTGTTAAAGGCACTGTGGATATCGCAGCAATTCCTGCAAATCTTGCTTCTGTTGTATACAACAACACAGGAAAGGTTGAGGTTCTGGGAATCAACACACTTGGCGTCCTATATATCTGCGGATTCGGAGATGGAGCAATAACAAGCGTTGATGATGTAAAAGGAAAGACGATATATGCATCAGGAAAGGGCTCTACTCCTCAGTATGCACTTGAGACAATCCTCTCATCCCTTGGTCTTGTAGATGGCAGGGATATATTTGTTGAATGGAAGAGCGAACATGCTGAATGCGTTGCAGCGCTTGTCGCCTCAAATGGCAGTGCTCTTGCTATGCTTCCTCAGCCTTTTGCAACAACTGCTATGGTTCAGAATAAGGATATACATATCCTGTATGATCTCAATGATGCATGGGAGAGCATTTCAGGAACACCTCTTGTCACAGGCGTTGTAGTCGCAACTAAGGAGTTTGCAGATAATAACAGAGATGCTGTGGATTCATTCCTGAATAGCTATAAAGAAAGTGTGGATTTCGTTAATTCAAATACAGCTGAAGCTGCGGCTCTAATCGAGAAGTATGGAATAATAAAGGCTGCAGTGGCTGCAAAGGCACTTCCATATTGCAATATCACACTGATAACAGGAGATGAGCTCAAGAGCACGCTCTCTGTATATCTTGAAGCTTTATATGCTCAGAATCCGAAGAGCATCGGAGGAAAGCTCCCTCTTGAAGAGTTCTATTACTAATAAAAAGAATATTTTCAGGGCAGTATCCTTATTATTCTGGATACTGCTCTGGGCTTTGCTTTCTGTGCTGATAGATGAGGAGCTTTTCCTGCCTTCTCCTATCCGTGTATGTTCGGCTCTGGTCAGTTTATTAGGAGAGCAGGCATTCTGGAGAAGCATAGCATTCTCGCTTTCGAGAGTCACCGCCGGTCTTATCATCTCGCTGATTGCTGCTCTTGCATTCTCTGCTTTATCTTATCGGTTCAGGGTAGCTGAGATTCTTCTTGAACCGGCACTGAAGGTGATCAAGGCAACTCCTGTTGCCTCAATCGTCATACTCGTGCTCTTATGGATCAAGAGCCGGAACCTGAGCATTGTCATATCATTTCTGATGGTATTCCCGATAATCTACACAGCGCTTCTTGAAGGTCTTAAGGATATAGATAGCAATATCCTTGAAATGGCTGATGTATATAAAATACATGGGATGAAGAGAATCAGATACATCTATATCCCTTATGTGATGCCTTTTTTCAGAACAGCACTGAATACAGGTCTTGGAATGGGATGGAAGAGCGCAGTTGCTGCAGAGGTCATTGCACTTCCTGCACATTCCATCGGCTCTGAGCTGTATCAGTCAAAAGTCTATTTTGATACGCCATCGCTATTTGCCTGGACTATCGTCATAGTGCTTCTAGCATTCCTGTTTGAAAGATTCTTCCTGCTTCTTCTTGAGCTTTTTGAAAGGAGGGCAATGAGATGATCCTTGATATTGAGAGAAAGGCCTTTGGCAGTAAGGTTATACTCCAGAACTTCCATCTTGCTCTTGAAAACAGAGGCGCACGCTATATTATTGAAGGCCCTTCCGGAGCAGGAAAGACCACGCTTCTGCGGATCATAGCAGGACTTGATAATGATTATGAAGGAAGCCTTGAAGATCCGTTTCTGCATCCTATTGTCCTGTTTCAGGAAAACAGGATTATTGAATCTCTGTCTGTAGAATCAAATCTCAGAGCTGTATCTGATGATAAGGACATGATTGAGCATGTTCTGGCCTCTTTATCTCTTGGTGGGGAGCTCCTGAGTACTGTCTCCTCTCTTTCCGGAGGGATGAAGAGAAGGGTAGCAATTGCCCGGGCATTGATATCTGATTATGATTCACTGCTGCTGGATGAGCCTTTCACAGGGCTTGATGAGTCTTTGATAGAGAGCGTTTCTGAGTTTATACTGGAAGAGGCAAAGAACCGTACTATCATAGTGGTAAGCCATGATAAAGCTGATGAAAGGCGCTTTAGTGCGCTTCCTATTACAATAGGCTGAAAGGAGTGATTATATGAGCGAAAAGCTTCCGAAATGGAATCTTGATTCTATCTATCCAGGCGTAAGGAGCCCAGAGTTCCTGAATGACATAAAAAGAAGCAAGGAGCTTGCATCTGAGCTTACAGCACTTGCCTCATCAGGAAAGGCATCCGTACTTGAGCTTATAGAGAAGAGTGATTATCTGACAGCTCTAGTTACCACATATTATGCGTATGCATCATGCCTCTTATCTACAGATACCTCATCTCCGGATTATATTGCAGCTGTATCTATGGCTGAAGATGGGGTGATTGCTGCTAATGAAGCAGAGAATAATATGGTCTATTTTCTGAGGAATAGAAGGAGCGAATTCTCTTCTCCAGAACTTGAGAAATACCATCTGAGACTCAAAGAGATAACTGAGATGCAGGATCATCAGATGTCACCTGAAGAGGAATCTCTTGCTAATGAGATGATGAAGGTGTCTGCATCAAGCTGGGAGAGGCTGCAGGCAGCTGTCACATCATCGATATCAGATGGAGATAAGACGCTTATTGAGCTCAGGGGACTTGCGACAAACAGTGATAGAGCTGTGCGTAGGGATGCCTTTGAAAGAGAGGTAAGCATTCTGAAGGAGCATCAGGTTGCACTTGCAGCTGCTCTTAATGGCGTAAAGGGAACTGTCCTTATTCTGGAGAAGAGAAGAGGCTGGAAGGACCCATTAGAGCGTTCTGCTTTCTCTTCCAGAATATCTATGAAAGCACTTGATGCTCTTATTGCGGCACTAGAGGAATCCCTTCCTGTATTCAGAAGCTATTTTGAAACAAAAGCAAAGCTTCTTGGTCTTGAGAAGATGTCATTCTATGACCTCTTTGCACCAGTTGGGAAAAGCACAAAGAGCTATACATTTGAAGAAGCTAAGGATATTGTCATCAGCTCTTATTCAGCATTCTCTCCAGAGATGGGTGACTTTGTAAGATCTGCATTTGAAAGAGGCTGGATTGATGCAGAGCCTCATAAAGGCAAAGTCGGCGGGGCATATGATACTGCATTCCCTCTCAGAGGTGAGTCGAGAGTGCTATGCAATTTCGATTCGTCTTATGATAGTGTCTCTACAATTGCACATGAGCTTGGCCATGCATATCACGATAGTGTGGTGAAGGATCTTCCTTCCTCTCTTGCTTCATATCCGATGACGCTAGCAGAGACAGCCTCTATATTCGGAGAGCAGATTATCTTCCAGGAAGTCCTTAAGAGTTCATCAAGGGATGAAGCCCTTCCTATTATAGAGAGCTTTGTTCAGTCAGCAGCTCAGGTATGTATTGATATTCTCTCTAGATTCTATTTCGAGAGAAGCGCATTCAAGGCCAGAGAGGGCGGAGAGGTATCTGCTGATGAATATTGCCGCTTAATGCTGGATGCAGAAGAGAGAACATATGGAGATGCACTTTACGAAAAGCATCCTTATATGTGGGCTGTGAAGAGCCATTATTACAGTGCTGATTTCAGCTTCTATAACTATCCATATGCATTTGGACAGCTATTTGCACTTGCGCTGTTCTCAACAAAGGATTCTTCTCCGGACTTCCCTGCAAGATATAAGAAGATCCTGTCTATTACAGGTTCAGAAGATGCTGTATCCGTAGCTAGAAGCGCAGGCTTTGATATTGAGAGCAAGGAATTCTGGCTTAGTGGGATAAGCGTTATTGCAGAGTATGCAGAGAGGCTGAAAGAGTGGCTGTAAGAATAGAGAAGCTTGTTGCAAATGGACTGGGACTTGCGCATGTAGATGGCAGAACAGCTCTAATCGGTAATTCTCTTCCTGGGGAGTCTGTAGTCACATCAGAGCTCAGGGAAGAGAAGGGAGTTCTCAGAGGAGATGCAGTTGATATCCTAGAGCCTTCTCCTCTGCGCATTTCCCCTATATGTCCTTACTATGGAATCTGCGGTGGATGTGACTTCCAGATTGTAAGTGAGAAGAGCAGTGCAGAGCTTAAAGAGGAGATTGTTAAGGATAATCTCAGCAGAATCGCACATTTAGAGACTCTTCCAGAATTCCTTTCTCCTGTATATGGCAATGCTCATGGCTATAGATCAAGAGCCCGCTTCCATGTTGATCTCAGGACTAAGAAGCGTGGCTTCCTTGCCTCTCGCAGCAACTCTATTGTAGAGATAGAGTCCTGCCCTGTACTTAATAAGGATCTTTCTGTTCTGCTGACAGGAAAGGATAATAGATTGTTCCAGGCGGCACGAAGTGCGATGTTTGAGAACCGTATCAGCCGCACAGGCTTTGCCGAGGTTGCTGCTTTTGCAGGAGATGAAGATATCTCGCTATCAGATAAAGCTGTCAGGATAACAGTAGGAAGCATTCCCTACTACGTATCATCACGTGTGTTCTTCCAGTCAAATCCTGTACTTCTTCCAACTCTCCTTGAATTTGTTAAAGCGAATGCAATAGGTGATGAGATCATGGACCTTTATAGCGGTGTTGGTACATTCTCAGCGGCCTTTGAAGGCTCTGGTAAGAAGATTTGGGCTGTCGAGAAGCAGAGAGAGTGCCTTATTCTTTCAAAGAAGAATGCACCGTCTGCAAGTTCATTCACCGGAGATGTAGCAGAATGGGGCCGTAAGATAGGGCGTCGTGTATCTACTGTTATCGTGGATCCTCCTAGAGTCGGACTTGGCGATGGGGTTCCAGAGATGATCTCATCATGGAATCCAGAGAGAATAATATATGTAAGCTGCAACAGCGTAACTCTTGCACGTGATCTTCCTCATTTTGTTGGATATTCAATTGACAAGGCCAGAGTATTCGATTTCTATCCTGGAACAAGTCATATTGAGACAGTAGCTGTGATGTCAAGAGTTGCTGGAGATGGTTTGAAATAATGATTATTCCGTCATAAGAAAATATGTTGTGTTATCGAATCAGAACATCCAACACATACATTTTTCTATTTTGGAATTAATTTAATGGCAGTGGAATACCGTATAATTGGATGATCGGTATTGTTGTGTTTGTGATGGATAAGAAATATTTAGCTATTATTAGAGATTAGTGCTGATATCATTAAGATGTAAAATGGAGGAACTTCATTTGGCAAAGAAAAAAGATGGAATAACCATCCGTTCCAGCGCAGCGGAATACCTGACCTATGTTGCCTCTGTAGGTGATCAGCAGGACAGTATAGAGATGCGCTATGAGGATGAAAATATATGGCTGACACAGAAGATGATGGCCACATTGTACGATGTGGATGTTCGGACCATAAACTATCATGTAAAAAAAATATTTAGTGATAGTGAGTTGCAGGAGGATTCAGTTATCCGAAAATTTCGGATAACTGCCGCGGATGGAAAAAGCTACAGCACAAATCACTACTCCCTGGAGATGATCATTGCTGTGGGCTTCAAGGTTAATTCCGAGCGTGCAGTACAGTTCCGTAAATGGGTAAACCAGATCGCTAAAGACTACACCATCAAAGGCTGGGTGATGGATGATGAACGACTGAAGCGTGGAACGTATCTGACGGAAAAGTATTTCGATGAGCAGTTAGAGCGCATCCGTGAGATTCGTGCCAGCGAAAGAAAGTTCTATCAGAAGATCACTGACCTGTATGCTACAGCCATTGACTATGACAAAAATTCTGCAACTACGAGAAGATTCTATGCGACTGTTCAGAATAAAATGCATTACGCAGTTCATGGACATACGGCAGCTGAGCTGATTGTGGAAAGAGCTGATCACACAAAAGAGCATATGGGATTAACCACCTGGGCAGATGCGCCGGAAGGAAAGATCAAGAAGAGCGATGTTACGGTTGCGAAGAATTATCTGAGCCAGGATGAAATGAAGCAGCTGAATCGTATGGTTACGGCATACCTGGATTTTGCTGAAAACATGACCTTACGACATATTCCGCTTACGATGCAGGACTGGGAAAAGAGACTCAACAGCTTCATCGAAATGTTTGATTACGGTATTTTACAGGATGAAGGCAAGATGTCCGCAGAAATTGCAAAGCTTCATGCTGAGACAGAATTTGAAAAATACCGTGTGATCCAGGATAAGTTATTTATGTCTGACTTTGATAAGTACATGCTGGAATTAGAGGAAAAATCAAAGAATTGACATATGATTCTATTACAAGATGGTGTAATTACTGCAACTCAACTATTGGGGACTCTTTTTTAGATGTTCTATTTAATTAATTAATTTTTCGTCCAAAAATGAAGTATAATTGGATGAAAATAGAAAGGTGATAATGAGATCATTTGATTACAGCAGGCTCTACGAAAAAGCCTGGGATACAGATATTCTAAATCTTGTTGCAAAGATTCATGAGTACAAAGGACGTCAGGACTTGTTTATCAGACAGAAGCCTGTTGAATTGGATCGTCTTGCAGAGATTGCGAAAATACAGAGTACAGAGGCATCAAACAAAATTGAAGGCATCGTTACAACGAACACCCGGATGAAACAGCTTTTTAAGGAAAAGGCCACGCCAAGAAACCGAGATGAAGATGAGATTATGGGGTATCGAGATGTCTTGAATACGATTCATGAGAGTTACGAATATATCCTAATTCGGCCAGCGTATATGCTTCAGCTTCATCGGGATCTTTTAAAGCGGGCAGGATTCTATTCTGATGTGACCCCATTTTGTTGGACATAGTCACATTGCAATTTTAAAGGCTTGTTTCCTAAATTGTAAAGGGGA
>CAKQRI010000002.1 GCA_934271365.1 uncultured Spirochaetales bacterium
ATGTCCCCTTTACAATTTAGGAAACAAGCCTTTAAAATTGCAATGTGACTATGTCCAACAAAATGGGGTCACATCACAATAGCAGGATTAAGAAAAATCCCAGATTCAGTCTTATTAGCAGTTAGATCGGCACCCAATTCCCATCCTTTTTTGTCATATAAAGATATCCGAAAGAAAATGCTATTCCGTTCTTGCAGAAACTAAAACCGCCATAAATTCTAGAATTCACAAATTTGAAATCAAGCGTAGTGATAAAAGATAGATCTTTAGTCATAACACCTTTCAAAGAAATGCCAATATGGTCTCCCATTCTTATCAGGTCTCTTATTCCTAACCCACATCCAACTCCAAGATATACGGCCTCAGAATTAAAGGTATCATTAAAATCAAATCCTACACTCGGTAAAACAAAGATCTCAAACTTTATCTTTCTTTTCTTCGCACTGACATTGACTGTATCGGCAGGAGACTCTGATGCTCCAGCAGATGAAGCTGTTTTATCTTCTGGCTTATAAACAGACATAATAGTATCATTAGCAGCCAATTGTGGATTCGCTTCAACTACGATACTCTCTGCTTTATCTCCAATTTCATCTGATAATCCTGGATTCATAATCTGAGCGAATAGATAATCTAGATAATCATCAATTGATAAACCATTAATCTCTTCATTCTCTTCTTCCATAAAATCCTCATATGGAATAACATCTGAATCTTTATTGCTGACAGCCTCAAAATAAGATGAAAGAAAATCTGATACACCTCTATTTGAGGTTGTATTCCTAGAAATATTGTCATAATGGCTATCAAACTGAGAAAGATAACCAAAAAAAGCAGTATTTATATCTGCTGAGTCTGCAAAGACAAATAAACAGCAAAACAAAAGAATCACAAGAATAGATATCTTTCTTATCATTCATTTCCCCCCTATGTAAAAAACAAGAAATTAATAAGAATCAGGATTAGCAACAATGCTCTCCATTAATTCAAAACAATAAGAAAATGTATTTTCCCCAATAGAAATGTCTTTTATACCTTTACCTATATAGAGAATCCCATCAAATCCACAGCATCCCTCAAATGCAGATTCTCCAAGATATTCAACACTATCTGGAATAAAAAGATCTCCGGTTAATCCTGCGCATCCATAGAATGCTTTCTCACCTATTGAAGTGATTGAGTCTGGAATTATCAGATTTCCATAGATATCAGATCTGCCACTGAATGCTTCATCTGCAATAATAACAACAGGAATTCCATTTATCTTTGAGAGTATTAACAGCTCTCCTTCAGAACCTGATGCAGAAACTGAATAGCCTCCTAGCTCTGGATCATACTCATATCTAGAGGTCCCTATAATCACAGTTTCTGTATATTCTTCAATAGACTCTTTTTCTTCCTCTGCAGCTTCTGTCATCCAAGATTTGAGATAATCTTCAGCTTCAATGGAATCCTCACTATCTGCAATCACTCCTTCATTCTGAGAATGATTGCCCTCTGATTTCATGCTACAGCTGAAAAGAAGGATGATAGCTGCAGCAACCAGTAGAAATTGGGATTTCTTATGCATATTGCCACCTAAAGACCTTAAAGGTAGACTGTTCAGTCTTCCATTGCAGCTAGAAGAACCCATATACCTTCAGAGGAATCTTCCCAGTATTCAATAACACTTGTTCCATAAAGATTTTTCTTTGTCTCTATTGATTTAGCTATATATACTGTGTCGTTTACAACCTTATCTGTGTATGAGATATATGAACCATAGTAATTCGCAATCTGAATCTGAGCCTTCTTTACTGCAGCAGCATAAGAAGAATTGAAATCCCCTTCATTTGCATAAGCCTTCTCAAAATGGATGCCCATGTAATCATCTGGAGCAGATATTACCCAATCTGGACGAGGAATACCATTCTTACCTGCCTCAGGAGCAGCAATCTGCATCTCTGTAATCTTTCCAACAGGGTATTTTTCAATATCATAGACTGCAAATAATTTAAGATTGCCACTTGAACCTTTCTTTATCCTATAATTTGGATACAGAGTTTCTGATCTATCACCTGCAACAATCCAGCCTCTGAATTTATAACCATCCTTATAAGGATTCGCAATCAGAGTATCTTCTGTTTCTATGTTATATGAAGAAGGATTCTCAATCTCATATTTATAATAACCACCATCCACATCATAGCTGATTGTATACTCTATAGGCTTCCATATAGCTTCAAGCTCAAGATTCCTTGCATCATCTGTATTCACACAATAATTCACATCATATACATCTTTCTTGCCTTTTTCTCTCCATCCTTCAAATTCATACCCTTTCCTTGCAGGAGAACAAAGGCCAAAATCATCATCCTCGATAGTATATGAAAGAGGATTCTCTTCATAATCTGGCAGATTACCGCCATTTAAATCGTATGAAATAGAATACACTTCAGGTCTCCAGACAGCTTCTAGATGCAAATCAGAAGCATCGAAAGAGCTGATGATATAATTCTTCTCTGGAGTTTCTGAACTACCATCAAGCCAGCCAGCAAAAATGTAACCCTCTTTTATAGGATCAGATATCTGCAGATATCCTTCTTCATATGTAAATGATGAAGGCCAGTCTTCATTCATATCAGCTCCATTGGTTTCATAAGTGATACTAAATGAATCTTCTTCCCAGACAGGAATCATATATTTATCACCAGTTAATCCCTTTGAGATTGTATAGTCCTTTACCGCAGCCGAAGCATCATCGCCTTCATTTATCCAGCCAATGAACTTATAGCCTTCACGCTCTGGATTAATCAGTGTGAATTCATCGTAAATAGTATAATAATCAGGATTTGAAGGAGCTTTCTCTCTCTTTATGATTCCTTTTTTATCGTAGCTAAGAGAGTAAGAGACAGCATTCCATGTTGCTTTATAGCTTCTATCACCCCAGCTTCCAGATGGAATTGTTATTGTATCCATTACAAGGTTGCTGTTCTTAAAGTATTCAATGATATATGTCTCTTGTCCTTCAGGATAATCAATCATGCATACACCGTCGGAAATTTCAGCATTGTAAGCAGAAACAGAAGAACCATAAGTAAAAGCAAAATCATATAAGAGATCCTCTATATCTGATGCTGATACTATCTCAGGATATTTGAAGATTGCATGATCTGAATAAACTTCAAGAATCATTTCATGCCCATCATTCGATAAATTAAGGATATATTCTGGTCCATAAGTTCCATCAGCAAATTCTACAGCCCAGCCACCAAATGAATAGCCTTTCTTTGCTGGTATTTTCAGAGTAAAATCTTCAGTCTCGACATTGTATGTGTCTGGATTCTTAGAACCAGCTAGGATACCTCCATCAAAATCATAGCTGATATTATATTCAACAGGCTTCCAGATTGCTTTCAATGAGACATTGCCCTCATTTGTCATATCAACATAATAGTTCATTACTGGATCAGATTTTTCAGAATCAATCCAACCCACAAAATCATAGAATTCTCTAACAGGATTCTCTATTGATATAGAATCTGAGCCGAACGTAAATGAAGATATCGGAACATTCTCAAAACTTCCGCCATCAAGATCATAATCTATTGAAAACTGTTTCGGAGTCCATACCGCAACAAGTGATTTAGCTCCCTTTGAGCCTTTTTTTATAGTATATTCTCTTGCTTTATCTGCATCTTCGCCCTTTTCAATCCAACCGATGAAATCATAGCCATATCGTTCTGCTGGAAGAAGTGTGAATGTCTCATCATCTGATGTATATGACACTGGATTTTCAGGCTTAACTTTTTTCTCTTTAATTACAGTATTAGCAGCATCTAGCCTGTTTACATATACTATACCATCTTTATCATACGAAATAGGATAACTGTTTTTTTCCCACTCTACTTTATATTCTTTATCGTATAAACTTGAGATGCTTGTCTCTTTCCACTTATCAAATGTCTTTCCTTCTTTTATGACCTTTATATTTGGTAATGCTGCATCAAAACCTTCGTCATTCATTAACGTTATATATTCAGAAACATCATCTTTTAAACTGCCATTATCAAGATGTAAAACTGCAATTTTCCTTATACCCTTAGTTATATATAAATTGCCTGATGATTCTTCGATTTTAAAAGCATCTGTCCTATCAACAGTAGTACATGAAACAAATAATAAAGAAATTGAAAAAAAGAGACAAAGAAACAGAACTATACTATTCTTAGTATGCATTAATATTCCCCCTGTTACTTTAAAGCATACCCCCCCCTCGTTGTATATTGTCAAATATCTATAGACACTGGGAAGTCACATTTAGTGGATATAGAAATAAGAAATTATTTAAATAAGAGAAAATGAATGACAAAAGAATATTCAAGGCAGTTATAAGATTGATTTGCTTATGCAAACAGAATTGCACTATGAATTAAGAAGTTTTCTCGTATAATTTGGCTTACAATTAAAAACTATATTCAAGAGATAAATTATGACAACTAATAAAGCAAATAAAAAATGCACCTTTTAGTAATGAGAGGGATACATCATATAAGGTGCATTTTCTTTACTTAATTATAATTATTATTTAGTTTGCAATCCTGACTTACTATCCATAGCCTTCAAAGCACCTCTGAAGCTGAAATAGAACAGAGTACTAGAGAATATAACGGAAATCAGGTCAGAAATAGGCTCTGATAGGAATACTGCAAAAGTCTGATTGCTCTTCATTATAGCTGGCAGTATATAAATAAGAGGAAGAATCAGAATAAACTTTCTCATGCAGGCTACAATGATTGCATTCTTTGCATAGCCTATCGATGTGAATGTCATCTGAGCAGCCATCTGTATACCAAACAGAGGCATTGCAGCCATATAGACACGCAGCATTCTAGAGGCATAAGCCTTCATCTCAGGATCATTAGTGAATAATCCAACGAATACAGAAGGAAATATGATTACAAGGCCTGCAAATATAAGTGTATATCCGAGATCAGCTTTAAGCAGTGCAGCAAAAGCACTCTTTACCCTATCTTTATCATTTGCTCCATAATTATAGCTTATTATAGGCTGTGCCCCCTGTCCTATTCCCTGAGTAGGAAGGAATGCCAGCTGCATCACTGATGTAAGGATCGTCATTGTTCCAACTGCAATATCACCTCCATATTTTAACAGTGATGAGTTATAGCAGATGTTTATAATGCTCTCTGAAGACTGCATCATGAATGCAGCAGATCCTAGTGCAAATACAGGTCCTACAATGTTTCCAGAAAGCCTCATATTGCACTTTCTAAGCTTAATCTGAGTGTGTTTGCCAAAGAGATAGGAAAGAACCCATACAGTAGAAAGAGCCTGGCTTATTACAGTCGCCAAAGCAACTCCTCTTACTCCCATTCTAAGTGCGAATATGAATATAGGATCCAGTATGATATTGCATATTGCACCAATAAGAACACTCATCATGCTTATCTTCGTGTTGCCCTGTGCTGTGATGAAAGCATTCATACCAAGCGTAAGCTCTACGAAGATTGTTCCTAGTGCATATATCTTCATATAACTCACAGCATATCCTATCGTATTGCTGCTTGCGCCAAAGAGAAGCAGAAGCTTCTCTCCGAATATGAGGAGCAGAGCCGTTATCGTTATTGATATTACAATCTGCAGAACAAAGCAGTTTCCCAGAATTCTCTCTGCACTTTCCTTATCCTGCTTCCCCAGCGATATAGAAGCTCTAGGAGCGCCTCCTGATGATATGAATGCAGCAAATGCTGAGACAATCATGATTATAGGAAAGCATATACCTACACCAGTTAAGGCCATTGCTCCAACCTCTGGAATATGACCTATGTAAACTCTATCAACAAGATTATAGAGCATATTGATTATTGCTGCTGTGACAGTTGGAACAGAAAGCTTCACCAAGAGCTTTCCTACTGGTTCAGTTCTCAGAAAATTATTATCTTTCATTGGATATCTCCTAAAATCTTTCCAGCTTTATCCCCTGCTGTGATTATCTTCTTAGCCATTTCCCTGAACGTCTCATCATCAAACTGGAAAATATCAGAAAATGACTTATACATCTGAAATGTCCGCTCTATTACAGGCTTGGATTTATCAAGAAGTCTCAAGTGCTTCCTGCGCTTATCTGCAACATCAGGAAGAACCTCAAGAAACCCATTTCTTATCAGAGAATCAATGCTCATTGATGCATTTCCCTTTGATATCTTCCTGAGCTCCACAATATCCGAAGCACTATCCTTTGTAGGATTATTATTCAGAAAGAAGAGAATGCTTACATCAATAGCTGTAAGCCTATAATCACTGCCTATAATCTTGTACTGCTTATTCTGCAGCTTAGTTATATTCCTCATAGCTGTGAGAAATTCTGTTAGCATTGAATCATTCATACTTAGTTTCTTTTAGAACTATATCAGTATTTCTATTGCAAATCAACATCAGTCTGATACAAATGATTATTTCTTTCGGAAAGCACCAATAATCCCATTCTTTATATTAGATGCCTTGCATATCTCTATATTCTGAATATTGGATGGAATATTGCCAGATGTAATACATCGATCAAATCCCCTCTCTGATAAAGCCTTAAGCCGCTTATCCTGAAAAGAGACAGGTCGGATTTCTCCAGCGAGTGAAAGCTCGCCGAATGAAGCAACAGAAACCGGCAGAGGCGTGTTGGATCGAGAACTATAAAGAGCAAGCGCAATAGCAAGGTCAATAGATCCCTCAGAAAGCCTCATTCCACCTGCAACATTAATATAAATATCCTGATCCGACAGATTCAGACCAGCGTGCCGCTCAAGTATTGCAGCGATTCTATTCACCCTAGAAGAATCAATACGATCAGAATATATTCTCTGGTATCCTGATTTTGCAGGAACAACCAAAGCCTGGATTTCCACAACAAATGTTCTTGATCCCTCAATAATCGGTGTAAAAGCTATACCAGCAGGAAGCTCTGCAGAATTCCGAGATGATAGGAAAAGAAGAGAAGGATCCTTTACACCCTTAAGCCCATCACTATCCATCATGAATACACCAATTTCATCAACAGAGCCAAATCTGTTTTTTGAAGCCCTCAAAAGACGCATGCCAGTCTCCGCTGTCTCGAAATACAGAACAGTATCTACAAGATGCTCAACTATCTTAGGTCCAGCTATTACTCCTTCCTTTGTTATATGTCCTACAAAGAAGATTGCAGAACCAATTTTCTTTGAAAGAAGGGAAAGCTCCATGCAGCATGTCTTAATCTGATTAGGCGATCCTGCTAACGATGCAGCTGATGAAGAATAAAGCGTCTGTATCGAATCAACAACGATATATGAAGGTTTTTCACGTTCAAGCACTTCCGATAAAGCCTCGAGCCTTGTATCGCAGAATATAGATATCTTATCAGATGGAAGCGATAAACGTTCTGCCCGCATTCGCACCTGAGATGGAGACTCTTCTCCTGATACATAAATAACGCTGCCATATTCTGCAAGATTCGAGAGTATCTGCAGCATAAGTGTTGATTTTCCTATTCCAGGCTCTCCACCAATGAGAACAGCAGAGGGTCTCATAACTCCACCACCAAGAACTCTATCAAATTCATTGATACGAGAAGAGACCCTCATAGTTTTATCAAAAGGAATATCCGAAAGCCTTCGTATGCTATTATCCATAATAGGCTTATTGTCTTTTACAATTTTTGCAGAAATAACCTTTTCTTCTGTAAAGGTATTCCATTGTCCGCAATCCGGACATCTGCCCATCCATTTGGATTCCTCATGCCCGCATTCAGAGCATACATACTTAATTAAGCTTTCTTTCACATTCCCTCCGATTGTTTAACGTGAAACACTTTTAGAAATCAAGAAGCTCAACCTCAAAAATAAGATATGAATCAGGCGGAATGATTCCTGGATATCCATATTCACCATACCCAAGTTCCGGTGGAATGATAAGAGTTCTCTTCTCGCCTTTCTTCATGGTCTGTAGAGCTTCATTCCAGCCTTCAATTACCTGTCCCACTCTAAAAGATGCAGGCTCATGGCGGGCAAGAGAACTATCAAAGATCTTTCCGTTAAGGAGTGTGCCCTGATAATGAACAATAACTTTTTCTCCATACTTAGGAGACTTATCTCCAGAACCTTCTCTGTTTACAATATACCTCAGGCCTGAAGCAGTTTTTATAGCATTCGGATATCTATTCTCAATCTCACGCTCAATGCTCTTTCTTGCTTCTGCAAGCTTTTCCTGATGTCTCTTCTCAACATTATCCACAAGAGTAGCAAAAGCCTCTCCAGAGGTATCAAAAGCCTTAGCCTTATCACCTATACGGATAATCTCAACCTTAAGGATTTTATCCCCCTGCTTAATTGAATTAACAACATCCTGACCTTCTACTACGTGTCCGAATACAGTATGTTTTCCATCCAGCCATGGTGTTGCAACATGCGTAATGAAGAACTGGCTTCCATTTGTACCAGGCCCTGCATTAGCCATCGAAAGAATTCCTGGGCCTGTATGCTTGAGAGAATCATCAAATTCATCAGGAAAGCGGTATCCTGGACCTCCTGTACCATCGCCTTTTGGGCATCCACCCTGAATCATGAAATCATTGATTACTCTATGGAACTTAAGGCCATCATAAAAAGGCTTGCCTTTTTCTGCTGTATTAAGCTCCCCCTCTGCGAGTCCTATGAAATTACAAACAGTCATCGGGCATTTCTCATATTCCAGGGACAGAAGAATATCACCCTTTTCCGTTTTCATAAGTGCATGTATTCCATCACTTAATTTTGTTAAATCCATAAATATACCTTTCCTTTATCAGTCTTCAAATAATAATCCGCCATTGCTCAGCAGCTTATATATTTTTTCCAGATCCCTCTGATTGCGATATCTGATCTGTAATTTTCCTTTCTTCAGTGATCCTTTTATCTCACAGCGCGCGCCTATTGCAGAGATGAATTTCTCTTCAGCTTCTCTGATTTCAGGGGCCTTTGCTTCCTTCTTCTTTTTTCCTTCGACCTTATGGCCAAGATTATAGGACTCTGCAAGCTTCTCAGAATCTCTTACAGATAAACCATCCTGTATTATCCTATCCCTCAGAAGCTTCACATCACCCGGATTCTTCAACGAGAGCAGCGCGCGAGCATGTCCTGCCGACATAGCACCTGAAATAAGATCATCCTTGATAGAATCAGGAAGGGAAAGAAGCCTTACACTATTTGCAACTGCACTGCGTGATTTTCCAACCTTATCCGCAACCTGTTCCTGAGTCATGTTATAACGGTTAATCAGAACACCATATGCAACAGCTTCTTCAATAGGATTCAGATTCTCACGCTGAATATTCTCAATCAGAGAAACCTCAACCCTATCAAGCTCTGAAAGCTTAACGACAACAGCTGGAACTTTTGCCAGACCAGCCATTTGGGCAGCCCTGAATCGGCGTTCTCCAGCCACAATTGAATACTCACCAGGAGCTATTTCCTCTACAGTAATAGGCTGTATTATGCCCTGCGATCTGATTGACTCAGAAAGCCCCTTCAGGGCATCCTCATCAAATGTTTTCCTAGGCTGATTAGGATTGGTCCTGATTTTTCTGATATCAAGAGTAAGAATCTTATTCTGATTATCATCATTCACAGTCTTTGAAATCACATTCTCAACCTGAACATCATAATCGAAGCCGCTAATCAGCGAACTCATCCCTTTTCCAAGACCATGTTTTCTGTCATTAGACACGATTCTCAACCTCCTTTGCCAACTCCTTAAAAGCTTTTGCTCCAGAATTCAACTTATCGTAATAATTAATAGGTAGACCATGAGATGGAGCCTCCGCTAAACGGACTGTTCTAGGAATAATGGTCTTGAATACCAAATCAGGAAAAAATTCTGATATATCATCAACAACATCCTGATTCAGCTTTGCACGCTTAGTGTACATTGTGAATATGATTCCGAGTATCTTAATGTCTGGATTAAGCTTCTTCCTGACATTTGTTATCGTTCTCATAATCAGATTAAGCCCTTCCATTGCAAGATATTCACACTGGAGAGGGATTATCACATAGTCACACCAGACAAGAGCATTCATTGTCTCTAATCCAAGAGAAGGAGGACAATCAAGGAGAATATAATCAAAGTTATTCTCTATTGGACCTAATGAATTTACAAGAAAATGCTCCCTGTCTTCCTGATCTACCAACTCAACCCCCAATCCTGCCATATCCAGAGAACCTGGGATAATGTAAAGATTGTTAAAAATCGTAGGCTGTATAGCAGCCTCAGCTTCAATCTGTCCGGTAACAACCTGATAAATATTAGGCTTACGATTATCCCCACTAACCGCACCGGTAAGATTGCCTTGAGCATCGAAATCAATCAGAAGAACCCTGTTTCCAGACTCAGCAAGAGCTGAACCAAGATTAACAGCAGCGGTTGTTTTTCCAACTCCACCTTTCTGATTATAGAATATTATCTTGTGTGCCTTCATATCTTAAAATATAAGTGTTTTTCTTTATCTTGTCAGCAAAAGAAAAACGTTTCATATACGAGATGTTGACCCCACAAACAAGCTAGGTTATCCTTTAAATACAGGAGATAAAAATGGAAGAAAAAGTAAAAGAAGCAATAGATGCAATTCGCCCTGCTCTCCAGAATGACGGTGGCGATATCGAATTCATCAGCATTGATGGAAATAATGTTCATGTAAGACTTGTTGGCGCATGTGCAGGATGTCCAATGAGCCAGCTTACACTGACAAATGGAGTACAGAGGTATCTGAGAGAAGCTGTTAATCCTGAAATTACAGTAATAAATGATGATCAGATAATGTAAAAACATTGCCCTAATGAATTATGAGAAAAAAAGCCAGGTTTCCCTGGCTTTTTTATTCTCGTTTCACGTGAAACATGATGAAAAAACAAATAAACACCCATCAAAATATCACAACAAATCTTCTTTTCCTTTATACTTCAAAAAAACAGCTTTGGTTATCATAATAGAAAAACGAAAATGGTATTAAAGTACAACCTGCTATTAATCATAATCTAGATTGAAGTAATCAGAATCAAAGCGCTAGCTCAAAAAAGTAAAAATCAAACTTAAGATAATTAATTTCCAATTCTTTAAAAAATCTTCCATTTACCAGTTTAAAATAAACTTTTCCATATTAAGGATAATCATATATCGTTCAATCAATAATCAGCTCTTTTTCATCTAACAAAAGAAAAGAACTTTCCCAACGAAAAAACAAGGATGTCAATGTTTCATGCAAAACATACATGCCCCTTCAATCAAACAAAAGATAATAAACGTGAACCGCTTTCATGTTTTTTCTGAACAAAAATATTACAACTATAAATTTCTTTAAAAACCTCAAACAAACGCATAGAATGCAGGTTTTTATTCTAAATTACTATCAATAGAAACAGTTTCATTTATATGTATTATCAATATGTATCATATTATATAGGGTATTTTTTAACATATAAAATTAACTGCTAATTTATGTATATCTCAATTAATAAATTAGCCATAAAAAGAAGTTTTTAATAAGAAAATGCTTTTGCGTAATAAAAAATACCCCAGCTTCATCGGAAACCGGGGTAGTCTAGATGCTTTAAAAGATATTATTCTTCTACAGTAGGTTCAGAAGTGCTCTCACCAGCAGATTCTACTATCTGAGTCTCTGCATTTTCTGGCTCTTCTTCCTCTTCTTCCTGGTAAGCTGTGATAGTCATTGCATTGATCTTATCATCCTTCTTTTTGAATCTTGCAACAATAACGCCCTTAGCAGCTTTTCCAAGCAGATTTATATCCTTAACATGGACTCTTATAGTCTGTCCTTTGAGAGTAATGAATATCACGTCATTATCATCATTTACAGACAGAGCATTAACGAGGCCATCTCCGCTTGAAAGCGTATAGATATTCTGGCCCATTGTTCCTCTGCCATGAGGCATGAAGTCTGAGAATCTTACTTTCTTGCCAAGACCTTTCTCTGTAATCATAAGAATGCTATTCTCATTCTCAACCTTAACAAGTCCGATGACCTCATCAGAGCCAAGAAGCTTTATGCCTCTTACACCATGAGTAGCTCTGCCCATTGACCTGATTTCCGATACAGGAGTTCTTAGACCCTTTCCATTCCTGGTTACAATCATTACATCATCTTCAGCTGTAACAAATGCAGTCTGGACAAGAGAATCGCCCTCATCAAGAATTATTGCCTTAACACCCCTGGTCTTTGCATTGACAAAATCCATTAGCTTAACACGCTTAGCAACACCATACCTTGTTACCATAAGAAGGTATTCATCATCCTTGAATTCAGGGAAGCAGATGATTGAAGTGACTTTCTCGTCCTTCTCAATCTGAAGGAAGTTCTTTATGTTTGCTCCCTTTGTTGTCTTTGCTCCTTCTGGAATCTCAAAAGCCTTTGTATAATAAGCTTTTCCGAGATTTGTCACAAAGAATATTATATCATGAGAAGAGCAGGTGAATAGATGATCAACAAAGTCACCATCTACAAGCTTAGCTCCGATTGTACCCTTACCGCCTCTGTTCTGAGCTTTGTATTCCTCAGTTGAAAGACGCTTTGCAAATCCCTTGTTTGAAATGCTTACAACAACATCCTCTTTCTTAATGAAATCCTCCGGACTTGCATCATCAAGCTCTCTTTCGATGATTTCAGTACGTCTCTCATCGCCATAGATATCACCAATCTTCCTGATTTCCGTCTTAACAACTTCAAGAACATGGCTTCTATCCTCAAGAATATACTTGTATTCAGCAATCTTCTTCTCGATATCAGCGAGCTCATTGAGAATCTTATCTGTCTCAAGATGAGAAAGCCGTCCAAGCTTCATATCAATGATGGCATCTGCCTGTATTTTCGTCAGCCCAAATGCCTTCTGAAGCTCTACTGAGGCAATATTATTATCCTCACTTTCCTTGATGATCCTGATTACTTCATCAATATTCTCAAGACCAATCTTAAGACCGAGGAGGATATGAGCTCTTTCTTCTGCCTTCTTCAGATCAAAGCGCGTTCTTCTTTCTATGACCTCTTCTCTGTGATTGATATATACCTCAAGCATTTCCTTGAGATTGAACAGCTTAGGAGCACCATTTAAAAGAGCTAGATTATAAACATTGAAATTAGACTGCAGAGCAGTTCTGCTGAAAAGCATATTAAGAACAATATTAGGAACAGCTCCCTGTTTAAGATAGACAGCAACACGGAGGCCTTTTCTTCCTGAAAGATCTTTAATCTGTGCGATTCCTGGAAT
Source organism: uncultured Spirochaetales bacterium (assembly GCA_934271365.1). Taxonomy (GTDB): domain Bacteria; phylum Spirochaetota; class Spirochaetia; order Sphaerochaetales; family Sphaerochaetaceae; genus Ornithospirochaeta. The sequence continues at coordinate 13,284 of CAKQRI010000002.1, forward strand.
GATTCCATCCTTTCGCAGATCATCAATCTTCTTAACAAGCTCTGCTTTATTGACCTGATAAGGAAGTTCTGTGAAATAGATTGCATCATGAGTCTTATTCATCTCATCCTTTGAATGAGGATCTGCATCAATTATCTCATAGCGCGATCTGATTACTATCTTTCCTTTACCCGTTGTGAAAGCATCCATAATGCCTTTTCTTCCACAGATAATGCCGGCAGAAGGAAAGTCAGGACCCTTAACAATATCCATAAGCTCAGCAATTGTTATCTCAGGATTATCAATTACAGCACATGTGGCCTCAACGACCTCAGAGAGGTTATGAGGAGCCATGTTAGTAGCCATACCTACAGCAATACCAGATGAGCCATTGCAGATCATAAAAGGAAATGCAGCAGGTAGAACTACAGGCTCTTTGAGAGACTCATCATAGTTAGACATGAAATCGACAGTATCTTTTCCGATATCAGCCATCATCTCTTCACCGATTTTAGCCATTCTAGCCTCGGTGTATCTCATTGCTGCCGGTGGGTCACCATCGATAGATCCGAAGTTTCCCTGAGGAAATACAACAGGGTAGCGAAGAGAGAAATCCTGAGCAAGTCTTACAAGAGCATCATAAACTGATGCATCACCATGTGGATGATACTTACCAAGAACATCACCTACAATACGGGCACACTTCTTATTTGCCGTATTGTATCTGATTCCCATATCCCACATGCTGTATAGGATTCTTCTATGCACAGGTTTCAGACCATCCCTTGCATCAGGAAGAGCTCTTGAGATAATAACAGACATAGCATAGTCGATATAGCTCTTCTTCATCTGCTCTGAGAGATCATACTTTATAATTGTACCAGGATGGGTAATAGGAGTAGCTTCATTCTGGTCTTCAGTGAAATTATCGTCGTCCATCTTGTCTCCTAGATATCAAGGTTGCTTACATATGTAGCATTCTGTTCGATGAAAGCCCTTCTAGGCTCAACTTCTTCTCCCATAAGCATAGAGAACACCCTATCTGCTTCTTCTGCATCAGATAAGTGAACCTGACCAAGCATTCTAGTCTTAGGATTCATAGTAGTCTCCCAAAGCTGTTCTGGGTTCATTTCTCCTAAACCTTTGTAGCGCTGAACTTCAACCTTTGCAGGATCTCTTGTGAGCTCTGCTGCTTCCTGGAACCTCTCAGCTCTCTCATCCTCTGTATATGCATAGATTGGCTCAGTGATTCTTGGACCAGAGAACTTATAGAGAGGAGGCATAGCAAAATAAACATATCCAGCTTCTATAATAGGCCTCATATAACGATAGAAGAATGTCAGAAGCAGTGTTCTGATATGGGATCCATCAACATCAGCATCGGCCATAATGATGATCTTATGATAGCGAACTTTCTCAATATCGAATGTTTTCTCAGCTCCTGCGCCCTTTTTCTCATCATCATCTTCATCAATAGAAGAGCCCTGATTGTATCGTGTTATACCAGCACCGATGGTCTGGATAACAGGCTCAAGCTTATCATTATTAAGAACTTTTGCTTCCTGAGCCTTCTCTACGTTGAGCATTTTACCCCAAAGAGGGAGTATAGCCTGGAACTCTCTGTCTCTTCCTGACTTAGCAGAACCGCCTGCAGAATCACCCTCGACGATGAATACCTCACATTCGGAAGGTTCCTTCTTTGCACAGTCAGCAAGCTTTCCAGGAAGTCCACCACCATCATTCTTCTTTCTTATGTTATCTCTGGCCTTACGTGCAGCAACACGTCCAAGAGCAGCACTTGTAACTTTATCAAGAAGCTTATCAATATCTTCTGGAAATTCATCAAAGTGATTAGTGAGGTTTTCATATACAAGTGAGTCAACAATTCCTTTGACGTTGGAATTTCCAAGCTTCATCTTGGTCTGTCCCTCAAACTGTGGGTTAGGGATTTTAACAGAAACAATGGCCGTCAATCCTTCAGCTATATCAGAAGCTTCAAGAGATTCACCATATTTCTTCATATACTTAACACTTTTCTTAAGCTGATTATTAAGAGTTCTTGATAGAGCACTCTTAAAACCAGAATAATGAGTACCTCCTTCTCTTGTATTGATGTTATTTACAAAAGTAAGAACCTTCTCATCATATTTATCGTTGTACTGAAGAGCTACTTCTACAGAGACATCATTCTTATTGCTTTCAAAAGCAATAGGACTGAAAAGCACTGTCTTATATTCATTGAGATATTTCACAAAGCTTGAAAGGCCACCCTCTGCATGGAATGTCTCCTTTCTTATGTTTGCCTCATCTCTCTTATCCTCAATGATGATTGTTATTCCCTTATTGAGGTATGAAAGCTCACGGAACCTAGCAGCAAGAGTTTCATAGCTGAATGAATTTCTCTCCATTACACCTACAGATCCGATATTCTTCTCAGTTACAGCAACTTCACTATCTTTGATATCAGGTGAAAAAGAAATAATAGTTCCAGTTTTATCTGTCTCCCCGATTATTTCTATATCGCCCTGAGGAATCCCTCTTCTGAAAGTCTCTCTATATACATATGGAGCTCTATGAACTGTAGCCTGCAGCCATATTGATAGGGCGTTTACGCATGAGACACCAACACCATGAAGTCCTCCAGATACCTTATAAGCATTCTTATTGAATTTACCACCAGCATGAAGATGAGTAAGAGCAATTTCAAGAGCACTCTTATTGTCCTGTTCAGGCATTCTATTTACAGGAATACCTCTTCCATTATCTTCAATGGTGCATATTTCCCTATACATTCCAAGCTCATCGTTCCACTCACCATTCTCGAGCGTGACCTTGATGCTGTTACAGTAACCAGCCATAGCCTCATCAATAGAGTTGTCTACTACCTCATAAACAAGGTGATGGAGACCATCAATACCAGTAGAACCAATATACATGCCTGGCCTCAGCCTAACAGGAGCTAGGCCTTCAAGAACTGTAACTGTATCATAGCCTTCACTTGCCTTGATTTCAGCAGCATGTTCTTCTTTTGTACGGTTATCATTTCTCGCCATATCCTCATCAAAGACAGATGGAGAATTGATACCAATTTCTTTTTCGTCCATACCTTACCTTTCTATTTTGGATTTGCCGCCATCCCCATAAAGCATAGCTTTCATCCTCACAGGACAGCCTCTGTTTATTATACATTTTCTGTTATTTTAATTCAAGGATGGAACGTCTTAAAGATTTTTTAATATTTATATATCTCATAAGAGATTAATAATAACTGACAATATCCATTTCAGAGTCATTTTGCCCAAGATGCTTGTTTTGTTGGAAATGGTGGATTAATATTGTCTGATATATGGAAAATCTAGAATCAATTTGGCAGGAAACAGCCTCACAGCTCAAGGACACTTTGCCCCCAACATACAAGAGGGCACTGGATAATATCATTCCTTTAAAAGAGGAAAGCGGTGTTATTTATCTATCTGTCTCATCTCCATTCATGCGTGATACTGTAAAAAAACAGAAAGAAGCAATTGCTAATACATTATCTGAGAAATGCGGAATGGAAGTCGCCGTAGAATTTGTAGTAGATGAAAGCAGAAAGACTTCATTCTCTTCTTCGACTGCATCGCCTGTTAAGAAAGCAGAAAAGCAACCAGAACCAATAAGAATATCTAAAAACGATACACTGAATCCAAAATATACATTTGACAACTTCATAAGCGGAGATAATTCTATCCTTCCTTATCAAGCTGCAAAGATAATAGCCCAGAACCCAGGCGTGTCATACAACCCATGTCTTATTTATGGTGGAGTAGGACTCGGAAAAACCCATCTTCTACAGGCTATCGGAAACTATATAGATAAGAATGATCCAAAAAAACGCGTCATCTATGTCACAGCTGAATCATTCACAAATGAATTTATATCTGTAATCGGAAAGCCTGATAACAACAAATTCAAGCAGAAATACAGGAATGTAGATGTTCTACTCATTGATGATATACATTTCCTGCAGAAGAAGGAATCAACTCAGGAAGAGCTTTTCCATACATTCAATGAGCTTTACCAGAACAATAAACAGATTGTATTCACCTGCGATAGGCCTATAACAGAGCTTACAGATATAACAGAAAGACTGAGAACAAGATTCACTAAAGGCTTTAATGTAGATCTGCGCCCACCTACGTATGAAGTACGTGTTGCAATAGCTAAGCAGAAGATAAAAGATCTCAACCTTTCAATACCAAACGATACCCTGAATTACATATGTGAGACCGTAAATACTAACGTAAGGGATCTTGAGGGGGCATTGATTACTGTAAGCGGTGTTGCCAAGCTAATTGGAAAACCAGCAACAATAGAAATAGCAAAAGAACAGCTTAAGAATATAATAGTTGACCCTGTAATAAAGAATATCGACTATTCAATAGATGATATCTTCAGAGCTACAGCTAACTATTTCAATATATCATTATCTGAAATAAAGGGATCTTCTAAAGGCAAAAGTGTAAAAAATGCCAAAAAAATCGCTATATATATAGCATATGAATTTGGAGACTTCACACAGACAGATATAGGTACATATTTAAGCAAAGACCATACATCAATAAGATATTCATATAATGTAGTAGCTTCTAATATAGATGTAGATGATTCTATAAAAACAGCTGTTGAAGATATAAAAAGCAAGCTTGAGAATAAGAAATAAAATTTTTCACAATTTGTGTGGAAAACCGTGTTAAAAAGTTAAAATTTTTAGGAATAAATTGTTAAAATCTAAAAGGAGATGTGAAAAACTTAAACAAAGAAAATGATAAATGTTAAAAACAGTTTGTTTTTTCCACATTTATTTAATCGTTACAATTTTATTTAAAATAAGAAGTTAGTGTTGTTTTTCACATTTTTCCGTATACTACTAATACTACTAACTTAATAGTTATGGTAATATAGTAGAGATAATAGAAGGAGTGCGACGACTTATGAAATTCGTTATTGCATGCAGCTTAATAAAGCCGGAAATTGAATATGCTACCAACTTCTCTTCAATGAGAAATTCTCTTTCAATTTCATCTAATGTTCTATTCGAGAGTGCAAATGATGTGCTTACAATAAAGGCTACTGACGGAAAAATGGGATTCATCTCAACAGTTCCTGTACAGACAATAGTCCCAGGTTCAACTACTGTATTCTGTGATAAGCTTGTTGCTGTACTAAAGAATATTCCTGATGTAGATCTTGAATTCTCATGTGAGAATAATAAGCTTACTATCAGACCTGTTGATGCTATAAACAATATAAATGTAAACATAAAAGCAACAGATGCATCAAAATATCCAGAGCTTCTTACAGCACCTGATTCTGTTTTCTTCTCTCTGACTCAGAAAGAAGTTGCAGATATGATAGATAAAACAGCATTTGCTGTAAGTGAGGAGACTACAAGGCCTTTCCTTACTGGTGTTTATACAGAGAAGAAGGATGATAAACTTGTAATGGTAGCTACAGATGGAAGGAGACTTGCATTCATTGAGAAACAGTTTGAGCAGGAGATTCCTGACTTCAAGGGTGCTATTGTACCTACAAAGTTCCTTCAGCAGCTTAAATCAATACTCTCTGATGAAGGGGTTTTCTCTATAGCTATTACAAATGACAATATATTCGCACATGTAGGAAAGAGAATTATATATTCTACCCTTATAAGCGGAAATTATCCTAATTATGATAGAGTAATACCTAAGTCATTCACTTATGAATGTAAGATGAAGAAAGATGATATGGAGAAAGCAATTACTCTTATTTCCGTACTTGTTGAAGCAAAATCAAAGAGAATATTCATTGATCTCAACAAGGATGGAGTGATGCTTTCTAGTGAAAATGCAGATTTTGGAGATTCAAAGCAGATTATTCCATGTGAATATGAAGGTCCAGAAGCTAAAATATCGTTTAATTTCAACCTTCTTCTTACACCTATCAAGAAAATTGACAGCGAATTCTTCAAGATATCCTTCAATAGCACTTCTGCTGCTATGGCAATTTTCCCTGAGCCAGAGAAGGATTATCTGTTTGTCTTGATGCCAATGCAGGTTTAATGAGATTTACTGATTTAAATCTATATAATTTCAGGAATATATCCTCTGCTAATCTATCAGTTGACGCAGAGGATATTGTTCTTACAGGAATAAATGGTCAGGGAAAAACAAATATTCTGGAAGCTATATATACACTATGCTATGGCAGTTCTTTTAGAACTCCTAATCTGAAGGAGTGCATGAAAATAGGAAGCAGTGATGGATTCAGAATCGAAGGTTCTTTTTTAATAGATGAGAGAGAAAAAGAATCAATAAAAGTTATATATAAAGACAATAAAAGGCATATCTTTATTGATGATAAGGAAATAAAAGATAGAAAAGAACTAATATACAAATTTCCATGCATTGTATTCTGCCATGAGGATATACAATTCATAAAAGGTGAACCTGAGATGAGAAGAAGGTTCTTTGACCAGATGATGAGCCTTTATTCTCCTCTTTATTTTGATAATTCCAGAAATTATAGAAAAATACTTACTCAGCGTAATGCTGCTATAAAAACAGGAGATTATTCGCTCTTATCTCTTTATAATGAAAGACTTTCTTATTATGGTCTTGAGATAATGAGGGAACGTACTGAAACTGTTTATGAATTCAATAAGATATTTCCAGAGATTTTTTCTCTTATTTCTGATACTGATTATGAGCTATATATTGATTACCAGCCTTCATGGAAAGATTCTGGTTCAGTAGATGAAATAGTATCTTATCTCGAAAAAACATCAGAAAGAGATATAAACCTCCAGACCACATCATCTGGCATTCATCGTGACAAGTTTATGATAATGTGCGCTGAAGGTCCTTTTGCTCAGATAGGATCTACAGGTCAGCTGAGGCTTTGTTCTCTGATAATGCGTATTTCAGAAGCAAGATATTTCACAAAGATGACAGGAAAGAAGCCAATAATTCTTATTGATGATGTTCTTCTTGAACTGGATCCTGAGAAAAGAGGAAGATTTATATCTCTTCTAGATAATTATTCTCAGGCATTCTTTACATTTCTTCCTTTTGAGAATTATTTTGAAAATAGGAATAAAGCCATCTACTACAAAGTGAATAAAGGAGAATTCTATTTTGAAAATAGAAGTCAAGAATCTATCTGATGAAATAGAGATTATTCTTAAATCTTTTGGAAAAAATGACATTGATTTATATAAAATGTGGCCAATTATAGCTGGTCCTTCTCTAGCTGCAGTGACTCATTTATATAGTTTTAAGAACAATACGCTATATATAGAGTGTTCATCTTCAAGTGCTAAGGGTTTATTGATGATAGAGAAGTCTAGAATCCTAAAAAATTACCAGGAAAAATTTCCAGAATATCAAATAAAATCATTAGCCTTAACAAAAAGGACTTGACCACACTATTCAGAGTTGGTAGACTTCTGTAACTGGACGCTAGCGTCTTAAAATATGTTTAATTACCGCTATTTAGCGGAGATTTTGGAGAAATACCATGAGTTATAAAGGCAAGAGAACTTACCAGCCAAGTAAGATGAAGAGAACTAGAAAGTTCGGTTTCCGCGCAAGAATGGCAACAAAGGGTGGCCGCAAGGTACTTGCTCGTCGCAGAGCTAAGGGCAGATACAACCTCACAGTTAGTGATGAGAAGAAGCCTTACTAAGATTGAAATCATCAGAAAGAAACAGGAAATTGATCGCATTTTCAAGCAGGGAAAGAAATATTCAAGCTCGGAAATGCGATTAATTGCTATTAATAACAATCTCGGTTTTGATCGTATTATTGTTATTCCTGTTAAGCATTTTGGCAGAGCAGTTGACCGAAATAGGGTAAGACGCAGAGCCAAAGAAATCTTCAGATGCTATGAAAAACGTCATACATCAGAGAATTTGCTTATTTCTGAGTCAAAAGATTATGTTTTAGTAGTGTATCCTGGAAAGGTTTCTGATTTCTCCTTGCTTGAGTCCCGTTTTATCGAATTGCTGGACAGGGCAAATCAGAAATAGACTCTTCTTTTTTCAAGCAATATTCCTATTCCAGCTTTCTAGAATACATATAAAAGCCTATTTTTATTTTGCTTAAGCAAACATTAGGAGTAATAAATTGGATAGGAATACTATCATTGCACTTGTTTTGTCTGTAATAGTCATAACTGTTGGAATGACAATCCAGACTACTTTTTTCACACCAGATTATGTTGAAGCATCAGAGACTACTGAAGTAATCACTGACAATGCCAGTGAAATCAGTGAAGCTACAACTTCTTTAGTAAAAGCTACAGGCAGTGTTGATAATCAATCTACATTCAGGATACAGAATGAAAGCCTTGATATAGAGTTTAATCCTGTAGGAGCAACTATCTCATCCATAAAAACAAGAGAACATGAGGCAGATGGAGAACCTGCAGAGCTTGTATTCAAGGAAGATGTTGATAACGATCCCTTCATGCTTTATCTTGGGTCAAACAAGCAGAGTTTGGATGATGTATATGCTTATTCTATAGAGAAAAAGGAAATACCTAATAAAGGATCTATTACGCAGGTTACATTCACTAGAGATTATGTTATTGAAGATACAGGAGCATCATTCACTGTAGAAAAGAAATATGCAGTACCTGATAACAATGAATACATGATTCAGCTTGCTGTTACTATTAAGAGCTCAGATGGTTCTGTTATTCCTTTTAATTATGATGGCTCTATGTATACAATCTCTGTAGGTCCTCAGATTGGTCCTACTTTCAGTTCGCTCAGCAGAAACTATGACTATAGAAGAGTTTATATGAAGAGATCCGATAAAGGAAATAAGAAGGTTATTTCCTTTAAGGGTGGTGTATATAACTCTTCTGATGATGTTGAATGGATGGGGCTTGTAGGTAAGTATTTTGCAATGCTTCTTATTCCTGAGACAGACGGAATAATCTCAAGTGTAAGCGCTACTGAGGTTACAGGAGATGGTTATCCATCACAGAAAGATACAATATATCTTAATAGAGCTGCTTCTGCATCTTCTTCTGTTACAGATGTTTATTCTTTCTATGTAGGTCCTCAGCTTGCAAAGAATCTTAAGATTTATGATAGGGCTGTTGATAATATCTTTGGTCTTGAGAACCATAATCTCAAGAAGGCTCTTGATGTTAGCTGGTTAAGCTGGCTTGAGACAATTCTTAAATTCTTCCTTGATATATTCTATAAGATCTGCAGAAACTATGGTGTTGCTATTATCCTTCTTACTGTAATGGTTAAGCTTATTCTTCAGCCAATAAGCAAGAAGGGAATGGATTCTACAGCAAAGATGAGTGCTTTGACTCCTAAGATGGAAGAGATTAAGCAGCGTTATGCAGATAATCCAGAAGCTCAGAATGCTGCAATAGCTAAGCTTTATAAGGAAGAAGGAATAAATCCTATGGGATCATGCCTTCCTATGCTTATCCAGTTCCCTATATTCATTGCTCTTTACGGCCTTCTGAATAAGAATTTTGAGTTAAGAGGTGCTATGTTTATACCTCATTGGATTCCAGATCTATCTGTTCCAGATACAATAGCTACTCTGTCATTCAATCTTCCTCTTCTTGGTAGCCAGATTCACCTTCTTCCTATTATCTATACCGTATCGATGATATTCTCAATGAAGATAACTCAGAGTGGATCTACTAATTCACAGCAGCAGGGAATGATGTCTTTCATGACATACGGAATGCCTATTATCTTCTTCTTCATTATGTATAATGCTCCATCAGGTCTGCTTGTTTACTGGACAGTGACAAATGCAATATCTATTGGACAGCAGCTTATTGTAAATAAGAAAAAGGGTAGCAAATACCGTGATGAGCTGAAGGCTAAAGAAGAAGAGAAACAGGCTAAGAAAGCCGCAAAGAAGAAAAGAAAATAAGAGGGTAATATAAATGTATCGTGATTTTGAAGGTAAAACTGAAGAAGAAGCTAAAGAAAAGGCAATAGATGAACTGGATCTTGGAGGCAAGGATTTCAATATAGAGATTCTTGAGAATACAAAAAAAGGATTATTCAAGAAGTCTTATGTAAAAATCCGTGTTTACTATGGAGAGGATATCAATGAAAAAAAGGATTCCTCTGAATATCCAGTTCCTTCAGGTGAGAAACTTGATGCTGAGAATGATAATGAGAAGAAGGTTCTTCTTTTCATTGATACTCTCATAGAGAAGATGGGGTACAAGGGAAAGAGCTCAATAAATTTCAGAAGAGAAAGCAAGGTCGGAATTACAATCGAATCCGAAGATAGCTCAATCCTGATTGGTCGAAAAGGAAAGAATCTTGATGCTATACAGCTTCTTGCTAACGTATATGCAGGTAATCTTGATCCAGATCTGAAGATTGTTGTTGATAGTGAGAATTATAGAATGCGCCATGAAGAGCAGATTATCCGTTCTGCTTATAAAAGCGCAGAGTTTGTAAAAAGAACAGGAAAGTCCAGACTTCTTGAGCCAATGAATCCTTTTGAAAGACGTCTTGTTCATACAGCTCTCAATGATTTTGATGGTGTTGAGACAAAAAGCGAAGGTGAAGGATTATATAAGCAAGTTCGCATAATTCCTTTTAAAGAGTCAAAATAAAAAAACAGAAGCTGCATTTTTATTGCAGCTTATTTGACAGATAATAATCTTTTTATTATATTATTAAAAATGATTACCAATAAGGATTATTATGGTTAGGCGAAATACTAAGCAGAAGGAGATGGTTTTAAAGGCTATTAACCTCTATATGGGGCATCCTTCTGCTGATAATGTATATGAGCTTGTACATAAGGAAAATCCATCTGTTTCAAAAGCAACTGTATATAGAAATCTTCAGATTCTTTCAGATGAGAATGTTATAAAGAAGCTCGAAGCCAGTGGAAAAGATGAGGTTCTATATGATAGGAATGTTGCATTGCATGCTCATGCTATATGTGTATCATGTGGGCATTTTATCGATGTAGATGTACCTGGTGAGTCCGATATAGATAGAAAAGCTGTGGCGGAGGAAAATGGCTTTACTATCTTTTCTCATGAGATAATATTCAAAGGACTCTGCAATAAATGCAGGGAAAAGGAGGATATAAATGGAACTCAGAGGATCTAAGACAGAGAAGAATCTTATGACTGCTTTTGCAGGAGAAAGCCAGGCTAGAAACAAGTACACTTATTTTGCTTCTAAGGCAAAGAAAGAGGGCTATGAGCAGATTGCTGCAATATTCTTAGAAACAGCAGAAAATGAGAAGGAGCATGCTAAGCTGTGGTTCAAGTACCTAGAAGGCGGCGATATAAAATCGACAATAGATAATCTTAAAGAGGCTGCTGCTGGTGAGAATTATGAATGGACTGATATGTATGCTGCATTTGCAAAGGAAGCTGAGGAAGAAGGCTTTACAAAGATTGCTGCACAGTTCAGAGGTGTTGCAAAGATTGAAGCAGAACATGAAGCTAGGTATCTTGCTCTTTTGAAGAATGTAGAGGAAGGTCTTGTATTCTCAAGAGATGGAGATCAGATTTGGAAATGCAGAAACTGCGGTCATGTTGTAATTGGGAAGAAAGCTCCTGAAGTATGTCCTGTATGCAATCATCCTCAGTCATACTTCGAGATTGCAGCAAAAAATTACTGATAATGTATCTTATTTAAATTAATGCCTAATATAATCAGTATTAGGCATTTTTTTATGCTGATAGCTATTTTAGGATATTGTTATTAATATAATCCTTTAACTCTTTTATTTTATCAGAAGAGAACTGGGCACCAATCTGAGATATAATCTCCCCAGCAAGATATGATGCAATTCTTCCTGATATCTCTGTACTATAGCCATTCAGAAATCCGTATAGAAATCCTGCTGCATACGTATCTCCTGCTCCTGTTGTATCTACTGGATGACTTGTTCCATACAGTGGTATTTCATAGATTTTTTCATTATCAGATATGAAGCTGCCCTTTTTTCCATTCTTTATAATGGCTAATGGGCAGAGCTTTCCAAGAGAACGGCAGCATTCGTATGCATCATAGTTATCTAGAAGAAATCTTGCTTCTTCACTATTTGCAAATACTATATCACAATACTCTGATGCAAGTTTTAGGAATGTTTCCCTATATCGTCCTACAGCAAAAGGATCTGCAAGGTCAAAGGCTATTTTCTTTCCTTTTGCCCTGCATAGGTCAAGAGCTTTCCTTGTAGCGTTCTGCTGGCTTTTTGTATCCCACATATATCCTGTGAAATAAAATAAATCAGCTTTATCGATGCTATCTTCCATCACATCGCTTTCTGAAAATAGCCTATTTGCTCCAAGAAAAGTGTTCATTGTTCTTTCTTTATCATCAGTAAGAAGGATTATAGATGTACCAGTTACTGCATCTTTTAAAACGGTCTGGTCAATTACACCTGTTTTTTCAAGTTTCTCCTTATACATTCTGCCATGTTCATCATTTCCTAGTCCGCCTGCTAGGATAGTGTCAATTCCGAGCATCTTCAATGTTATCATTGTATTGGGAGCACTTCCTCCACATGAGTAAGAGATCTTTCTATTTCGTGTGTATTCTAATATTTCAGCTCTCTTATCTGCATCTATTAGGAGCATAGTGCCTTTATTGAGCTCTAATTTCTTCAAATCTTCATCTGTTACATAACAGAGATAATCTATTAATGGATTTCCAATACTGTATACAAGTGGCATGGATTAATTATAGCTTTAAGGATTTTTCGTAACAACATTTATCAGAAACACTATATGTGGAAATTTCCCAATTTTTTCACATTTTTGCACAATGCATTTAACAATGGTGAAAAAAACAGTTTCCATAAGAGAAAACGAACAGTTGTACCATTATAAATAACTAATAAGTATTTACTTGTAATAAAAAGAATTAAATAATATTATGTACTTTGTTTTTCTACTGAAATAATATAATTTTCTGTATATATAAATGTGAATAAAAAAATGTGAAAAACTTAGTAAAATACTGATTTTTTCACAATTTTTTCACAATGCTTTTTGTTTTTTCACATTTTTTTAATTAATGATATATAAAAGGATTAAGCGAAATTATAACTTAAGAAATTAACAATTCTTTCTAGTGGTACTTTTTCATGTTTTTCACTTTTTACATAAGCTGATAGTTTCTCACATATGAGAAAAGCTGTCTTACATTACCAGGAAAATCCATATTATCTAATTATTATTTAAAGAAGTATCGATTTCTATTTACTTATAGCAAAAAGATTGCATAAAAACTGTTAATTTACATTCTGCACTCATTATTATTAATCTCAATAGATTTGAAAATTTAGTTTTTATTTAATTTAAGCTATATTAATAAAGAGGCCATCGATCTGACATAATGGCAGTGTTAATGAATTTTTCGGCTTCAAAAAATGACGTGAGCAAATGCTCTGGAGGGTCAATGAAAAAAACTGTATGCGAACTATTCGCAGGTGTTGGAGGATTCAGGCTTGGTCTGGATCGATTGAAAAGTGGATGGAATACTGTATGGTTTTCTCAATGGGAACCAGAAAAGAAAAAACAGTGGGCTCATGACTGTTATGTTTTCCATTTTGGAGATAGCCCAGACTTAAATGGGGAATATCATACTGGTGATGACATAAGCATTGTAAATAAAGCAAATATTCCTGACCATTCTCTGCTTGTAGGAGGTTTTCCATGCCAAGACTATTCTGTTGCACATGGTCTTGCAACATCTCATGGTATTGAGGGAAAGAAAGGTGTTCTTTGGTGGCAAATACGTGATGTGATTATTGCCAAAAAACCACCATTTTGTATTTTTGAGAATGTTGATAGATTGCTTAAATCTCCTGCAAAACAACGTGGAAGGGATTTTGGTATTATGTTGGCATGTCTAAATGAGCTTGGATATTCTGTTGAGTGGAGAGTCGTCAATGCTGCTATATATGGTGCTCCACAGAGACGCAGGAGAACTTTCATTTATGCATATAAAAATAACAGTCGATATGGTATGGAAAAATTGTCATCCAATATAGATGATATTCTTTTAAATGATGGTTTTATGGCAAAGGCTTTCCCTGTTTCATTATTAGGTCAAATTAAAGAAACAGTACTTGATACTAACATAATCACTGTTTCTGATAAGTTTGAGTTTACCTTTAAGAATGCTGGTCTTATGAGAGATGGGAGAATTTTCACTTGTGATGTGGAGGAAAAAGGTGAAAATCCGATTGTTCTTGGAAAAATTCTTGAATATGGAGTGGATGAAAAATACTTCATTACCACTGATAAAATAGGTAAATGGTCCTTTCTTAAGGGCGCCAAGAAAATACCAAGGGTCTCAGCCAATGGTCATGAGTATATATTTTCTGAAGGACCTGTAGCATTTCCAGATCCATGGGATAGACCAGGTAGGACAATGCTTACTAGTGAAGGAACTTTGAACAGGAGTTCTCATATTGTCTCAGATCCTAAAACTGGACGTCTTAGACTTCTCACTCCAATTGAAACTGAAAGACTTCAAGGGTTCGATGATGACTGGACAAAAATAAGTGGAGATAAGGATATGCCTGACAGAATGAGATATTTCTGCATGGGTAATGCTCTTGTTGTTCCAATGATAACTAGAATGGGAAAAGTTTTAGATGATATAATAGAAAAAGAAAAATAATAAGAAATAAAATTTAGTTTAAAACCAACAAAAATAATACTTTAAGTATGCTGAACTAATTTACCTTGCGTTTTTCTTTTTATATAGAAATAATGAATTTAAGGTAAATATACGGAGAAACATTTATGTCTATGTTTAAGAACATCAGTGATATTTTTGCATCACATTATTATTCTGTTCCAGATTATCAAAGAGAATATGAGTGGTCTATTTCAGAAAATTCTACTTTGCTCTTAGATACATTTTCTTTGCTTGAAAATTCTAATACAAATATAAAACATTTTCTTGGTGCAATTGTAACAATACCTTACGAAGAAAGTAATGGAGTTTCAAAATCCTTTGATTTCGCTGAGTATACAATTCCAGAAGATGAAGTATGGCATCTGGTAGATGGGCAACAAAGGTTAACATCTCTTTCTGTCCTTATTTCGGCTTTTAGAAAAATGTTGATAGAAGATACATCTGTTAATGAGAATATGAAAAATAATATTAAGGATATTTTAGATGGACTTTTATTAGGAGGCAAATTCCGTAGTTCTGATTATAAAAAAGCACCACGGCTCATTCTAAATGGAAATACAGGAAAATGTTATAATAATGATATATTGAATATAAGAGATGACAGTGTTAATCATGCATTACGCGGAGCAAAACGTATTATTGCAGCAAGAACCTATTATGAGAAATCATTGAAAGCAAAAAAAAATGAACTAATTCAAAACCAATTCTTTGATAGTAGTAATGATTTTTATAGTCATTATACAGATATACTGACTAGAAAAATAATGCTTGTTGAAATTCAATGTGATGCTTCATCTGATGCATTTCAGGTATTTGATTCCCTCAATGGTAAAGGATTAGATCTTACTGCTGCAGACAGAATAAAAAATATTATGCTTAGTTGGGCAAAATCCACAGATAAAGCAGTTCAAAAGTGGGATTCTATTGTAGCAACAGTATCAGAAAGCTTTTTGGCGAGTTTCTTCGTAGCACTGTTCTTTTTTGCAAAAAATGAACGTATTTCTAAAAATAAGCTTCCAGAGGTATTCAGAAATGAATATGCAGTTAGTGCATCGAATAATTTCACTAACTTTTATCTTGAGTTGCATAAATGTGCAACTATATATGGCCAGCTTCGTCAGGCAAAAACAGGCGAGAAGAGTATTGATGAAAAACTGTTAGATTTTCAACAATTGGGAATGGATCAGGTTTTTGTATTGCTATACGCTGTTGCCTATACAGGTAAAGATTCTAATGTTTTCAAGACCAATGATTTCAAAAATATGATTGATTCACTTACTTCTCTTGTTGTTAGAATGCAGATTTGCGATATGAGCATGAATACATTAGATCGACTGTTTAAAAAATGTATTAATATTCTCAAGGATCCTTTAAAATCAATGAATGATGTTACCAACTTATTGATTGAAGAAAAAAAATCTATAGCAGACAGTGTATTTGAAGAAAAATTTGCTTCATTTTCAACTACAGACAATAAATTAAGTGAATTCTATCTAAGGCATATTGAAGAATATCTACAGAAAAAAAAGAACAATTCTCGTTTCAGTGTGCCTAGAAATCTTACGGTTGAGCACATTATTCCACAAACATTAAATTCTCTCGATGAATGGTATGGCAATATACCTATTCCAGATAACATTGAAGTCGACTTTACTATGGAGTATGTTCAAAATATTGGAAATAAAGCACTTTTATATGGAGATGATAATACTTCAGCTGGTAATAATAATTACAAATCAAAGTTGACTGTTTATAAAACAGGAAAAAGAGGACAAGGCAATGGGACACCAGTTGGAACGTTTGTGTTAATCGCTAATCTTGTAGAAAAATATAAAAATCAATTTATTCATAATGATATTCAGACAAGAGCGAAAGAGCTTGCAGGTTATGCAAAAGAAATCTGGTAGTATTATAACCTATTAGATATGATAATTACATGTTAGCATTCTTTTATGGTACTAGGATTGAATGTCTCCAATTACAAATTAATTGGAGGCATTTCTTTTGAAGTCTATATAAATCTAGAGTACAATAAAAAAACTAAATCTTAGAAGGGTTGTATAATGAGAAACAAAGAGTATACAAAAAACGAATTGATAATCCGGGCAAACGAACTTGTTATGTCAAAAATTACATTCGGACAGCTGGATCAGACTGGGATATACTTGAATAGTAAGAACAAAGGAGATCTCGGTCAGTTGATAGAAGATTGTTGGTTTGGACAGAAACCGCATTCTGATTCCGAACCAGATTTCAAGAAAGCAAAGGTAGAACTCAAGGTTTCCCCATATTATATAACAAAAAATGGAGTTAGTGCAAAGGAGCGTCTTGTATGTGATATAATCAACTACGCTAAGGAGTCTGTTCCTGACAAGACATTCTATGATAGTTCCTTCTGGCATAAATGTGAAAATATTCTGCTACTATCTTATTTTCATGATAAGAAAAAAAACAAATGCAATGATCCTACTGTTCCTTTGAAATGTGATATGTTCATTGATCACTATGCACTTATAGAAGGGTTTCCTGAGGAGGATCTTGCTATTATTATCCAAGATTGGAACATTATTGTTTCAAAAATTAGGGCTGGAAAAGCACATGAACTGTCTGAGGGAGATACTAAATATCTTGGTGCATGCACAAAGGGAGATACAGCAGAGAAATCTCTTGTACAGCAACCTTACAATGATAATTTACCAGCAAAACAACGTGCTTATTCTTTAAAGACAACATATATGACTAGACTCTTGAGAAAATACATCTTTGGGGAATCAGAGTCACCACACATCATCAAGGATGTATCTCAGCTTAAGACTATCAGTTTTGAGGATTTGATTCTGAGACGTATCTTGGTTTATCAGAATTGTACTGAAGAAGAGATTGCAATTGAAGCAGGACTTGAATGCAATAAGAAACCAAAGAATTTTTATGCTTGCTTGACTAGTTTTATGTTGGGACTTGGAAATTCGGAGGTGGACTGCGAGGAGTTTAAGAGTGCTAACATACAAGTAAAATCTATACATGTCAAAAATGATGGTAGTATAAGGGAAAGTGTATCGTTTCCATCTTTTGAATTTATGGATTTAATAAAACAAGAATGGGAATCTTCGGATCTTTACAATGATGTAGTATCAGCTCGCTTTCTTTTTGTTATATATAAAATTGATGAAAACGGCATAACAAGACTTGAAACGGCAAAGTTCTGGAATATGCCAAATCAGGATGTCGAGGAAGTTCATAGAGTTTGGTCTTTGACAATTGAGGAAATAAAAAAAGGTGCAGGTCTAAGAAGAGTAATGAAAGGAAAAAAACAGATTGTTAACAATAGTCTTCCTGGTATTGCTGATAGTTCTGTTGTACATGTAAGACCTCATACAAGAAAAGCAGCATATATGTTGAAGGATGGGACGGTGATTGGAGATATCAACAAGAATGGGGATTTACTACCTAATGGAGAATGGATGACAAAACAGTGTTTTTGGCTGAATGCAACATATGTATCTTATGTTATTAAAAGTCTTATTAATTTATAAAAAAAGAATTGAGTTAGGTTAGTTTTGCATCTTTTGGTTGCTAATGAAAGAAATAACTATAATTTCTGATATAGATACTATAAGTAGGTATCAATGGTGCAGGATTGATTGCACAACAGAAGAAGCATAGATGCTTGCTGTTTCTGCTCTTAATATATTTGTTTTAAGAAGTATTGGCTTGGCACCATTATCTTCTGCAAATTCACACTCATTGTCACTGAATCCTCCTTCAGGGCCAATGAATAGTGAGACCTCAGAATTTATATCACAGCCTTTAAGAGCTTCAAATATATCCATTGTTTTAACTCTGCTGCTCTGGTGGAGTATAAGCTTTAATCCTTCTGATTCTAAGATGGCTTCTCTGAACATTTTAGGTCCAGTCAGTTCTGGTGCTTTTCCTCCAGATTGCTGTACAGCCTCTTTTAATATGATTCCAAGTCTTTCTCTCTGATGCTGTGAAAAGCTTTTTTCCTGCACGAATTCTGTTTCAATAAATATTATCGATGAAACACCTATTTCAGTGAGGGCTCTCACTACTGTTTCGTTTTTCTTTCCTTTCAGCATTGATACATAGGCATTTATGCGAGCAAAGCTCCCTTTATAGGAAGAAAGGCTATCGAGAAGAGTATCTTCAGGTTTTTCTGTAGGTTTAAGTGAGATTGTTTCTTCATCTATTAAAGTTGCTTCAAAGAAGTTATCATTCCTGTCTTTAGCTGTGAAAACTGTTCCAGGAGATAGCCTTAGCACCTTTCCTAAATAATTTCGTTCTCTTGATTTAAGTGAATAAGGCTTTGCTATATCGAAGTCTGAATCAATAAGGAATACTCTCATTTGCAAATCTCCTCGATTGCTCTTCTGAGAGCTGTATCAAATTCAGGATCTGCTATAGGGCGCTTATCATAATCAAGAGAATAAATATATTCATTTCTCATAAGAAGGCATAAAAGAGATTCAGGAACACCGCTTTCACTGTTCTCTTCAGCAAAGTTCAGAATGTTCTCCTTAGAGTATTCTGGATGTTCTTTCTGATATTCCTTAATCTTGTCGCTTTTCATGAATTTCTCATATGCTTTGAGATCATCATCTGTATAGTTTTCTGTTTCAACTATTATATCCGGAGTGATTCCTATTTTATGGATATCATGATTAAGTGGTGTTGTATAGCTTGATGTCACTATGCATAGATAGCCACCAAGATATGGAATCTCGCTCTGCATTACGCCTTTTCCATATGTTTTCGAACCGATTACAGTTGCTCTGTTATTCTCTTTAAGTGCTGCTGTCAGAATCTCTGATGCAGATGCGGTTCCTTCATTTACAAGTATAATCACTGGGTATTCTTCCGGAACGAGAGTAGAGGCTGTTGCATTATACACGATTGCCTTTGAGGTGTTTTTGAAATGCGCAGTAAGAAGCTTTCCTTCAGATATGAATGAGTTTGCAATCTTAAGCGAATCATCAACATATCCACCTCCATTGTTCCTGAGATCAAGTATTATTCTCTTTGCTCCATTTTCTAGAAGGAATGTCATATCCTTATTGAAGTTTTCATAAGTATGAGATGTGAAGGATGATATGAATAAATATCCTATATCATCGTAAAGTATCGTCTTTGATGTTGTTGGTGTTGTGACTGTCTCAGGACGGAGAGTGATATCAAAAACAGAATCTCCTCTGTGTATTGTTAGTGTTATATCTTCTCCTTCTTTTCCTCTTATCCTTCTAGAAGCCTCATTTGCAGATAACTTCGATATATCTTCTCCGTTGACATGGCTGATCATATCTTTTGCTCTTATTCCAGCTCTATCTGCCGGTCCTCCTGGAAAAGGAGAGGTGATTACGACCATATATGTTTCAGGCTTAGATGGATCAATGTAATCAGGATTCATCTTTGTAAGATAAGTTCCTATTCCTACATAATCACCTTGTGATGATTCCTTGAAATCATCTGCTTCATCTGGTGTTATATAGTATGAATATTCATCTCCAAGACTGCTTACCATGGATTTTACAAGATTAATCTGTATCTTATTGCTATCTATGTCCCATAGGTAGTTCTGATCTAGAAATGTGTATAGATTTCCTAAACTGTATAGCATTTCGGAAATAGAGACTTTCTCATCTTCCTGAGCTTTTTCAAGAGATGGCATCTCTACCTCTGTAGTTGATGCAGGTATGTATTTTTCAGTAACAGCACCAGAGAAAAGAGGTGCTGATGAAGCAAGGATCAATACAAGAACAGAAAATAGCTTTTTCATATATTAGATAATAGCAATAAAAATATGTAATTGATATGAATAACCATAATAATTGCTTTAAAGGTCTCATGGTAGTACACTCTGTCTATGTTCCTATATGTAAGTTTCCCATCCTGGATTTCCCCATATGTGATCAAAGGTCTTCCGGTCCGCTGGTATGCTGTTATGTATATAGTAGCCTTTGCTTTTGCTTATCTGCTGTTCAGTTTTCAGGTTAAGAAAGATAAAAGCATAGAGCTTAGCGGTTATGATATACAGGATCTGTTTTTCTGGGGAATACTCGGTTTATTGATAGGAGCTAGAGTAGGTTCGTGCTTATTCTATAATGATGCCATTTATTATATTACGCATCCATGGATGATTTTCTGGCCATTTGAAGGAAAGCATTTTGTAGGTCTTCCAGGAATGAGCTACCATGGCGGTGTTATTGGACTTGTATTATCTGTTTTCATTTTCTGCAGGGTTAGAAAACTGAGCTTCTTAACTATAGCCGACTATTTAGCAGCTGCAATTCCAGCTGGATATGCTTTTGGCAGACTTGGTAATTTCATTAATGGAGAACTTTATGGCAGGGTTACAACATCTTCTTTCGGAATGATTTTCCCTGATGCTCCATCATTTTCAACAAGCCATGTGTGGGTAAGGGAAATTGCTGATAAGCTCTCTATTAGCTATAACTATGGGGATTATATAAATCTGCCACGGCATCCATCTCAGCTTTATGAAATGTTTGGAGAGGGTATAATTCTCTTCTTAATACTTTTCTTTATAATAAGGCCACTGAAGAATAAAAGGAAGCTTGCTCCGGGAATTGTAATGTCCTTTTATTTCATATTCTATGGAACGATCAGATTTATAATAGAGTATTTCAGACAGCCTGATGCTGATATAGGGTATGTGATAGCACTTGGAAAAGAGAGCAATAACATCGCATTGTTCCAGTCTTTTCTGAACATCTCAAAAGGACAGTGCTTCTGTGCATTGATGGTAATTGCCGGTATTGCTATGGCTATAGCATTCACCGTTATAAGGAATAAAAATGATAGACGAAAGGTTAAGTAATCTTAGAAAAGAGATGCAGAAGGCTGGAATTAATGCCTATCTGATTACAGGTACAGACCCTCATCAGAGTGAATATGTAGCACCTAGATGGAGAATAAGAGCCTTTATTTCAGGATTCACAGGTTCTGCAGGTACAGTCATAGTAACAGAGACAGAAGCTCTTTTATGGGTTGATTCCAGATATTTCATTCAGGCAGAGGAAGAGATAAAAGGAACAGAATTCAGGATGCTTAAGCTAGATACTCCGGGTTTCCCTTCTCCTTATGACTGGCTGAAAGAAAATCTTAAGAAGAATGATGTGCTTGGCATTGATGGCAATAGCATTTCTATCACAGAATTCTCCAGAGTTTCAAAAGAGCTAAAGAAGAGCAGAATAGAAGTAAAAGCCACAGATGATCTATTAGATAGAATATGGAAATCCAGACCAGCGGTCCCTACAACAAAATGTGTCGAGATGAAGGATGAATATGCCGGTTTTACAGCATCTGCTAAGGTTTCTCTTATACGTCTAAAGCTAAGAGATTATAAAGCTAAATGGACTCTTATAACATCTATTGATGATATTGCATGGATTACCAATTTAAGAGCAGATGATATCCCATACAATCCAGTTTTTTATTCTTATGCATTTATTTCTCTAGATAGAGCTATTATTTATGTATCTCCGAAGCGTTTCTCATCTGGTATAAGAAAGAAGGCTGAAGAAGCGTTTGAGATTAGAGATTATACTGATATATTTGATGACATTGGAAATCTAACAAAAAAAGGTGTTGGCTATTTTGACCCAGATAGAGTCAATTACGTGTTTGCACCTTTTGTTGATAAGCCAAGAAATATACGAGGAAGGGATATCTCAACAGATCTCAAAGCCAGAAAGAATCCTTCAGAGCTTGAGGGAATGAGACGTGCTCATTTCCTAGATGGAATTGCATTTGCAAATTTCATGGCTAAGCTTAACCCTACTGGAATTTATTCAGAGATTGAGATTTCGGAGAGATTTGAAGAAGAGAGAGAGAAGATGGAAGGCTATCTTGGACCTTCTTTTGCCCCAATCTCAGGCTTTAGAGAACATGGTGCAATGTGCCATTATAGCGCAAGTGAGAAGTCTAATAAGAAGATAGCAGAAGAAGGTCTTCTTGTTCTCGATACTGGCTCTCAGTTTGAATTCGGAATGACAGATCTTACAAGGACACTTCTTTTTGGTATTGAAGCAACAGAAGAAGAGAAGAGAGATTATACTCTGGTTCTAAAAGGCCACCTTGCACTTGCCAGTCAGAGGTTCTTGGCAGGCACCACAGGTGTGCAGCTTGATATTCTTGCAAAGCAGTTCTTATGGCAGGCTGGCATGTCTTATTTCCATGGTACAGGCCATGGCGTTGGCTGCCGCCTGAATGTCCATGAAGGACCAATGAGAATCTCATCTAAGCTCATAGATGTCCCTATGCTCCCTGGAATGGTTGTATCTGATGAGCCTGGCCTATATAAAGAAGGCAGGCATGGAATAAGGATTGAGAATCTTATTGCAGTGCAGCAGGATGTGAATACAGAATTTGGTCAGTTCTATTCATTTGAAACGCTTTCAGTCGTTCCTTATGAGAAGAGGCTTATTGCTGTCCGTTATCTTACTGATAGTGAGATTGATAGAATAAATGCCTATCATAAATGGGTGCATGATCAGATTTATGATTATGTATCAAATGAAGCTAAGATATGGCTTGATGAGGCTACTAGTCCAATCTCTAGATAAATAATATATTCTGAATAAATAAGGAGAATTATCATGGTTGATCCTTTAGTTAAGAATGGAAAAATCACACGCCGTGGTCCAGTGCTGCTTGTAATCATGGACGGTGTAGGATTTGGTAAGTACAAAGATGGAGATGCTGTTGCATCTGCTATGACAAAAAATCTTGAGAAGCTCTATCAGGATTATCCTTGGACAAAGCTCAAGGCTCATGGCCTTGCAGTTGGACTCCCTAGCGATGCAGATATGGGTAACAGCGAGGTTGGTCATAATGCAATGGGCTGTGGAAGAGTATTCTCTCAGGGTGCAAAGCTTGTTGCTAATTCAATTAACAGCGGCGAGATGTTTAAAGGCGAGACATGGAAGAAGCTTATAAGCAATGTCAAAGCTAAGAATTCTACTCTTCATTTCATTGGCCTTCTCTCTGATGGTAATGTCCATTCACATATAGATAACCTTAAGAAGATGATTATTGAGGCTAAGGCAGAGGGTGTTAAGAGAGTAAGAGTGCATGCTCTTCTTGATGGAAGAGATGTTGGTGAAATGTCAGCTCTTGATTATTTTGATCCTTTTGATGAATTTCTTAAAGATCTTTCTTCTGATGGAACATTTGATGCTAAGATTGCATCCGGTGGCGGAAGAATGGTAATAACAATGGACCGTTACAATGCTAACTGGGATATGGTAAGAAAAGGCTGGGAGACACATGTTCTCGGAGAAGGAAGGCAGTTTGTAGATGCTCATGAAGCAATAGAGACTCTGCGTGCAGAGACAGGAGCAATAGATCAGGATCTTCCTCCTTTTGTAATTGCTGAGAATGGTAAGCCTATTGGGACAATTGAAGATGGGGATTCTGTTATTCTATTCAACTTCAGAGGTGATAGAGCTCTTGAAATCACAAAGGCTTTTGAGGCAGATACCCTTACAGAATTTGATAGAAAGAGACATCCAAAAGTAGAATATGCAGGGATGATGGAATATGATGGTGATCTTCATATCCCTCATCAGTTCCTTGTGTCTCCTCCAGCTATCGATAGAACCCTTGCTGAATATCTATGTGCATCAGGTGTAAGGCAATTCTCTATATCTGAGACTCAGAAGTTCGGTCATGTAACATATTTCTTCAATGGAAACAGATCTGGTAAGTTTGATGATAAGCTTGAGGAGTATGTTGAGATTCCTTCTGATAAGGTTCCATTTGAAGAAAGGCCTTGGATGAAATGTGCAGAAATCACAGACAGAGTGATTGAGGAGATAGAGAGCGGCAAGTGGGACTTCATCAAGCTTAACTTCCCTAATGGTGATATGGTAGGCCACACAGGTGTATTTGAAGCTGTTGTATGCTCAATGGAAGCAATGGATCTTCAGATTGGAAGACTCAGAGACGCTATTGAGAAGGCTGGTGGTGTAATGGTTGTTACAGCTGATCATGGAAATGCTGATGATATGTATGAGCATGGAAAGGATGGCTCACTGAAGCTTAAGAGCAATGGAGAGCCTAAGGCAAAGACTTCACATTCTTTGAACCCTGTGCCATGTATCATTGCTGATTCTTCTTATAACGGAGAGTATTCAAAAAACCTCAATACAGGCCTTGGAATCTCATCTATTGCTGCAACTTGTATGGAGCTTCTTGGCTTTGTACCACCTGCAGATTATGATAAATCGGTGATTAATCTTAACTGATAAATCCAGTAAAGTAGAATGCCTCCCAGAAAAAAGTAAAACTGGGAGGTCTTTTATCAGAAGCTGTCTTTGGTATTGAAATCAAGTATTATTATGCCAATCAGATAAGATACAGAAGAGATGATTGCTGGAATGAAATTATCAAAAAGCGAAAGGATTATTCCTAAAATCATCAATAGGAAAGATACGCATTTCCTTATATTGCTTGCAGTCTTCTCATTTATTGCATATGCAACGAATGTTAGAGAGGCCGCTATATAAATTAATATTGTGCTGTATATTATGAATGCATCTGAATAGGCAGTATATATTTCTATGAAGCCTCTATTTGTACTAGATGGAGCAAGCATGCAGACAATCAGAGAAGCTAGAAGGATATAGAACGTATAAAGTCCGAGCTTGGCATTCTGGAATCCATAATACTCGAGTGATGAGAGAAGGAAAATCATCGCTGTTGCTAGAATTGAGAATCTTTCTACAACAAGCAGGATTTCAGAAGGAATGTAGAAATATCCAGAAAGCTCAGTGAAAATAGGGATTATAAGAGATGCCTGAAGAGATAGTATCGTGAATAGAATAGGGAATACCTCTCCATCCTCACTATGGAGCTTCCGTCTTATTCTAAGGACTATCTGAGGTGATAAAGAAGATACCAATATAACAAAGATTGGAAAATAAAATGTAAGGTCACTGAAAGCAGCAATGCCCTCTTTTGAAAAGAGGACAATTGATACATGAATTAGCATTCCTACATATGCAGCTGTAAGCAGTGACTGCACAATAAGCAGTAGTGTTGGAGCAATCTTCTTTTTGGTCACAGTATATCTCTATATGGAATCTTTACATCTGTTCTTGTATAGAAAGAAATTGCAGCATTTCCAAGTGCAGCTATTGCTGTATCAAGAAGCACTGAAAGCCCGGTTAAAAGCGGTAGCATCGCAAGAATTGTAGCTTCGGCACCATATAAGTTAAGATTCATGAACTTCAGTGATGCAAATAAGACAACAATTATCTCATACCCTGTAGCTATGCATGAAATAAATGAAGCAAGAGCTACAGCAAGCGATGCTATTATGGCGCTTGATGCACTGAGCTGCGCTCCTACTGCATTGAATAGTGAGAGTACTGTCAGTGTTGTAATGAATGCTGTACCACCTCTTCCGATTACAGAGAAGATAGGTGTAGCTGTGCTTACAATTCTTTTCTGTACTCCTACATTCTGTCTTGATGAACCTTCGTTTATAAGGGCTGCCATCAGGACATTCCCTGTGAAAAGACCTGCAGCAATAGGAGAGAATGAACGGCCTAGTGCCCAGTATGGATTTTTTCTGAATCTTGTAAAAATTGCATATATAAGAGGCAGTACGATAAGAAGTACGATAATCGTACCGAATAAGAAGACCTTCATAAATGATGGGCTTACAAGTACTGTCTTTTCCTGGAATAATGCAAGAAGAAAGTATGAAGATGCAGTATATACAATGAAGAATCCATATACTGTAACTGTTCTGATTATCCTGTACATCACTTCTGCAAATGAATTCATTACAGTGTAAGCAGGACGGATTATATCAGCATTAGGCTTTAATGAAATACCTAGAATCCAGGAAATAATAAGAATAGGAACAATGTAATATGTAGTTGTTACAATGCTCATGAATGGATTTGATGGGTATATCTGATTCAGAGCTCTATTTGATGTTGTTCTGAATATGCTTTCAAATACAGAAGCATCAGATCCTGCAGATGATGATACCGGGAATTTTACCGGGAATGCAAGGAAGATAGCAGCAGCTGAAAGAGCAAGCACTGTAGTTGTTAAAAGTGACCATAGAACTGTTAGCCCAGTGCTTTTTGCAAGTAGCTTGTCTTTTCTTAATGATGCTATACCTGCTGTGAAAGTGATTATTGTAATAGGAATGAAAAGAAAAATTCCAAGGCTTACAAGAAAGCCTGTAACTGATGAATAAACCGCAGTTACTGCTGTATAGTCACTGAAGATCAGGCATGTGGCAATTCCCATAAGAATCGCAGCCAGATAAGTAATCCAAGTTTTCATAGGTTAAAGTTTAAACACCTCCTAAAAGGTAGTCAATCCACGTTATTCTTTGAGAGCAGTGTGTTTAGCTTATATCCACTTTTTATTTCATGGGAAAGGAGCCTTGCTGTGAATACATCAAGCTCTGCAGATGTTTCCTTTAGAGCTAGAGTCTTTGCGAGGGAAGATATGAGTATTATCTTCTGCATTCTTTCCTTATTGAACCAGATTTCCCCATTATATTCATTGCACTTAGCCAGATTCATGACACCGCTGTCATTGATGATTGCTTTAAGAATATCAACAGGAGAGTCATTCTCATCTGAGTTCGCAGCTATGTTCCAGGAGACAGCAAGCAGCATTGCACCTTCATGTGATATTGCTCTGCATTCATCATCTCCGTAATATCCTGTAGCTTTAAGAGCATCTTTGAAGAAGTCATGGATCATCAGCTTATCTGCTACTTCCATAGATCCTTTTATATCAAGTTCTGATGAGAAAGGAAGTAAAGCAAGAGAGATTGAAAACAGCATAGGTACAGAGCTATCTACTGAGCCCCAGCTTCTCATTGCATGGCTTCCACGTTTTGCAAAAAGCCTTGAAACTCTATGTATTACATTCACAACAGGGGATGGATTTACATCATAAGGCCTTCGTCCAAGTATTGATTTTGCACTCTCATCAAAAGATGGATAGCTTTCATATAGTGTTGTATATACCTCTGCCAATGTAAGAAGAAGAGATCTCTCTGTTTCTCCTCCTCCTTTCCCCTTTGCTATATCTTCAAGAAGCTTTATGAAATCTCTTTTTCTGAGAGGCTCAAGTATTTTGTATACAGGTGCGAGCTTGAGCAATGTGATTGCCTTGTTTATATCCTTTATGCCTTCTCCCTTATGAATCTTATATAGCTTTTCATATATGCCATCTGTGTCTTCAACTTCCCTGATATTCCAGTAAACCCTCGATTCATATCCATTCAGAGTGAAAGCGAATCCATAATCAAATATGTTCATTGATGGATATAGATAAGACAGGCCATCAGTGAAGCAGTCGAAGATGACATAGCTCTTAGCTGAGAAATGAAGAGATAGATTCTCAGCGAGGCTTATGCTTACAAGGCTTCTTTCGCTGTCTTTCTTAAGAAGCTTATTTGCGCTCTTATTGATTGTTCCAGAAGACCTCTCATACTGATTATTTACAAGCACAAGGTTTCTTTCATCTCCTGAACCATTCACATATGCAAATACAGCTTCCTGGACATGTCCATTATTCATGCAGTCATAAATATTGAACAAGTCGACATTTGAGAATAGATATCTTTTTCTGAAAAGAGGGAATATCCGTCTGTAATGCTCTGCGATAAGCCTTTCATTTGGCTTTTCATCAAAGTAAGCCTTGCTGTATTCCATCCCATATTTCTCTTTATATCCTTCAATCTGTCCATGTCCGATCATAGGCAGCCCTGGAAGTGTTGCAAGTATTGTTGCGATTCCGAAATATCTATCGCCATCGCCAAATTGAGCGATTGCTGTATCTTCATCAGGATTGTTCATGAAATTTACATAGCGCTTGAGGATTTCAGGCTCAAATTCAAGGGTGTTTTTTATTGACTGTCTGTATTTCTGATTCTCTTGGTTCTTGAGCATGTTCATGAATGCTGAGTTATATACACGATGCATGCCTAGAGTTCTGACAAAATAGCCTTCCATCATCCAGAAAGCTTCTGCAAGCAGCAGCGTATCCGGTACTTCCTCTGCTATTCTATCTACGACTTCTCTCCAGAATTCGACAGGTATTCTTTTATTGAATTCTGCAGCAGACAGAGCATGCTCTGCTCTTCCTGCAATATCACCACCTGTGCCAGGCTTTGGATACCAGAGCCTTTCAATATGCCGTTTTGCAAGAGTCATTGCTGCATCAAATCTTATTATTGGAAAGTTCTTTGCAACATGTATGATCTTCTCTATCACTGCTTCTCTTGTATCAGGATTCAGATAATCTAGCTGTGCAGTATCATTCCAAGGCATTGTTGTTCCATCATTTCCATGGAATACATATTTGATCTGCCCTGTTCTATTATCTTTGAGTCTGAATGTTACAGCAGCATCTGTTCTATTGTAGTAGTGATCTTCAAGCTTGATTTCAAAATCAGGATTATCTGAAAGATCTGGTCCTTCATAGGTGTAAGAAGGAAAAGGAGGATAGTCTTGGCTTATGAAATAATCAGGGTGCTCATAAATCCAGTTTCCATCAATTCCTGTATGGTTTGGAACCATATCAGAAGCAAGTCTTATTCCTCTGACTGCAGCTCTTGCTCTTAGATTCTCAAGAGCATTCCAGCCTCCGATGCTATCTGAGATTTCATAATCTTTAAGAGAGTAGGCAGAGGCTTCTGCTTCTGGATTCCCACATAGATGCTTAACCTTTTTTGATGCATCAGATCTCTGCCATAGTCCGATAAGCCATAATGCTGTGAATCCTCTATCCTTAAGGATATCAAGCTCTTCATCTGGAATCTGATCGAGCCTTGTAATCTTCCTCTTGTACTTTTTTGATAGCTGGTCGAGCCATACAAGGGTGGATTTTGCAATCATTACAACTTTTGGCATCCAGTTTGAATCCGTAGAGAATGCCTCATATTCTGCCATTTCTTCAGAAAAGTCTATAACAGGCATAGGGCCTGGGGCTCCACCAGTTCCATGGTCCTTCTCTTCTTCTTTGATGAAATCCATTGTGTTCTCAAGCATCAGCTTGAGTTCAGAAGGCAGCATATATGACCATTCTCTTAAGATGTAGCGGATCTGGTCTTCAAGAGAGTCAGGAAACAGTCTCGCAGGGAGAGAGAGAAGTGTGAAGATATCATCTGTATTCGGATTGCCATTTCTAAGGTCATCTTTTTCAAAAGAAGAAAGAATAGAGGAAAGTGCTTTGAATACTTTAGGCATAGTGATTCCATCAGGCATTATGAATGGCTTTGCCGCAGCAACAAGTGCTGGATTATTTACCATTACCTGGTAGATGAAATAGCCTCTCATATTCTCTGTTTCTCTTTCTTCATCACTTACAGATTTCTCATCTAGAAGCTTTGATGGAAAGTTTGAAGAGAAGAACTCAAGTGCATTCCTCAGCTCTTCGTTATCATTTATGGCCTTTAGCCTTCTTGAGAAGAAGTCATTCTGACCATCTGATAGATATATAGAAAGCACTGTCTGATATATAAGATGGAGCACTGCTGTAGCATTCAGCTTTCCTGCAGATAGCATGCCATCAGAGCTTCCTTCCTTCTTTCGATATTCATTATAGGCATAAGCTAGCTCTGATGCTTCTCTGTAAAAAGAAGAGATTCCGCTATGAGTAGAGAATATTGGCTGATCTATATTGATTTCATGTCTAGTGAGATTTGCTATTCGTAAGTCTCTGTTTTCCATAACTTGAAGGCTTTCTCCTATATTCTGGAGAAGTTTATCTCCTTTTTGTATGTTCTATTGTAAGTTTAGCATATCTGGGATGCAAAGAGCACAAAAACATGCAATTTTAGTAAATTGTACGATTTTTATTCTCTCTGGGAATTTTGTGAGATTTTGGCTTTATCTATAATTACTGATTCTGATTTTTAAGCTAATATCTATGCATATATCTTCATGGAGGATAAAGCTGATGCAAAAAGTAATCCTGATCCCTGATTCATTCAAGGGAACAATGTCGTCTTCTGAAATCTGCAGAATAATGAAGGATACCATAAATAAGCACTATCCAGAGTGTGCGGTTGTCTCTATTCCTGTTGCAGACGGTGGTGAAGGAAGCGTAGATGCATTTCTGGATGCTGTAGGAGGTAAGAAGATATTCAAAGAAGTAACAGGTCCCTATTTCGGTGAGAAAGTAAGAGGTTACTATGGAATGCTTCCGGGGGATATTGCAGTACTCGAGATGGCAGCTGCAGCTGCGCTTCCAATGGTAGGGGATAGAAAGAATCCTTCAGAAACTACAACTTATGGAGTCGGAGAGCTTCTGCTGGATGCTGCAAGAAATGGTGCTAAGAAGATAATAATAGGACTTGGAGGCTCTGCAACTAATGATGCAGCATGTGGTCTTGCTTCAGCTGTAGGAGTTGAATTCTGCGATAAGGATGGAAAGCGCTTCATACCTGTTGGTGGTACCCTGGATAAGGTTGCTAAGATAGATATTTCAAAAATGGATAAGAGCCTCAAGAATATCCCAATTGTGACAATGTGTGATATAGACAATCCATTTTATGGCCCCGAGGGTGCTGCAGCTGTGTATGGTCCGCAGAAAGGCGCTGATGAAGAAATGGTAATGGATCTTGATAAGAAAATGAGATGCCTTGCCTCTGTAATCAAGAGTGAATTCGCGGTTGATGTACAGAAAATCCCTGGTTCAGGTGCCGCAGGAGGCATGGGTGGCGGTATGGCAGCTTTCTTCAGTTCAGAGCTTCAGATGGGCATAGAGACTGTACTCGATACTGTTCACTTTGAAAGCCTTCTTGATGGTGCTGATTTCGTATTTACAGGAGAGGGAAGAATCGATGGCCAGTCTCTTAGGGGAAAGGTTGTTATAGGCGTTGCAAGGGAAGCTAAGAAGAAAGGTATCAGAGTTATAGCTATTGTCGGTGATATCGGAGATGGAATCGAAAATGCATATAACGAGGGTGTTAATGCAATCTTCTCAATCAACAGAGTTGCAATGCCATATAAAGAACAGAGACCAAGGGCAAAAAATGATCTTGCACTTACAATAGATAACCTTATGAGGTATCAGAAAAGTCTGGGGTTATAATTAGGTTATAGCTTTTGTGATATCCTTTAACTTAAATATTTTATCTAATTCTGTTGAAAAAGCGGTGTCTAAGGCTATCATCTCATCTTTTGAAAATGGAGATGTTACATATAATCTGACATCTCCATGCTTAGGCCTTCCTATTCCGATTCTTATTCTATAGAAGTCTGCAGTCCCTAGTCTTTCCTTTATAGATCTCAGTCCATTGTGTCCTTGAAGACCACCACCTTTCTGAAATTTAATCTCAGCTTCTTTAAGTTCTAGATCGTCATGCACTACGGCTATCTCATCAGCTTTAAGCTTGTAGAATGATGCAGCTTCTGATACAGCGGTTCCTGATAGGTTCATATATGTCATTGGCTTTATTATCCTATAGCCATTATCCTCAGCATAAGCAGAATGGAACTTCAATGAGAAATTTGCATAAGGAAATAGATGGGAGCATGCAAGAAAGCCTGCATTGTGTCTTGTTTTTTCATATTCTTTTCCAGGATTTCCTAAAAATACCAAAAGCTTTATCATATTATCTAGACTTTATATTTTTTATTCGGAGGATTCAATTATGGCAAATAAGGCTAAGTTCAATACAGATGCTATCCTGCGTGTCCTAGTTGGTGTTTTATTCGTATGCATTGGAATTGAAGGAATTGCAGATCTTGGTTCAGATACCGGGTTATACAGAGATCTTGATCAGGTCTGGGCAATTATTCTTGGCATTGTTATTCTCTTATCTGGTCTTCTGCTGATTGTTCCTATGTTTGTTAAGGGAATCTCATCAGTATTCACAAAGATATCCATGGGAGTGATTCTTGCTGTATGGATTGCTGTTATTATCATCTCTGACTTTGTATATGGTTTTAAGCACACATCAGGAGCAGAATGGTTCAGCTGGACTGAGACTTTCATCTATCATCTTCTTATTCTTTCCTGTGTTTTTGATGTCAGTCTTCCTGCTATCAAGAGCGTGGCTAAGAAAACAGCAAAATAATCATCTTGATTTCTGGACGCCGATTTTAGGGCATGTCTCATTTTCGGGACATTTAGAGCAATACGGGGAAATCGGCAGACAGATGTACTGCCCATAGCGTACAAGGAGTTCATTCAAAGGAATCCAGAACCGCCTGGGCAGTTTTTTTCTCAGTTCTTTTTCTGTTTCTTCTGGGCTCTTTGTGCTGACCCAGCCAAGTCTGTTTACTATTTCATGGACATGGCAGTCTACACATAAAGCATCGATATTGAATCCTAAATTCAGGACAAGGGATGCTGTTTTTATTCCGACGCCTGGAAGAGATAGCAATGCTTCCATATCATGAGGTAGCTTCCCTTTATATTCATTTATTACAATTTCAGCGATTTTCTTTAGTTCCTGCCCCTTTCTTTTATAAAAGCCTGCAGGCTTTATGATCTCTGCAATCTCATCTGCAGGTATCTCAGCAAGTTCTTCAAAGCTTTTGGCTCTTTCGAATAGGGTTTTTGATGATGTAAAAGTAACGCTGTCTCTTGTTCTGAGAGATATAATCGTTGCTACGAGTATTCTATATGGGTCATTGTCTTCTTCTGCTATCAAAGATACAGAAGGAAGAGGGGCACCCTCTTTCTCCACAGCTTTGCTGAATCTGCTGAAGATGCTATCTAGATATTCGCTTTCCATTGACCAATTTTCCTTAAAATTATAGCGTTTAATTATGATTGTAATCCTGAAAAAGGGTATAACAGCCCAGGAAAAAGATAAAGTGAGATCCTTTCTTAAGGAGAAAGGATTTATTGTAAAAGAAGTAGTCGGAGAGCATGATACAGTTCTAGGTGCAGTTGGCACTTCTCATATTGACCCCCGTTCAGTGGAGCTTCTTCCTGGAGTTGAGAGTGTAGTTCCAATTTCCAAGCCTTATAAAATGGCATCAAGGGAATTCAAGAAGGAAGATACTATTGTAACTGTCGGCAGGGTGAAGATCGGCGGAAATAGGATATGTGCAATTGCTGGTCCTTGTGCAGTTGAGAGCTATGATCAGATTATGTCTATAGCTGAAAGCGTAAGAGAAGCCGGAGCTGTAATATTAAGAGGTGGCGCATTCAAGCCTCGCACTTCACCTTATTCTTTCCAGGGACTTGGAGAAGAGGGACTTAAGCTCTTAAGGGCTGCAGGAGACCGCTTTGATATGCCTGTTACAACAGAGGTTGTTTCTCCTCTTGATGTTGATATGATGGCCTCCTATATAGATATGTTCCAGATTGGCGCCAGGAATATGCAGAACTTTGAGCTTCTGAAAGCTGTAGGAAAGACAGGAATGCCAGTTCTTCTGAAGAGAGGCCTTTCAGCTACTATAGAGGAATGGCTCATGGCAGCAGAATATCTGATTGCAAGTGGAACAGATCAGATTGTTCTTTGTGAGAGAGGCATCAGGACATTTGAGAAAGCTACAAGAAATACGCTTGACTGCTCTGCTATTCCTGTAGTTCATAAGCTTTCCCATCTTCCTGTAATCGGTGATCCATCGCATGCAACTGGAATAAGGGATATGGTCAGCCCAATGTCTCTATCCCTCATTGCCGGAGGAGCTAGCGGAATCATTGTTGAAGTACATAATAATCCAGATAAGGCATTATCTGATGGACCACAGTCCCTTTACCCATCTCAGTTTGAGAAGCTGATGAGAGATATTGAAGCCCTGTGTCCTGTTGTTGGGAAAAGCCTTGAGAGAATTCCAAGGATTATTCCAGAAACGATGAAAGACGAGAGTGCTAAGGAAGGATATTGCAACAGCTCAAATGAGCTTGTTGTAGCATTCCAGGGAGAACGTGGCGCATTCTCAGAACTTGCAGTAAGAAGAAGCTTTGATGAGAATGCAAAGGTCCTTCCATGCCATTCATTCAAGGATACATTCGATGCTGTGTCTTCTGGTAAGGTAAAGTATGGTGTGCTTCCTGTTGAGAATACGCTAGGTGGTACTATCTTTGATACCCTAGACCTTCTGAATATCCATCCTGAGCTTACAGTAGTTGGAGAGCAGCAGATCAGGATAATACACAATCTGATTGTGAATCCTGGAACAAGAATAGAGGATATAAAGAAAGTATATTCGCATCCTCAGGGGCTTGCTCAGTGCAAGGAATTCCTGCAGAGAGAGCTTCCTTGGGCTGAAGCTATCCCATTCTTCGATACGGCAGGTGCTGTATCGTTTGTGAAGGAACAGAATGATAAGAGCCTTGCTGCGATAGCTGGTGCTCCTGCTGCTGTTTATAATGAAATGGAAATCCTGAGGCAGGGGATAGAGACTAACCCGTCTAACTATACAAGATTCTATGTAATTACAAGAGAGGAGAACAGTGCTCTGTATAAGAGCTCTGCAGTTTCTGATAAAGCTGCGCTTTCTTTCTCTGTATCAGATGAACCAGGCTCATTGATGAAGGTCCTTGAGATTCTCTATCATAATAATCTCAACATGAAGAAGCTTGAATCACGTCCTATTCCTGGTAAGCCTTGGGAGTATAATTTCTTTGTTGAGGTAATCATATTGGATCCTGAGGATTTCGAAAAGGCAAAGAAGGCCGTCAAGGAAGCTGCTGCATCTTTCAGGGTACTTGGAACATTTAAGACGGTGTTATAATGACAGCGAAGAAATATGAAGGTGTTATGCTGGTAATGGGAGTCCTTTCTACAAAAGGATTCCCTGATTCTCTGAAGGCAAGGCTTGAATCTGAATTTGGTTATATTGCTGAGGTAACAGAGGCTTTTCCATTTTCATTTACAGATTATTATGTTCCAGAGATGGGTGAAGGGATAATGCGCTTCTTTCTCCGCTTTGATCAGCTGATTTCCCCGGATAAGCTTGCAGAAATCAAAGAGAAGACAAATGAGATAGAGTCTCTATACAGCGAAGATGGAAAACGAAAGATAAATCTTGATCCAGGAACACTCAGTGAGGCTAATCTTATTCTTGCTACTACGAAGAACAGAAGCCATAGAATTGCTATTGGAAGAAACCTGTTTGCTGAAATCACGCTTATTTACCAGAAGCATGGGTATCAGAGCTTTCCTTGGACTTATGCAGACTACAAGTCAGAGAGAGTGCAGAGTATCCTTCTCTCTTTCCGTTCTGAGCTTCTGAAGATAAGACGGAAGTTAGCAGAAAACCAAATAAAATAAGATATATAGAGTATGATGGTTTTATTCATACTCACTATTCTGCTTTCTTCGTGTACTGTATCCCTGCCTAAGACTGTTACTGTCAATTTGAAAGACAGCCATATGTGGGAAGAGATACAAGGACATGAAATGTACTATACCCTGAAATATTTTGATGGTGATGGAATCGTTTCTGTTAATCTTGATCCCGGAATCCGCAAAGTTCAGATAAGGGTGAGGGACGGTGGCCTCAGGCCTATAATTGCTGTTCCTATTGGGAAGCTTTCACCTCTTGGAGGCTTTTATTATCCGGGCTATGATGGAGATGTCTGCTTATATAGAGAAAATGGTACATTCGCAAATCTGCTTATAAATGCCTCTGAATATATGCCTGATGCTGTGAGCAATCTGAACTATGAAAGAGTGAAGATGGACGGAATAGATCTTGAGGTGATTGAGCAGGAGCGGTTCCTTAATGATCTCTTTTCTGGATCTATCAGCGAAAGCTCATTCGTAAATACCAAACTGTATTCGCTTTCTCTTGATATGCTGCCTTCTGGATACTGGTATAGGGATAATCCCAGAGCGGATAATATTTTCATAAAGAACAGTGGTGACCGCATTTCCATGAAATTATTTCCAGGTGCTTATTACTGGGCAAACTTTGATCGAGGTGTTTTCTTCTCTCTCATCATAACAGAGGGCGGAGAAGCCTATACAGGTATTGTAAAGCTGCCCAAATGGTATTGAATGATAATGTTTATAAATTTATCATAATAGCATTATGGAATCACTAAGAGAATTATACAGAATTGGGTATGGTCCATCTTCTTCACATACAATGGGGCCACGTGCTGCATCTGAGAGATTCTTAGCTGAGCATAAAGAAGCTAAGAAAGTTACAGCAGAACTTTATGGATCTCTTGCAGCTACAGGCAAGGGACATCTGACTGATAAGGCTATCCGTGATGTATTCACAGCAGCTGGTATTGAAATAAATATCGTATGGTATCCTGATCGCTTCAAGCCTTTTCACCCAAATGCGCTTACATTGATTGAAGAAGAGCCTGAGCATCTTTCAGACACTTATTATTCAGTTGGTGGCGGAAAGATTGTCAAAGAAGGCGAGCCATGCAATACAGAGGCTGATATATATCCAGATGATGAGATTGGAACAATGGATAAGCTTCTTAAGTACTGTGATTCAGAAGGCATTCAGATCTGGGAAGCTGCAATGAGATTCGAAGGCGATGCAGTTCTCAGCTATATGGAAGAGATCTGGCAGGTTATGGAAGCCGCTATCAAGAGAGGCCTTGAGAATGAAGGTGTTCTTCCTGGAGGTCTCAAGCTTCAGAGAAAGGCATGCATGGCCCATGCTAAATCAATGGATTTTGCAGGTGCGCTTGGAAATACTTCCATTGCGCTTTCCTATGCTCTTGCTGTATCTGAGGAAAATGCAGGTGGTGGAAGAATTGTAACAGCTCCTACATGTGGAAGCTGCGGTGTTCTTCCTGGTGTTCTTTATTATCTGAAGAATGAATACAAGATTCCTGATATCAGGATTGAGAGAGCTCTTCTTACAGCAGGTCTTGTAGGCAATATCGTTAAGACAAATGGCTCAATCAGTGGTGCTGAAGTTGGATGCCAGGGAGAAGTAGGTGTTGCATGTGCTATGGCAGGTGCAGCTGCAGCCCAGCTTCTTGGTGGTACAATCTATCAGATTGAATATGCTGCAGAGATGGGACTTGAACATCATCTGGGTCTTACATGTGATCCGCTGATGGGACTTGTACAGATTCCTTGCATAGAGAGAAATGCTATGGCTTCAATGAGAGCTCTCGATCATGCGTCCTTTGCTCTGATGGGAGATGGTAGGCATAAGATCTCTTTTGATGATGTCGTTGAAGTAATGATGGAGACGGGACATGCTCTTCCAAGCTTATACAGGGAGACAAGCATGGGAGGACTTGCTAGAATTCACGAAATGTAATTCTTTATAGTATAACAAAAAGGCAAGCTTTCATGGCTTGCCTTTTTATTTGCTGCTATCTTATGACGATATTGACCAGTTTTCCAGGAACTACAATTTCTTTGACGATTGTCTTTCCATCAATCCAGGTCTTTATCTTCTCATCTTCCTTTGCCTTTTCGAGCATTTCTTCCTTTGTTGCTCCATGAGGAAGCGTGAGCTTGCTTCTCAGCTTTCCGTTGATCTGGACTACAACTTCAATCTCATCATCCTTGCACTTAGCTTCATCATATTCAGGCCATTTGACCAAAGCAACAGATGGCTCATGTCCAAGCATTGACCAGAGCTCTTCTGCAAGGTGAGGAGTATATGGAGAGAGCAGGAGTGTGAGAGTCTCAAGTGCTTTCTTTGGAATCACATCAAGTTTGTTGAGCTCATTTACATAAACCATCATCTGTGAGATAGCTGTATTGAAGTTAAGAGAAGCTGTATCCTCACTTACCTTCTTTATTGTCTTATTCATGAGTTTATCGAGGTCTTTGCTGAGAGCAACGTCCTCAATCTTCTTCTCTGTTGCGATTCTCCATGTCCTATCGAGGAATCTATAGACACCGATGAATCCATTAGTAGCCCATGGCTTGGATTCTCTCAGTGGTCCCATGAACATCTCGTACATTCTTACTGAGTCGGCACCATAATCTCTGATGAAGTCATCTGGGTTGATTACATTCTTGAGGCTCTTAGACATCTTTGCGATTACCTGGGTGAGCTCTTCTCCTGTTTCCTTATCAAAATACTTTCCATCTCTCTCTTCTACAAGGTCTGTAGGGACAAGGGACTTATTAGCCTTCTGATAAGCAAATGATGTAATCATTCCCTGATTTACAAGTCTTTGGAATGGTTCCTTTGTTGAAACGAGTCCAAGATCATAGAGAACCTTATGCCAGAATCTTGAGTAGAGCAGGTGAAGAACCGCATGCTCTGCACCTCCTACATAGAGATCTACAGGCATCCAGTACTTCTCTTTCTCTGGATCAACGAATGCTTTATCATTCTTTGGATCAATATACCTGAGATAGTACCAGCATGAACCTGCCCACTGAGGCATTGTATTAGTCTCTCTCTTTGCATCTCTGCCGCACTTAGGACATTTGCAGTTTACCCAGCTCTCAACATTCACAAGAGGGGATTCACCTGTGCCGGATGGCTCATATTTCTGAACCTGCGGAAGGGTAAGAGGTAGCTCTTCTTCTGGAACAAGCACTGTACCGCAGTCTGGACAATGAATCAGAGGAATAGGCTCTCCCCAATAGCGCTGGCGTGAGAATACCCAGTCTCTTAGCTTATAGTTGACAGCTTTGTGTCCGCAGCCTTTCTCTTCAAGGAATGCAAGCATCTTCTCAATTGCATCTGCCTTGTTAAGACCATTCAGCCATTCAGAGTTGACATGCTCTCCATCCTCAGTCCATGCCTCTTCCTGTACATTCACTTTGCTCTTCAGAACTTCGATTATAGGGAGGTTGAACTTCTTTGCAAATTCCCAGTCTCTCTCATCGTGTGCAGGAACAGCCATTATTGCACCTGTTCCATAAGAGATCAGAACGTAGTCTGCAATCCAGATAGGAATCTTCTTGCCATTCACTGGATTGATTGCATATGAACCTGAGAATACACCTGTCTTATCTTTAGCAAGGTCTGTTCTCTCTAAATCGCTCTTATGCTTTGTTGCATCAAGGTATTTCTCTACAGCTTCCTTCTGCTCTGGTGTTGTGAGCTTGCTGACAAGAGGATGCTCTGGTGCAATTACCATATATGTTGCACCGAATAGGGTATCACATCTTGTTGTATATACTTCAAGCTTCTCATCGCTGTTCTCAAGCTGGAAGAAAACGGCAGCACCTTCGCTTCTGCCAATCCAGTTGCGCTGCATTGCCTTTACGGATTCAGGCCAGTCGAGAGAATCGAGATCTTCAAGAAGCTTATCTGCATATGCTGTTATTCTCAGAATCCACTGCCTGATGTTCTTCTTCTCAACCTTAGCTCCGCATCTTTCGCAGTGACCTTCCTTTACTTCTTCGTTTGCAAGGCCTGTTTTGCAGTCAGGACACCAGTTAATCGGGGTTGAAGCTTCATAAGCCAGTCCCTTTTTGTAGAGCTGTTCAAAAATCCACTGTGTCCAATGATAGTAATCTTCATTGCATGTACTGATCTCTCTATCCCAGTCATATGAGAATCCGAGGCTCTTTATCTGGCGTCTGAAGTTATTGATGTTCTTATTGGTTGTCACATAAGGGTGAGTGCCTGTTTTTATTGCATAGTTCTCTGCAGGGAGGCCGAATGAGTCAAAGCCCATTGGATGCAGAACATTGTAGCCATTCATTCTTAGATATCTCGAATAGATATCTGTTGCTGTATAGCCCTCAGGATGTCCTACATGAAGTCCTGCTCCTGATGGATATGGGAACATATCAAGGACATACATTCTCTTCTCTTTTGGGAAGGATGGATCTTCTTCTGCCTTGAAGGTCTTATTCTCTTCCCAGTATTTCTGCCATTTAGGTTCAATTTCATTGAAAGGATACTTACTCATAGAAGCAAGTTTATCACTATGGCGTGAAAATTCCTATAATCTGTTGTGCTCAAAAGAATATTGAGATGGCAGAAATGATAATTGAGAGTGATATCACCAATGGATACAGCTTGCCGCAGGTTCTTCTTATTCTCGATGAAAGGAATCCGCAGAAAGGATACATAGGAAAGACTGTATCAAGAAGGAATAGGGGAAGAGCAAATGATATGTACTGATATCTGCCTCTTAAGATAAGCAGGAATATGGCTTCAGCTGCGGCTGTGAATAATGCACTGATTCCAAGCATTCTGCTTTTTTCTTTGAGTGACCAATCATCTCCTTTTGGATAAATGCCGCCAGGTGATGGAAAATAGAATGGCAGAAATACAGATAGAAGAGAAGAAATCCATGATGTATCCCATGAAAGATATAGTGGCTTTATTCCCATAAATGACAATGAGATTGCTTCTGTTATAGCTCTCAGCGATAGAACAGCAGAAGGAATCATCAGAAGATGAGGAGAGAAGCTTCTGAATTTCAGGATCATCAGAAGATAGAGAAGCGTATTGAATAGCAATGTGCATAGAAAAGATATGATCTGCTTTCTTGTGTTTTTATCAAGCGCATGCTTAGCATTGTTATCTCCTCTGCTTTTATGCCACATGAAATAGCCCATATCAAAGAATCTGGACGCATGGCGGTATACTTTGAATATCCCGCGCTTGAATGTTTTTATCTCTTTGCGTAGCTGCATGATCTCAAAGCCGGGCCTAGAGGAGAAGTTCTTGAAAGATGATGGATTATCGCCTTCAATGCATAAGAGAATCTCGTCTGCTTTTCTCTCTTCTTCTAAGAAAACAAT
This sequence comes from uncultured Spirochaetales bacterium, assembly GCA_934271365.1. Classification (GTDB taxonomy): domain Bacteria; phylum Spirochaetota; class Spirochaetia; order Sphaerochaetales; family Sphaerochaetaceae; genus Ornithospirochaeta. The sequence continues at coordinate 54,599 of CAKQRI010000002.1, forward strand.
AGCTTCATCTACAAGCTTTTCGCCTATTCCCCTGCCTCTTGCGTCTTCTGAGACATAAAGCCAGCCTATGTATCCGACTTTTACTTCTGCTTTGTAGATATCCAGATTGATCCCTCCAAGAATCTTCCCATCTTCAGATGCCACTAATGTAGATTCAGGATAGAGGTAGAAGATTGAATGATAAGACTGAGGGAAAGACCTCCTCATTATCTCTTCTGCTGCTTCTATTTCTTCATCTTTGATTCTTCTTATCTCTATCATAATGCACCTTGAATTATGGCATATAGGAAGTATAAAAGCAAAAGATGGGGCATTAATGAATCAAAGCAGAAATCCCAGTGAAATTACGAATGTCATTCAATATACCAACTAGGATTCAGAGCTGTTGAGTTGATAGAATATTTTATTAACCTTAAGTTTTAGATTTACAAATTTATGAATTTTATACTTACATTTTTATGAATTAATCATAAAATATAATGTATTGAGGTGTTGAATGTATAGAAAGAGATATATTGAAAACCAAATAGATAAGGCATTGAAAACATGTGGTGCTGTGGTTGTAGCAGGTCCAAAGTTCTGTGGCAAGACTACTACGTGCCTTATATTCCAGAAAAGCTTCATAAAGCTTAATACAGAACAATCAATAAAGCTTGCAACGTTAAATCCTAAGGGGATACTTGCGGGAGAAAAGCCTAGACTTATAGATGAATGGCAGGCTGTACCTGAGCTTTGGAACCAGATTAAGAATGATCTTGATGATGACTATCAGTTTGGTAAATACCTGCTGACAGGTAGTTCAACTCCTGCAGATAAAAATAAGATATACCATTCAGGAGCAGGTCGGATTGTGACTTTGCGCATGAGGCCGATGTCCCTTTATGAATCAGGAGAATCTGATGGAAAGGTATCTCTTCTGGATTTATTCAGCAAATATGATATTGGGATTGATGAGAATCTGGATTTTACGTTGGCTCATGTAGCAGAATTGATCTGCAGAGGAGGGTGGCCTATTTCTGTACTAGCAGATCATGATATTGCTTTGGATGTGACTCATAATTATTTTCTTGGGTTATTCAGTTTTGAGAACACAATAAATGGAAGTTTTAGAAATAAGAAGCCAGAGATTCTCCGCATGATTATAAAAAGCTATGCAAGGAATATCTCTTCAGAGGCATCCATCGAAACAATACTGAAGGACTTAAGACAAAGCAATGAGAGGTCTATGGATAGAAATACATTTGAAGACTATCTAGATACAATCAGGGATCTCTATATCATTGAAGATATGGAGGCTTGGAATCCGAATTTCAGATCAAAGACAGTTATACGTTCAACTCCAACAAGGCACTTCTCCGACCCTTCTATAGCTGCTGCTGTTCTTAATATCAATCCAGAAGATCTGATGAATGATATTGAGAGCTTTGGGCTTTTTTTTGAGGATCTTGCTGTGAGAGATCTTCGCATCTATGCAGAGAGTCTTGGAGGAGAAGTGCGTCATTATAGAGATAGCTCCGGTCTTGAGTGTGATTCTATAATACATCTTAGAGACGGTAGCTGGGGTGCTGTGGAGATAAAGCTTGGAGGTGAGCATCTTATAGATGAGGGTGCAGCTAGTCTATTGAGACTTAGCAATAAGATAGAAAGCAGAAGTAATGAGAAATCCCCATCTTTTCTCATGGTTCTTACTTCTACAGGTCCAATGTATAAGCGTGAAGATGGAGTATATGTTGTCCCGATAAATAAGCTGAAGGCATGATTTGAGGCCTCTATTTTATTTTGTTAATAAGGACATTAATATTATAATTATATACAGTCTATTATTTTGAGTGGGGCAAAGTAAAAGATGTTGGGAGATGGCAACAGGACCGAGAATGCAAAAAACTTTCAGAAGGATTTTGCATGGAAGTCTTTCCGTAATCTTATCAAATATTACAGTCAGTGCTTGAGGTTTTCTGATAAGGCCCAGTTCTGTCTTTCTGTAGAGCAAGGTAGCAAGAGATATGTGCTTCCCGATGGACTATCACAGAAATGGCTTCAGTATCTAGGAGAAAAGCCTATTGTGCATAAGCTGAAATTTGATATTCAGAGTATGCCAATATTGGCTGATATACTATCTACTAAAAATAATGAAGAAATTTGCGTAGGTTATCCACTTCTAGGTGTTTATGACAAAGATTCAAAGCTAAGGCAGATTATTCCATTGGCAATTATACCGTTAGAACGATGCTCTGAATATAATAATTTCACCAATTATAGTAAGGGTTATGTTCATGTAAAGATTCTTTTTGACAGAGTAATGATTAATCAGGAATGGATTAATCGAGTTATTCCACCGGAAGAACAGCCTTCGCTTATCAACAATATATTTAAAGTTCATGATGGTGATAAATTTGAAGGGCAGCTTGATTTTGCGGCCTCACTTAATCTGATTATGAGCGCGGCTGGTAAGTTTGATGTTAATCCGCAAAAACTTAGTCAGCATATTCCTGATAAAAATCCAGATGACATGAGTCGTTATTCTGTAATTAATTCTGCTGTTATATTCAAAATTGATAGCACAATATATGTAAGGGCACTTCTGAAGGAGCTTAATTATATAGCAAATGCACCTGCTGAAATTCTGGATACCACGGCTCTTGCTTATGTGTTTAGAACACCAACGTTACAGATGTTCAATATTAATAATCTGAAGCCTATTCCATTTGTTAGAGGGAATCAGGAGCAGATGAAAGCCGTGGAAAATGCTTTGAATTATCCTGTATCAAAACTTCAAGGACCACCGGGAACAGGAAAAACACAGGTTTCTATGAATATTATTTCTAACTGTGTATATTATGGACAATCTGTTTTATTCTGCAGTAAGAACCATCATGCAGTTGATGCAATAAAAGCTCGAGATGCTGATATATTAAAAAACAAGGCATCACTTATAAATTTCTGTTTCGATGATGGAAGAACATCATGTTGGTATGATTTCCCTATTGAAAAAACAAAATATGATTTAGATAGTCTGTATGCTCCAGAGAATAATATTTCAGCGGATAAAGTTGGATGTGCACTTAGTATAGAGAAAGAGATTGAGGATAAATGGGAAAAAAAGGAAATTCTCTGTGATCAGATTTATGATTTAGAAACATCCCTTGTTTATGAGAAAGAACAATATGCAGAGAAACTGAAAGAAATCGGCTGTTCTAAAGATATCGGCATTGAAGAATTACAGAAAGCTATACAGTTTTTTCTTGATTTTAATAATTCTGGATTCAAAGGTTTTTATTTCCGTCTGCATAATCAGAAGGCAAAATATACAAATGTTTGTAAATATATAAAAGAATCCTGCCCTAAAATATGCGATAAGGAATCATTAGTAGAGGTAAAAGAGAAGATTTTAGATATTCAAAGGGCATCCGATAAGATTAAAGAAATTGAGGATAGATTGAGAGATGTAAAAATTGAGTATGATAATCTTCATATTTCAGAAGAAGATATCACTAGATATAATGCCAGTGTTGAAACAATCGAAAAAAACATGAATAACTCGTTAATTTACGAATGGGCTAATAGGATTAGCACATGTTATGGAAATTTTGATTGTATTAGCGAAATAAAAGAGTTTTGCCATAGTTTTGAAGTAAATAGATTTCAGATTACAGATTCTCCAGATGATTATCAGTTGTTAGAAAAACATAAAAATAGCATTGAACTATTCCATAAGATAGAACCTGCATGGGCAACTTCTCTCTTATCTTTATACCGGGCTTCACCTCTTATCCCTGGGTGCTTTGATTTGGCTGTAATAGATGAAGCCTCTCAATGCGATCCTGTAAGTGTTATTCCTGCTATGTTCAGAGCAAAGCGAGTTTCTGTTATAGGTGACCCAAAGCAATTTTCTCCAATATATGGGATTACATCTAAAAAAGATGACTTTCTCTTAAAATCATTTATGCAAAATAAGATGTGCCAGAATCTGGCATACACAAGGAACTCTGCTTATAGTATTGTTCCTCATAAGAATTATATAATGCTAAGAGAGCATTTTAGGTGTAATCCTGATATTGCTGATGTGTTCAGTGATCTTTTCTATGAAGGAAGAATATTAAATAGAACAAATATGGATTCACTGTTGTATCCTGATGTATTTGCTACTCATTCTGCTATTCAATGGATTAATGTAGAAAATTCTAGAGATAATGAAATTCTTCAAACTGTATCTATTTATAATAAAATAAAGAATAGTGGATATAAAGGAAGTGTTGGGATAATAAGTCCATTCCGTGATGTAGTTACAAAGATTCAGAGACAAATTTATAGGCAGGGACGAGACCGTGATGAAGTGATTGCTGATGTGAATACAGCATATGGGTTCCAAGGTAGCCAGAAAGATACGATTATTTATGTGCTTGGATATACATCTAATTTATCAAAAGGCCAGTCTTGGTACCTTTCTTCTTGCGAAAATGAAAACATATATAACGTTGCAATAAGCAGAGCTAGAGCATGTCTTGTTATTGTAGGAGATAGAAAGTTATGCATTGAAAGTCCAATTCGATGCATTAAGTCACTTGCTGAGTGTCCTAAAAAACGAAAGAGGTTTGACTCTTATCTTGAAGTCCAGCTTTTTAAAGCGCTTCATGAAAGAGGAATAAAAGTTGAGACTCAGTATATTTACAAAGGATATTGGTTTGATTTTGCTTATATCGATGAGAAAGTAAAGATTGATATAGAAGTTGATGGTAAAGATTACCATTTCAATGCTGACGGAACAAGAATCCATCGTGATATTAGGCGAGATATGGTTGTTAGAGCAGGTGGCTGGAAGATAATCAGGCTGATTGGCCACGATGTTAACAAAGATGTTTCTGAATGTGTAGATAGAATAGAATCGATAATTAAGCAAGCGCATTCTTCTTAAAAATAAGCAATTACATACCTACTTCTGCTATTTGTCTTTTTCTTTCCATTAGGGCTATAATGCTAGCATGGCGAATTATGATGATAGTGCAATAAAATCCTTATCTTCGATAGAGCATATCAGGACACGTCCAGGAATGTATATTGGACGCCTTGGTAATGGTAGCCATCCTGATGATGGCATCTACATACTGCTTAAAGAAGTTATAGATAATGCTATTGATGAATTCATGGCAGGATATGGAAACAGAATTAATGTAACCATATTGAATAACCAGGTAACGGTCAGGGATTTTGGACGAGGCATACCTCTTAATAAGGTCGTAGAATGTGTATCTGTAATTAATACAGGTGCTAAATATGATAATGAGGTATTTAAATATTCTGTAGGCCTTAATGGCGTTGGTACTAAAGCTGTCAATGCACTCTCTAAGCATTTCCTTGTTAAAAGCTTCAGAGATGGTGAATATGTATCTGCAGAGTTCAAAAGCGGCAAGCTGATCAAGAAAGGCAAGGGAAAGACAGATGAGCCAAATGGAACATATGTTGAGTTCACACCAGATGATTCAGATAGCATATTCCCTAACTATGACTACAATCTAGATTTCGTAGAGACAAGGCTCTGGAACTATGCATACCTGAATAAAGGCCTGACTATTGATTTCAACAAGAAGATAATCAGGAGTCCTAATGGACTTATGGATCTTGTGCATAAGATCTTAGGCGAAGATGGCCTTTATCCGCTTATCCAGTTCAAGAATGAGCATCTTGAGTTTGCATTCACACATACAAATGGCTATGGAGAAAGCTACCACAGCTATGTAAATGGCCAGTATACAAGTGATGGAGGTACTCATGAGGCAGCTTTTAAGGAAGGTGTCCTTAAAGGAGTGAATGAATACTACAAGAAGACATGGGCAGCTCCTGAAATCCGAGATGGAATTGTTGCAACTGTTGCAATAAAGATATCCAATCCTGTTTTTGAGAGCCAGACTAAGAATAAGCTTGGAAACACTGATGTAAGAAGCTGGATTGTACAGGAAGTGAAGGAAGGCGTCATCGATGCACTTATGAAGAATAAGGACATCGCAACAGGGCTTCAGGAAAAAATCCAGTCAAATGAGAAGGTCCATAAAGAAGAAGCTGCTGTAAGAAATGGAGCAAAAGAGAAGGCAAAGAGAGTTGCAATCAATATCCCGAAGCTTAAGGAGTGCAAATATCATCTGAATAATGCTCCTGCTGCGCATAAAGAAGAGGGTGAGAGCTCCATGCTGTTTCTCACTGAGGGAGATTCTGCAGCTGGTCCTATCGCTAAGGCTAGGGATTCTGCTTATCAGGCAGTATTTGCTCTAAGAGGCAAGCCTAAGAATGTACAGGGGCTCAATAGAACTGAGATATATAAGAATGAAGAGCTATATAATATAATGGTAGCCCTTGGAATTGAGGATGGAATGGAAGGCCTTAGATATGGTAAAGTCGTAATCGCAACCGATGCTGATGTTGATGGATTCCATATACGGATACTCCTCATGACATACTTCTTCACATATTTCGAAGAGATAATCACAACAGGCCGTCTGTTTATTCTTGAGACTCCGCTGTTCAGAGTGCGGAATAAGAAGGAAACACTATATTGCTACAGTGAAAAGGAAAGAGACGAGGCTGTTAAGAAGATTAAGGGTGCTGAGATTACAAGATTCAAAGGCTTGGGCGAGATAAGCGATAACGAATTCGGAGCATTTATTGGCAAGGATATAAGGCTTGTACCTGTAACAATCAATAGCATGAAGGATATCAGGGAGGAGATGGTTTTCTATATGGGTGACAATACTCCTCAGCGCAAGGATTTCATTATGGAGAACTTATTGTAATGGCACAGGCAGAGAAACTATATGAGAAATACTTTCTGGAATATGCCTCTTATGTAATAAGGGACCGTGCTATTCCTGATCTGATTGATGGCTTTAAGCCTGTACAGCGCAGAATTCTGCACTCTATGATGCAGACGGATGATGGACGCTTTAATAAGGTAGCTGGTGTTGTCGGACATGTAATGAAATATCATCCACATGGAGATGCTTCAATTTATGAAGCTCTTGTAACGCTTACGAATGCAGGCCTTTTCATAGAAGGGCAGGGAAATTATGGAAACTTCCTGACTGGAGATGGAGCTGCTGCTGCAAGATATATCGAATGCCGTCTTAAGCCATTTGCTAAGAAAGTCCTATATAATCCAGAAATCACAGAGTTTGTAGATTCATATGATGGACGAAATCAGGAGCCTGTTGTATTCCAGGCAAAGATTCCTGTTGTTGCAATCCAGGGCACTAGCGGAATCGCTGTCGGAATGGCTACTAAGATCCTCCCTCATAATATCCTAGAGGTATTGGAGGCGGAGAAGAAGGCACTTAGAGGTGAGATTGTTCCTGTATATCCTGATTTCCCTGGTGGAGGACTGATTGATGTCTCCGAATATGAAGATGGAAGAGGCAAGATTACAGTAAGGGCAAAGTTCAATACATCTGACCCAAAGAAGCTGATAATAGAAGAGCTCCCATTTGAGGTTACAAGCTCTGCTCTAATTGAGTCTATAGAGAAGGCTAATAAGAATGGGCAGCTCAAGATAGCATCTATCAATGATTATACATCACAGAAGGCAAATATCGAGATCAACTGGCAGCGTGGCACATACACAGAAGATATGATTGATGTCCTCTATGCGACAACTGACTGCCAGAAGAAGATAAGCGTGAATCCTTTAGTGATTGTAGATAATCTTCCTAAATCCGTTGGAATCACAGAAATGATCAGCTTCCATGCAGATCACCTGGTAGAGGTTCTCAGGAAAGAGCTTAATGTAGAGCTTGGGCATTTATATGACAAGCTAAGGGCAAGGAAGATGGAGAGAATCTTCATTGAGGAGAGGATTTACAAGAAAATAGAGAATAAGACAACTCAGGAAGCTGTGGATAAAGCTGTAAGGCAGGGTTTCCTTCCTTTTATGGCAGAGCTTGATAATATATCCCTGACAGATGATGATCTTGAATTCCTTCTGAAGATACCAATCCGCAGGATATCCTTATTTGATATTGATAAGAATAAGAAGGATATCTCAGATATTGAAGCTGGCATTGATAGTTGTAAGTACAAGCTTGATCATATTATTGATTATGCTACAGATTATCTTACAGAGCTTGAAGGACTTGTCGATAAAGATGAGTGCAAGCGAAAGACTAAGATTACATCTATTGAGGCTGTTACAGCTAAGGATGTTGCTGTCAGGAATATGGATTTGAGATATGATCCAGAGACTGGATATATGGGAACAGCAATAAAGACAGGAGAACCTCTGCTGAAGGTATCTACATTCGATAAGGTCTTCTATATGAAGAACAATGGCGAATACAGGGTCGTCAATGCTGCAGATAAGATATTTATCGGAAAGGAAGGCATTTTCTATATCAACTATGGAGAGAAGGATATTATTTCAAAGGAGATCTTCACTATCATCTATCGGGATAAGATAAATGATAAGAAGGTCTATATGATCAAGCGCTTCCAGATCTCTGCATTCTCTGCTGATAAGTCATATTATGCTGTTACTGGAGATAAGGTTAAGATAATGAAGATGTCGCTTTATCCATACGCGAGGATCTTCGTGAAATATAAGACGGGTCTTGGCTATAAGATACTTGAAGAGGAGTTCAAGTTCGCTGATTTCAGGATTACGAAGACACCATCTGGCAGAGGCAATCAGCTTGTGACTAAGGAACTTGCAAGTCTTTCAATCAGACAGACAAAGGATACCAAGACAAGTGCAGAGTCAGCACCGACTCTGTTCGATGGAGTTAATGATGCTAAGTAAAGACAGGATCCTTTATGAGGATAATCATCTGATTGTCATAAACAAAAGAGTAGGAGAGCTTGTGCAGGGCGACAGCACCGGCGATAGGACTCTTGCAGATGATGTCAAGGAATATCTTAAAGTCACATATAATAAGCCTGGCAATGTCTATTTAGGAATCCCTCATAGGCTGGATCGCCCTACATCTGGGATTGTAATCTATGCAAAGACAGAGAAGGCGCTTATCAGGCTGAATGAGATGTTCAAGGGAAGCGGTGTCAAGAAGACTTACTGGGCTATTGTTGACAGAAAACCAGATAAGGAAGAGGCAAGGCTTGTTCACTATATTGTCAGGAATACTGAGAATAATAAGAGCATTGCATACTCTATTGAGAAGAAGGGAAGCAAGGTCGCAAAGCTTGATTACCGCCTATTAGCGTCAGGTGATAATTATCATCTTCTTGAAATTGATCTGCATACCGGACGTCATCATCAGATCCGGGCACAGCTTGCAGCTATAGGCCTTCATATAAAAGGGGATCTTAAATATGGAGCTGCCCGTTCTAATCCTGATGGCGGAATATGTCTCCATGCTAGGAAGGTTGTATTTACGCATCCAGTGAAAAAAGAGGAGGTAACTATAATCGCTCCTCCTCCTAAAGATGCTCTATGGAGCTATTTCCTAGATGAAATAGGATGCTAAGCTTATAAGATGGCTATTATCTGGCCATCTTATATATTGCTTTCATATCTTCCTTATTAAGGGCTTTTATGCTTCCAACTGTTCTTGTCCCTGAAAAGGAGCATTTCTCAGCAAGCTCAGCAATCTCTTCTTCTGATGGGCTGATTCCAAGCTCTTTCATGGATATTGGCATATTTATTGAATGGAAATACTCTTCCATATGCTCAATTGCTGCAATAGCATCCGCTCTGTCATTTCCTGTTGGTTCAATGCTGAATACCTTGGAGCCTAGTGTGATGAATCTCTCATAGTCTGCATCCATTACATAACGTGCCCAGCTTCCCCATATTGCAGAAAGCCCTGCACCATGTGCAACATCAAACATCCCAGATAGTTCATGTTCCATCTGATGGCATGCCCAGTCTCCTCTGATATCGTTTCCTGTGTTCATAAGGCCATTATGTGAAAGTGATCCAGCCCACATCAGAGATGCACGTGCTGTATAATCATCAGGACTCTTCAGTGCTTTCAGTCCATTTTCCATGACGTTTCTTATAAGTGCTGCAGATAGATCATCTGTAATAGGCAGCGTATATCCCTGATGGAAGAATCTTTCAAGCGTATGCATCATTATATCTGCTGTTCCAGAGCCTGTCTGATATGGAGATACACTATATGTCAGCTCCGGATTCAGCAGTGAGAATATAGGTCTTGAATAATCAGAATTGCATCCTCTCTTGAGATTTCCATCCTCATTGGTTATCACAGAGCTATCACTCATCTCTGATCCAGTTGCCGATAGTGTCAGTATTGTCGCAACTGGCATACAGCCATTAGGTACTCTCTTCTTAGTGTAGAAATCCCATACATCTCCGCTATTGAAGACTCCGTATCCGATTGCCTTTGCACTGTCAATCACAGATCCTCCACCTACTGCAAGCACAGCTTCTAGACTGTTCTCTTTGCATAGTCTTATGCCTTCTCTTACTAAGGAAAGCCTTGGATTCGGAACGACTCCACCAAGCTCTATGAATTCAATGCTATTCTCTTTCAGTTTGCTCTCCACTCTTTCCAGAAGCCCGCTTCTCTTTACAGAGCCGCTTCCGAAGTGCAGTAATATATGTGTAAGGCCTCTTTCTTTCAGCAGCCTTCCAGCTTCAAGCTCCGCTCCTTTTCCGAAATAAACATGTGTTGGTGTGAAATACTCCGTCAATGCCATTATCTGTCCTCCATGATAACTGCCTTGCCAGTAAGGCCATTTGCTTTTATGATTAGGTTCTTTTCTGCTCTGACATGCAGAAAATGCTTAGTCTCTTCTATTTTATCCAGCTTCGCTATCTTTTCATATGAGAAAATGCCGTCTGAGTATGTCGGGTTTATTGTGAGATACAGACAGCCGAGGCTTGTCATATTCTGGAAGAAATGAGTGCCTTCACTTGGTTCTGCCTGAAGTTCTTCAAGCCCTGTTTCAACAATTACATGTGCTTTTGAAATCTGTGACCAGGTACATGGAATACCTAGCCATGGGTCTGATGAGCCAAGACGGCCTGCAGCAATCAGGACATAGAGGTTCTCTTCCTTTCTATTCAGGGCATCAAGCTCTTCTGCCATCTCTCTCATTTCAGAGGCTCTGAATGCTTCAGGCTTTATAGTGATAATGTCCCTGATCTCTTCTGCATATCCATTCCCCATTACCTTATTAGAGTAGATCAGCGCCCTCTCTTTATCTTTTTCTGTGATTGCTACATCTGCAAACTGAGCTGAACCTGATATTGGTCTGATCTGCAGGATTGAGAAGTCGGGCTTCTTCTCAAGGCTTCTTTCGATATTGACTGCAAACTCGATTTCAACAGGCTCGTTCATAGCTTCGGATCCGAGTTTGAGAACATCATCTACAATCGGAGCCAGGGGTAGCATGTCATATTTCAGGATGCCGTTGAATGTAAGGATCCTCAATCCTTCCCCTCTGACTGATTCACTCATCATTCCTGTGCTCTGATCCAGTGTTGATGCTATTCCTTTCATCGACTTTGGAAAGCTGTCTGCCCATTCAAGAGGCAGTGAAACCAGATTGTCTGAATCAGACAGAGGGCAGAATGGCTTTGACATGTCAAGGGCATAGAACAGTCTCTGCTCAGAGCCTTCGCCAGATAGATTATTGCATGGCTTATGCGGTTTTGCTGGGCAGAATCTGAATGCAGTGCCTTCGTCGACGATCATTTTCCCGAATCCGAAAGACAGCATTCCTACGCCATCTTCAGCTTTCATCCCATCTGTAGGATAGTAGTTCAGGCTTCTTGCAACTCCGGATATGTTAGGAAACCACATGTTCCCATGTGCGCTTCCTGTCACCTGCTGTATGATCACTGCCATCTTCTCTTCCTCGAGAGAATGTCCTGTTCTTTTCAGATATTCCTTAGCACATTCAAAATAAGTGCTTGCCCAGACAGTCTTAACAGCATCGGAGAGCTCCTTCAGCCTTTCTTCCTCATTTCCATTGTTAGGGATCATAGATGTCTGATATACACCAGCAAAAGGCTGGAAATGGCTGTCCTCTAAAAGCGAAGAGGATCTGACTGAAATAGGTACCTTTATTATCCTGAGAATATATTCAAGGTCATTCTCAAGCTCTGCCGGAAGCTTTGATGAGAGGAAGATCTTCAGGATTTCACTATCATCAAGATCTGTGAATTCAAGATTCTCAAGGTGATTGAGCAGCAGGAATTTATCAAAAAGCTCAGTTGTTATCACGACAGTTCTTGGAATAGATAGGTATACTTCCTTATACTTATCATGGATTCTGTTGGCTTTCATCTCCATTGCAATGAAAGCCAGCCCTCTTCCTTTTCCTCCAAGGCTTCCTTTTCCGATTCTAGAGAAGAACAGCGTCTCATCATAGTTGTCTGGGCTGAATTCAGCTATAGTGCCTCTTGTCCTTTCTGCTCTGTATGCCTTTATCGTGTCATACAAGAGTACTCTGACCTCTTCTGCAGAAGAGAAGCTTGATAGCTTAATAGGCTTTATTCTTGCAGCAAGGGTATATAGAGACTGGCTTCTGAGCCATCTTGAGAAGTCATTTCTCTGACAGTGGTAGATAAATGAATCAATAGGAAGAGATAGCAGTCCTTCCTGGAGCTCCTTCATGGTTCTTGCTTTTTTTACAGTAGCGCCTGTCTTTGGATCTTTGAACAGAAATGGTCCGAAGTTATATTCCCTGAGAAAATGGCTTTCAAGCTCTAAAAGCATCGTGTCTGATTCCTTCCATATGAAATCAGCTCCTAATGCCCTTGCATTTATCTCATGTTTCCTATCTGTAGACTGAATAAGGATAGGGCATTCTGCATTGTCAAGGTGTATTCTTTCTGCAAATCTGAGTCCTGAGCCTTCATTTCCCCAAGGAGATGGATATGATACATCTGTTATTATCCCGAGTATGTTGCTTTTGTAGTTGTTATAAAGCTCCATCGCCTCATCATAGTTCTTTGCAAGGACAATCTTTGGCCTGCCACGCATTCTGAGTGTTTTTCCCCATTCATTGAGGCCCTCTAGAATTGAAGCCCTTGTCTGATGGATCAGCTCTGTATACATCTGAGGCAGGAATGTTGAGATGAATCTTATTGAGTCTTCAACGAATATTATCACCTGTACATCAGCTTCATCTGTGTCGTGGTTGATATTCATCCTGTCTTCGACAAGCTTTACCATCGCCATGAAGAGATTCGGATTGCCCTGCCAGTAGAATAAGTAATCAATATATGGGCAGTTCTCTCCTTTCAGCTCCCGCACTTTTCTATGGTCAGGAGAGGGAGAGAGTGCAACGACAGGCATTTCCGGAGAGAGGTCCTTTACTGCTTTTGCGAGTCCTTCAACTCTGTCTGAGCCAAGATCAAGCATTGTTATTACAAGATCGAACTTCAGACGCTGCAGCAGGATAAGTGCTTGCTCTTCATTGTTGGTGTGGGTTATCTTAGGAGGATTTGAAAGTCCGAGTGCCGTATATTCTTTATACAGCTCTTCTTCGACTCTTCCATCTTCTTCAAGCATGAATCTGTCATAATCAGAGCAGATCAGAAGCACATTGTATACATGTTTCTGCATCAGGTTTGCAAAGGGAAGCCAGGTTGAATCGAGAAGATACATAGCTAACTCCTGATTCTTATGATAGCAAGGATGATGGTTCCTGTTCCACTGATCAGTGCAATCCATCCAAGTGCTGTGAACACAGCATCAGGAAGCGGAATCAATATGATAAGAGAGAATAATATTAATAGTGAAAATGCAAAAATCGCTGTCACTGATTTATTTAATATTGATAGAGCTTTTTCTTTCATAGTATCGATTATATGCCGATAAAAAGCGGTTATCAATAAAACTGAAATCTATAAATTTTCAATTTCAGTTTTTTAAGTATAAGGTAATTTAGTTTTGTAAAGTTAATGGAAAAATAATTAATGCGAGTTCTTTTTTATGTAAAGAATATGTAAAGAAAATATTTGACGGCTTTGGAAAGTGGTAATAACCTGTAAATGAAAAAAGGAGTTTATCATGTACGATCTTGATACATTTATGGCTGAGCTGGAAAAGAAGAATCCGGCAGAGCCAGAGTTCATCCAGGCAGCGAGGGAAGTAGTTGCATCTGTTATTGATGTTGTAAACGAGAACCCAGTTTATCTTAAGAATAAGATTCTTGAGAGAATAACAGAACCAGATAGAGTTATTTCATTTAAAGTCGAATGGGAAGATGATGAGGGGAATATCCAGGTCAACCGTGGCTATAGAGTACAGTTCAACAATGCAATCGGACCATATAAGGGAGGTCTTAGATTCCATGCTTCTGTTACTCAGGGTACACTTAAGTTCCTCGGCTTTGAGCAGACATTCAAGAATTCACTGACAACTCTTCCTATGGGAGGTGGTAAGGGTGGCAGTGATTTCTCACCAAAAGGCAAGAGCGATGCTGAGATCCTGCGCTTCTGCAGATCTTTCATGACAGAGCTTCAGAAGTATATAGGACCAGATACTGATGTACCTGCAGGTGATATCGGAGTAGGCGCAAGAGAGATAGGATTCCTCTATGGTCAGTACAAGAGGATAAGAGGTGAGAATACTGGTGTTCTTACAGGTAAAGGCCTCAACTTCGGAGGATCTAAGGTAAGACCAGAGGCAACAGGCTATGGTACGATGTACTTTGCAAAGGACATGCTTGAGGCAGCTGGAGATGATATCAAGGGAAAGACAATAGCTATCTCAGGTTTCGGAAATGTTGCTTGGGGAGCAGCTGTTAAGGCATCTCAGCTTGGAGCTAAGGTAGTTACAATCTCAGGTCCTGATGGTTATATTTACGATGAGGAAGGAATCAATACTCAGGAAAAGTGGGATTACATGCTTCAGCTCAGAGCTTCAAACAACGATGTAGTTAAGCCATATGCCGATAAATTCAATGCTAAATTCATTCCAGGAAAGAAGCCTTGGGAGGCAAAGGTTGATATGGCATTCCCATGTGCTATCCAGAATGAGCTCAATGGTGATGATGCAAGGATGCTTATCGCTAATGGTGTTAAGTATGTTGTTGAAACATCTAATATGGGATGCACAATGGAAGCTGTAGAGGTTCTCCAGAAAGCAAGAGTTGGTTTTGCACCTGGAAAGGCTGCTAATGCTGGCGGTGTTGCTGTATCTGGCTTGGAAATGACTCAGAATGCGTGCCATCTGCCTTGGACAGCAAAGGAAGTAGACGAAAAGCTGCAGACAATCATGTCTTCTATCCATTCTGCATGTATTAAGGAAGGAAAGGAAGCTGATGGTTATATTAACTATGTTAAGGGTGCTAATATCGCAGGCTTCAAGAAAGTCGCAGATGCAATGTGCCAGCTAGGCTATTGATTAAGGGCTTATGCATAGAGGAGAGCTCCGGCTCTCCTTTTTTTATTGCTTATGCATTTTCTCCTATGATGCTGTTGCTGTATTATGATTTATAGTGGACTCGGAAAAAGCTTCTATGCAGTTGTGACAGCAAGATTTGTGAATCGCTTCGGTGATTTTGTACGGTTTCTGCTTGTTCTCTTTCTCTCAATAAAGCTTGGGCTTTCTGATAAAGCAGTAGGCCTTGTCAGTACCCTGGTTTTTGCATTCACTTTTTCAGGACAGGCTTTATCTGCATTCCTTTCAGATAGGATTTCACGTTCCTCTCTTCTTCCTCTCTTTCAGTTTCTTATTGCTGTATGCTATCTTCTGGTTCTGCCATTTATGGGGAAGAGCAATATAGCTGTAATCTCGCTTATCTTATTATCATCTGTCTTCAGAGGGGCTGCTTTTCCTATTACGAATGCGCTTGTATCTGACCTTGTAACCGAAGATAGGCGAGGAGAGGCTTATTCTCTTCTCTACCTTGTGACTAATATCTGAGTTGCCTCCGGAAGCATAATTGCAGGTCTTTTATTTAAGTCTCTTAATCTTCTATTCATCATTTCAGCCATTATGCTTTTATCTGATGCTCTTATCATAAAGCTATTTGTTCCATATATAGAACCTGTAAGGAATATGAGCGAGAAGAATCGAAAGAATGATAGCCGATTCTTTTTCTTTATTCTGCTGTTATCATTCATCGGCTTCTTTTATAATTTCATGTATCAGAGCGCTTTTTTTGTTCTGCCACTTGAGATTAAAATCATATATGGCGATGAGCTTGGACCTTCCTACTATTCATATATTTCAATGATCAATGCCCTCTCTGTCATAATGCTCACATCCTTAATTACAATGCTGACATCAAAGAAGCGTCCGATAATGAATATCGTTGCAGCTATGATGTTATATTCATTAGGCCTTTTCCTGTTCTTCTTTTCATATAATATGCCATTCTTTGCATTCTCTATGATCATATGGACCTCTGGAGAGATATTGATGGCTACTAATATAAATGCATATCTCAATAATAATGTGCCAGATAGAAGCAGGGGATTCTTCAATTCAGTATATCTCGGCCTGGAATCTCTTGGAGGAGCAGCAGCTCCTGCTGCAGCTGGTCTGGTTCTCTCTTTCAGCGGATATAACCCGGTATGGATATTCCTGTCATTGCTATCACTTCTGATTGCCTTTTCTTATTACATGCTTGGAAATCATTATGTGTAAAGATCATGTTAATTCTGCTGAATTTTGAAAAAATAGGCTGTAATAGGATATTCTTATTGACCGTTGTCAGATGGTAGTATTTTTCATATATGAGAAAAACTAAGATTATTTGCACAATGGGACCAGCTGTAGAGAGTGAGGATAAGATCAGGGAGCTTATCATGGCAGGAATGGATGCTGCGCGCTTCAATTTCTCCCACGGCACTCACGATGAGCATAAGAAGAGGATTGATCTTGTTAAGAAGGTCGCATCAGAGATGGGCGTGCCTATTGCTATCATACTTGATACCAAAGGTCCTGAAATCAGAGTAAGAGACTTCGAGAATGGCTATGCTGATTTAGTGAAAGGCCAGGAGTTTATCCTTTATAAGGATTCAGATCTTGTTGGAAATGAGAAAGGAGTCGGAATCACATATCCATATCTTTCTGAAGATATAGATAAAGGTGTAAGGATCCTTATTGATGATGGCCTGGTATCTATGTCTGTTAAGGACGTAAGGGATGGAAATATCATATGCATCGTAGAGAATCCAGGAAGGATAAAGAACAGGAAGTCCATAAATATCCCAGGTGTAGACATTGATCAGGTATTCATTTCAGATTCAGATAGAAAGGATATCCTATTCGGTATAGAGCAGGATGTGGATTTCATTGCAGCTTCATTTGTAAGAAGCCAGGATGATGTTAAGAAACTCAGAAAGCTTCTGAATGTCAATGGTGGTGGAAGGATAAAGATAATTGCAAAGATAGAGAATGAGTCAGGAATAAGAAACCTCGATAAGATCCTCGATATTGCTGATGGTGCAATGGTTGCACGTGGTGATATGGGAGTTGAGATTCCTTTCGACCAGCTTCCTGCTATCCAGAAGAATATAATAAAGACATGTTATAGAAAGGGCAGGATTGTAGTTACAGCAACGCAGATGCTAGAGAGCATGACAGAGCATCCAAGACCGACTAGGGCAGAGGTTTCTGATGTTGCTAATGCAATATATGATGGCACGACAGCTACGATGCTCTCAGGCGAGACAGCAGCAGGCAAATATCCTGTTGAAGCTGTCAAGGCTATGGCTGCAATTGCAGAATATACAGAGAATCAGATAAATTATCAGGATAGATATCTTAAGAATAACCTTAAACTCCAGCAGGATATTGTTAATACTATTACAAGCGCTTCTGTTGAGGCTTCATTCTTCCTTAAAGCTAAATCAATCGTTGTTGGCACTGTGACAGGAAGAACTGCCCACATTGCATCCTACTATCGTCCAAGTGTTCCTATCATTGCTGGATGCACTGATGAGAAGGCAGCAAGGCAGCTGAAGCTTGATTATGGTGTTTATCCATTTCATGCTGAGCTTACAGATGACAGAGATGATATGAAGCAGCAGGCTCTGGATATAGCTCTTCGTTCAAAGCTTGTGGAAAAGGGTGATCTTATTGTGCTTATCTGTGGTTCTCTTACCGGTGGAATGAGTTCCAGTGACACAATGATTATTGCAAAAGCCTGAAAAAGACATTTTGCATAAGGCCTGTATCGGGGTATCATATAAGCGTTGGGAGAAAGGAGTGTGTATTATGGGAAAGCTGATTAAAAAGAATATAGGCTTCTTTTCATGTCTTATAGTCATAGGTGTAGTTCTTTTTGCTTTGTCTTCTTTTATATCAGGCTCTGCTGTTAAGGACTTCATCTCAGGGCTCTTTGTTGGGATTGGAATAGGCCTTGTATTAATTGGCCTGATATTTCTTATCCGTGAGATTTTCATCATGGTTAAGGCTAGAAAGAGCTGATGCTCCGTGAGCATATTTTCTCTCCCGGATTATTCCGGGATTTTTTATGCCTTGATATATCTTTCAGATGAATAACAAAAGCATAAATATTTAAATTGCAAGATGAAAAAAACGGCTTTATAATTCACTTATCTATAAGTATTCTGTCTTTCATGTTTTTGTTTTAAAAAACTGTTATTAAAATAACATACATGTTTTATTTTAAAGTATATGTTATTAAAATAATAAAAAAAACAATAAACACCCTATTAAATATAATAGTTTCAAAAAAAATATGTATTTTAAATGATTTTTTTTTTATAAATTAGTTGTGTAATTATGAAAATAAGGTAATTATGTTATTAAAATATCATGGAGGAATATTTATGCAGAACACAAAAAAAATCATGCTTGCAATTGCTTTGCTGCTTCTCATCCCTGCTGTTGCTTTTGCTGCAATCAGCGGAGCTGCCCCTAAGAGCTATGGTCTTCCTATGCTGATTACTAATGCAGGTCAGGGACCTGGTGGAAAGATGGCCAGGCTTCTCACGACACAGACTAAGACTTTAAAGCTCAATACAGACTTCTTCTATGTATCAGAGCCTCAGAAGAGTGATCTCGAAGCTCGTGCTTATTCTTCTCTATGGGTTGTAATCGGATCTACAGATAAGGGCCTTGGTGCTTCTGGTATTACAATTGATCAGGAGATTGCAAGACTTGAGAAGATGGTAGGCTGGGCAAAGGAACTGAATATTCCTATGGTAGGCGTTCTCCTTGAAAAGGATAAGAGACAGCCTGGCATTCCTACAAATGCAAATGAAAGATGTATAGATACAATTGCTCCTTATTGTGAATGGCTTGTTGTAGTTAAAGATGGAAACAAGGATGGCAGGTTCACAGAGATAAGCAAGAAGAATGATATTCCTCTTACAATCATTGATAATTCCCTTGATTTCACAACTCTCGTGAAACAGGTATTAGTAAAATAAGGAAGGCCGAATGTATTTAACAACCGCAATTATTCTGCTATTGATGGCAGCAGCCTTTATCCTTGGCTCCATTTTCCTGAAATCACCTGAGATTTCAATGTTTCTGGCAGCCATTGTCGGCGGCATTGCCGGAATAGCTTTCCATGTAGGAGACCTCGATTTCGTTCGTCTGGTCTCTGTAACAGTAGAAGGCCTATTCAATAACTTCGACCTTGCTATTCTCTTTGTATGTGCATCGTTCTTTGTAAATGTATATTCATATACAGGTGCAATGACAGCCATGACAAGAAAGCTGATCAGTGGAGTTAATAATAAGTGGATTATCCTGATATTCATGGCTGTGTTCATGATCATCCCAGGTGCTCTCACTGGTGCAGGGTCTGTATCTGTATTCGTTCTTGGTGCACTTGTCTCAACTGTTCTTAAATATATGGGACTTAATGAGAAGAAGAGCACAGCCTTCGTATTCATGTTTGCTATACTTTCTGCAGCATGTCCTCCGATCAACCTCTGGACAATGCTTATGACAGCAGCAGCTAACATGCCTTATGTAGGCTTCACATGGCCTCTTCTTGTTCCTATCCTGATCACTGGAGCAGTGACAATAATCTATCTTGGATGGGGAGCTAAGAAAGAAGATAGCGCAAAGATTCTTTCTGAGCTTCCTGAAGCCCCAGAAGGAATGAACTGGTTCAGGATCCTGCTTCCGCTATTGACTGTATTTGCATTGATTCTTCTATCTCTTTATGCACCGTTTGAGATTCCTGTTCTTGGAACTCCTCTGATCTTCCTGATTTCTGCTTTTGTTGCTATCCTCTGCAATCCAAAGAAGACAACTTTCAAAGAGATTCTGAAGGTTCTCAACGATACGATGGAGCAGGTATTCCCGCTTGTTGCTACAGTAATCAGCGTTGGTGCGCTTGTTAATATGATGGCAGCTACAGGAACAAAGGGACTGATCGGCGTTACATTCATTACAATGCCTACAATCCTTATATATATCCTTCTTCTTGTCTTTGGACCATTCTCTCAGGGATGTCTGAGCTATGGAAGTGCTATCCTGATTGGTGCTCCTCTTATCTTCATGATGAATACAAGAGGTATGGATACAACAATCGTCTGCGCAGCTCTTTCTCTTATCTTCCCGATTGGAGACTGCCTGCCACCATCTCGTATTGTTGGCCGTGTATCTATTGATACAACTGGATATAAAGGCAGCTACATGAGCTTCTTGAAGCAGATTGCTGTCCCTTGTATCACACTTGGGCTTATAGCTCTTCTGATGTTCATCAAACCAGGCTGGTTTGTAGGTCTGAAATAGGAGGATAACGATGGTATTTCTAGAGAACTTAATACACATTCTGTACTTTGTAATAGCTGGTATTATCCTGATCTATTTCTTCAAGCATCTCTTTAAGCGCACAAAGAGGCAGGGATGGGTCTATGACCTTGTATATGTCTACTGCATGATTCCGTTTGTGCTTAGAGTTCTATATATCAAATAAGGAGGGCCGAAGATGAAAGATGTACTCAAAACAGGCAGTAAGCTGCCAAAATGGGGAAAGCTCGTTGTCCTTCTATTTGGTATTGCAGCAGCAGCTATTGCTGGTTCGCAGTTCTATAATCTAAGGCATTTCAAGGAGACTGTGGTATCATCTCCTGAGCTTACTGAAGTCCAGATGCTCAGTGATTATCTTCCTTCTTTGAGAGGTACATGGGCAGATACTCCAGTGTTCATATACGATTCTGGTGTTGAGGGCGGTTCTGTTCTCTTTATGGGAAATGTTCATCCATATGAGCCTGCAACAAGCCTTGCAGCTTATATCATGATGGAGAATATCCATGTAGAGAAGGGGAAGGTATTCATTGTCCCTGAAACAAACAGAAGCGGATCTACGACTGGAATGCTTGGAAGTGCTTATCCTATGTTCTTCAATATCGAGACAGAATGGGGTAGAAAGACCTATAGAATCGGTGATAGAACAACCAATCCGCTTGATCAGTGGCCGGATCCATTTACATATGTCCATTATCCTGATGGACAGAATCTTGCATACCAGGATATCAGGAATATGAACAGAACATATCCAGGAAGGGCTGATGGAACTCTTACTGAACGCGCAAGCTATGCAGTTATGGAAATGATCAGGGAGAATGATATTGATATCTCAATTGATGCTCATGAAGCTTCAATCACATATCCTGTAGTAGCTACATATGTAACACATCAGAGGGCAGAAGATGCTGCAATGATGGCTTCCATGATGCTAACAGCGATGAACTTCGATATGAAGTGTGAGGTATCACCAATGGGCCTTAGAGGTCTTTCTCACAGAGAGTGGGGTGACTTCAGTGACACATATGCAGTGCTCATGGAGACTCCAGAGCCATTCATTGACAGAATCAATGGACCTATGACTGAGGATCTTTTCAAAGATGGCAAGGATGTATTCTTACAGGCTGCAGCAGATAAGAAGCTTGTTTATACAACCTCATACAGCGCAACAGAAGAAGCTCTTGAAAGAAACCTTGAAGAGGATCCAAGGGCAATTCTTGGCTTCCCTCTATGGTACAGAGTCGGAAGGCATCTCTCAGGTGCAGCTGAGTTTGTGAGCCAGGTCGGAATGTTTGAGCCTGAAAAGGAAGTCATTGCAACATGGCCTCTCTATGAAGAGCTTGAGGCAAATGACTGTGGATACTACCTGCATAATCCTGAAGATTACGCAGATAGTGAAGGCAATTATAAGATGTCCGGAGCTGCTTGGGACTTCTTCTATGGTGGTTATTATCATAGAGGCTCTAAGTCAAATAGAAGTCTGGTCTTTGAAATCTAAAGGGAAGAGAACTTCCAGAGGAGTAAATATATGAAAAAGATTGTTTTGCTTTCAGCTCTTCTTTTCCTGATGCTCTCCAGCTGTGCTGTTTTTGCTGGAGGTACAAAGGAAAAAGCTGCTCCTGCAGTAAAGGAAAGTGTTCAGGTTACAGCTCCAGCTGCTTCTGAAAGTGCTAAGCCAGCGCCTGTAAGCCAGAAAGAGGCTGCCGCACCTGCATCTGTTAGTGCTCCTGCTGCTGAGCCTGTACCTGTAAAGAGATATTTTCCATATGGGATAGTATCTGATAGCTCAGTTTCCATTGCAGCATTATCAGATCTATATAGTGACAGCCTCAGAAGTGAGATTGCTGTTCCGGAGAATCTAGTAGATGAGATTTCCTCTGCATATCCGGAAATTGCAAAGAACCTTGTAGCTGTTCCATCTGCTGAGGAAGCAGAGAATGCAGTAAAGGACAATAGCTTCCTTGTTGCGCTTCTTCCTTCCTCTTATAAAGCAGAGCTTACTGTTCTCAGCCTCGAGCTGTAGTCGCATTTGAATTTGATTCCAAACTCTAAGAAAAAGAGGAGAAACTGCTTATGAAGATGAAATGGCATGCAAAGGCTCTGGTCCTGCTTTTGGCCCTGATGTTTGCATCAGCTCCGGTATTTGCCTGTACGATCTTTGCTGTAGGCAAGGATGCCACAACTGACGGTTCCACAATCGTTACACATAATGACGATTCATCTGGTGCTGATTTCCGTCTCTGGATTATTCCTGGCGGAGAGTGGCCGGAAGGCTCAACAAGAGACCTTGTTATTGATTCGCATAACTATGGAGATTTCGGCCAGTATCCTGCTGTTAAGGATTATGGCAATGGATATCCTGTAATTGAGATTCCAGAAGCTCCTAAGACATATTCTTACTTCCATTCAAGATATTCCTTCATGAACGAGAAGGGTGTTGCAATGGGTGAGGCTACAATGAACATCGATAGATCTACAGAGCAGGGCAAGAAGGCATATTCAGCTCTGTTTGATGACAATGATGGGCTTATTGACTGCTGGAATGCTCAGGATATCGCACTTGAAAGAGCATCAACAGCAAGAGAGGCTATTAGGGTAATCGGAGATCTTGTTGAGGAATATGGCTGGAAGGATGCAGGAGAGACTCTCAATATCTGTGATGGAAATGAGGTCTGGGTTGCAGAATTCTATGGAAAGGATGTCTGGTGTGCAGTAAGGATTCCTGATAATGCAGTATTCGTAGCTGCTAACAGAGCAAGAATCGACCACATTGATTTCGATGATCCAGATAACTATATGTATTCTCCAAACATCAAGTCATTCGCTATTGAGAATGGACTCTGGTCTGAAGACAGCGGTGTTGATTTCTGCCCAGCAGAGATCTATGCTCCATTCAACAGCACATATAGCACAAGACGTGAGTGGAGAGGCCTTTCTCTCGTAGCTCCATCTCTGAATCTTGATCCGAATGCTACACGCTTCCCTCTCTATGTAATTCCTGAGAAGAAGCTGTCTGTTGATGATGTATTTGCTCTTACAGGCGATTACTATGAAGGTACAGAATATGATGTTACAAAGGCACCTGAGGCTGGTCCTTATGGAGATCCTCTTGTTCCTCAGCACAAAGAGAGAACAATCAATCTCTTCAGAACATGCTATGTAATGATTGCAAATGTAAAGTCATGGCTTCCTGATCCTGTTAAGTGCCTTGTATGGTATGGCTATGGTGCTCCTGATTCAACATATCTTACTCCGCTCTGGCCTACAATGAATTCTCTGCCTGCTCTTTATACAACAGGTAATAGATATGAGGCATTTGATAGAAACAGTGGCTGGTGGACAAACAGCTATGTACAGCAGATTGCAAGAATCAACTACAGAAGCGCTATCGAGGATATCAGAGCATTCCGCGATCCTATCATGGAAGAGCAGTATGAGGTTGTTGATAACATCCAGACAGTTGCTGCACGTCTTGTACGCCAGGGCAAGGAAGATGAGGCTAGGAATCTTCTTACATCCTTCGGCTCTGCTACTGCTGAGAAGTGGCATGATGAATGGCTTAAGCTTGGCGATCAGCTCCTTGGCCGCTATATGTGGGGCAATAAGAACATGAGAACTGTTGCTTACTCAGATTGGTGGAAAGGAATCATGAATTCAGCTGAGCATGATAAATAAGATAAAAGATAATGCTTTTGGGGAGGATGCTTGCATCCTCCTTTTTTAATATAAAAGGAGCTATACCATGCAGCATAGTTCCAGTATTTTGACAGAATCCTCTGGGGGATGGATGAGGGTTCTGAGAAAACCTATTTTTCCTTCTTAAGTCCCATGAGGTCTAGAAGCTTATTTCTGTAGCTTTTATTTCTCTCCTCCCATTCTGGAGCGACTTTTGAAGCTTCTCCCATGAAATGCTCTGAACTTCGGCCCATTTCTTGGCCTCTCCTTGTATGCTTGTCAAAAGCATAATCAGGAATCTCAGGAAGGATGCCTCCTTTCTTTATCCAGCAGAGAAGCTCATCTGTGGATCTGTCTTTCAGAGAAGATGAAAGATATCTGACTGCATGGATTGCGAACATCTCTCTGTCGTGTGCAAATGTGGCTTCTCTTCTCATCATATCGAGAGAATGAACAGTCAGCACAGCATATCTATCTGCCATGCCGATATCCTCAACAGAGATTATCCGGAGCCTTGCCCATAGATAATTCTCAAGCTCTGTGCTTGTTGTTGCCATCTCATGTGCAATTGCTGCTGCATTCTCTTCATGCCCTCTGCGGATTTCCTTCTGAAGTGCGGATATAAGCTCATCTGCATTGTATCCATTCTTTGTCTTTATATTCTGCCATGGATCATAATTCTCTGACATCTTATCTTTCCTCTATCAGATCAAGGCTTCTTCCATCTATGCCATCAAGCCTTATCCCGAATATGCTCATAATTGTCGGTGCTTCATCGACAAGTCTTGCATGCTTTATGAATGCACCATCTTTTGCTCTTTTACCTGCTACAATGAATGGTGGGTTAGGCCCCTTCTCTGGAGCAAATCCATGAGTTGATTCTGAGAACTTGTAGCATCTGTTGTCTGGCTTTGCTTCGATTTCTCCTGTTATGTCTTTGCCGAAGATCACATTGTTCTCTGCTTCAATCAAAAGGGAGAATGGGCCAGATAGATGATATAGCTCCTCTGTCTCAAATGGTGTCATTATCCTCTCTATGCATCCAGGGTATTCTTTCTGTATATCTTCAAATATCTTTATTGCATCATCTTCGCTTATTCCGTTGGAATATACATGTCCTGAGAATGATGCACTATGCACAAAAAGCTTCCAGTCTTTTACTTTTCCAGATTCATCGAGTGTTATATAGCCTTTGTCTGCAAGTACTCTGTTGATATTGAATATCCTATCAACATTGATATGCCCATGGTCACCAAGAAGTATGAATGTTGTATCTTCTGCTATGCCTGCATCTTCAGCTGCTTTTATTATCTCTCCAAGTCTTTCATCAATGAACTTTATTGCATTGATGTTCTTAGCAGTCTCTGCCCCATTATTGTGTCTCTGATGGTCAAGATAGGAGAAGTGCACGAATGTAAGATCCGGTCTGAATTCCCTTATTATGTCAGATGCTGAAGACGATGCAAAAAGATCAAGGCCAGGAGTCTTCATCCAGTTGAGAAGATGCTTGTTCTTCTCGAATATATGCTTCACTGAAGGTGAATCTGCCTTGTCAAATACAGGGGATGGATCATCTGTCTCTTTATCTGCCCATATCTCTGCGATGAGATAATCAGCAGGAGAAGAGCCCATGACAGGCCATGAGATTGAGGCCGTTGTGAGTCCTGCTCTTCTTGCCGCATCTATCATTGTCGGCATCTTTATTGCACTGCTGTACCAGAACCATTCATCTTTATCTGAATATGGATTGAATACGTCATTATGATATATTCCATGCTTATCTGGATAGCAGCCGGTCATTATCGTAGTGTGGCATGGATATGTGTAGGTCGGGTATATGCAATGGATTTTCTCAGCTATTGCCTTCTTGCCACTAAGCAGCTTTGATGCATTGGAAAGCTTTTCAAATTCCTTTATGTCATCGCTGATCATCGCATCAATGCTGATGACTATGACTTTATCCATATAATCCCCTTTATGGTGTTTTCTGTAAAAATAGAGTAAAGTTAGATTTTTAACAAGCACCAATTAATATAGAACAATAACAATTATATTAGATATAGCATATTACTTCAAATGTTAATTTTCTAACATATATGAATTTCTATATTTCGATTATCAAAGAATGCAATCCATTCGTCTGAGATGCCTTTATCTGTTATTACAGTATTGAATTTATCGAATGACGAGATGAAGCATGGTCTGACTTCAGAGAATTTCGATGAATCAGCAATCAGGACGCGCTTCTCTGCATTGGCAATCATTGCACTCTTGATTTTTGCCTCATATGGCGTCATTGCTGTCAGTCCCATCTCCATAGAGATCCCAGAAGGAGCAATGAATGCAGTATTAGCTCTCATTCTCTCTAAGGTATTGACTGCTTCATCTGATTCAAAAGCCTCAGTGTCTCTATGATAGAATCCTCCAGATAGGAATATGTTCTTTATCTTTTTCTTCATCAGCTCATTGAATATATTCATTGAGAAGCATCCTGCTGTAATATCTGCGCTTAGTGGTATTGCCTTGGCAAGCGCTGCTGCGGTTGTGCCAATATCTATGAAGATTGTGTCTTTTGCCCGGATCAGCTTAGCAGCTTCTTTGCCGATTCTCTCTTTTTCCTGCTCTCTGATTGATTTTGTCTGCATTATGCTATAGCTATCAATATCAAATGAGGATTCAGGATTCCTGGTTATTGCGCCGTGCAGTTGGCGCACTATCTCATTATCCTTGAGGATCTGTATATCCCGTCTGATTGTCATCTCTGTGACATCGAGCTCAGCGGCAAGCTCTTTGACTGATGCAAATTCTTTCAGGTTCAGATATGAGATAATGGCATCAAGCCTGTTTTTCTGCTGATCGTTCATTTTATATATTCTCATATATAGATTAGCCCGGGTCAAGGAAGTTCTTGACTGTAATAGAAATCGTTATGATTTTATTTTCATGGAGGATTTTAGTTATGAAGAGCTTGGGTTCAAAACCTCTTCTTTTTCCGATGCCTGTTCTCATCATCGCATCATACAATGAAGATGGCAGTGTTAATGCTATGAATATGGCCTGGGGTGGTGTTTCTGATGATACAAAAGTATCTCTTAATCTGGCACCTGATCATAAGACAGCTGAGAATATAAGAAAGAGAAGAGCATTCACTATAAGCGTTGCAGATGGTGCTCATATGAAGGAGGCAGACTTCTTTGGGATTGCAAGCGGAAATAAGGTTGCTGATAAGTTCAGCAGGAGCGGGCTTTCAGCTGTAAAGAGCGAGCTTGTTGATGCTCCTGTAATCACAGATTTCCCGCTTACTCTTGAGTGCAGTGTATCAGAGATAACAGAGAGGCCGTCTCTCTGCCATGTTGAAGGCGAGATCCTGAATGTTCTTGTCCATGAAGATATTCTGGATGATAAGGGAAAAGTTGATGTGAGAAAGCTGGACGGTCTGATTTTCGATACATTCACAAGTGGTTACTATAGGGTAGGAGATAGAATCGGTACTGCATGGAAAGAAGGTGCAGAGCTGATGAAAAACTGCAGATAAGCTGCTATAATCTAGAAATATGCATGCCTTCTCTTTTCAGATGAGGCATGCTTTTATGTATAGAAGGCGATATGGAACGGAATATTGAGAAGAGAGTTGATTCTCTTTCTATAATGGCTCTTCTTACATTCTCAGGCGGAATGCAGGATGCATATACGTATTTTGAGAGAAGACATGTCTTTGCGAATGGGCAGACAGGCAATATTGTGCTTATGGCATCTTATTTATTCTCAGGTGATTTCAAGAAGACATTGCATTATATTATTCCTATTCTATTCTATGCTCTGGGAATATTTCTCTCTGATGAGATAGAAGGTCATAAGAAGGCACTATTCAGACTTGGAGAATGGCAGCATGTTGTTCTTTATCTGGAGATATTGCTTCTTCTTGTTGTCGGTCTGATTCCTGATTCAATGTACCATCTTGCAAATGCCCTTGTATCTTTTTCCTGTGCTCTTCAGGTCCAGGCTTTCAGGACTGTCCGGGGCTATAGCTATGCATCTACAATGTGTGTTGGCAATATGAAGCTTGGCATGGCAGCTTTTAGTAAGTCAATCAGGCTTAAAGATAAGACAGAGCTGGATAAATTCTTACATTACATGCTTGTGATATTCATATTCATTGCTGGTGCTGGGACAGGAGCGCTTCTTTCTGAAAAAATAGGTCTGAAGGCAATCTGGGCATCTTCTTTTTCACTTATGATTGCTCTGATTCTGCTTTTTATTCCAATAAGGAAAAAATAACTGATACATTGTAATTACCACAAAAATAGTCAATGAAATATCAATCAGTTACTTATGATGGTGCATAATACCAGCAGAAATAGAAGTGCAATTGTTCCAATCACAGCTAATACAATCCTTGCTGCAGTCTGACCTGCTGAATGGTGTTCAGTCACACTTGTTTCTGTTATTTTATTGCCGTTTTCATCTTCTCTGGTAACAGTTGTTGTTGATTTGTCTTTTTTAAATGCTAAAACAATAATGAAGACAACAATAAAGAAAATTATGAATCCGATCACAGTGATTACTCCTTGTTTGCTAATAATTATATAACCTAATTTGTGTTTTCAGTGTTTATTAATTAGTTGCAAAAGTCGATTAAATCTAGGGCTGAAGCGAATGATTGCTGCATTAAAATAATAAACTAGTTCTTCTTATTATTTGATTATTATTTTGATAATATAAAACAATTTTCTTTTTTATTTGTATGAATGCTAAACTATTTAATGGATTTTCTCATTACTTAATTTATAAAAAGGTGGAATATAAAATGTACGAAATAAGCGATGAATTGAAAGAAAAAGCAATAAATGAAATAATCAACTATAAGAAGGTCACATGGCGTGATTGGGATAAGGTAATAACAGAACTTCCTTATATTGATACATGGTTTGAAGATTATTCATGAGAATAATCCTAGAAAGTACAAAGAAATAGAACAAAATTGGCTAATAAACTCTGTTTCGCTTTGTCTGAAATATTCTTTATTTTTAGATAGTTTTAATAATTCGATAGAATTAGTGCTAAAAGATCAAGAATCTCAACAAAAATAGTTTGATATGACAACATATATTATATATCAGAGAATATATAGAGAATGTAGCCTAAATACTGCTAAAAAGGATTTGAAATGTGGACGAATTTGCCTATAGGAGAAAGATCTGAATATAAAAGGATGATACTTGCTTTTGCCAGTTTAACTGAAATGTTTGCGCAGAAAGCGGAGAAAGATAATCAACTACCTATTCCGATTTTGAATTCCAAATATCAAGAAAAAGTTTTTCAGAGAGTATTCCATGCTTATGCAGAAGATATAGGTAATACATCCTATAATGCATCAATAAAAGGAAAAGATAAGAAATATCTTATAGGACTTAAGACTTTTGGTTTTAACTCTAAAGATCAAAAGATAGCACAGTTTAAAGCAAATCATGATGAGTGGTCGGAAGATTTTGAAACAATAAGAAGAAATTCTGTTAATTATTAAAGCAGTTAATTCTTATAAATATGATAATTCTGAGAAAAAGACATGGGGGATTCTTGCTGAGAAGATACAGGAAAGATATAAAGTGGCAACAGCTGTTTGCTAGAAGATTCCTCTTTTCTTTCCTTTAAGAAACCACTATCTTTATAAAACCTATTGGTTCAATTAGTTTTGGAAGTTCAATCATGAATAGCGATATATTGTCTCTTGTTATAGATTCATTCTGGAAGATACTGAAGCCAGGGCTGACGCTTACAATCCCTCTGACTCTGATTTCTTTCTCAATAGCACTTGTAATTGCAACTGTAACTGCTCTCGTGCAGTTTGCGAGGATTCCTGTGCTGAAGACCCTTGCACGGTTTTATATCTGGGTAATCAGGGGAACTCCTGTTCTTGTACAGCTCTTTGTGGTTTTCTATGGCCTTCCTAAAATCGGGATCCTGATCAATCCATTTCCTGCTGCAATCATAGTCTTCTCAATTAACGAAGGTGCATATTGTGCTGAAACCATAAGAGCAGCACTTGAATCAGTTCCATCAGGCCAGTTCGAAGCAGGAGAGTGCGTTGGGCTTAGCTATCTGCAGATAATAAGGAGAATAATGCTGCCACAGGCTCTGCGCACTGCTTTCCCGACACTGTTCAATTCTCTGATAGGAATGGTAAAGGACACATCACTTGCTGCTAATATAACCGTAGCGGAGATGTTCATGCAGACACAGAAGATTGTAGCTAGAACTTATCAGCCTCTTGTCTTATATATTGAGCTTGGGTTCATTTATCTCATGTTCTGTACAGTGCTTACTAAGCTGCAGCATTTCGGGGAAAAGAAGCTGAATGCGAGGGGAGGCGTTAGGGTCTGATGGTTCTTGATGCTAAGAATATAGAGAAGAGATTTGGCAGCGTTGAGGTTCTTAGGGATGTCAGCTTATCTGTTGATAAAGGCGATGTTGTTGCTATTTTAGGACCGAGTGGTTCTGGAAAGACGACCTTCCTTAGATGTCTGAACTTTCTTGAGAGAGCTGATTCCGGAAAGATATTCTTCAATGGTAGGGAATATGATCTCTCGTCTATCAGCAAGAGGGATGTCTCAGACATCAGAAAGCACACAGGATTTGTTTTCCAGAGCTATAATCTCTTTCTGAATAAGACAGCCCTTGAGAATGTGACAGAAGGTCTTATAGTTGCAAGGCATATCAATAAGAGTGATGCAATAGAAAGAGGGCGAAAGGCACTTCTCCGTGTGGGAATGCAGGATAGGGAGGACTACTATCCATCAGAGCTTTCAGGCGGACAGCAGCAGAGAGTCGCAATTGCCAGAGCAATTGTCACAGAGCCTGATCTGATTTACTTTGATGAGCCTACATCTGCTTTGGACCCAGAGCTCACAGGAGAGGTCCTTACTGTTATGAAAAGCTTAGCAGAAGAGGGAATGACGATGATTGTCGTCACTCATGAGATGGGATTTGCACGCAATGTTGCAGATAGGGTTGTTTTCATGGAAGGCGGGGTTGTTGTTGAAGAAGGAGACGCTAAGTCATTCTTCTCTTCTCCGAAGAATAAGAGGACAATTGAATTTCTGCGTCTTATAGATAAGGAGTGATTATGAAGAGATTGTTTGCAGCTTTGTTGATTTCTTTAGCAGTTTTCTCAGTGCTTTATGCAGGAGGATCAAAAGAGAGTGTATCAGGAGATCTTCTTGAAAGGATAAAGGCAAAGGGTGAGATCACTATTGCAATGGAAGGTACATGGGCACCTTGGACATATCATGATGAGAAGGATCAGCTTGTAGGATATGATGTTGAGGTCGGAAAGGCTATTGCAGATAAGCTTGGTGTAAATGCTAAGTTTGTAGAAGGCGAGTGGGATGGGCTTCTGGCTGGTCTTGATGCTGGACGCTATGACATTATGGTCAACGGTGTTGATATTACACCAGAGAGAAGCGCTAAGTATGATTTCTCTTCCCCATATGCTTATAACCGCACTGCTGTTATCGTAAAAGGGGATAACAATTCAATAAATAAGCTGGAAGATCTTCGAGGAAAGAAAACAGCAAATACAATCTCAAGCACATATGCTGAGGTTGCAGAGCGTTATGGTGCAACTGTCACAGGTGTAGATGATCTCAATCAGACATTCGAGCTCCTGTTTGCAGGCAGGATAGATGCTACCTTGAATGCTGAAGTCACTTTCTATGATTACAAGAAAGCTCATCCAGATGCTGATATGAAGATTGCAGTTCTCACAGATGATGCCAATAAGGTCGGTATTCCAATGAAGAAAGGTGATGATTCCAGGACATTGAGAGAGGCCGTTGATAAGGCACTTGCTGAGATGGCTCAGGATGGGACATTATCAGCACTAGCAATCAAGTATTTCGGTGTTGATATATCGAAAGAGAATTAAGAGAAGGGGAGGCTGTTGCCTCCTTTTCTTTATCTTTGAAGCTGTCTGGTTAGCATTCTAGGATTGCTTCATGATCATCTCTTTGAAGTCATAGATGGAAGGATTGCATTCTCCTTATCTTTCCAATTCTTGTCTCTGCTGAAATCACTTCTGTATCATAAGCATTCAGCATATTGCACATCTCTATTGCTGCTGACTTATAGAGTACAGGCTGAAAGTGGCTGATGATGATTTTCGCAGCTCTTACCTTTCCTTTATTCTCAAGCAGCAGAGTGCGGATAGGTGCTGCTGGTCCGAATACCCATATCGGGGAGCAGATGGTGACAGAATCAAAATGTGAGAGATCTATATGCTCTATAGGCATAGGCCATCTGTGCATGCCATATCTTCCGCACCACCAGAATCCAAGTGTGCCTTCTGTTCTCTCTTTTGCCTTCACTTCAATGGTGAGCGCGCTTGTTTTATCAGCCTCTTCATACGCAAGCTTCTTCACATACCCGAGTCTTGAGAAATATATCACTGCCTTTGTTTTGTCTTTGCCGATATTCCTATAATCATCTGGATTGAAGCTGAGATTCTCCTGCCTGCTGAATACAAAGCAGGCGAAGCTGGAGGCTATCTCAGCTATTGAGATTATGAATGTTATGATAGATGGTGCATTGGGAGGCAGTATGGCAAACTGCAGCATTATCCATAGGGATAGGATTACTCCAGGGATTATTGCAGATAGTCTGCATCTACTCTGGTCTCTTATTAGCTTTATGCCATTATATATATGAGGTATTCCGATAATTGACAGAAGAGCGATTCCTGGGAAGATATAATCATTATATAGATAATCTGAAAATGGCAGAACCTTGAAGCATGGCAGGAGCTCCGTCATATGCAGAAGTGATCCATCTGGAGCTGCAAACATCATCATAGATCCGTAGAATGCTGCAATACCTGTCAGCATATATAATGTTGTTGATAGTTTCCTTGCTGTTCTGAATCTGCTATGCATTATTTGCCTCCGTATGCATCTTATAGAAACTGATTACATGCTTTTCAAGCATCTCAAGGCATTCATCCATTCTCTCAGGTTCTCTATCAATTACTCCCAGGAGATAGAAAACAGGTGCAGTGTATTCTATTGCAAAGATGTGCGGGTCGCCTTCTTTCATTGAGCCGCAGCTGATGAATGACAGGAAGAGCTTTTCATGGTATCTTACCATTCTTTCTCCATAGCGCTCTGTATATAGCCTGCTGTATTCTGGGCTTCTGAACTGCATTGATGTAAGAAGCTTTCTGAAATCTCTTACAAAAGGCTCTGCGACTGAGAATTCAATGAGCTCTCTGACTTTTGCTGCAATCTTTTCTGGTGACATTGATGCAAAATGTGCAGAATCCATTCCCTCTCTGCTATCTATATGAAGGCTCATTTCCTCAGCTTTAACTTCATACTGTCTTTTCATTTCCTCAAAGATCTTACTGAGAATCTCTTCTTTTGAGCTGTAATGCTTATAAAGAGAACTCTGAGTTATTCCAATCGCTTTTGCTATGTCTCTAACGGAGGTTCCATCAAAGCCTTTTTCTGAAAATAGCCTTAGCGAGACATCTAGTATCTCATTGTCCGAAGTCTTCATGGCTTATATAAGAGAACAAATGTTCGCTTTTGTCAATCTCCTGTTTTTTCTATCTGCTGCTTTATTTTTGATTAGTTGAATCTAACTGCTTTTCCTTTGCCCATATAACAATAAATATGAGGCAATTATCATGGATTGTTATGAAATAATTTTAGACAATTCCAAAAAATGCAACAATGATTCAGCTTTTTTGATGTTGAAAGCGATGGATAACTGCGTTATTCTTGAAAATGGTGTGGTAGCACCAATATTCGAATATTCAAAATTTGGAGTGTAATTAAATGGCAGACAAGAAAATGGTTACCATTGATGGAAACACCGCTGCTGCGCATATTGCCTATGCTTTCAGTGATGTTGCAGCAATTTACCCAATTACTCCATCTTCACCTATGGGTGAATATGCAGAGCAGTGGTCTTCTATGGGAATGGAAAACCTCTGGGGTAAGAAAGTAGAAATCATGGAAATGCAGTCTGAGGCTGGTGCAGCTGGTGCAGTTCACGGCTCTCTTGCAGCTGGTGCGCTGACTACAACATTCACAGCATCTCAGGGTCTTCTCCTGATGATTCCTAACATGTACAAGATTGCAGGTGAGATGATTCCTACAGTATTCCATGTATCAGCAAGAGCTCTTGCAGCTCAGTCACTGGCTATTTTCGGTGACCATTCTGATGTTATGGCATGCCGTAATACAGGTTTTGCAATGACTTGTGCTTCTTCTATTCAGGAGACAATGGATATTGCTCTTGTAGCACATCTTTCAACTCTTGAGTCTCAGGTTCCTTTCCTGAACTTCTTCGATGGATTCAGAACATCACATGAGATTCAGAAAGTAGAGCAGATCTCTTATGACGATATCAAGAAGATTGTTGATGAGAAGTATATTGAGAGATTCAGAGCTAGAGCTCAGCGCCCTGAGCACCCAATGACAAAGGTTGCAGCACAGAATGAAGATGTATACTTCCAGGGTAGAGAGACTGTAAACAAGTATTTCAATGAAGTTCCAGCTATTGTTCAGAAGAACATGGATAAGGTAGCTTCAATCACAGGCAGACAGTATCACCTCTTCGACTATGTTGGTGCTCCAGATGCAACAGATGTTGTAATCGTAATGGGAAGCGCAGCTGACACATTCGAATGGGTTGTTGACTATATTAACAAGAAGGGTGGTAAGGTTGGTCTTCTTAAGGTAAGACTTTACAGACCATTCTCAGCAGAGCATTTCGTAGCTGCTCTTCCAAAGACTGTTAAGAAGATTGCTGTTCTTGATAGGACTAAGGAAATCGGAGCTACAGGTGAGCCTCTTTATCTTGATGTTGTTGCTGCGCTTGCACAGATGGGCAGAGAAGGCATTAAGGTTATTGGCGGAAGATATGGCCTTTCTTCTAAGGACTTCCCTCCAACTCATGCAAAGAGCGTATTCGACTTCCTTGCAACAGATAACTGCTGGCATAACTTCACAGTTGGAATCAACGATGATGTAACAGGCAAGTCAATCCCAATCTCAAAGGAGAAGATTGATGTAACACCTGCTGGCGTTGTTTCATGCATGTTCTGGGGTCTTGGTTCTGATGGTACAGTTGGCGCAAACAAGAATTCAATCAAGATTATCGGTGATAATACAAACCAGAATGCTCAGGCTTATTTCGCATATGACTCAAAGAAGTCTGGTGGTATCACAATCTCTCACCTCAGATTCGGTGAAGGAAAGCTTGATATGCCATGGCTCATTGACCATGCAGACTTTGTAGCTTGCCATAACCCAGCTTATATCGGCCGCTATGATATGCTTTCAGCTCTTAAGGAAGGTGGTGTATTCCTCCTTAACTCTCAGATTCCTTCAGATGAGGTATTTGAGCACCTTACAAGAGATGAGCAGGAGCAGATCATCAATAAGAAGATCCGATTCTACAATATCGATGCTCTGAAGATTGCACGTGCAGTAGGTCTTGGTTCTAGAATCAATACTGTAATGCAGGCTGCATTCTTTGCTATTGCAAACGTTCTTCCTCATGATGAGGCTATTGAGCTTATCAAGAAGTACATCAAGAAGACATTCCTGAAGAAGGGTGAGGAGATTGTACAGAAGAACTGGGCTGCAGTTGATGCTGCTGAAGCTGCTCTTGTTGAGGTTAAGGTTCCAGCAACAATCACAAAGAGCTATGAGCCAAAGAGACTCATCCCAGAAGATGCTGATGATTTCACAAAGAATATCATCGAGCCAATCATGCATCTCAAGGGCGATTCTATTCCTGTTTCTGCTATGTCTTTCGACGGTAAGCTTCCTACTGGAACAGCTAAGCTTGAGAAGAGAGGCGTTGCTGCATTCGTACCTCATTGGGACAGCACAAAGTGTATCCAGTGTAACCAGTGCGTACAGTCATGCCCACATGCTGCAATCAGATCAAAGCAGATTACACCAGAAGATGTAGCTAAGGCTCCAGAAGGATTCACTGTAATCAAGTCAAATACAAAGAACGACAGAAACCTCCAGTTCAGAATTCAGGTCTATACTGAGGACTGTCAGGGCTGTGGCGTATGTGTTGAAGCTTGTCCTGCAAAGGAAAAGGCTCTCGACATGGTTCCTGTACAGGGCGAGAGAGATAATGGCGAGATTGAGAAGGCTACATACTTCGAGAATCTTACATGGGATAACCTTGATGGTCTTAACATGAATACTGTTAAGGGACTTATGTTCAAGCAGCCACTGTTTGAATTCTCAGGTGCTTGTGCAGGTTGTGGTGAGACACCTTATGTTAAGATGCTTTCACAGATCTGCGGTGAGAGAGCAATCATTGCTAACGCAACTGGATGTTCTTCAATCTACTCAGGCACATTCCCAACAATCCCATATACAAAGAGACCTGATGGACGTGG
Source organism: uncultured Spirochaetales bacterium (assembly GCA_934271365.1). Lineage (GTDB taxonomy): Bacteria > Spirochaetota > Spirochaetia > Sphaerochaetales > Sphaerochaetaceae > Ornithospirochaeta. Next base: position 91,358 of record CAKQRI010000002.1, read on the forward strand.
TCCAGCTTGGGGTAACTCACTTTTCGAAGATAACGCAGAGTATGGTCTTGGTATGAGACTTGCTGTTGATTCTAACAGAAATCTTCTTAAGATGAAGGCTGATGCCCTTATTGCTAAGGGATGCTCACCAGAGCTTAAGGCAGCTATTGAGAAGTGCTATGACCTCTGGTCAGATACAACAGAAGCTTCTATCAAGGCACAGAATGAGGTTCAGGCAATTCTTAAGAATGAGAAGGCTGCAGATGCAGAGTCTCAGGTTCTCCTTGATAAGATCATTGAGCTCCAGGATTACTTCTCAGAGAAGAATGTCCTCATCATCGGTGGTGATGGATGGGCTTATGATATCGGATACGGTGGTGTTGACCATGTTGTTGCTTCTGGCAAGAATGTTACAATCCTCGTTCTTGATACTGAGGTTTACTCTAACACAGGTGGACAGGCTTCTAAGGCAACTCCTATCGCAGCTGTTGCTAAGTTTGCTAATGCTGGTAAGAAGGTTGGCAAGAAGAACATGGGCTTCATGTGTATGACATATGGCTATGTATATGTTGCATCCTGTGCTCTTGGCTACAACAGACAGCAGGCTCAGAAGTGTCTTCAGGAAGCAGTTGCTTACAATGGTCCTTCTATTGTCTTCTGTTATGCTCCATGTATTAACCATGGTATTAACATGAGATATTCTCAGGTCGAGGCTAAGAAGGCTGTTGAGGCTGGTTACTGGCCACTCTATCGCTTCAACCCAGCTGCAGAGAAGGGCAAGAAGTTCACTTGGGAGACAAAGCCAGCTACTGCTGACTATGAGACATTCATCAAGGGTGAGACAAGATATGCTTCTCTCTACAAGACAAATCCAGAGCATGCAGATGAGCTCTTTGCTAAGAGTGCTGCAGATGCTGCTGAGCGCCTGTCTTTCTACGAGAAGTGCGGTTCTGCTCTCGGAGAGATTCTCTAAGCTGAATACTTAACTGATAAAATGGCTGGGTCATCATGGCTCAGCTATTTTTTTGCAATCATTAGAAGAAAAAGCTAGCACTATTATTGAAATACTAATATACTAGTCTCGAAATCAGATGATTTGGAGGCTTTTCATATGAAGATGACACTTAGATGGTATGGTCCTGGTTTTGATTCTGTAACTCTTGAGCAGATCAGACAGATTCCTGGCGTTACAGGAGTAATCACAACACTTTATGATATCCCAGCAGGAGAAGTCTGGCCTATTGAGAGAATCAGAGAGATAAAGAAGACTGTTGATGATGCAGGCCTTAAGATTGAGGGCATTGAGAGCGTAAACGTTCATGATGCTATCAAGATTGGAACACCTGAAAGAGATAAGTACATCGAGAACTATATCGAAACCCTTGAGAATCTTGGTAAAGAGGGAATAGATATTGTCTGCTACAATTTCATGCCTGTATTTGACTGGACAAGAACAGACCTTGCTAAGGTAAGACCTGATGGAAGCACAGTGCTTGCATATGATCAGAAAGTTGTTGACAACATTGATCCACAGGTTTTCTTCAATCAGACAAATGACAATTCAAATGGCTTTGTAATGCCAGGTTGGGAGCCAGAGAGACTTGCAAAGGTACAGGAGCTCTTCGAGGCTTATAAGGATGTTGATGAAGATAAGCTTTTTGATAATCTTGTATATTTCCTGAAGGCAATTGGCCCAGTATGCAAGAAGTATGGAATTAAGATGGCAATTCATCCAGATGATCCAGCATGGCCTGTATTCGGACTTCCTAGGATCATTACAGGAAAAGAGAAGATACAGAAGCTGTTCAAGGCTGTAGATGAGCCATATAATGGCCTGACATTCTGCATGGGATCTCTTGGAACGAATCCAAAGAATGATCTTCCTGATATCATCCGCTCTTCAAAGGGCAGAATCCATTTTGCACATGTCAGGAATCTTCATCATTTTGCTCCTGGTATTTTTGAGGAGGCTGCACATCTCTCATCAGATGGATCATTTGATATGTACGAGAATGTGAAGGCTCTGCATGATATCGGATTTGATGGACCTATCCGCCCTGACCACGGAAGAACAATCTGGGGTGAGAAGTGCATGCCAGGTTATGGCTTATATGATAGAGCTCTTGGAGCTTATTATATTGAAGGTCTTTGGGAAGCTATTGATAAAGCAGAGAAAAGAGGTGTATGACCTTGAGGTTTTCCGCTGATAACAGAGATGGGAACTGGGTATATAACCAGCTGAGACATGAGATTGAGAATCTTGAATTTAAGCCAGGAGAGGAACTGGATGTACTATCTCTAGCAGATAGATATGGTGTTTCCAGATCTCCTGTAAGAGATGCTCTGCTGCGCCTTAAAAGAGACTGTCTTGTGGATATATTCCCACAGAGAGGTACCCGTGTCTCTTATATAAACATCCATCAGATAACAGAGGAGCGCTTTATGAGAAGAAGCTTAGAGCTCAATGCCCTTGAGCTCCTTCTTGAGAAGAGCATGAGCAGTGTTGAGATGCAGGCCTTCTCAGCACTGCTTGAAAGCAACCTGCTGAAGCAGCATGCAGCTCTCCTGGCTGATGATCCTGTTGAATTCCTGAAAGGCGATGATGAGCTTCATCATATGTTCTTCTCTGCCGTGGACCTTGAAGAGGTATGGAGTATTCTGAAGGCACATACAGGCAATGAATACAGGATAAGAATGCTTTCATATATGGATAGAGGCATTGCTGATAGTGTCGAAGAGCAGCATAGGGAACTGATTGGCGCTATTATCAGTGGTGATAAGGATAAGGCTCTTGATCTGGATAAGAAGCACTTGCTTAAGATCAATGAGGAGCTTAATGGACTCAGAGAGACATTTTCTGAGTATTTTGTCGAGGATAAGAAATGAAATTAACACTTGAAGGACTGAAGAATAAGGAAGAATGGAAAGGCTATAAGCTTTTTTCATATAATCATGATCAGATTCAGAAGAATACAGAAGAAAGACCGGTATGGGTGCATTTTGGTGCTGGAAATATCTTCAGAATCTTTCCAGCAGGACTGTGCCAGACTCTTATTGAGAAGAAAGCCATGGATACAGGCATTGTTGTAGGTGAGGGCTTTGATGGAGAGATCATAGATAAAATCTATAGACCACATGACTCACTGACTCTTGGTGTTACACTGAAAGCTGATGGTTCAATCAGCAAGGAAGTCATCGGATCTGTAATGGAGGCTGTTAAATGCGATCCTGCTGTATCTGAGGACTGGGCAGTTCTAGAGAGGACATTCTCAAATCCTTCTCTTCAGATGGTATCTTTCACAATCACAGAGAAGGGCTATGCACTCTATGCTCCAGATGGATCTCTGTTCAAGGGATATCAGGAAGATTTCAGCGGATCACTTTCTTCTGCAAAGATGTTCCTATGCCGTTTGGTAAGGCTCCTGAATGACAGATACAATAAGACAAAGGCTCCTCTTGCACTTGTTTCTATGGATAACTGCTCCCATAATGGCGAGAAGCTTAGAAATGCTATTGTTGCTATATCTGAAGCTTTTGCTAAGAGTGGAGAGCTATCTGAAGGATTCCTCTCATATATAAAGGATGAGAAGCAGGTTGCATTCCCTTGGTCAATGATTGATAAGATTACTCCAAGACCAGATGAATCTGTTAAGAAGATGCTTGTAGCTGATGGCTTTGAGGATAGTGAGCCTATTATTACAGAGAAGCACACCTATATTGCTCCATTTGTAAATGCAGAAGAACCACAGTATCTTGTAATCGAGGATTCATTCCCTAATGGCAGGCCTGCCCTTGAGAATGCTGGTGTTTATCTTACAGATAGAGACACTGTGAATAAGGTAGAGAAGATGAAGGTATGCACATGCCTCAATCCTCTCCATACAGCACTTGCTATTTCTGGATGCCTCCTAGGCTATACTCTTATCGCAGATGAGATGAAGGATCCTGATCTTTCCCGCATGGTTGATATACTTGGCTATAAAGAAGGTCTTCCTGTAGTAGTAAATCCTGGAATCCTTGATCCAAAGGCATTCATTGATGAGGTTCTGAAGAAGCGTATTCCTAATCCGTTTATGCCAGATACGCCTCAGAGAATCGCAACAGATACATCTCAGAAGCTCTCAATCAGATTCGGAGAGACAATCAAGGCATATCAGGCAAGTGATAAGCTTGATGTGAGTTCTCTTAATATTGTTCCTCTTGTCTATGCTCTCTGGTGCAGATATCTTCTCGCAGTTGATGATAATGGCAATGAGATGGCATTATCTCCTGATCCGATGATTCCATCTGTATCTGTATCTCTTGCAGGCATCAAGCTCGGTGATGAAGGCCCATTTGATGATGTTCTTTCTGCACTGCTTTCAAATGAGAAGATTTTTGGCCTTGATGTCACAAAGACACCTATTTATAAGAAAGTTGTAGATGACTTTACATCCCTTGTTAAGGGAAAGGGTGCTGTCAGAGAGACAATTCACCGCATTGTTGAAGCATAAATAGGGTATAATGTCTTTATATGGCTGAGTACTTAGTAAGTGTAAAGACACCTCTTGGAACATTCAGCGGGACCATTGATATAAACATATCGGGTTCTGCTGTTAATGGAAGCTTTAATATAATGGGCTTCTCCTCTGAATTCTCAGGTTCAGCAGAGGATGATTCCATTTGCTTTTCAGGCTCTCTTATGACACCAATAGGAGAGCTTGCATATAATGCTGATGGGAATCTTTCTCCAGATGGCTTTTCAGGAGTTGCAAAGACAAGAATAGGGGACTTTGAATTTGCACCACCTTATCATAAGAGGAAGAAGAAACCTAGGTAGTCTTCATCAATACCGGCTCGATGGCTTTCTGATGAGGAATCGTGATTACGGCAGATGTTCCTTCTTCAAGCTCTGACCAGATGCTGAGGCCATAGTCCTTTCCATATGATAGCTTCAGCCTTTCATCAATATTGATAAGCCCGATTCCATTTCCGCTCTTCTCTATATCTGCATCAGGATTGAGCAGTGATTCTGCTTTCTTCTCTTCCATTCCGACTCCATTGTCATTTACATGGATTTCTATGTTTTCCCCTGCTTCAGACACGATGATGTCGATATGCCCCTTGTCCTGGAGATATTTGATTCCATGATATATTGAATTCTCGACTATTGGCTGGATTATTAGCTTTATAGTAGGGCAGTTCTTAAGGTTATCAGGAATCGAGATAGTGTAGTCGAATTTATCTTTATATCTCATCATCTGGATTTCCAGATAGCTTTTTACGTGTGCGAGCTCTTCCTGTAGCGTGATTATGTCATGGCCTTTTGCAATTGAGATCCTAAATAGGGATGCAAGAGATGTCACTGTCTTCACGACACCTTTATTATCCCCGTTCTCTGCTAGCCATACGACAGTCTCGAGTGTGTTATATAGGAAGTGGGGGTTGATCTTTGCCTGAAGCGCATCAAGTTCTCTCTGCCGCTTGACCTGTTCTGTATGCTTGATATCATTCATTAGCTTCTTTATCCGCTCAAGCATTATGGAGAATGAATTTGAGAGAGACATGATTTCCTTCGAGCCAAAGTTCGGTGGCGTTATATCAAAGATGCCACTCTGGACCTTTCTCATGCTCTCTTCTAGCAGTCTTATTGGCTCTGTTATATTTTTGGCAAAGTGCTGTGATATCACAACTGTCATCACAGAAATAAAAATATATGTCACTATGATTGTCTTATGGAATGTCTTCATCTGCTCCTTTATGACATTAAGACTCTCTGTTCCTACAATCTTCCATCCTGTTTTTGAAATCGGTTCAATTACAATCAGGCGTTCATTCCCGCCTGATGATAATATGAAGCTTCCAGCCTCATGGCCTTTTATGCTGTCGATATCTTCTTCGAATTCATTTGAGAGGATCTGGACCATCTTTGGATGATATACCATCTCTCCATCATTTGAGATTATGTATATGTAACCAGCAGAGTAGTCAGCGAATGCATGCTCTGTGATTTCTGATATGGCAACAAGATTGAGATCTATAAGAAGTATTGCCTTTGTCTTAGCTCCAAGCTCATTTCCCCTTATCTTTATTGGCTCTGAATATGATATGACAGAGTCTCTTACGGATATTGTGAGATTCTGTCTATGCGGGATAGAGAAGAAATACTCATCTTCATCTGCTTCTATTGCTTTCCTGAACCAGTCTTCCTGCTTGACTCCTCTGTTGCTCTGAACAACATCAGATGTTGCTAATATGATATTTCCCTCAGTATCGAAGATTCCGATTCCAGTGATATCCTTATGGCTATCCTTCAATGCTTCAAGGCTGATTCTTACTTCAGTCTTAGAAAATGAGGAATCAGGATCTGTAATCCTCTTTGTGTATTCAGCGACAGATATGATATCAGAGATATAGAAGTCAATATTCTTATTTACCTGGGTTATGATCTCGCTGTTTGAAGCAATGGCATTCTTCTTCAGTGATATGCTATAAAGCTTAGCCAGTGAAAATCCTGCAAATGATATTCCCACAATTGCTACAGAGATGATTGCAAGTGCGAGAATCGTTGTGATATGAAGCGACTTGCGTATCCTATATTTCTTCCGTCTCATATCAGACCTTGAACTGGCTCTTGTACTGAGATGGGGATATTCCTGTATTCCTGCGGAATGTGAAAGAGAAGTAGTTCGGTTCTGAGAATCCTACCTTCTCTGCAATCTCATATGTCTTATAGTCGCTGCTTCTAAGAAGCTCTTTTGCTTTCTCTATTCTTGTGTTTGTCAGGAACTGGACGAATGATATTCCCGTCTCTTTCTTGAATGTCGTAGAGAAATATGCAGGAGAGATTGATATCTCCTCGCATAGCTGCTCAAGGCCGAATAGAGGATCCGGATATTTCCGGAGTATTATCCTCTTTGCATTCTCGACGAACTTTATATGAGAGCTCTCTCTTGCTCCTGATGTCATCTTATTGGCTTTTCTTGCAACATCCTTGCAGAAGGCTACAGCTGATGCAAGGCTTGTCAGCTTTGATATTGTAATGAATATATCCTCATTCGGATCTAAAAGCTCCGAGAACTTCTTTGAGTATGCATGGCAGATCTCTATTATGATTGTGATTATATAGAGTACGGTTACCTGTAGATCTTCGTAGCTTGATGAAGATGAGAAGAAGCTGTCTATTACTGCATCAGTCTCTGCTTCTCCTGCGAATTTTATCGCGAGTATAAGAGCTGTGCGTTCCTCTGCATAGTCTCTGCCATCATTTTCTGCTGTCTCAAAGCTTTCAATATCTGAATATCTGATTATGTTCTCTTCTGGATGGAATATTGAATAATTCAGAGCTTCAATAGCATCTTTATATGATTTTCTTAAATCTATGATATTGCATACCGCTGATCCTATTCCTATATTTATCTTTGTGGATAGATAGTGCTCTGCGTTATCAGAGAGAAGCTTTATTGCTCTATATACCTGTTTGCGGAATGCCGCTTCCTGGTCTAGGCCTAGCTTTGTCCTGAAGATCAATATTAACTGGCCATTGAACTGGAATGAGATAGGAAGGCTCTCATCTTCTTCAAATGTCTCTTTACATAGCTCTGATAGGGCAATCTGGCTTTGAATGCTGCCTATGCTCTCTATTACAGCAGCAGTGAACATCACAGCTCCCCTCATTGGGATGCCGAACTCATCTGCTGCTTTGAAGAGCTGCTCTGCATCTCTGTTCTTTGAAGGAAGAATAAGTGACTGCAGGAATTTATCTCTATAGAGGCTGAAGGCTTCTTTGTAGATTCCTGAAAGCTTCTTACCATCTAGAAACTTTGCCTTTTCCTCTTCTATTCTTGCTTTTATTCTGTCTAGGAGCGATGTTATTGACTCTACTGAGATAGGCTTCAGTACATATTCTGCTACTTTCAGTCTTACAGATTCCTGTGCAAATGAGAATTCATCATATCCTGAAAGCACTATGATCTCTATTGAAGATGGATACTTCCTTCGGACTTCCTCAATGAACTCGATACCATTCATATATGGCATTTTTATATCTGTTATAATCACATCTGGAATGCTGTCTTCCATCATGTCCAGAGCTTCTCTTCCATTTGAAGCTACAGCTGGCACATTGAATCCATGTTCATTCCATGGTGTCAGGTTCTTGATGCTGCATCTTACATTCTCTTCATCATCTACTAACAGAATATTGTACATTGTTACCTATAAAGCTTAATAATACTATCCAGGGTGCTAATCAGTTTCCGCCTATAACTCTCTGGTTCCAAAACTACAACACTTGTTCCACACTGGATTATCCTGAGCATCAGCTCAATAGAGTTCTCAATTTCCATATGGCAGAGCAAATCTCCCTTATCTGTTCTTTCAAATGTAGGTTTTCCATGATTTAGAGTTGAGAATGAATTCAGAGCACTTTTTTCCTCAAGCCTTATAGTAAGAGGAATCATATCAATTGCATCATATCCAGTGGCCTTCTCTGCTTTAGTGAAAGGTTTTAGATTATCAGGAATGGTATATGTCTCATCAAGCATTCTTGCTTCTGTTATCGAAGCAATCTCTAATGTTATGATTTCCTTCGTATGCCTCAGCCTGCCTGTGACAGTCATAGGCTTACGGCCTCCATTGTCTTCTTTGAAGCCAATGAAATATGGCGCAATCTCTATTTCCTCTTTATCTGGCTGAGTTGTAGAGATCCTTGCAATTCTTCCAGATACCCAGCAGTCAATCAGCACTTCAAGTATTGAGTTGAACTTTCCTGCTTCTGTTCTGTTGTCCTGAAGTTTCTTGTCTATGGATTCTGCAAGAGTCAGGACATTCTCGCTTATCTTAGGTGCATAAGCTCTCATGTTCATTGCCATCTTTCTCAGTCCAGAGGCAAGATGAGGATTCTGCATATCTGTGCTTGCAGCTAGTGCTTCTGCTCCCATGTTGAACGCTAGGCTCTCATATATAGATAGTTCTAAGGCAGAACTTTCATTTTCCTTCTCTCTGATTTTAATCAGATTGTTCTCTTCATAGATATTAATATATTGAGAAAGATCTTCTACATAGCGTGAAATTGTGGATCTATGAACGCCTAAGCGTCTTGCAATCTCAGCCCTTCTCAGTCCTTCTGGATGAGAGCGGAGTAATAATTCAAGCTGTGCAACTCTTTCGCCTTTCAAAGTGAATCTCCTTCTGAATCTTGAAAATTATAGCATAAAATGCATCAGAGTGAAGATGGAAAGCATCAGACTGCAACATTTTGTTGCATTTTAAAATTTCTGTTTATGAAATACTCTATAGTCTGCTCTTATTCTTCCTTTTTCCATTTGGCAATTTCCCTGAAATACAGGATAAGCCCGATTATCCCGGTGAATGTCTCAGAGAATGGAAAAGCAAACCACGTCCACTTTAGGCCAAGGAATGAGAGGATATAGAAGCTTGGAATAAGGCAGAAGATCTGGCGGCAGAGTGCAAGCATAGTGCTTTTAAATGACTTTCCTATTGCCTGGAAGAAAACTGGAAGCATCAGTGAGAATACTGCAGAAATGAAGCTCAGTCCAATTGCTCTGAAGGCAGGTATACCAGCTGCAAGTACATCACTCTCTCTTGAGAATACTCGCAGAAGGGCTTCAGGAATCACATCAAAGCAGAATATTCCAACAAGCATCAGCGATGCTGCTACTATAACAGAGTCTCTTACTGCTTTTCTGCATCTGTCATAGTTCTTTATTGTATAGTTATAGCTCAGTATCGGCACTATGCATGTTGAAAGCCCGAATAGTGGGATGAAGAAGAATGACTGGTATTTATAGTAAAGGCCTAAGACTGTCACAGCAGCATCTGAGAAGCCTGCAAGGATCATATTGAGTATTACGATGTAGACTGACATTGTCATCTGACTGAGTATTGTTGGATAGCCTAGCTTCAGGCTCGGGAGGGCATATTGCTTTATCTCTTTTAGAGGAGGAATCCTGCAGAATGCATCTTTTCCTGTGATTGCGGCAGAGACAAGCTGACCTAGAACTGTTGCGTATGCTGCTCCAGCGACTCCAAGCTCAGGGATCGGACCTAGTCCAAAAATCAGAATAGGGTCCATTATTATATTCGTCATAGCTCCTAGGCTTTCTGCTATCATCGGTGTCTTCATGTTCCCTCTGGCCTGATGGATTTTTGCCCATCCGCATTCAAGGAATTGGAATATGCTTCCGATGCAGACTATATAGCCATATGTCAATGTATCCCTTATTACCTGATCACCATTTGCAGATAGTCTTGTGTAAATAGGCAGAATGACAGCAACTGATAGTGAATATATAAGCCATGCTGTGAGCTCCAGTGCATTTCCGCATCCTGCTGTTCTGTCCGCTCTTATGCTATCTTTGACTGCATATAGCTTTGACATATATGTGTTTACGCCTACTCCGATTCCAAGGGCTATTGCGGGAGCCATCCACTGTATTGGATAGATTACAGATAGTGCAGTCAATGCACTAGGGGAATATAGACCTACAAAATAGCTATCTACAATGTTGTATAGAGCCTGGATTAGCTGTGCAATCATCACAGGTGGTGCTAGGCGTAGAAGAAGCTTTCCTATCTTTTCTCTGCCAAATGCATCTGCACCGATTGGCTGTGTTTTATCTTTCATCTGAAGTCCTCAGAGCCCTTTTATATCTTTCATATTTTTTGTAAAGAGATTCGGATTGCCACTGATCATATCTTCAATCATAATAATGTCATGGAACTTACTGAGATTGAAGCCCTGGAAGTAAAGATAAGCTATCTTGAAAGCCAGAATGCAGAGCTCAACGATGTGATTATTGAGCAGGGAAAGGATATTACTTATTTAAAGATAAAGCTCGAGCACCTAGAAAAGAAAGTGCAGGAGCTTATTGAAGAGAGCGGTGAGGCAAGGCCTAATAGAAAGCCTCCTCACTATTGATCAATCTCTCTTTTTCCATTCAGTTGATGCCTCAAAGACTGTCTCTTCATCCTCACCATTCTTTCTGATTATCCTTGAGAATATCTCTGGAGTACTGGAGGACAGTGTGCTTTTCAGGCTTGTTCTTACAAATAGCTGATCTGTAAGGAAGCACTGCTTTTCCCATTTGACATCAAAGAATGATGGCATGAAGCTATCAAGGAATTCCTTAGGAAGCGCTTCCATAATCCAGTTGATATAGCTTATGTTGTTGACGTGCCTGTTGTAGTCAGTATCGTAATATGTGACTTCGATAGGCCAGTCCTGAAGTGTCTCTCCTTCATAGTCTTCAGCTTTTGGAAATGCTGGGAATGCTGGATCGAAATGCCTTTTATCTGCATCTGATTCAGGCAGCGCATCTTTTATGACATCTGGACGGCATGGCCTCTTTCTTGCAAGGTCCATGATCACCCACCAGTTATCTGCCTGGAATACAGGAGAGCCATCTGCTTTATCATAGGCTCTTACAGCTCTTGGACAATATAGCCTATAGCCATCCTGACACCAGGTTTCAAGCCTGATGATATCAGCCCAGTTCATCAGCTTATCTATATGCATCCGGGTTCTGATGATCATCCATGTCTTCTGCTCTTCATCATACAGTTTCTTGAGCCCGACTCCTTTTGCTGTTGCATGGAGCCCTCCCATTTCCTGGTTGAGTCCGAAATAGTAGCTTGGGCGGGCTTTATAGAAGCAGTCTGTCTCTGGAGATTTTATAAAGAACTCCCCGCATCCTATCTTCTCATCTTCATCTACATAGAACATAGTCAGTCTGCCTTATAGAAACGGACCATTGAGCGTCCATATTTCCTTTCATCCTTGAAGGTGAAGCCTGGTACTTCTTCTGGCCAGAGCTTTTTCTCTTCCTCCGGGTAATGGATTATGAAGAGACCACCTTCCTTTATTATCTTCTTATCTGCAATCGCTTTGAACAGCTCAACTTTTCCTTCCATGTTGAAGGGAGGATCTGCATATACTATGTCATAATGATATGGACATGAGATTATGAATCTGTTCGCGTCCATCATGAACAGCCTCTTATCTTCTTCAACAAATGATATATTGCTCTCAATCACGCTTTTCTTGCCTCTATCCATCTCAACAAGGTGGATAGGGGAAGCCCCCCTGCTTGCTGCTTCTATTGCAACACAGCCAGAGCCTGAGAACAGGTCGAGAAAGCTCTCGCCTGTAAGATCTCCGAGAATCGCGAAAAGGGATTCTCTCATTCTGTCCATTGCTGGCCTGATCACTCCAGGTGGGCATTTGACCTGACGCCTGCAGTATTTTCCTCCGGTAATTCTCATTATGTACCTCTATCTGATCATGCTTCTTCTGGCCATAGACCAAGTTCTGGAGCTACCTCTGTCATTCCATCTATTGCAAGCTGGATGACTGAAGGAATGTCCATCCCGATCATAGCTGCACCTTTTTCAATGACTTCCCTGTTTACACCTGCCGCAAAGCCATTGGAATTCCATTTCTTTTTGACAGATTTTACGGATATTCCCTTCATCTTCTCAGGTCTCATCAGAGCTGTTGCTGTAATAAGACCAGTGAGCTCATCGATTGTGTATAGCACTTTTTCCATATATGACTCTGGCTCAATATCGGAGCATAAGCCCCATCCATGGGAGCATATTGCATGGATCATCTGATCTGTTGCACCTATTTCAGCTAGAAGCTCTGGAGCTTTCCTGCAGTGCTCTTCAGGGAATTTCTCCCAGTCGACATCGTGCAGAAGACCGACAACTCCCCAGAAATCTGGATCCACATTGCTTCTCTCTGCTGCTTCTCTCATCACGGCCTCAACAGCCAGTGCATGATGGAATAAGCTCTCTGATTCATTGTATTTATGCCATAGCTTTAAAGCATTCTCTCTATCTGCTGCCATATCAATTCTCCTGCTTATTAGGATAGCATTTTGCTTTTCATCAAGAAAGAGCCTCTCTAAGCATTGCATTTTCAGCTTTGATAAGCCCTCTGTCTTCCTTCAGTATCTCAATTGCTTCTGCTGAAGCTTTCTCAAGAAGCTCTGTGTGATCTGTAAGAGATGCATAGTGTATCTTATAAAAGCCTGCCTGCTCGGTTCCCACGATATCTCCAGGGCCTCTTATTTCAAGATCCTTCTCTGCAATGATGAAGCCATCTGTTACATCTCTCATTACCTTCAGTCTCTCACCAGCTTCTTTTGTATAATGCTTAACATCAAATACAAGGAAGCAGTATGACTGCAGGGATGATCTTCCGACTCTTCCTCTGAGCTGGTGAAGTGCTGCTAGCCCGAATCTGTCTGCATGTTCAATTACCATGCAAGTTGCATCTGGAATGTCTATTCCGACTTCAACGACGCTTGTAGCAACAAGATACATTATCTTCTTATCCCTGAAATCTGAGAGTATTCTTACCTTATCTTCTTCTGGGAGCTTTGAATGGATAAGTGCAGAAGGCACTGAAGGATATATTCTCTTCAGCTCTTCATACATGGTCGTCACATCCCTGAGATCGCTTTCTCCCTCATCACTTATCCTAGGATATACAAAATATGCCTGATGTCCTCTTGAGAATTCTGTATTCACAGCCTTGTACATATCCATTCTCTTCTCATTGCTTACAAGATGCGTGATTATCGGGCGTCTGCCATTTGGCATTGTCTTTATTGTTGATATATCCAGGCTTGCATATAGAGTCAGAGCAAGCGTTCTTGGAATAGGTGTTGCAGTCATTGAAAGCACATCAGGCCTTTCGCCTTTATTCTTCAGAGCTTCTCTCTGTGCAACGCCGAATCTATGCTGCTCATCTATGATTACATATCTGAGATTCCTGAATTTTACATCACCAGAGAACAGGGCATGTGTTCCTATTGCAAGATCTGCATCTCCTCTCTCAATTGCACTCAGAAGCAGTTTTCTTGCTTTGCTGTTGATGTCTCCGATTACAAGTGCTGTATTTATTCCAAGCGGTTCCAATAGCTTTGCGGCAAGTTCTGCATGCTGCCTAGCAAGGAGCTCTGTAGGTGCCATGAATGCAACCTGACCTCCATTTGCTATTACATGTAGAGCAGAGATCCATGCAACAAGGGTTTTGCCTGAGCCTACATCTCCCTGTAAAAGCCTTTCCATAGGCTCTTTGCTGTCAAGGTCCTCTCTTATCTCATCTGTAGCTTTAATCTGATCTGGAGTAAGGGAGAAGGGAAGGGAAGAGATGAGCTTTTTCTCTAATTCAGACATCGGGCTCTTCTTTCTCTTCCTGAAGTCCTTATCTCTTAGAAGCCGGATCTCAAGCCGTAAGAGCTCTGAGAAGGCGAGTGTCCGCTTGGCTTTATCTAGTACCTCGAAATCTTCTGGGAAATGAATGCCTCTAAGTGCATCTCCGTCTGGAATGAATCCATATTTCTCATAAAGGTAATATGGCATAGAGAGAGGAAATGGAGAAAGCTCTCTGAGTGCATATTTAACAGCTTCTCTTATATTCTTCTGGCTAAGAGATCCTGATAGCGGATAGATTGGCAGTATCTTTCCGATTCCAGCCTCTTTGCGTGTTCTCTTCAGCTCAAATGAAGAGGTCTGGAAAAGTCCATTTGGATTTCTCTGGACAGATGCATTTATATACCAGGAAGAGCCTAGAGAGAGCATGTTCTCAAGAAATGGCCTGTTGAAGCACAGAAGCTCTATCAATCTACCATCTTCATCTTCGCATAGCACTTTGAGTGTTCTGCCTTTTTTAGATGGAAAGAATGAATGCTTTTTTACAAAAATCTGGCATGCGATATTGGGATCATCGATTGAGATATCAGAAAGACAGCGTTCCTCTCTTCTGTCGTCGTAGGCCCTTGGTGCTAGCTGGAGAACATCATCTAAATTATAGATGCCAAGATTATTGAAGTCTTCCTGCAGCTTTCTGCCTATTCCTGGAACTGCTGTTATTCTGATTTTATCCATTTAGAATGGTATCCTGATTGCCAGTCTCATAAGATATCCGAAGAGATATTTGCCACCGAAATACATCATTATGGAAAGAACCAGTCCTATTACAGAGATTGTCCTTTCTGATACTCTGCTCCCATTAGGGAAGAATGATCTGATCATTGAGCAGAACGAGTCTGCTCCCATTGTCATAGAGTAGGAAGATGCTCTCATCATAGGATTTGATGAGAATGCAGATATTGTCCTGAAGATCATCAGTATGATAAGCAGCGAGAGGTATATAGATAGTCCATAGCTCCAGAATGCCTGGATGAATAGTGATAGGATAAGCGCAAATGTGAGATATCCGAAATTGCCGAAGAATGACAGTATTGATTCTGCAACGCTTACAAGGCCTATGGCAATGATTGGCGAGAAATCCAGGATTCCTATTGTCATTCCCTTTCTCTTGAACATATTAAGGTATGGATCAACAGCACCAGCAAGGAATGAAGAGAAGGAGCCATCTCTATAGCTTCTAACAAACCAGGACATGATTATCCTGATCCAGATCATGAAAGAATATAGTCTTAGCAGCCTAGCTAGAACTAAAGATGCCTTAGTCAGTATATACATTGAAAACAAACTCCTAACTCTATTAAATTAATTGACCCAGACCTTATCGACAATCTCCAGTGAATTAAGTTCTTCAAGCAGTCCTCTTGAATAATCGAGGTAGCTGGTGCTCTTAAGCTGCAGCTCTTCTCTCTCATTATTGTCAATCAAGAGAGAGACTGGTATAGTTCCTTCATTTGTGGTGAATACCCTCTGCAGTCCTTTTAATGTGTCGCGGGAGAAGCCCAATGAGGATTTCAGCCTGATATTGATCTTCTTCACAGCCTCAGGTTTCAGCTCATACGGAGAGACGATGTTCTGGATTGTGAAAGACAGCTTATCTGAACGCATTGAGAATTTCCCTATGAAGCCATAGATTCCATCAACTTCGACCTTATCCTGAAGAGGTGCGAAGGTAGAAGGGAAGCATACAGCCTCAACATCTCCTTCTTTTGTCTGCAGTGTGAATATTGCCATCTTCTGCTTGGATTTTGTAAGCACGACACGCTCTGCCTGCACGAGTGCGATAAGCTGTACCTCTGTATCCATCATAATGGTATCAATATCTCCGAGATTGACTCTTACGCATTCTTCGCAGTTTGTCTTATAAACATCAAGCGGATGGCCTGAGATATAGAAGCCTAGAAGCTCCCGCTCTGTCTTCAGTTTCTCAAGAAGCTCCCAGTCCTCTCTTTCTCTCATCTCAAAGGTATCCATTGAGCTGTCTTCCTCTTCTCCGAATAAAGACAGCTGCCCGAATGCAGTTGATGCCTTTGTTGCTTTATCAAAGCGGATGGCCTCTTCAAGGTTTTCAAGAAGAGTAGGCCTGTTTATTCCAAGTTCATCAAATGCTCCTGCCTTGATTAGGGATTCAAGGAGTCTTGAGTTGACTGTATTCTCACCCTGTCTTGCTAAGAACTCCATGAATGATGTGTATGGACCATTCTTATCGCGTTCTGCGATTATCTGCTCAACAACGCCTTCCCCGACGTTCTTTATTCCAGCAAGACCGTAGATTATATCTCCCTTGTCTACAGTGAAGTGCTTCTCAGATCTGTTTATTGAAGGTGGAACGATCTTTATGTTGTATTTTGGAGCAAGATTCAGGTATTCAGTGAACTTATCAGGGCTGTTCATTTCGTTTGTGAGGTTAGCAGCCAGGAATTCTGGCATGTACCTTGCTTTCAGAAATGCGGTCTGGTAAGCAACTACAGAGTACGCTACAGCATGAGACTTATTGAAGCCATAGCCAGCAAAAGGCTTCAGGATCTCAAAGACTCTGTCAGCATCTTCCTTAGAATGCCCAAGCTTCATAGCTCCTTCTTCGAAGATCACCTGCTGCTTTGCAAGCTGGTCAACTTTCTTCTTACCCATGATTCTTCTCAGGATATCTGCACCGCCTAGGGTATATCCTGCAAATTTCTGGGCAACCTGCATAACCTGTTCCTGATATACGATTACTCCGTATGTTGTCTTGAGAATATCCTCAAGACATGGATCAGGATATGTAATAGGTATTCTTCCGAATTTTGAATCAATATACTGATCAATGAACTGCATAGGACCGGGTCTGTAAAGTGCATTGAGAGCTACCAGCTCTTCGATTGTTGAAGGCTGAGCTCGCTTTAGGATATCCTGCATTCCAGATGATTCAAACTGGAATACGCATGATGAGTCTCCTCTTCTGAGCATGTCGAATGTAACAGGATCTTCCTCATCAATCTTATTGATATCAAAATCAGGCTCTATTTTATGGATCAGATCAACTGTATGCTTGATGAGAGTCAGTGTCTTCAGTCCAAGGAAGTCCATCTTTACAAGTCCGCAGTTCTCAATCTGCAGCATTGTATACTGAGTTGCAAGAGCACCTGTCTTCGGGTCTGCACATAGAGGAACATAGTGGTCCAGTGACTGTCGTCCGATTACAACGCCTGCTGCATGG
Organism: uncultured Spirochaetales bacterium; assembly: GCA_934271365.1. GTDB lineage: Bacteria > Spirochaetota > Spirochaetia > Sphaerochaetales > Sphaerochaetaceae > Ornithospirochaeta. The sequence continues at coordinate 108,756 of CAKQRI010000002.1, forward strand.
AGCGATGTGTGTCTGGATAGGCCTTCCAGCCTTATTGCCGTATCAAAAAGCTCTTCATATATGCCACCTCTATCTCTGATTGCCTGCAGTTTCGGCTCGAACTTAAGACAGTCAGGAAGATGGAATTTCTTCATGTCTGGAATTGCATCAGGAATCAATGCGCATATCTTATTTGCTTCATCAAAAGGGATATCCAGGACTCTTGCGACATCCTTGACTACTGCTTTTGGCTTAAGCGTTCCGAATGTTGTGATCTGTCCGACATTGTCATGCCCATAATGCTCTGTTACATAATCAATTACCTCGCCACGGCGTTCGAAGCAGAAGTCGATGTCGAAATCAGGCATTGATACTCTTTCAGGATTGAGGAATCGCTCAAAGAGCAGATTGTACTTAATAGGGTCAACATCTGTGATTGTGGTTGTGTATGCTACAAGAGAGCCAGCGCCTGATCCTCTTCCTGGTCCTACAGGAATCCCATGGACCTTAGCCCAGTGAATATAGTCTCGGACGATAAGGAAGTATGCAGGGAAGTCCATCTGTATGATGATATCAAGCTCATACTGAAGCCTTTTCTTAAGCATTGCCATCTTCTCTTCATCTGCATCTGGATAGCGGACGGGCAGGCCTTCATAAGCAAGTGCAGTAAGATACTCTGCATCTGTCTTATATGGCTCTGGTATTGAGCATTTAGGTAGGATAGGTCCTGGAAAGTTGATTTCAAGATTGCATCTCTCTGCAACTTTTCCGGTATTCTCTACAGCTTCTGGCACCCATGAGAAGAGCTCTGCCATCTCATCTGGAGTTCTGAAATAGAATTCTCCTTCTTTGTATCTGAGTCTGTTCTGGTCGGTTTTCTTGCTTCCTGTTCCGATGCAGAGCAGAGTATCATGTGCATTGGAGTCTGATTTATCTATGTAGTGGATATCGTTTGTGCATACAACTGGGATATCCATCTCTTTTCCTATTTTCACAAGCTCTTCTGCAACAATCCTCTCCTCAGGAATTCCATGGTCCTGAAGCTCAAGATAATATCTGTCTCCGAAAAGATTCTTGAACCATGCTACACGCTCTCTTGCTTCTTTAAGCTTGTGAGCTGTGATAAGACGAGGAATCTCTCCTGCAAGACATGCAGATAAGCAGATCAGATCATCACTATGTGAAGTAAGCGTCTCATTGTCGATACGCGGTTTATAGTAATAGCCTTCCTTCCATGCAATTGAATTCAGCTCCATCAGATTATGGTAGCCATGGTCATTCATTGCCAGAAGGATGAGATGGTAGTATTTTGTTCCGCCAGGTGTCCTGTCTCTTCTGTCTAGTGGATACATATAGAATTCACATCCGACAATCGGATTAATGCCATTTGCACGGCATGCTTCATAGAATGTTACAGCTCCATACATGTTTCCATGGTCGGTAAGTGCAAGGCTGGTCATCCCGCATTCCTTAGCCTTTGCTATATAGCGAGGAATGGAAGCAGCTCCATCGAGAAGCGAAAAGTCAGAGTGATTATGTAAATGAACGAAGCTCATGTGTCTCCTTATCTCCAGGCAGCGTAAGTGCTTTCCTGTTGAGATCGTCGAATAAGTCCTTAAGTATTCCTTTTATCCTTGCTCTCTGCAGTTCAGTGATCTCTGCAAAAGAAGAGTCTATGAATGTGAACAGTATGCCTTCTACAGAGTTGAATTCACTCTCATCTAGCGGAAAACGCAGAGAGGCAAGAATGTTGTCTATGTCTCTTGAGAAGCATATTCCGGAGAGTGGAATAGTAAAAGCTATATGAGGATTGATCAGAAGATCCATATCCCAGTCTGAGATGAATGCAACAGCAACTGACTCTGTTGGCTCAAGGACAAAGGAACCTATCTGATAGAACTTCTGATAGTCATCTTCTATTGTGCCTATCCTGATCCTGCTTATTATTCCCTGAGGAGGGAGTGATATCCTGCCGCTCTTGTCAACGAGTCTTGCAAGTGGCATCCATTTAGAATGAAGCCTCTTCTTCTTCACGAATTTGATCTCAACAGATGCATCTAGAGCAATCAGTGTACCAGGGAAGCTTGTAGTGAAGTCTTTTGTGCAGAGAGAGCCTCCTATTGTGGCTCTTGATGATACTAATGAACTTTCAATTGCTCTTGCATTATCAAGAAGGATTCTAGGAAGTATGTTCTTTCCCGAATTCAGGATTTTGTAGAAAGTGATTCTGCAGCCAAGCTCCGCCAGCCTGTCATTTCTCTGGAAGCGGTCGAGCTCCTCTATATTCCCTATATAGATGACTTCACTGTTGTTGCTCTTGCTAGGATATGCATCTGGTCTGGTCATCAGGAATGTGCCACCTGCCCATATTGTTGCATTAGGAGTCTGCAGTATATTCTGGGAGTATTCGCTCATTGTTGATGGTGAATGGATATTAGGTGAACTAAGCCCTTCGTACACGTCTCTTCCTCCTGAACTCTATAGCTTTCAGCACAATCCTCACTTCAGATTCTGCATCCATGCAGTTGCATTTTATTATCCCGAGTTCTTTTATTATCTCATCAGGTCTTGTCTCATTCCTGGATATCAGAGATTCCATTATGATGACTCTGGAGCTATAGCATTCGGGACAAGGCTCAGCACCGATTATGTCGAAAGCTCTCTCGATATCCTTCATTTCCTTTGTCTTCTGGAATGAATCAAATGTCGTTATCTCCTTTCCCCTGATTTCAAAAGCCGGAACCATGCAGGAGAGCATTGCCTTGTCATCTATCATAACAGCACAGAGTCCACACATCTTGCCTCTGCAATGTGCATTTGCGGTATTTGACTCAAGGTTCTCCTGAAGGATCAGTGATAGCGGTTTATTTGAATTAAGAGACAGGCTCAGTGTCCTTCCATCTACAATGCAGTCAACTTTCATTTTGCACCTCCAGCAAGTGCCTGCTCTATTCTCTCTGCACTAGTTGGCATAATTGCAGCTTTTGCTCCAGCCGCCTGATAGAGCGCATTAGCAAAGGCTCCCATTGTAAGTGCTCTTGCAAGCGCTTCTATGTTTGTTATTGTTTCAGAAATGCCTTCCTTGGAACTGAGCGAGAGATGCAGCTTGAACGAAGATGGGATGGTAGCTCCGCATTCGCCAAGCGTAGTGAGGATAAAGCATCTGGCTTTATTATAAGCATCCTTCTGGTCGATTATATGCGAGAGGCAGAAATTGGCCCAGACTTCAGTTACGACAGGGGAGAAGCTCATTGATGAGATCTTCACCTCTGCAATTACAGCTCCGAATCCTGAGTGTTCAAATTCACATGGATAATATGTGTTTTCTGCATCAAATTTTATTGAAACAGGAATCTTATCAGCTAGACGCAGGATATTCAGCCTCTTTGCCGCAGCTGCAAGCTGTGGTGTGAAGCACGATGCATAGCGTGATAGCACATCAGGTCCGCAGTCAATTGCATTTGGAGCCTGTTCTAGGAATACTACATTATCTGCACTGCCTTCATCTTCAACCCTTGAGCTGATCAGGCTTTTCCAGTATTTGACCAGATAGTCATTGTTGTTGACATATGCATTAACGCTTATATTCTTCTTCTGAGTGTATGTCATTATAGAGGAGAACCCAGATTCTTTTGCCATCGCTGTCGAGAATCCAGCAACAGAAGAGCCTGATGCAAGTCCTATTCCCTTTATGTATCCTACAAGTGAGAAGTCTCCATGCTGGAAATTATTTGATGCCCATTTCCTGTCAAAGACTGAGGCTTTTGCAATTGGCGTGATAAGCGATGTTATATTCTCCAGCTCCATCGAAGGTGCATAGTCCGTGAATCTGGTCTTTCCTTTTTCTCCTGCTTCGAGCATCACAGGAGTGCAGCAGTTCTTATCAAGCAGCTTTGTATGATGATACTCAGTGGCTGCAAGAGCTTCCGAATAGCCAAGTGATCCTGCAAATGAAGCTGGATGAGTATTAGAACTCACTATTGATATCTTTGCCATGAAGCTCTTCAGAGAATATGTAGGCAGCAGACCTGTCATAATCTGTCTCTGCATTTCCTTTGCTGCAAATTGGTATGCTCCCTGGTCAGCTGTGACATCTACGCTTTCTGAGATTGGTTTCCCATCATCATTCAGGATTGTGTGTCTAATGAAAGTCATTCCAGCTCTTGCTGATTCTCCAACTGCTCTGATTTCAACAGGAAGGGCAAGTCTTATTGTTGCTATTGCAGCAAGAGAGGCATAGACAGCAGGCATGAATAGATACTCATCACGCTTTGAGAAGAGATTTAACTGTCTCAGATTTATTGATTTCGGAGCCATTCCCGTGATTTTAGAAATCGTGTTGACAACAAGCTCTGGCCACTGCGTCGGAAGCTCTGCGTAAAGGCTCTCATTCTCTTTCCAGAGAGTTACTGTATACCTGAGAGAGGATATGAATACAGTCGGCTCAATTCTGAACTCACTGTCAATGACTTTATATTTATTCTCTTCTTCTGATGTTATTGCTTCATCCTGTCCCCAGCTGAAGAATAGAGGAGGAGTCTCATCTCTTAGTAGTTTTTCTTTATCGTTTTCATCATATGGCTCTGTCTCAACCTCTATCTGTCTCATCAGAAGTTCTACAGATTCGAATTCAGGTCCGAATACAGCAAGAAGAGGCTGTCCGATATATGTGATTTCGCTATCAGCAAGAATAGGCATAGTGCTTCCGAAAAGGGATATGCTATTATCGCTAATATCTTCTGATGTAATGACTAAGAATCTCTGGTCAAAAGAAGGAATCTTAAAGCCTTTTAATCGTACTCCTGCAACCTTTGATTTCATTACAAGGCCACAGCGCATGTTATATCTTGAGAAGATTTTCCGTTCTGCCATATTTTAAGAAAACAATCCTTTTTATCGTATTCTATATTATAGCTTTTTTAGAATGAGTCCAACAATAGAAAGCTGAATTGTGAAGCAGACTGTCTCAAGTAAGATGGCCAGCCACTATATTTTGGCTTAATTATTATCGATTCTATATGGGATGATGTCTTCCTTGAATACTTCTTGGAGTCGTTTCCTGATAACCAAAAATGATGATACATATAAAGGTTAAATTAAATGACTGTACTGACGATATACACAAAAGCTATCAACAGAACTGCAAGGAACGATGATAGGACTGCGGAAAATGCCTATATGGATATTGATAGTTTGGTTGAAACCGGAAAACATGCCTGGTAATTGTGGTACAGAAAACTTGGGAGTATTGTTCGATAGTGGGCGGTGGAACTCCAAGTACAGGTAACTCTTAGTTTTCATTTTTTCTCCTAATGGCTGCGCAATATCAGAGTAATATGGCTTTATGGCAGGCAAGGAAAGCTGATCTTTATGTGACTGCTTAAGAGACTCTATCACCATAGTGATACAGTATTTATTTGTGTATGCAAGTCCTTGATACTAGGCTTGATTTAGCTCTCAACTATCAGTAGATATTGGCAGCTCAACTGATGGTATGTAGCTTTCTATCCCATGTGTGCTTACAATTAGCTTAAAAGGTTAGCACTATGGATCAGATTAAGATTGGGCAGTTTATAGCGAATCAAAGAAAGGAAAACGGCCTTACTCAGGCAGAGCTTGCAGAGAAGCTTGGAATTACCGATAGAGCAGTTTCAAAATGGGAATGTGGCAGATCTCTTCCAGATGCCTCAATCATGCTAGAGCTCAGCAAGCTGCTTCAGATTACTGTGAATGATCTTTTATCAGGGGAGATAGTATCAATGGAAGGCTACAATGAAGAAATGGAGAAGAATCTTCTTGATGCTATAAAGGGTAAGGAGAATTCAGATAAACGGCTGCTATCGATAGAAGTGGTATTTGGTGTAGTCTCAACATCGTTTCTGCTGGTGATGGTTGTTATAGCACTCTTATTTGATATGAATGCAGCCCTGAGGGCCACGCTGATAATACTAGGAGCTCTGGTGTTTATTCCTAGCATTCTTCTGGCTGTCAGGATAGAGCAGGTTGCTGGTTATTACGAATGTCAGGAATGCCATTATAGATATGTTCCGGATTATATGAGTGTTAATTTTGCACCGCATATGGGCAGATTGCGCCATATGAGATGCCCTAAGTGTGGATTGAAGACATGGCAGAGGAAAGTGCTGTCAAAATAAGCAAGTTAAAACATTTTGTAATATGTATATAGTCTGCAAAGCAGGATTTAGGCTATATTGATATTATGGAAATCAGAGAAGAGATCAAGGCTTTAACAGAGAAGCTTAAAGTATATCAGGACACATATTATAAGAAGGGTGAATCCCTTGTCAGCGATCAGGAATATGATAGGCTTTTCGATAAGCTCAAGACTCTTGAAGAGCAGTATCCAGAGTATGCAGAAGCAGACTCTCCGACACGCAGAGTCGGTAGTGACCTTACTAACGATTTCCCAGAAGTCGTGCATACAATTCCGGTACTCTCTCTTGATAAGGCATATTCCAAAGAAGAGGTGCTTTCCTTCTTTGATAAATCAATTGCAAAGGAGGGTGGAGCTCTCTCATTTGCAGCTGAGGAGAAGATAGATGGAATATCTATGGTTCTCTATTATGAGGATGGAATCCTTATAAGAGCTGTTACCAGAGGAAATGGCGAAGTCGGAAATGATGTCACTCCTAATATAATGACAATCAAGAGTGTGCCTCTGAGCCTTCCCGAACCTCTTACAATTGCTGTTAGAGGCGAAGTCTATCTTCCAAAGAAGGATTTTCTGAGACTCAATGCCCTTGAAGAGGATGAGAAGAAGAGAGCTGCGAATCCTAGAAATCTTGCAGCAGGCACTGTCAGACGTCAGAAATCGTCAGAAGCTGCAATGGTTCCTCTGAATATGTTCTGCTACGAAGGCTTCTGGAGTGATAAATCAGAGACTCCGTCTGATCATCTTCACATTCTGAAAAAGCTTAAGGATCTTGGTTTCAGAATCAATCCTGATTTTGCTTTCTTTGATTCCACAAAGGAAAAAGCAGAAGAGAAGCTAAAGGCATCAGGCCTAGAAGGGAAAGCGTATGGCTTTGATTCCTTAGAGGAATACATAAAGCTGGAAACTGAAGAGAGACGAAGCCTTGAGTATGAGATAGATGGGCTTGTCTTCAAGATTAATGAGCTTGATGTCAGAGAGGACTTTGGCTACACAGAGCACCATCCGAGATGGGCAATTGCTTATAAGTTTGAATCTCCTCAGGCAACTGCTGTCTTAGAGGGAATAACATGCCAGGTCGGAAGAACTGGAAGGATAACACCAGTTGCTGAGATTACCCCAACTGCTCTTGGAGGCTCTACGATAAGAAGGGCAACTCTGCATAACCAGGAATATATTGAAGAGCTTGAGCTTGCAGTTGGAGATACCGTCTCGATAACAAAGAGGGGAGATGTCATTCCTGCGGTAGAGGAAGTGCTTGAGAAGAATACTCTAGGAAATACAACTTATAAGATGCCGGATAAGTGTCCATGCTGTGGTACAGAACTTGTAAAGGATGGTGCGCATCAGTTCTGTCCTAACTATGATTGTCCTGATCAGGTGAAGGGAAGGATTGCCTTCTTTGCATCTAGGGATATGATGGACATTGAGTCTCTTGGACCTAAGACGGTTGATGTTTTATACGATAAAGGACTGCTTAGGAGCATCGAGGATATATACCGTGCAGACTATGACACACTTATCGGAACTCCAGGAATCGGAGAGAAGACAGTCAGTGCGCTTAAGAACGGAATAAAGAAATCATTCTCTCAGCCATTCAAGACAGTGCTTGCATCTTTGGGAGTAGCAGAGCTTGGGCCTAAGATGGCTGACCTCCTTGTTTCAAATGGATTTGACAATATTGATAAGCTGATAAATGCCTCCGCAGAGAATGATTCAGAGTCCTTCACTAAGATAAAGGGTGTTGGAGAGAATACTGCAGAGCTCATCATAAAGGCTTTCTCTGATAAGAGGCTTCTTGAGACAATTTCTGCACTGTGGTCATTTGGCCTCCATCTGAATTCGGCTCAGGATAGAACAGAGGATGAATACCCTCAGATCTTTAAAGATCAGGTGTGGTGTGTCACTGGATCCTTCAAGAATTTCAACCCAAGATCCAAAGCTATGGCAGAGGTTGAGAAGAGAGGAGGTCGTACAGTCTCTTCTGTAACAGGAAAGACAACACACCTGCTAGCAGGAAGCGGAGGCGGCTCAAAGAGAGCTGATGCTGAGAGAATCGGAGCTAAGATTATAACAGAAGAGGAATTCCTTGCACTTCTCGGTATGGCACCTGAGATGGAAAAGAGTCCTGAACAGGGAATGCTTTTCTGATAAAAAACAGCAGATTGCTTCTTCTAGAAAACCCAATATTTAAATATACTGCGCTTAGAGGATATAAAATGAATGAATTAGCTGTTGAACTCAATGATATTCTGAAGACAAGCATTGCTTATTCTTTTCTGTCCGAAAGAGGACAGCGAATGTATTTCCCTAAGGGAATAGTCGCACAGGCAGCAGAAGCAGGCGAGAAGGCTGGAAAATATAATGCAACAATCGGCCTTGCCCTTGACCATGGAGAGCCATTCTGCCTTGAAGATATATATTCTCAGTTTGTACCTGGAGCACTCAAGAAGAGCCAGATCTTTTCATATGCACCAGGTGGAGGCGATAAGGCTCTTAGAAAGGCATGGAAGGAAGCTATAATCAGAAAGAATCCTACTCTTTCTGGCAAGCTGTTCTCAGAGCCTCTTGTAACTGCAGGGCTGACACATACAATCTCTACAGTTGCATCGCTTTTTGTTGATAAGGATGATGAGGTCGTATGTCCAGATCTCTTCTGGGATAATTATCAGCTGATCTTCGAGGATTCTGTAGGAGCTAAGCTGAAGCTGTTCCGCTTCTATGATGATAAAGGTGGATTTAATGTAGAAGGAATGAAGGATGCTCTTCTTTCTTCAAAAGGCGAAGAAGCACGCATAATCCTGAATTTCCCGAATAATCCTACTGGATATACTCCTTCTAAGTCTGAAGCTAAGGCTATAGTCAAAGCACTTATTGAAGTCGCTGATAGTGGTAAGAAGATTCTTGTTCTTACAGATGATGCTTATTTTGGGCTTTTCTTTGAGGATGAGACTGAAAAGGAATCATTATTTGCATATCTTGCAGATGCGCATGAGAACATATTTGCAATTAAGGGCGATGCAGCAACGAAGGAAGAGATGGTGTGGGGCTTCAGAATAGGCTTCATCTCTTATGCATCAAAGGCATTCACCCCAGAGGTTATGGATGCTCTTACAAAGAAGACTCTTGGCGCAATAAGATGCTCTGTATCAAGCTGCGACAGGCCGGGGCAGTCTCTGCTCTTGAAAGCTCTTACAGAAGGCAAGAGCTATGATGCTGATAAAGAGAGATTATTCAGTATAGTAAGAACTAGATACAATACAATACATAAGGCTATTGAAGCACATAAGGACTCAAAGGTGCTGAGGCCATATAGCTTCAACAGCGGGTATTTCATGGCATTTGATGTTACTCCGCATAATGCAGAGGAATTAAGAGTTTATCTTCTTGATAAATATAATATCGGTGCAATCAATATTCTTGGCTCAACTCTACGCTTGGCATACTGCTCAGTTGAGAATGAGATGCTAGAGGATCTTGTTGATACTGTTTATAAGGCAGCTGAGGAGCTATGGAGCTAAAAGAGAAACTTTATCTAGTCGATGCAGAAGGTGAGAAGTTCATGGGAGCTGGTGTCCTATGGCTACTGGAGGCTATTGAATCAACCTCTTCGCTTAGAAAAGCAGCATCAGAGATGGGCCTTTCATATTCTAAGGCCTATATGATGATTGATCGGCTGGAGAAGAATCTCGGACGTCAGATTGTGATAAGGAGACATGGAGGTGCTGATAGAGTCGGTGCATCCCTTACTCCATTTGCTATTGAATTTATGAAGCTTTTTAAGGAGTTTCAGGTTAGAATGAAGGCCCATGCCAATGATGAATATCAGGTTTTCATGAAAGGCCTTGAATCTCTTCAGGAGGAAACTGATGGAAAATAAGCAATATGATTTTTCAATTGAGAGGCTTGGAGAAGCTAAGCTTGCAAGTCCTATAAGGATGTCAAACAGGAGCGGAGATGGCGTTGCTGATTATACAAGCGATGACGATCGCATTCTCTATTCAATTGAAACAGAGGTTGTAGATGGCAAGGTTCAGCCTGTTCATTCTGATACTGTAGAACTTGCGGGCCCTCGTGATAAAATCTATTTCAATCCATCTCATGTCCATGCTGCAATATGCACATGCGGAGGAATCTGCCCAGGGCTGAATAATGTAATAAGAGCTGTTGTGCGATGCTTATGGTATCGCTATGGGGTAAGAAGGATTTCTGGAATCCAGTATGGTTATCTTGGCCTTCTTGAGAACTCTCCATGGCCTCTTCTTACGCTTGATCCTGATGTTGTTGATGATATTCAGGAGAAGGGTGGCACTATTCTTGGATCAGCAAGAGGTGGCGGAAAGCAGGTAGAGGAAATCGTAGATTCTCTTGAGCGCATGAATATAAACATCCTTATTACAATTGGTGGAGATGGAACGCTTCGCGGCGCTTATGACATCGGAGAGGAAATCAAGAGAAGGGGCCTTAAGATTGCAATTGTCGGAGTTCCGAAGACAATAGATAATGATCTTTCATTCATAGACTCATCATTTGGATTTGATACAGCAGTTGCATCAGCTGTTCCTTCTGTAAGAGGTGCGCATGTTGAGGCAAAGAATTCTATCAATGGAATAGGACTTGTAAAGGTAATGGGACGAGAGTCTGGCTTTATTGCTGCTCATACTTCTCTTGCCCAGAGCGATGTTAACTTCTGTCTTATCCCAGAGTGTCCATTTGACCTTGAAGGTCCTAATGGTCTTCTTGAGAATCTCAAGAGAAGGATTCTCGAGAGAGGGCATGCTGTTATTCTTGTAGCAGAAGGTGCTGGCCAGGAATTTGCACCTCCAACAGGAGAGACTGATGCTTCTGGGAATATCAAATACCATGACATTGGAATATTCCTCAAAGAGAAGATCAAGGCTTATTTCAAAGAACAGGGAATTGAGACAAGCGTAAAGTATATAGATCCTTCTTATATAATACGTTCTACTCCTGCTAACAGCTATGATTCTATATACTGCGCACGCCTAGGTGCTCATGCCGTTCATGCTGCAATGGCAGGAAAGACGCAGTGCATTGCATCTAGAGTGAACAACCAGTTTGTTTATCTTCCTATTAAGGTTGCTGTTTCAAAACGCTCTCATGTGGATCCTGAGGGATCTCTATGGAGAGATGTTCTTGAGAATACAAGACAGCCTTATAGCATGAAGAACTAGGAGGAACATGAACGTTACAGTGCCATTCTCATTTTTAGATGAGAGAATCAGGAATATGAATTCTCTTACAGGGATCATTCCTTTAAGAATCCGGGCTGATCTGACAGCGCTTTCAAAGACAGAAAAGAAGAATCTGAGAGAATTCGCTAATATCGAGAATGGCATAGCTGAACGTATACTGCTTGTTCCTGATAATATTACAATCGGAGCTCTTGAAGGTGTTATAGATAAGAGCTTCGGAATCTTTTCTGATATGTTTGATTCTCAGACTGTATTCACTAAGCGTGATATGGAGAAGCTTTTTCCTTCTCTTTATTCCCTTATTGAATATTCAGGGCTTATTTTTGAGGATCCATTCGACGCTGCTTTAATTGATTCATATCGCAATCTGCAGCATGAAAGCGAGATTGGCATAATTCCAGGGCCTTTCTATCCTTCTTTTAGTAAGAGATATCCAGAACTTAAGAATTCCCTCAGCAGATTATATAAGGATGAGATAGCTGAAGGCGTAATGTACAATGGTGAGAAGACATCCATCAAGGAGATTCCTGCTACAGAAGAGAATATCGAAAGATATCTAGATAGGAAGGAAGAGTCATTCATTGTCTCTCTTTCCTTAGATATCCACCTCTTTGAGATTCTTGCACCTTGTGGTGCCAAGACATACAATGCAGAATCATTCAGACGCTATGTAAAGAAAGCAGAGAATGATGCTAACGCAGCAATTAAGCCACTGGTTCATAGCTTTGACTCTGTGCGCTACAATGATGCTGGAGATGAGGCATTCATATTCCATATTGATATTCCTAAGGATATTTCATTCATCATAGAGGATGGATACCTATCTATTGAGGACTACATTGATTCTGTTGAGTATGTGTCTAATACATTCTATCCTGATTGCATCTATAAAAGCGGATATGATCTATTCGGAAGGAATATAAAAGACTATTACAGCTTCATCATGAGTCTTCATTCAGGTGGAATTCCTTCAATACTGCAGAACTTCATGTCATATGCAGGCTGGCGAGAACCTTTCTTAGATGTTAAGCGTGTTCTTAGATACTAAATTATCCAGAATTATCTAACATATTTGGCCATTGATTAAAACCGCTTTCTCAATTCTCCGAAAACAGCTCTCCTGCTTATATAAGCATCTGAATTAGCAGAAAAACGAAATAAAATGAATATATAAGCAGGAGGAGATAATAATATGGAATGTGAAGAAGATATATTCATGGAAGAGATGAAGGCTCAGCAGAAGTGCCTCTTTGATGATTATCTGTTCACAGTATCAGCAATGATTCATCCTGCAGTTATAGAGGAAATCGCATCAAGGGTATTCAGCAAAGCTGGGATAGCTGTCAGGCGGATTGAGAAGATAAATGCTCAGAAGAGGCTATATGCACTTGATGAGAAGGAGATTGTGTTCGACTGCTACGCTGAGACTGATAAGGGCGAGAGAATTGCAATAGAGGTGCAGAATGATGCATCCAGATTCAGCTATAAGAGGGAGGGATTCTATGCGGCGAAGCTCAGAGTCCATGAGGAGAGGGGAAGAATCTATGATGAGATGATGCCCGTATATCTTATAATACTGTACAGGCATAATCCTTATAAGAAGAGAGGATACAGCCTGCCTATATACAGAAAAGGATGCTATATTGAAGATACGGATATAAGATATGATGACGGGATGCGGGTTCTCAGAGTCAATGGTGACTATATGGAGAAAGGCGATGGTCTTGGTGATCTGATGCGCTCGATGAAAGCTAAAAATGCTGAGGATGCGCCTGTGGCTGCAATAGCAGAAGCAATCAGCAGGATAAAGGAGATGGATATGGGAAAAAGATATACAATGGAGGATTTCAGAAACCACTATATGGAAAAAGGTAGGGCTGAAGGAATCAGAGAGGGAATTGCCGAGGGGCTTGCTGCCGGCAAAGCCGCAGGGGAAGCAGCAGGAAAGGCCGAAGCTAAATCAGATATGATAAGCAATCTCAGGAAGCTTGGTGTTTCTGAGGATATAATAAATAAAGCTGTATCGGCTACATGCTGATTCAAGCTATATTTAATTAAAGAAATGGAGCTGCTCTATAATTATGAAACAGCTCCATCTGTAGTTTCAGATCTATGCTATCTCGCTTATAAGCTGGATTCTTCCATCTGAATATCTGATTCTGAATGAATAAAGATTTTCATGATTATCTATGATTTTCAGGATTGCTCTTTTTGTGAAAGGCAATCTCACTTCAGAGCTACCCTCTGGATATAGCCGCTTCATAATCATGAGATCATCTTTCAGAAGAATCACGGCAGCAATATAATTCTCTTTAGTCATCTCATGCTCGATTCCAATAAAGAGGTCGCTGTCGCTGATTTCTGCTTTAACTCTGAAATCTGGTTTGGATAGCTTCAGCTTCTCTAGCTTCTCTGAGCAGCAGAATGCAGAGATAGAAGAAGTAGATAGCGTGATGTTGCTGCACTTCCTGCAGTAATATATATTCATCTTCTTCATGTTTCCCGGATCTTTTTCATTCTCAGTGAGTTTGCCTTCAAGCAGTTCTTTTGCATTGATAGATAGAATCTCTGAAAGCTTAGGAATGTATGATATATCGGGAAAGCCTTTCCCTGTCTCCCATTTCGATATTGTCTTTGCCTCTACTCCTAGCTTTTCTGCAAGGTCTTTCTGCTTCATGTTCTTTGCTGTACGTATTTCTCTTATTATCTTTCCTGTATTTTCACTGTTCATACCAAGAAGGTTATTAACTATCTGAAGAGTTATCAATCCACGCTTTGTAGAGTGGATAGGTAGCTTTACCAATGAATCGTAAAGCTGAAGATTTCACTGAATAATATATTTCAGATTTTAGGATATGCTTTTAATTCATCTTATCGAAGAAAGAGATGAGTAGGTGAGATGAAAATAGGGATTGTCTCTATGAGGATTTATTTTGTAGCAAACAGTCTGGAATCAGGAAAAGACCTCTTCTGCCAATGGTATGGATTTCATTGCTCCTTCTCTTGAAACTGCAATTCCAGAAGCCTTTGTAGCATAATACATAGCTTTCTCTGGATTATATCCTCTTATTCTAGATGCTATGAAATAACCTGCGAAAGTGTCTCCTGCAGCGGTGGTGTCTACTACTGGTCCATTGATTATTGGCTGATAGTACCTTTCTTCTTTATTCTGATAAAATGCACCATTCTTTCCAACTGTCATAATGACTTCGCTTCCATTATAGTCAGATCTGAGCTTGTCAAGGATTCGTTCATAATCAGTATTTTCGGGAAGTCCTGCAAGTTCTGCAGCTTCTCCTTCATTTACAATGAGTATGTCTATATCATTTAAGGGTAGTGATAGAATCGAGCTGTCAAAAGGAGATGGATTGAAGACTATCTTCATCTTCTTATCTTTTGCGCATCTGATTATATATGAAAGCTCATTTATCTCATTCTGGATTATTAGATATGATCCTTCTTCAATTCTGCTGAATGCATCACGGATCTCCTCTTCTTTCTGTTCTCTATTTGCTCCAGAAAAGAGGATGATGGAATTCTCTCCATCATCTGAGAGCTGTATGATTGCATGGCCTGTGAATCCATCAGAGACTCTGACTTCTGATGTATCAACACCTGTTGCTTTTAGCGCATCCAGCAGGAATGCTCCATCTTTTCCTATTTTCCCTGCCATCTTAACGGCACATCCAGCCTTAGCTAGAGCAGCTGCCTGGTTCTCTCCCTTTCCACCAGGATTCTTCTCTAGGCTTCTTGAGGAGAGCGTCTCTCCTGGCTTTATCTGATGAGGTACATGATATATGTAGTCTATATTGAGTGATCCGTAACAGAGAATTTCCATCTGGCCATCCTTTTCAATGATTATAGCAGATATCTTGAAGCTTGTGATTTCCATGAATATCATAACAGATATGAAAGAGATAAGAGTCATCTATGGAAAGGATATAAAGAGGATTACAAAGGAGATTCTTAAGAGCTACAGAGTAGAGGATAGGATTCCTTCTAAAGATAGCAGGATAGGGCTTAAGCCTAATCTTGTTATTGCTGCAACTCCAGATTCAGGTGCAACAACGCACATGGAGATTATAGAAGGTGTAATAGAATATCTTCAGGATCATGGCTTTAATAATATCTCAATAATGGAAGGTTCCTGGGTTGGAGATGACACGGAAAGGGCATTCCGGATGAATGGCTATTATGATATCAGGAATAGATATGATGTCGGACTCTATGATCTGAAGAAAGACAGATATAAGACGATTATTGAGGATGGAGTCCGAATGGAGATATCAGAGAGAGTCCTTTCTCTTGATTATATGATCAATCTACCTGTTCTGAAAGGGCACTGCCAGACTGGAATGACATGTGCAATGAAGAACCTGAAAGGCATCATGAGCGATAAGTCTAAAAGGCTTTTTCACCAACTTGGACTGATGAGGCCTATTGCTCTCCTTAATAAAGCATATAAGCCATCAATGACTCTGGTTGACAGCATCTGCGGAGATCTGGATTTCGAAGAAGGCGGAAATCCAGTAGAGACCAATAGGCTTATTCTTGGAGACGATTCTGTCTTGATTGATGCATATGCGGCCTCTTTGCTTGGCTTCAGTGAAGAAGATGTTGAATATATTCATCTTGGTGCAGAATATGGAGCTGGTTCTGATGATCTGGAAAACGCAGAGATCATAGAACTCAATAAGCCTGAAGATAGTGCTTTTGCAATGCCGGAGAGATATGCTTCTCGTCTTAAGTCTTTCACATCTCCATCTGCTGCATGCTCATGCTGCTATGCAAACCTTATCCACGCATTAAAGAGGCTTGAAGATGATGGAGAGCTTCAGAGACTAAGAGGAGAGAGAATAGCAATCGGACAGGGCTGGAGAGGCAAAAGCATGAAGATTGGTGTTGGAGCATGCTGCAGCAGAGCTCTTTATGGCATTAGGAAATGTCCGCCAAGCGCAAGTGAGATAATAGAATTGCTTTCATCTATCTGATTCAGATACAACTCTGAATGCCGATATATCGACCTTCCTGTAGTAGATTGCAAGTATTATTGTGCATAAGAGCCAGCCTAATGGATATCCAAGAGAAACAGTATATATATTGTTCCAGATCTTTGTAATCAGGAATAGATATGCCTGGCGGAATACGATGAACGTAGACATCATTATGATCATCGGCACCTTTGTGTTTCCAGCTCCCTTAAGTGCCCCATTATGGATCTGGTTGAATCCTACGCAGATGAAGAATGGGCTTAAGAGTCTTAAGAATAGAACACCATATCTGATTACTTCTTCATCCTGGTTGAAGAGAAGCACGAAATAAGGAGCAGCAATCCATAGCACAATGATCATTGTGATAGCTATTGCAACATTGATTCTTGTCGCTACTTTTATCCCATGCATTGCCCGGTCTTTCTGCCCTGCACCTACATTCTGTCCGATGAATGTTGTGACAGATAGCCCGATTGACTGCATAGGAAGCAGGCAGATCTTATCAACCTTGGCATAGCTGGACCAGCCAGCCATAGCAGCAGATCCGAAGTAGTTGATGTAAGACTGTATGAATACATTTGAGAATGCTGTTACCATCATCTGCAGAGCTGTCGGAATTCCGACTCTGAGTATCTTCTGCATGATTTCTTTATGTATTCTGATTTTCTTCCATATTATTCTATAGCAGTTTTTCTCTGCTGTGAGTACAGTCATTACGAGTATTGCTGAAAGGACCTCCGCAATTACAGTTGCAAGAGCTGCTCCTGCAACTCCCATCCTGAATACAGCAATGAATATGATATCGAGTGTTATATTCATCACTGTTGAGAATATCAGGAAGTATAGAGGTCTTCGAGAATCTCCGACGGCGTTGAGTATTCCTGCACCCATATTATAGAAAAGCAGTCCCGTTACACCTAGAAAGTATATTCCAAGATATGTTTCAGAGCTTTCCCATACATCTTCCGGTGTTCCCAGGATTTCAAGAAAGAGAGGAGTCGTGGCTAATGCTAGGGCTGTAATCACAATGCTAAGTATGGATGTGAGGGCTATTGTTGAATGCACTGCTTTGTGCACGCTCTCATTATCTTTAGCACCATAATACTGGCTTATTACAACACCTGCACCTGCACTTAGCCCTGAGAAGAAACCTATGAATGTGTTTATTATTGGATCTACAGAACCGACTGCTGCAAGTGCTTCCTTCCCGATGAGGTTTCCTACAATTATGCTGTCTACTGTATTATATAGCTGCTGGAATAGGTTTCCAATCATCAGAGGAAGAGCAAATAGCACTATATTCTTCCATACGGCACCGTCTGTCATTCTCCTGACTTTTCTTCCCATTGCTGATCTCCAGTTTTTTATACATTAACGCTTATTTTGCAATGAAACAATATTGATAGCAAAAAGAAAAAAATCAGAATCTTAATAAAAGTCAAAAAATCTACAAATATGCAGTTAAAGCTGTTATTCTACAGTATGTATCAAAAATTGCATTGAACATAAAAAGGGGAATTAGTGAAAACTTTCTATTTTCTTTTCAACATATTCTGGGGAGAGCTTTTCTATATCCCTCTGCCGAATGGATCTAAAGTCGGTATCCCGCTTCTTGTAGTCATTCTGATTCCTTTGGGCATCTTCTTTACTATATCTCTCCGCTTTGTTCAGTTCAGGCATATGCCAGACATGGTAAGGATAATGAAGGAGAAGAGGGGACAGCATGGAAGGGCCCTCTCCGGACTTGAAACACTGATTGTATCAACAGCGACAAGAGTCGGAATGGGAAATCTTGTTGGTGTTGTTGCTGCGATATCTCTTGGTGGTGCCGGTGCTGTGTTCTGGATGTGGCTTTCTGCTATTCTAGGTGCTGCTACTGCATTTGCAGAAGGTACACTGGCGCAGAAGTATAAGACAGAAGATAAGCTCTATGGTGGCTATAAAGGCGGTCCTGCTTATTATCTTGATTATATTCTGAAGGGCAATAAGCGTAAGTCTGTGATTGCTATTTTGTTTGCGCTATCTGGTCTTCTCTGCTGGTGTGGTATAAGCCAGGTAATAGGTAACTCTGTATCTTCAGCTTTAGATAATGCATTTGGGATTTCTCCATATATATCTACAGTTGTGCTTGTTGCAATTTCTGCATTCATCGTCCTCAGAAAGAATACTTCTGTTAAGGTGCTCGATGTTATCGTTCCAGTGATGGCTGTTCTTTATTTTGTGATTACTTTATTCATCATAATAAAGAACATCACGCTTCTTCCTATGGTATTCAAAAGGATATTCGAGGAAGCCTTCGGGATAAGAGAGGCTGTTGCCGGAGGGATAGGTGCTGTTCTTATGAATGGAATAAAGAGAGGACTGTTCTCAAACGAAGCTGGAAGCGGAAGTGCTCCATGTGCAGCAGCCGCTGCTTCGGTGAGTCATCCTGTAGAATCTGGTCTGCTTCAGGCTTTAGGTGTCTTTATCGATACTCTTGTAATCTGCAGCTGCTCAGCTTTCATTATGCTCCTTACTCCAGAATCAATTGTTGGCAATAAGGTTGGAATGGATCTTCTTCAGAGTGCTATGGATTATCATCTGGGTTCTATTGGAAGTATTTTTGTGGCGATTACCATCTTCCTTTTCAGCTTCTCTACATTCCTTGGCATCTTATTCTATGCTAGAAGCAATGTCTCTTATGTATTTGGAGAGAACTGGATAAGTCAGACTCTCTATAAGATTCTTGTACTTGTTATGCTGTTTATCGGAGGCCTCGCCCAGTATACTTTCGTATGGGATTTAGGAGACTTCGGCATAGCTCTGATGACAATATTCAACCTCATTGCGCTCCTTCCGCTTTCAAAAGAAGTTAAGCAGCTGCTGAGAGACTATGAGTCAAAGAAGATTTTGGATAATTAAGTTTTCAATTGTTTAATTTAATGATTGGCAAGAAATAGCTAAATCTTTATTAGACAAAAATAGCTTTTTATATTGTCAGATTCCGACATATTTTGGAAAAATGACGGCTAATTGAAAAAAAAGCCCAAAAAGGTATTTTCAAAGTTTTACGAACTCGCTATATTATGGCCAAGAATTAGGAAGCAAGGCTTCCCATTCTAACCTCCTTTTGTTCCCCACGTACGGTTTACCTCCTTTTGCCGAGTGGGGTTTTTTATTGCCTTGATACTTGGTGCATACAGCTGCTGAGTAAAAGAAACTTCCCTGATCTTTAGAAGAGGAGGGAAGTAGATTGTGATAGTTAATTGTTATTTTGTTATTCTTTCTAATTCATCTAATCTGAACCCAATAGCAGTTGCATATTTTATTTCTTTATAATCAGGTGCACTTTTTTTATAGTCTTCGGGATTTATTCTTCTAAGCTCTAATGTGGAAATTTTGTTATTTTTATTTAAAATTCCTACTACATTTACATAAGTGTAACCTTTTTGTGGCTGGTAACCAGTCTTTTCAAAAATATCTGAAATGCACATTGCATCTGATTTATTTCCGTTTAATTGCAACTTAAAATCGAATTGGTTTGAAATAATAGGATTAATATTTTTATATTCGACAACTACATCAAAGTATTTAGTTCCTTTGGAGTTGGTTATTATATTTTTCTCTGGATGTTCCCAGATGCTAGTTACCTTTCCTATTCTGTTTACTAATTTAATTAAGTAATCATAATCTGCAGGTTCCTGCTTTTCTTCATATATGTTTGTAGTTTCTTTTGTTTTGCCATTATATGTGATTCCGCAATCAGGCAGCAGTTCTACTGGAATCTTCTCTACTGTGAGAGGAATTCCGAAATCAACATCATTATTGTTTTTTAGATCCTTTGTAAATGTATTATTGAAGCTGCATGATTTTGCATACCATCCTTTTTCGTTAGGAGTACGAGAACCATAAAATACTCTTATTGTATATTCGAAGACTTCTCCTGTTACTTTGTTTACATAGGCACAGAATTCAACATATTTCTTATCTGGGTTCAGTCGTACAGGATAGCTTTGATGCATTTTGGCATTCTCTTCTTTTATATTATCTTCTACATAATCTGCAAATTTAGAAGTTAAGCTATTATACTCTGCAAGCTGGCCTATAAAGACTAATGGATCAGTGCATCCCTTAAAATCAATCAATGTCTCACCTGTTATGAATTTAGAAGTATACCCATCATAAACAGCATCTAGGTCTCCAAGATAGGCCATTCTTTCAGAAAATGGTTTAGAGGTTATTTTTCCCCCCCCCCAGTCAGGTCCAGAAGCTTCATTGCTGCATGAGGGAACCTTTTCATTATAGTAGACAGATAAGAGCAAGGGTATAATGACCCCTATGGAGGTTCATATGCCAAAGAAGTACTCACGCCAGTTCAGGAAAATGGTAGCTGAGCTGATCTGCGTGCAGAAGGAAGGGACAATCAAGACAGCTGAAGAATTCGGCGTTCCGCTTAAGACGGTCGAGAACTGGGTCACGGCCTACAACAAGGACCATCACTGCTTCGATGATGACTACATATCACCAGAGCAGCAGATTGAACTGCTCAGAAAGGAGAACAGGAAGCAGAAGGAGACAATCGAAATACTAAAAAAAGCGGTTGCCTTCTTCATGAACGAAAAGACCTCAGGTTCAGATTCATAATGCAGAATTCCGGCAGGTTCGACATCTCCCTTATGTGCAGGTGCCTTGGAGTGAGCCATTCAGGCTTCTACAAGCACTTCTCATATGCCAGCAGCAGGAAGAAGCGTAAGCGGTAAATAAATAACTATATCCAAAGCACAACTCAGTTCATTAGAGTTTTAAGCATGAACATAGATTTTGA
>CAKQRI010000003.1 GCA_934271365.1 uncultured Spirochaetales bacterium
TAAGTAATTTACACTTTATCACACTCTTTGTAAACCACTTTTTTCATTTTTTTTCTGTTTTTTTATTTTTTTTGTTTATCTTATTTTACAGTAAGAAAATATTTTTTAAAAAATTTAATCAAAAAACAGCTGATAAACATCTTCGCTGTTTTTTGCATTTGCAAGCATACGTGCATACACAGGAGAAGAACAGACTTTAGCTATAGAAGAGAGAATCTGTATATGTTCTGTTGGATTCTCTTCTGGTGCAAGAACAAGAAAGAATACTCTAGATCCTTCATCGCCACCAAAGTCAATTGGAAGTCTAGAAATTCCAATTACAACAACACTTCTTTTCAGACCTACGATTTTTGCATGAGGAATAGCAATTCCATTTTCCATCGCAGTAGAAGCCTGAGCTTCCCTATTTAGAACAGCATTGATTATTTCTCCGGCTTCTGTACTTGAAATACCAGAATTCTTTCTATATATCTCGACAAGTTCTTCTATAACAGATCTTCTATCAGAAGAAATCAGAGGCACCTTTATCAGATTTTTATTCAAAACATCCAGTAATGTCATTTAAAACTCCTCAAATGTATTCCATATACCATCATTATCCTTAACAACTAAAACAGGACAATCTGAAGTTCTGAGCATTCTATCACTTTCACTCAGCAGCTCTTCTCTTCTTGATCTAATAACATTGACAGATCCTACTACAAGAAGATCAATACATTTTTCTTTTACATATGATGATATTTCAGAATGTGGTGAACCTTCAAGAATTTCAGTCGTTATATCCATATCTTTTGATGATGCTAGCTTTTCTGCATGCCTAATATGCCTTGAAGCATCTTTTGTGAGATCTGAAAGGTACTCACTTCTTTCCTCATTTATGAATATCCTTGACTTCACAAGATCACCTAAAGCCTTTGTATTGATAACATAGACAGCATGTAATTCTGCCTGAGTAGATTTTGCCAGCATTATTGCATACATCAAAGCTGAAATAGAGCCTTCACTTCCATCTAGATAAATAAGAATCTTAGAAAATGGCACATCATTCATTGCCCTGTTCCCTCCCCATTCTGTCTTTTAATGTTTTCAAGAGAATAAAACTGTCTCTCTCTGCTTCCTCTATTCTTGATGTAAGATATTTTACAGTCTCTTCCTTATCTGGTATGACTAACTTTTCTAGCGAATTAACTTTGCGTATTGTCTTTTTGACTTCTCTTGCAAGTCGCATAATAGAAACCTTAAGCTCTGCTAATTGCCCCATTGCTTCAAGAACATCCCTAAATTCATTTAGGGCTATCTCACTCAGCATACTTGTTCCTTCAGGAGAAAAGAATGGCCCCTCTCCTGAGAACTCAGTACTGACTTTAGGAAGCTCAACCCCCATGACCTTTCTTGATGAAAGTGTAATAGAGGATGAGATATTTACAGCACCTGCAAGATTCGCAACCTTAAGCCTGCCCATATGCAGAATAGCATCCTGAAGAGCTTCCCTAGCTTCTCTAAGCTCTCTTTCTACCTTATTCTGATAATCAACAGCCTGGTCAACAAGAGTTAGAAGCTCAGAATCAAGAATAGATCTCTTCTGATCGAGAAGATCATACCCTAGCCTTGAAAATGCAAGCTCATCCTTTACCTTCATAAGATTGCTTCTAGTAGGTGCTAAGCTTCTATCCATAATAGATTACCCTTTATTATAGTGAGCTTCAATTTCAGATTCTGTAAGACGCTGCAGTTCTTCCTGAGGAAGAAGAGATAGCGCTTTCCAACCAAGATCGAGAGTCTCTTCAATTGATCTATCCTCATCATAGCGCTGTCCAATAAATTTCTTCTCAAAGAAATTTCCGAACTCCATATAATGATGATCAAGTTCCGTAAGCTCCTCTTCTCCTATTACAGATGCGAGATTTCTGACGTCCTTCACATGGGAATAAGAAGCATAAAGCTGATTTGAAAGATGAGGATGGTCATCTCTTGTCATGCCTTCTCCTATGCCGTCTTTCATAAGTCTTGAAAGAGAAGGAAGCGGGTTGATTGGAGGATATATTCCTCGGCCATGAAGCTCTCTATCAAAAACAATCTGCCCCTCTGTAATATAACCAGTAAGGTCTGGAATTGGATGGGATATATCATCATTAGGCATAGTAAGAATCGGAAGCTGAGTAATTGATCCACTTCTTCCAGCAAGCTTTCCTGATCGTTCATAAAGCTCAGCAAGGTTTGAATAGAGATATCCTGGATATCCCTTTCTTGAAGGAATCTCTCCTCTCAAAGTGGAAATCTCACGAAGTGACTCACAGTAGTTTGTCATATCAGTCATTATGACAAGCACCTGCTTGCCTTTATCAAAAGCAAGGTATTCAGCAAGAGTGAGAGCCGTTCTAGGTGTAATAGTTCTCTCTATTGAAGGATCATCTGCAAGAGAAAGGAACATTGCAACATTATCCAATACGCCAGTCTCTTCAAAAGAATCAATAAAGTACTTTGCAACATCGTACTTTACACCCATAGCAGCAAAGACAATAGCAAAATCAGATTTGCCACCTCTTACTTTTGCCTGTCTTACAATCTGAGCCGCCAGCTGATTGTGCTCCATTCCATTACCAGAGAAAATTGGAAGCTTCTGTCCCTGTATCAGCGTAGTCATTCCATCAATTACAGAAATACCCGTCTGTATGAAATCCCTTGGATACTCTCTAGCCGTTGGATTCATAGGAGAACCATTTACATCTCTCTCATCTTCTGCGTTTGGAACTTCTACTCCATCACGGCTTTTTCCTAGCCCGTTCATTACGCGACCAAGCATCTTCTCTGAAACACCAAGAGATAATGATTCGCCGAAAAAATGCATTCTTGTATCAGGAAGATTAAGGCCATCAGTTCCTTCAAAGCACTGTACAACAACAGCGTCATCAGATGTGTCTAGAACCTGCCCTGAGCGGATAGAACCATCTGCAGCCCTTATTTCTACAAGCTCTCCATACCCAACGGGATGAGTATTTCTCATATATACAAGTGGGCCATCGATTCTTGAGGCTCCGACATATTCCCTGCCGCTCAATAGGTTTTTCCGGCTAGTTTTCAGAAGCTCATTATTATCTTTCATCATATAAACTCTCCAACTCAGCTATTGACCGAGTGAGCTTAAGGCTAAGCTTATCTATATCTTCAACCTTATCATTTGCAACATTGAAGCGGATTCTAGCAATATCCTGAACTACGCTGAGTCTTCTGATTTTCACAAGAGGAACCCCTTTAGAAATAGCCTGTGCCCCCTGATCATAATATTCAAGAACTATCTCAAGCATCCTAATCTGCTTTTCTACAGAACAATACCTATCAATTACATCAAATGCATTCTGCTGCAAAAAGGCTGTCTTGAAGAGAGAGCATACCTCAAGTATGAAATTCTGAGAATCCGGAAGAGCATCTGGACCTACAAGCTTTACAATCTGCTGCAGCCTTACTTCTTTCTGCAGGAGCTCTAGAATGCGAGCTCTATTACCAGCCCAGAGATCATTGCTCTGGCTATTCCACCAGTCTTTGACTTCATCAACATATTCTGAATAAGAATCCAGCCAGCTTATTGCAGGGTAATGCCTAGCAGATGCGAGGGCCCTATCTAGTCCCCAAAAACATCTTACAAATCTCTTTGTATGCTGTGTTACAGGCTCAGAGAAATCACCTCCAGGAGGAGAAACAGCTCCTATTACAGAAACAGATCCCTCTTTCCCTGAAAGAGCTTTCATATGCCCAGCTCTTTCATAGAATTCAGCAATCCTAGTAGGAAGATAAGCAGGAAACCCTTCTTCTGCAGGCATTTCTTCCATACGTCCAGATAGCTCTCTAAGCGCCTCTGCCCATCGAGAAGTTGAATCAGCCATAATTGCAACATCATAGCCCATATCACGATAGTATTCTGCCATTGTTATTCCAGTATAAATAGAAGCTTCTCTCGCTGATACAGGCATATTAGATGTATTAGCTATAAGAATCGTCCTCTTCATAAGGGATTCACCAGTTCTTGGATCAACTAGCTTAGGAAATTCCCTTAAAACATCAGTCATCTCATTACCGCGCTCACCACAGCCTATATATACAATGATATCAGCATCACACCACTGTGCGATTGAATGCTGAGTCATTGTCTTTCCTGTTCCAAAACCTCCAGGAATAGCAACTGTACCTCCCTTTGCAAGAGGAAACAGTGAATCTATTACACGAAGTCCTGTTACAAGCGGTCTATCGAGAGATAGACGCGAAGACACAGGACGAGGTACTCTGATAGGCCAGAACTGAGAAGCTGTGACTACATGAGTCTTTCCATCTTCCCCCCGAAGCAAAAAAAGCTCATCCGTTACGGTATATTCGCCTTCTTTGAAATCATTGATAACAGTAAAAGTACCTTTAAGGGATGCTGGAACAAGAACTCTATGTTCTATTCGCTCATTTTCTGCTAGAACAGCAACAATGCTACCTGGCTCAACGGTATCTCCAACTTTTGCTACTGGCTTAATATGCCACTTCTTATTATGGTCAATAGCAGGAGATGCTATGCCTCTTGCTATGAAATCCCCGCTTAATTCGCGGAGTGTCTCAAGTGGACGCTGAATACCATCATAAATATTACCAATCAGACCTGGACCAAGCTCACAAGAAAGAGACATACCAGAGCCATAAACGTTATCCCCAGGTGCAATGCCTGTTGCATCTTCATAAACCTGTACTGTAGCTTGATTTCCATTCAGCTTGACAATCTCACCGACAAGTCCAAGCTCGCCAACGTGCACAAGCTCCATCATAGAAGCATCTGTAATATCTTTTATGATGAGTACAGGACCATTAACACGTTTGACTTTACCTACTATTCTGCCTTGCATTTTCTTCCTGAATTATTTTTCTGATATCTCTCTGAAAACGTCTCAGTCGAGTATCAAGCTGGTTATTATAAGAAATCTTTCCATCTAGAGATGTAAGAACAACACCAATGCCATCAATGCGCTCATTATCCAATGAAAGACATACATCAGAACCTGTCATATCTTTGACAAGCTTCTCTGCTTTTCTCAGATCTTCTTCAGAGACAGGAGAAGCAGAGGAAAAAGCAACTTTTGCTTCCTTCCTACCAAGGCCCAAAGAAGCCTCAGCAATCCATGAAACAAGCACATCAGAGAATTCCGCAGTAGAGGAAATCTTTTTGAATTCAGAAGAGACATTATCCATAACTGCCTTATAAGCACTATCCATGCATTTGAGTTCAGTCAGTCTATCAATATTGCGCTTAGCACTCTCTTCTTTGTCTTTTATCCTATCGAGCTTTCCTAAAAGCAATCTATGCTCTGCTTCAGCCTCTACAGATGCTCTATCTTCAGCTTCACTGATGATCTTTTCTGCCCTTGACTCTGCATCCTTAATTATTAAATCTGCTTTCTTTTTAGCTTCAGATAAAATCTCTTCAATGAGAGGGTTTGAGATATTTGTCATAAGGATACCCCCAAAGCTTCATTAACCAGTGATTTCAAATCCCTGGTTCCTGTTCCATCTGATGCTGAAATCTCAACAACAAGAGGAAAGCTCTCAGAGAAAAGATACCTGTCAACAGTCTCTCTAATCATAGAAGCAACATCTGCAGTTATTATAATAACGGCAAAATTATGCCCTTCAATTGCTTTCGACCATGCCTGTTCTGCCTCTTCCTTCGAGCTGACCTGAATGCCATCTACACCTACTATGGAAAAGCCCAGAACAGTATCAGCATCACCGATTACGAAGTATTCCATTACCTAATCAGACCTTACCGAGAATCATCAGAGCTGTAATGAATCCAAATACTACAAGACCTTCTGCAAGAGCAATGAAGATAAGAGCATTTGTTGCAATCTCCGGTTTTTCAGATATTGCACCCATAGCAGCTGAACCAACATGGCTGATTGCCATACCTGCACCAAACGCACCGCATCCGAATGCCAGAGCAGCAGCAAAGCAAACCCATGCCACATTTCTGCTTTCAGCTGAAGCCTCTGTTGCAGCAGCAGAAAGAGATGGAGTAAATACAAATGCAGTACCAAGAAGAACTACTGCAAGTAAAACAAAAGACAAACCTACTCTCTTCTTAAATCCATAAACGGTCATCTTGACCCTCCTATTTCTCTTCTCCGGCATGGTTTCTGAGTCCAACAGGCTCATATGCAATACCATGTCCAGTAAAATACTTTGTAAAGAACTCATAGTAATTGAGCCTAAGAGACTGTATTCCAGCAGAAAGTCCCTCCAATGCAATTACTAGTATATTTCCAAGAATCAGAATCAGAATCTTAAAGATAATATTTCCAGTAAGATCCGCCATATCCTCAAAAGCTGTCATCAAAGATACATGCGCAATCCCGAGACCTGCTACTCGCATGAAAGAGAGCGTATTAGCAAGGAATCCAGAAAAAATCTCAAGACCTTCAACCAGAGTCTCCATGAAAGTATCCATCACTAGCTTGCCAGCTTTGATTCTCTCTCCTGTTGCCTTATACTCTGCAATACGCTCAACTGGTACTTTTATTATAACCAGTATTATACCAGCTACTAGAGATGGCATGAACCAAGAAGCTGATGGGAATACTTTATAACCAGATTTAACAAATCCGGAACCAAACCAGATTCCTAAACCAAATAAAAATCCACCAACAAGTCCATTCTTATCAAATATAAGTTCTATATATCTCTTTTTTCTGAAAAGGTTTATCCAATTAAGAATCAAACCAAGATAAATTATTCCAATTCCAAAATAAATCGTGATTCCAAGAATGTCATATATATCATTAACAAGCCCGTTTCCACCATGGCCATTAACTACAGAATGATAGTTGAACCAGAGAGCTGGAAAAATAGAGAATCCAAAGCAGGATCCGAATAATACTCCTCCAACCATTGATGCAGGCCCCAAATACAAAAGCAGATTGCATAGATATCTGCTGAGAATGCCATCTTTTACCATCGGGTTCTTCTTATAGTATATAGTTCCAAGAATACCGATTAGAAGAAGAACAAATCCTTGTCCTAGATCTGCAAACATAAGAAGAAACATCAGAATATATGCAACAGTTGTAAATGGTGTAGGGTTTATCGAACCATATTCTGGAGTTGCATAGTTCTTAACCATATGCTCAAAAGGCGCAAAGAACTTAGGAGACGAAATTGCTACAGGAACCTCTTCCCTGTCTATTTCAGAATCATCCTTCCACTCTATGATGCATTTACCTTCAGATGCCTCATAAATTGCTTTCTCTATTGATGCCTGATACTCTGCAGGCACCCATCCTGAAAGAAGAGTTGTATTTTTCGTGTATGAGAAATAAGACTCGATTTTTTCAGAAAGCTCATTAATTCTGACACTCTTCCACATATCAATAAGACTATCTTTCTTATCAATAATCCTTGATTTGAATGCCTCTGAAAGATCATCAAGAACCTTCTTCTCTTCTACTTCCATGGACTTCAGGGCAGCTTCGGCTTTCTCCATTGCACCTTTCTGCGCCTTAACATCTGTAGACTCTGTCCATCCGAATTTATCCATTATCTCGGTAACACGATTTGAATCTCTTCTCAAAGTAAGAGAGATAAGAGGCATTTCTTCAGAGAGGAATACACCGCCTACAGATGAAAGCCTATTCTTCAGATCTTCAAGACTGCCAGTAATCGTTCCAACACGGAGGTCCAAGAAATCAGTCTTCTTGCTATCTATATAACCAAGCATTTCCCTTAGAGATACCAATGTCTGGTTAACAAGCTTCTGCTGGTCTTTTATAGTCTGGATAGATGCAGATAATCGATCAAGAGTTCTCTTGATCTCATCATAATCAAATTTATCTGAAGCTTTTTCCACATCCGCATCCGATATCTCTGGAATGCTGATCTTCGCCTGAGAGAAAAGATTCTCTATTCTTATTCTCATATCAGAAAGAGCTGCTTTAGATACTGTGCTTTTATGGCTTCTGAGCTTTTCAGATGGAAGGGAATCAATGTGTACAAATTCCATCACTCCAAGCTCTAGAAGAGCCTTTACAACAGCGCTCTGATGATTATCCATCACAACAGCTGTCAGCATTTTCATCTTACGTGTGAATACACTCATATGATTTCCTCCCTAATCTTCTCCTCGCTCCACCTGTAAAGCTTTGCTGATAGAACAGCACGAATCATAGCATCCTCGTTGTTTGCAAGGAAGAAATAAGCAAGGATAACACCAATAGAAAGAGGATCACCAGATAGAATCTTCCGGTATTCCTTCTTTCTTATATTTCCAAGAATCTGCTCTATATGCAGAATACTCTCAGCATTCTCAGCTCTTGTTGTCAGATCATCACTCATGCGTCTGACACGATCAATCTCCTCGGCCACTTCAGAATATCTTCCACTGATTATTGACCTAAGAACAGATACTGAATCTGAAGAATCAAGAAGCCTGCGTTTAATCACTTCCTGATAAACTGCTCCATATGGAATAATAACACGGAAAAGCTCTTCTTTTCCAATTTCATGATAATACCCATAGCGGATAAGAAGAAGAATATTCTTCAGATCTATGTCAACAAGATAAATTGAATTTGCTATATCCCTGTCCTCTTTTGACAATCCGGACACTGCAGAAAAAAGGCTGTCAAAATAGAGATGATCTAAAGCTATTTCCAAATCAAACAGGCCTTTTGATGCTATTTGGGACTGACCATATCCTGATAATACTTTTTCATAAGGTGTATCTTTTACAGCAGCAAGAACACCGCTGAAGTCAGATGCATTGATTATATGCAGCCAATCAATCGGCCATACAATCTCGTTATTGTATAGATAACCTGCTCTGAATCGTATCGAATGCTGCCTCACGACCTCGGAATACCACATTCTAATAGCATTCTTGAGGTTTTCTATCTCTAGCTTCTCCAGCAGTACTTTTACAAAATCAGAAGATTTACCAGGGAGCATTCCTGCAACTTCACGATAAGAACTGATCTCCTCAGAGAAAAGTGCAAGCTCGACCTGCTGCAGATCGCCAGTTTTAGAATAAATATCAACAAGATGGCTGTGTCTTGAATCTTTCAATGCACTTATAGCCTCTACAAGATTCGGAGCCTTAATCATATCATCTATAATACGGCTATCTCTAATAGAACCAATCCTTGCCCTGAGCTTTGCATTTGCATAACCGTAATCTGAAACCTTACCCATATTGCCCTCAGCTCAGTCTATCGAGATTATTCTATCAATCACCCTTTTAGAAGCTTTCTTTATCACATCTTCAGGAAGTAAAGAAGAGGCTTCCTCTATGCGAACTCTTTCATCCTCATATTCTTCAAGATGCTCGGAGAGCGCTTTATTTGCCTCATTAAGCTCCGTATTGGCCTTAGATCTCTCTTCTTCTACTTTCTTAGCTATAATGCTTTTCGCCTTGCTCTGTGCATCAAAGAGTATATCATGGGCCTGCTCATTTGCGTCATTGATAATCTTTTCAGCCTCAGCTTCGACATTAAGAATATCTTCAATAACTTCACTTTTCATAAGCTCTCCATAAAGTCATATGTAGTTTTAGCTTTTAAAACTCTTTAGTCAAGTAGATTAATGCTACTTGTTTGACACCTTATTTTCGTTATGCTAGTCTTTATGAAAAACGGGCAATAGCGCAGGGGTTTAGCGTACAAGTCTGGGGGACTTGGGGTCGGCGGTTCAAATCCGCCTTGCCCGACTTATATGGGTTATATTATAGTCCGAAATTATTTTCCAGAACATGCTTCTACCTTCAATCGTCAGATTACATAGCAAGATAAAGCTTTTCTGACATAAGAAGGAATTCTTGTTGGCCTTTTAGCAATGCCATCTATGAAAATAACGCGTACATTCATGGAAACAAGAAGCTCTTCACCTCTTTTTATCTTCTGAGAGATATCTGCACTTACAGCACCAATAGAAATAATTGAAGTCTGGACTTCAAGAACATCATCAAGATATCCAGACTTTAAATAATCAATATTAATGGAACGGACAACAAAGAACATTCCAGAAACAGATAAATCACGCTCAGAAAGTTCTGAGAGAACAGATCTAAGCATCTCAGTCCTGGCATGCTCAGCAAAATCCAGATACCGAGCATGATAAATAATGCCACCTGCATCGGTATCTGAAAAATACACTCTGACTTTGAATGAATGCAAATCATATCTCCTCAGGCTTCAGAAGCTGGGTTCTAACATAATCATCATAAGTCTCTTCTCTTCTTATCTTATAAATATGACCAGAAGATAACAGATACTCGGCATGCCTCATCTTTCCATTATAGTTGAATCCCATAGCAAAACCATGAGCCCCTGTATCATGTATTGCAATAAGGTCACCTTCATCAATCTCTGGCAGAGCTCTATCTATTGCGAACTTATCATTATTCTCACAAAGAGATCCGGTCACATCATATATATGATCCTTAGGAAGGGATTTCTTTCCTATAACAGTAATATGATGGTAAGAACCATATAATGCAGGTCGCATCAGATCTGCCATACATGCATCAAGCCCAACATAATCTTTATATTTATGTGTGACATGCCTTACACGTGAGATAAGATAGCCATATGGACCGGTTATTGCACGGCCACATTCAAAGGATATCCTAAGAGGCTTCAGACCTTTCTTCTCTATCATCTCACAATATAAAGCATGAATATCATCACCAAGCTTTTTCCACTCAATAGGCTGATCAGATTCCTTATATGGGATTCCAACACCACCTCCAAGATCTACAGCTTCAATCTCAACACCAGTCTTATCCTTGATTTCAATAACAAGAGAGAATAGCATCCTAGCAGTTTCAACGATATAAGATTCATTGAGCTCATTCGAAGCTACCATTGTGTGAAGATAGAAATGCTCAACCCCCTCTTCTTTAGCTATCCTGTAAGCATCAAACAACTGATGGCGTGTCAGGCCATACTTTGCTTCAACAGGATTTCCAATTATAGCATTTCCTGTTCTTTCGGGTCCTGGATTAAAACGGAATGATATAGTCTTAGGAAGAAATCCTACAGCTCTTTTCACGGATTCAATATGAGTTATATCATCAAGATTGAGAATTGCTCCCATATCATAAGCTGCTCTGAATTCTTCATCAGGAGTATCATTGCTTGTGAACATCACATTGCATCCATCTATTCCAGCTTCTCTGCTCATCAGCAGTTCTGGAAGAGAAGAGCAGTCAGCTCCGAAGCCATGCTTTTTCAGAAGCTTCAGGATATTTATATTCGGAAGAGCTTTCACAGCAAAGTAATTTATAAAAGAAGGAGCCCAGGCAAAAGCTTTTTTCATTTCTTCTGCATTTCGCTCTATTGCATCTCCATCATAAAGATGGAAAGGTGTTGGTACCTTTGAAGCAAGAGACAGAATCCTTTCTTCGGAAAGTGGAAGTATTTTCACGCTCATTTCAGATTCTCCACGATGGCTTTTACAGCCTTCTCGACATTCTCTCTATGGCCATATGAAGAGACACGTACATAGCCTTCTCCTGAAGCACCAAACCCTGCTCCAGGAGTAACAACAACATGTGCCTTATCTAGAAGGAAATCAAAGAAATCCCAGCTCTTCATGCCATCTGGAGTCTTTGCCCACACATATGGACTATTCACACCACCATAACACTTCAGGCCAGCCTTCTCCAGACCATCCTTTATTATCCTTGCATTCTCTAGATAATAATCAACCAAGCCTCGGCATTCTGCCCTACCTTTGTCAGATACAGCAGCAAGACCACCAGTCTGAGCAATATTGGAAGCGCCATTGAAATATGTGCACTGCCTTCTATTCCATAATCTATGGATTGTACCTTTTGGAGCATTATCGGATTCAAGAGCGAAAGGAACGATAGTCCATCCGAGACGGACCCCTGTAAATCCCGCATTCTTTGAGAAAGAATTGATTTCAATGGCACATTTTTCTGCACCATCTACTTCATAGATTGTTCTTACATAGCCAGGCTCTCTTATATAATCAGAATAAGCGGCATCATATATAATTATCGCTCTTTCCTTCAAAGCATAATCCACAAATGCCTTTAGCTGGACTTTTGTAGCTACAGCACCTGTTGGATTATTAGGAAAGCAGAGATAGATCAGATCAACATGGCACTTAGGAGGCTCTGGCACAAATCCGTTCTCACTAGTACAAGGCATATATACAAGACCTCTATAGCTTCCGCTTTCTTCGTCATACCCAAGGCTTCTACCTCCAGCTACATTCGAATCAACATATACAGGGTATGCTGGATCCTGTACTGCCACGACTGAATCTTCACTGAAAATCTGCTGGATATTAGCGGCATCTGCCTTTGCACCATCAGAGACAAAGAATTCCTCACTCTCAAGCTCAACACCATACTCTCTCTTATACATCTCAGCCAGAGCATTCCTGAGAGGAGTATCTCCCTGCTCATCACCATATCCGGTATAAGTATCCCTGTTCGAGAGCTTATCAAGCTTTTCATGCATTGCTGCTACAATATGAGGAGTCAAAGCTTCTGTTGTGTTTCCAATGCCAAGCCTTAATATCTCTTCACCCTGATGTTCACTCTGCCAGGCCTTTGTACGCCTTGCAATCTCTGGAAAGAGATATCCAGATGCAAGAGCAAGAAAATTCTCATTTACTTTAGCCATTATATCCTTCCCTCCTCTGACTCGTTCTTCATTCTTTGAATGCATGAGATGAGCTTATTCCTGTGCTCATCGCTTTCCAAAGTGCATAGTGGAAGGCGGAAAATTTCCTTACAATGGCCAAATTCCGCCATTGCTGTCTTAATAGGAATAGGATTTGTTTCCACAAAACATACCTTAAAGAATTCATGAAACCAGTTATTGAGTTTCTCTGCCCTCTCCCAATTGCCATCAAGAGCTGAATGGATCATATCTTTCATCTCTCCGGGGAAAAGATTAGATGCAACACTTATAACTCCATCGCCTCCCATTTTTATCAGGTCTAGAGACAGATTATCATCACCAGAAAGTACTGAGAAATCAGGTTTATTCTTTCTCTTTATCACATCTTCCATCTGAACGAGATTGCCACTTGCCTCTTTTACAGCAACAATGTTCCTACATTTCTCTGCTAAACGGAGAAGAGTATCAGTCTCAAGGTTTACTCCTGTTCTACCTTTTATATTGTATAGAATGCATGGAACTGATACAGAATCAGCAATAGCCTTAAAATGAAGATACAAACCTTTCTGGGTAGGCTTATTGTAATATGGATTAACAAGTAGCACAGCATCAACACCAGCATCCTGAGCATGCTGTGAAAGCCTTATAGCTTCACTTGTCGCATTGGATCCAGTACCAGCAATAACAGGAACCCTGCCTTTTGCATATTTTATTGTCTGAGCAATTACTCTATCATGCTCTTCATGAGAAAGCGTTGGAGACTCTCCTGTTGTACCACACGGAACAAGCCCATCGATTCCCTTCTCTATCTGATTATTGACTATTCTCTCTAAAGATGCGTAGTCAACTGTATTATAGTCTGTAAATGGTGTGATCATTGCTGTGAAAACACCTCTGAATCTGTTTTCCATATTATAAATCTCCTAATAAATCATCAAGGAAGTCATCCATAGAGAGAAGCCCATATCGGTCTGTCTCAAGAAGCCACTCAGCAGCGGCAATAGCACCAGATGCAAATCCCTCTCTTGTTCTTGCCGAATGTGTAAGAGTAATAGAATCATAATCACCATCTATAAGAATCTCATGTATTCCAGGGACTCTGCCAACACGCTCGCTTACAATCTGAAGCTGATCAGACCTAATTCTTCCATCGCTGTTTCCTATAAGGATTTCGTGCTTGCTGTCAATTGAAGAGATGAGCTCATCAGCAATCATCAAAGCAGTTCCAGAAGGACTGTCAGCCTTTCCTGTATGATGCACCTCTCTTATAGAAACATCATATGAGCCCACACGATTTATCAATTCTCCTGCTCTTCTTGCGAGTTTCAGGAACACAGCAACACCTAGAGAATAATTTCCAGAATAGAGTATTCTGCTCTTATACTCATTACAGAGATCTGCAACTCGCTCTTTCTCCTCATACCATCCCGTTGTTCCTATAACAGCAGGAATGCCAAGCTTTGCATACATAATGATATTATCAACAGCAGACTGAGGCGACGAGAAATCAATTACTATATCTGCATCCATGACAGACTTTGCATCAAGATGCTTATCTGTAACAGCATCAGATGTTGATACTGGGTCTATTACAGCAACGACCTCATTGCCATTATCTATGAGCAGAGAAGCTATCAGTCTTCCCATCCTGCCATAACCAACAATTGCTACTTTCATTTCAACTCCATTTACAAAATAGCAAATTTAAAACACATTGTCTATATTATAACATCAATGTTATTAACATAACACTATTTTTGTTTTTTCTTCTGTCTTTCAGCTTCTCGATCCTTACTTAATTTAAAGAAATCAGCCATAGTTCCACCACTTAAATCCGAACCTGACGAGTAAGTAGCCTGCCGTCGCATCGGTTCAGAGATCTTTCTTTCATCTCTATTTCTATATGCTTTCTTGCTTTCTCTTACGACTTCGATTTTAGTCTCATATACAGCTTTAGGAATTCTGACGGCACTGCTTTTCTTTGTAATGACAATCTTTGTCTTATTTCCTGCAGTAGTTACTGATTTCCTGATAGGAGAACCTGTATCAATCCTGACCTTGACTTCCCGCTCTTCATAGCCACATGAAAGCTTCTGACAGATATAATGCACTGTTCCATCAGGCTCCTCAGCTCTCATCATATCAGAAGAACAATATGGACATTTCTTACTATCTTTGAAAACTGGAGCAAATGTCATATCTGAAGCTTCAACTTCTCCAACAAGACTCGTTGCCATCTTCTTAATATCTTTAATAAAAAAAGCTGGATCCTCTTTTCCTTTGCTTATGTTCTCAAGCCTTCCTTCCCATTCTCCCGTAAGCTCTGGAGAACGGAGGACTAAAGGAGCTAGCCTGACTACTTCCCTTCCCTTCGCTGTTGGAACAAAGTATTTTCCCTGTCTCTCTACATATCTGTTCTGAACAAGCTTCTCTATCATATCTGCTCTTGTAGCAGGTGTTCCAAGTCCATTTGAAAGATTTGACTTAAGCTCAGAATCATCGACAAACCGTCCTGCATGCTCCATAGCAGATAGAAGTGTTGCATCTGTATATCTCTCAGGAGGCGTTGTTGCACTCTTCCTGACTTTAACAGAAGAAAGAACAACCTCATCCCCTTCTTTTAGACGAAGAAGGGCAAACTGATTATCAAGATCATCAGAAAGCACTGAAGCACTTTTTATTCCAGCACTCTCACTTACCCCCCTATAGCCTTTTCGAATAGGTAGCGTAAGTCTGGTCTTAAACTGTTTTCCATCGACATCAATCACAGCAGTTGTTGTTCTATATAGATAGTCCGCACCAATCACTTCAAGGAAACGCAGAGCAATAAGCTGCCATAGCTTAGCTTCATTTGCATTTAGCTCAGACATCCTTACTTTCTCTTCTGTTGGGATTATCGCATGGTGATCAGATACAGCGGCAGCATTTACAAAACGAGGATTATTATCAATAAATCCATTCTCGAGGTACTCATCAGCCTGTCGAGAGAATACTGTATCCTGAAGAGCCTTAATTCTTTCCCTCAATGTTGGAACTATATCTGGAGTAATGCATCTGGAATCTGTTCTCGGATAAGTTACTATTTTATGCACTTCATATAGTCTCTGAAGCGTATCAAGAGTCTCTTTTGCAGAGAATCCCAGCATTATATTCGCATCTCTTTGCAGCTCTGTAAGATCATAGGCCATAGGAACAGGATCACTCTTCTCTTCTGAGACAATTGAAATAACTCTGCCCATTTTATCTTTCCAAGAAGAGAATTCCTCTGCAAGCTTTTCATCCTGGAACCTTATTGAGTTATCTTCGGGGTAATAAGATGCGGAAAACAGAGAAAAATCTCCTCTGGCACTATAATAATATTTACCAAGAAATGCCTCTATTTCGTCTTCTCTCTTTGTCATAAGCGCAAGCGTAGGCGTCTGGACTCTGCCTGCAGAGAGCTTTGCATCATAAAAACATGTAAGCGCTCTTGTTACATTCATGCCAACATACCAATCAGCTGCAGCACGGCATGTTGCTGCATGATATAGGTTATCATACATAGATGCTGGCTTAAGGTTCTCAAATCCTTCCTTTATGGCTTTCTCTGTCTGAGAGGAAATCCAAAGCCTCTCCATTGGGCCTTCATAGCCAGCTTTCTTAAGTATCCATCTTGCAACAAGCTCACCTTCCCGTCCAGCATCAGTTGCGATTACGACAGAAGAGACATCAGTCCTTCCTAGAAGTTTTTCTATTACAGCAAACTGATCTTTTGATTCTTCAATCACTTCCTGATCGAGCGTTTCTGGAAGCATTGGAAGATCCTTTAATGACCATCTTTTATACCGCTCTGAATAGTGCGCAGGCTCTGCAAGCTCTACAAGATGTCCTAGCGCCCATGTAACAATCCAGTCATTACCTTCAATGTATCCCTGATTACGCTCATAAGCATTCAGGTTCTTTGCAATCTCTCGTCCTACTGACGGCTTTTCTGCAATTACTAATTTTTTCATACGCGTTATTCTAAAAAAAACATTCAATAAAATAAAGGGAAAAAACGTTTCCACGTTGACCGCATCATTCTATAAAGCTATAATCTGAAGAGTAAAACAACCACTTTAAGGAGTACTACTATGGCTTACAAGATTACAGACAGCTGTGTTGCTTGCGGAACCTGTGCTGGCGAATGCCCAGTATCAGCAATCTCTGAAGGTGACATCTATGTTATTGATCCAGATACATGCATCTCATGTGGCACATGCGCAAGTGTATGTCCAAATGATGCTATTGTAGAAGACTAATTATTTATCTTTTATACTGGAGAGGTTCATCTTGTAGATGGACCTTTTTTTTAAGCATTTAATCCTATATAATAACTATATGCCATATGATGAAATTGAGCCAATTTCAGTAAGTGATGCTGCTTCGCTGATTCAAGGAGTAATCAGTGAAAGTTTTTATCAGATATCAATAATAGGCGAAGTTGCTGGTTTTCGCCCTGCTTCATCCGGGCATTGGTACTTCAATCTGAAGGATAATGATGCAGTTATCGCAGCAGCAGTATTCAGATCCAACCAATTTGGCATGCCAAAAATCAAGGACGGAGATGAGGTCACAGCATCAGGCCGGATTGACTATTATGAAAAAGGTGGGAAAATAACATTCATCATTTCAAAGCTTACATTAAAAGGCGATGGAGAGCTTCTTGCACTTATTGAAAAGAGAAAAGAATATTATAAAAGTCTTGGATGGTTTGATATTGATAAGAAGAAGCAGATGCCTAAAGAAATCAGAGTTCTAGGCATAGTCACTTCAGCAACAGGAGCGGCGCTCCAAGACATACTGAATATAACAAAAAGAAGAGCACCAGGCCTTAACATTCTCATCTTTCCATGTGCTGTACAGGGAGAAGGCGCAGATATAACAATAGCATCTAGAATCCGCCAGGCAAACAATTTTTCTGCATGTGATATTCTCATTGTAGGTCGGGGCGGAGGTAGCCAAGAAGATCTTGCATGCTTTTCTTCTGATGCGGTCATTGAAGCTATACATGTAAGTGATATTCCTATAATCTCCGCTGTGGGGCATGAGATTGACTGGCCTATATCTGATTTTGCTGCAGATTTCAGAGCACCAACACCTTCAGCTGCAGCAGAACTTGCAACAGAAACAATATACAGGCGAAAAGAAAGGCTTGAAAAAGCAGAAGAAGCCATAAAAAGCATCCTCATAGCTAGAATTGAAAAAACAATGAGAATGATTGCTGAAGCTTCAGGTGAGATAGAAATTCTAAGAGAAAAGATATTCAGGCTCTCTATGAGAATACCTGATGTCAGAACTCTTACGCTATTTCTGAAAAAAAGAATCGAGAATGCAGATTTCAGAGCAGCAATATCTTCCGATGATGCAGAGAACTCTTTCAGGAATAAGCTGAAAAACGAAAGTGACAATTTCATACAGTCAATGGTAGATATAAATAGTGAAATGAAGTTTCGGATAAGCAATGCAGAAGCTTCCATCAGCACTATAAGAAAAGAATATGTCTATCTCATGAAAACAAAGATTGAAAAAACATCAATCTCTCTGAAAGCAGTTTCCAGAGAGGTCAAGGGCCTATCGCCTCTTGCTATCCTTTCACGAGGATATGCTGTAGTTGAGAATGAAGATGGGAGTATTATAAGAGATTCCAAGAAAATAAAACCTGGAGATATTATAAAAACAAAACTATACAAAGGAGAATTCTACTCCGTTGTGAAGGAAGGACACAAATGAGTTTTGAAAGCGATCTGGAAAGACTTGAGGAAATAACAGAGCTTCTCAAAGATGAGAAGACCGGGCTAGAGGAAGCAATAAAGCTTTATGAAGAAGCTAATACGCTTTCAAAAAAACTGTCAAAAACATTGAAGGACATACAGAGAAAGGTTGAGAAAGTCACTAGCACTGATGAAGATATACTTGAAACAGAAGAAATAGAGGATGATAAATGACAAAGATTATATTCCTTCTACAGAGTGAAGATAGAAAAGGTCTGCTATCTGCTGCAGTCAATTGGTTCTACAGTGAGGGCTTCAATATCCTGCACTGCCAGCAACACACAGACAGCTATGAGAATATGTATTATATGAGGATAGAGCTCGATGCTTCTGACCTGAAGACAAGCAGAAGAGATTTAGAAAAGCAATTTTCTCTTTTTGCGGATTCAATGGGCTTTTCATGGTCTTGCCACTATTCAGATTATCTTCCACGAATAGCAATACTAGTGTCAAAAACAAGCCACTGTCTTTATGATCTGATAAGCAGAAAGCTTGAAGGCGAGCTCAGATGTGAGATTCCTCTCATAATCTCTAACCACCCAGAACTCGAGAAAGTTGCTAATCAGTTCAGAATTCCATACTACTACTTTCCTGTAGAAGAAAACAAAAGGTCTCAGGAGGAGAAGATATCAGATCTTCTAAAGCGATTTGATATAGATCTTGTAGTGCTTGCTCGTTACATGCAGATTCTTTCACCTGAATTCACAGAAGAATGGAGCGGAAAGATAATAAACATACATCATGCTTTCCTTCCTGCATTCCAAGGAGCGAATCCTTATCTGAGAGCCTATCAGAGAGGAGTCAAAATGATTGGAGCTACTGCCCATTATGCAACTGAAGACCTTGATAAAGGGCCTATCATTGAGCAGGATGTTGTAAGAGTCAATCATGAGCTCTCTCCGCAGGGGCTAAAGGAAGTCGGAAAGGATGTAGAAAAGCGTGTGCTAGCAACAGCTGTCAAAGCCCATCTTGAAAACAGGATAATAATCCACGATAACAGAACTATCGTATTCGGTGTTGAGAGATAGTACCAAAGACTATCTCTCTCCCATCCTTTTCTGGAAAAGAAAGTCCAATAGCTTCAAGTCCAAAAACATCGGAGCGATCAGCACCATAAAGCACATCACCTACAATTGCATGACCGCTCCATGCCATATGGCATCGGATCTGATGTCTGAATCCTCTTTTGAGTGAACAGATAAAGACATTCTCAGAT
This sequence comes from uncultured Spirochaetales bacterium, assembly GCA_934271365.1. GTDB lineage: Bacteria > Spirochaetota > Spirochaetia > Sphaerochaetales > Sphaerochaetaceae > Ornithospirochaeta. Next base: position 19,683 of record CAKQRI010000003.1, read on the forward strand.
TCATTTTCGACATAAGTACTATATATCCGGCCAGTATGATGATACTTAGAACTATCTGTTACAGGGCGAACAGATGCGCCCTTCTTTCCATACGGCCTGAACTCCGATGATATAACCAAGCATGAAGCCACCGAAGGATTCTCAAATGGATACTTCGGAAAACCTTCCAGATTACAGTCCTTCTGGACAGTATTTACTCTATAGTATTTTATAAATAAATCATTTATCTGCAGATTCTGCAGATAATCATAGCTCTTCTGATTTCTTGCAAATAAAACGAGCCCGGATGTTGGAGTATCTAAGCGATGAATTGCACTTCCTTCCCAAGGATTCCTTCCTGTTACTTCAAGGACCTCCGGATAAGCAGATGCAACCACGCCTAACAGAGTAAGAGTATCGGCATCCTGGTTCTTCAAAGGAACCGTAGGAATCCCTGACGGCTTATAAAATACAAGATAATCCTCGCTCTCACTTATAAGTTTACTTATCACGGGAGTTAGCGAAAATCCTAATGAAGTACAGGAATATATTGATGAAATCAAGATAGATATCAAGAGCACCCATTATGGAAATCTTAGACAGTTCCTCTTCTGACATCTGGCTACCATATCTGTCATTCATTGCCTTAAGCTTGTTTGTGTCCCAAGCAGTGACTGCAGAGAAGATAACAATCCCTGCAATCGAGATTATATAATCTATTGCTAATGATCGCATAAACAGGTTTATCAGGGAAGCAATCAGAACTGAAACAAGAGCTACAAGAAGCCAGCTACTCCACCTCTGTATAGATTTCTTTGTAAAAGATCCATATAATGCAGCAACAATGAATACAACTGCAGTAGAAACGAATGCTCTCTCCATTATTCCAGTTCCAACAAAAACAGAAACAATTGTTGAGAATGTGACTCCTGTAAGTGCAGAATAACCTAAAAAGCAACCAATTGCTGCGCCTACTGACATCCGCTCAACTCTAGCAGAAAGAAAGAACACAATGCCAATCTGAAACACAGCAAGAAGAATCATTACAAATGCATTGGAAGCAACATAACGAAGAAGCATTTCTGAGGATGCAACAAAAAAAGCAACCAAAGCCGTGACAAGAAGTCCTACAGACATCCACATATATACTTTTCTTAAGAAAAGGTTCTCCCGAGCACTGACGCTGCTTAACACATTATCTTTATTAAACATATGAAAATCTCCTCTTTTTAATATATCATAAGATAGCACTATTTCTTATAGCTTTGCATATTCTTCAACAAAAATACATTTACATTCATGTTTTCCTTTATTATTCTCAAAAAAAAGGAGACATATATGCTAAAATCAGGTTCAATTGCACCAGACTTCACACTAAAGAATGAAAAAGGCGAAGACATAACATTATCATCATTCAGAGGTCATAAAGTGATTGTATACTTCTATCCTAAGGATAGTACACCAGGCTGCACAAAAGAAGCCTGTTCATTCAGAGACAGAAAGGAGATGCTGGATACAGAAGGATTTATAGTTTTAGGAATCAGCAAAGACAGTACTGCATCTCATATGAAATTCATAGAAAAGCAAAATCTGAACTTCATGCTGCTATCAGATCCAGAATGCTCTGTAATCTCAGAATATGAGGCATGGGGAGAGAAATCACTATATGGTAAGAAATACATGGGTATAATACGCTCAACATATGTCATAGATGAAAATGGAATAATTCTTAAAACCTACGACAAAGTGAAAGTAGCAACCCATGCATCAGATATCCTCAGCGATTTCTCATAAATGCTAATTCTTGAAGCTATGTACAGGGGCCGGTATTCTCCCGCCTCTGGATACAAATGCTTCAGATGAATACTCACTGACTTTCATTATAGGAGCATAACCAAGAAGACCACCAAACTCAGCACTTTCTCCTACATCTTTTCCGATTACAGGAATAATCCTGACAGCTGTAGTCTTCTGGTTTATCATTCCTATTGCCATTTCATCTGCAATTATTCCTGAAATCGTTGAGCAATTTGTCTTTCCTGGAATTGCTATCATATCAAGCCCAACTGAACAGACTGAAGTCATAGCTTCAAGCTTCTCTAGTGAAAGAGCACCAGAATTCACAGAGTCTATCATTCCATGATCTTCTGATACCGGTATAAAAGCTCCTGATAAGCCACCTACATAGCTTGAAGCCATAATACCGCCCTTTTTTACCTGATCATTTAAAAGAGCCAAGGCCGCAGTAGTTCCAGGTGCTCCGACTTTCTCAACACCAATTGATTCCAGAATCTCTGCTATAGAATCCCCAACTGCTGGAGTCGGAGCCAAAGATAAATCAACTATTCCATAAGGGATTCCAAGTCTTCTTGAAGCTTCTCCTGCAACGAGCTGGCCAAGTCTAGTAACCTTAAATGCCGTTTTTTTGATTGTATCAGCAAGAATGCCGAAGTCCTTGCCTCTTACACTATCCACAGCTGTCTTTATCACCCCCGGACCAGAAACTCCGACGTTAATGACAGCATCACATTCAGTTACACCATGAAAAGCACCAGCCATGAATGGATTATCATCCGGAGCATTGCAGAATACAACAAGCTTTGCGCATCCTATAGAATCTCTTTCCTTCGTCCGTTCTGCCGTTTCTTTTATTATTCTCCCCATAAGTTTCACAGCATCCATATTGATTCCTGTTTTGGTAGAGCCAAGATTCACGGATGAGCATACACGCTCTGTTTTTGAAAGTGCTTCTGGAATAGATTTTATAAGCAATTCCTCAGCATTTGTCATTCCCTTTGCAGGAAGAGCTGAGTATCCACCTATAAAATTAACACCAATTGAATCAGCTGCTCTATCAAGAGCCTCTGCAAGAATACTGAAATCTGCTTCATCTCTGCATGCAGATGCACCAATAATTGCCATAGGAGTTACAGATACTCTCTTATTTACAATTGGAATGGCAAATTCCCTCTCTAAATCATGACCAACAGATACAAGATTCTCTGCAACAGATGTGATCTTATCGTAAATATTCCTTTCAAGCTTTTTCAGATCATCTGATATACAATCAAGGAGGGAAATACCAAGAGTGATTGTGCGGACATCAAGATTCTCCTTCTCTATCATCTGATTTGTTTCAATTACTTCTCTCAGATTAATCATCACACCCTCTGCATTAATGAGAAGATCTCTTCTCTCTGAAGCTTAACTATAACGCCGATGCTTTTACCAAGTGCCTCAAGTTCCTCACTCAGAGACAGAAAAGCCTTTGACGATAAAGATGCGTCAACAATCATCATCATATTGAAAAAGCCATCAACAATAGTCTGTGAAATATCAAGTATATTTACATTATTGTCACTTAAGAATGTACAGATCTTAGCGATAATCCCAACCTGGTCCTTACCTACAACAGTTATGATTGATTTTGAATTAGCCATTTTCGAAATCTCCCTTATGATATAATTCCATAATGAAGGTAAAAAAGAAACAAAAAATAGCACCTTTTCCAAGATGCTATCAAAAAAAAATAAAACTATGCAATAACTTACATTCTCTCCTGTCTTTCCTTGCACTCTACGCAAAGAACAGCAGAAGGTATGGCCCTAAGTCTACCCTCTGGTATTTTCCTTCCACACTGCAGGCAATAACCATATTTACCATCCTTTATCCGCTGCAAAGCAGCCTCAATTGCCTTCAGTCTTCTCTGATCCATTGCATTGAAGATTTCTAGCTTATCATGGTCGTTTACATCACTTGCCTGATCACTTTCATCACCATTAGTTCCATTATTCTCATTCTTGAGCCTATCCTCATCACCCTTAAGCTTCTCTAAGATTGATGCTCTCTCAGCTTCAAGCTTATCTTTCATTTCCAATGTAAATGCATCCATAACGCTTCCTCCGATATGAATTTTCAACGTTAGGTAAATATCATACAGAAAAACATGAACGTCAACATGTTTTATCTATTAAAATGTAAAATTTCAGTAAAAAACCGCGTATTCATAATATTGGCAGGAATAAGATAGACAAAACAAAATAGTTGTTTAAACTATTTGCATGATCTTCAGACAGAATCTCCATACTCATTCTATATATTGTGATGGAAAAGACTCTCCTAGGAGTATTATAGAAACAGCAATAAATATAGGTCTCAAATCAATAGGATTCTCCGCGCATTCATACACAGGCTTGGCTTTTGATGAAAGTGCAATTAAAAGAGATAAAATAAGGCAATATATATACGAAATAAAAGCACTGAAAGAAGAATATAGAGACAGAATAAAAATCTATACAGGTTTCGAATATGATAGCAGAGCAATAGATCAAGCAGAAGATCAATATGCTAAATCTGACATCGATTATTCGATAGGCTCCGTACATATACTATACTATAAAGGACAGTATTTCATTGCAGATTATTCTAAAGAACTGCTTGACAGTGCAATAGATTTTTTTGGATCTGAAAAGAAAATGGCGCTGAATTTCTTTGAAGAAGTTGTTAGATTTGCCTACATGTCAGACTACAGCATAACAGGGCACTTTGACCTTATTGAAAAATTCTCAGAAAAAGGTGGTGTCTGCTTATCAGAAAAGCCTTGGTATAGAAAAATGGCAATAGAAGCGATTGATGCTGTTGCATCTACAGGAAAAATATTTGAAGTGAACACTGGAGCTATGGCAAGAGGATATCGGACACACCCATATCCTGCAGATTTTCTATTATACCATCTGAAAGATATTGGAGCTCATATCACTATCTCCTCTGATTGCCATGATAGAAACAATATTATTTATGGCTTTGAAATGACAGAGAATCTTCTCAGAAAAATCGGATTCTCAGAGCTATATGAACTTACAGATAACGGCTTTCTACCTTGCAGTTTATAAAAATGGGGACTATGAAAGTCCCCAGTCTGAATTCTAATTAAGAAGCTTCGTCTCATTGAGAATCCGCATGAATTCTTCTCCAGTGATTGTCTCCTTCTTATAAAGATATTCGCTCGCTTCATCAAGCTTTTCCCTATTCTCCTTAAGCATGGCCACAGCCTTCTTATATTGAGCATCAATTATTTCTCTGACTTTCTTATCTATCAAAGTCCTTGTCTCAGGAGAGCATGCAGAACTTGTATCTCCTCCTAGGTACTGGTTATCTACAGTCTCAAGCGCAACAAAACCGAATTCATCAGTCATGCCATACTGCGTAATCATAGCCTTTGCTATCTTAGTTGCCTGCTCTATATCATTCGATGCACCTGTTGTTATTGAACCGAATACGACTTCCTCCGCAGCTCTTCCACCAGTAATAGTTGCAATCTTATTTTCAAGCTCTGTTTTTGTATAAAGATAGTGGTTTCCCTCTTCCACCTGCATTGTATAGCCAAGTGCACCTGAAGTTCTTGGTACAATCGTTATTTTCTGAACAGGAGCCGAATGTGACTGCAATGCCGCAACCATTGCATGGCCAATCTCATGATAAGCAACTATCTTCTTCTCCTGATCAGACATTATTGCATTCTTCTTCTGATATCCAGCAATTACGACTTCAATGGATTCTTCCATATCTGCCTCTGATACAAGGGTCCTATTATCCCTAACAGCCCTCAGAGCTGCTTCATTAACAATGTTGGCGAGTTCCGCACCAGATGCACCAGATGCCATCCTTGCAATCTTTAAATAATCGATATTGCCATCTGTCTTAATCTTTGCAGCATGAACCTTAAGTATGGCCTCTCTTCCGAGAAGATCAGGAAGCTCTACCGGTACACGCCTATCAAATCGGCCAGGCCTTGTAAGAGCAGGATCAAGTGATTCTGGCCTGTTTGTAGCTGCCAGAATCACAACACCTGTATTGCCCTCAAATCCATCCATCTCCGTAAGAAGCTGATTTAGAGTCTGCTCTCTCTCATCGTTACCTCCGTACTGACCGCCTGAACGCTTCATGCCTATTGCATCAATCTCATCGATGAACACAATGCAAGGAGCTTTTTCTTTAGCCTGAGAAAATAAATCTCTCACCTTAGATGCTCCCATTCCAACAAACATTTCAACAAATTCAGAGCCTGAAATAGAAAAGAATGGAACATTAGCTTCGCCCGCAACAGCCTTTGCCAGCATAGTCTTACCTGTTCCTGGAGGGCCAACTAGCAAAATGCCTTTTGGCATCTTGGCTCCAATTTCCTTATATTTAGAAGGATCATGGAGAAAGTTAACGATCTCTGAAAGGTTTTCCTTAGCTTCATCCTCTCCTGCAACATCGGAGAATTTTATGGAACCATCCTGGCTAGGAACATATACTCTTGCTCCGCTGTTTCCTCCTCCGCCGAATATCATACTGTTTTTCCCGCCAGCATTCTTCATAATGCGTTTTGAGATAAGATTTCCAAGAAGCATGAAAATAAAGACAGGAATAATCCATGATAGAAGGAAAGACACAATAGGACTCTGCTGCTCTACAATCTCGCCATAAAAGCTTACATCTGCATCATATAGACGCTTTGTAAGATCAGGATCATTGACCATTCCAACTTTATAAACCTTTGTATTGGACTTATCTGTAAATATAATGCAGTTCTCATTTGCTCTTATCTCGACAGAACCAATCTCATTGTCTTCTGTCATTGTTATGAAAGTACCATAATCGACCTGAATTACCTGTCTAGATACTATCCAAGGTGTCAACACTGAATTTACCAGCATGAGAACAACCAGTGCAATCAGATAGAAAGTGATAAGTGGAGTCTTGTTATTGTTTTCTTTCTTCTCCATAGAATCCTCCGCAATAACATCAATATAATAAAGAAAAACAGTATCAGGGTAACTAATTATTCATTTTTGCCTTTTTTATCCTCATCTTCATGCTTTCCCTTACGTCCAGAAAGGACCCTTGATATAATCGAACAGACCGAAATAAGAATAAGCCCCGCAATAAGCAGATATGACATTATATCCATTTATAATACCTCTCAAAATATTATAGATATAAACTTATCCTATTCCAAATAGGCATCTCTGAATAGAATCTATTAACCAATGGACACTTCAACTAAGATGAAAAGTCACATCTATTGTCGTGCCATAGCCAAGCTGGCTTCTCATACTTATCTCAGCATCATGATACATAGCTGCATGGCGTACTATCGAAAGGCCAAGGCCTGTACCTCCTGTTTCCCTGCTTCGTGCTTTATCAACTCTGTAAAAACGCTCAAAAACATGGCTCTGATCTTCTTCCGGAATTCCTATTCCTGTATCTTCAACTTCCAGAGTCTCTTTATCTCCATCAGATATAATCCTGACATTCACAGAACCATTATCCTTATTATATTTTATTGCATTATCTAAAAGATTGTAAAAAAGCTCACTGAGCAGAAGCTTAGACCCTTTTACGGTCTTCTCATCTGAAATTGAATTAATTATAGAAATGCCTCTCTCTTCGGCTTTTGACGAAAGAATCTCTTCTGCTTCTTTTATTATATCGGAAAGCATTACAGGCTGATCATCATCTCTTTTCATCTCTTCTATTTCGCTTAATCTAATAATGTCATAGACAAGCGAGATAAGTCGCTGAGACTGGCTATAAATCTCATTCGAATAGTCCTTAACAGCATCTGCAGGAATATCATTATCTTTCATTATCTCAGCAAAGCCAGAGATTACAGTAAGTGGCGTCTTAAGTTCATGCGATACATTGGCTGTGAACATACGCCTGAGCTCTTCTCTTTCTTCTTTCTCTGTTACATCTAAGGCTAATATAACTGCACCACCGTCTTTTACAGAGGATGTAGATACTTCTATCTTGCGGCCCTTCTCATTCAGCAGCGTCTTTCCATCTTTTCCCTCTACTGCCTTAAAGACAATATCAGAAAAGCTCGACATTCTATTAAGAGCAAGAATTGAATCTCCCACTGAAATCTCTCTAGATCCAATCAGATTTACGATAGAATTATTGAAAGAGAGAACATTGCAGTTCTTATCAATGACAGCGATTCCCTCTCTCATATTGTCCGTAATCAGCTTAAAGTCTCTTGCATTTCTCTCTGCATTCTCAATCTGCATTTTTATCACATTATTCTGATGTGTTAAGCGAAGCAGCAGAGGAGATAGCTCTTCATATGCGCCTGAAGCATCAGGATTATCAAGATCCAGTTCATTTATAGGTCTCAATAATCTATTTGAAACAGCAGATGCAATTATTATTGAAATAATCAATACGAAAAGCAGTATACAAGCAAGTGGCCTCAGAATAGATACAATAAAAAAGAATACAGAAGCCGATGGAGAAGCTATTCTAAGCACATTACCTGATGATAGCAGAAGTGCAGAATAAAGCATTCGCTCTCCTATCGTATTGCTTTTTCTTATATCATGCCCAGCCCCTCCAAACAAGGCATCTCTTACTTCTGGCCTATCCTTATGGTTTCCCATACTAAGAACATCCCCCTCTGAATCATAGAGAATAGAGCCATCTCTGCTTATTACTGTAATTCTCCTGTCAACTGCATTAGGAATAGATTCATAATCTGGATTATCAGAATCCAGAAATGCCGCAAGATAATTAAGCTCTACCGACATATCCTGAAAAAGCCTGTTCTGGTACTCTTCATAAAATATAGCAAATGTCGTCGCTACAATAAGAGAAGAAACAATAAGAACAATAAAAAGAATTGAATATAAAATACGCTTTCGCATTTACTAGCCTTTAATCTTATAGCCTACACCCTTGACTGTTTCAATTATCGATCCAGCATCTCCAAGCTTCTCTCTTAAATGCCTTATATGAACATCAACAGTCCTCGTTTCACCTGGGTATGCATATTCCCATACAGTCGATAAAAGCATCTCCCGACTCAGTACACTGTCCATATTTTCCATAAGGCATTTCAGAAGATCGAATTCTTTCAGAGTAAGCTGTATTTCCTTATCTCCTACCATAACAGTATGTGCTTTTTCTGAGAGCTCCACATTGCCACACTTCAGAACATTATGAGAACCTGAAGTTCTCCGGAGCACAGCCTTAACACGGCTTAAAAGCTCAAGCATTGAGAATGGCTTGGAAATATAATCATCTGCACCTTTATCAAAACCATCTACTTTATCAAATTCACTGTCTTTAGCAGTGACTAATATAATAGGTGTTCCGGATATTGCCTTATCAGCTCTGATTTCAGATAAAATCTCTAGTCCACTCTTACCTGGAAGCATTATATCAAGAAGTATAAGCTCCGGCTTATCCAAACAAGCTGATGATACAACATCATTTCCATCTCCGAATGCCTTTATAGCATATCCATTTCCTTCTAAAGCAACAGATAGGAGCTTGCGTATTCCTGAATCATCTTCAACTATATATATCATAATAATTACTATACCATACTGCTCTTTGTGAGCCAATTATCGTCACCACTTATATCCCAGCCTACATAAGAAGCAAAAGAAGCTGCATGATCTCCCATACGCTCAAGATATTTCGCTACCATAAGCACATCAGGAGCCTCATCTGCATCAGGTTCAGCTTTCCGTATCATCTCAATTACTGAGTTCTTTGCTTTCAAGAATGCTGCATCTACAGTATCATCAGAAGCTACAACCATACGGGCTTTCTCTAAAGATGATTCAACAAGGGCATCTAGTGCATTTTTAAGCATAGAAACTACCAAGCTACACATGTCAAGAATCCCAGCTTCTTCCTGGATACTACGATTCTTTATGAAAGGAATCACCTCTCCAATATCCCCAGCATTATCACCTATTCTCTCTAAGTCGTTAGACATCCTTATAGCAGAGGTGATAAGACGCAGATCCCTTGCAACAGGATGATGCAGAAGAATTATCTTAATTGCATCCCTCTCGCATTCTCTTGCTCGAGATCTTATTTCAGAAGAATACTCATGAAGCTTCTGAATACTTTCACTATCCTTCTGTTCTATACCTGATTCAAGCAGGCAAAGAGCCTCTTCAGTAAGGCCGCCAAGCTCTATTATGCTATCAACAAGCAATCGCTGTTCTCTCTCTTGCATTCTTATCATTTCAACCGAATCTCCCCGTTATATAATCCTCTGTCTTCTTGTTTTTAGGCTTTGAGAAAATCTCTTCCGTAATTCCGCTCTCAATAACCTCACCCAATAAAAAGAACGATGTATAATCTGAGATCCTGAGAGCCTGCTGCATATTATGCGTGACTACTACAATTGTATATTTATCCTTCAGCGTGAGAACAAGATTCTCTATCGCAAGCGTGGAGATTGGATCCAAGGCACTGGTTGGCTCATCCATCAGAAGAACCTCTGGTTCTACAGCCAATGCTCTTGCAATGCAGAGCCTCTGCATCTGACCTCCAGAAAGTCCCAAGGCTGACTTATTCAACCTGTCCTTCACTTCATCAAACAAAGCTGCGTCTATAAGAGCCTTCTCCACAATCTCTGAAAGAATTGTATGTTTTTTTACACCATGCACACGGGGCCCATATGCTATGTTATCAAAAATTGACATAGGGAAAGGGTTTGGCTTCTGAAATACCATTCCAACTCTTTTTCTAAGGTTAGAAACATCAATAGCATCAGAATATATGTCTTCGCCTTTTAACAATATCTTTCCATCTATCCTACAGCCATCTACAAGATCATTCATTCTGTTGAGGCATCTGAGAAGTGTTGATTTTCCACATCCGGACGGTCCGATAAAAGAAGTAATCATATGCTCTTTAATATCGAGATTTATACCTTTCAAAGCCTCAACATCATTATAAAAAAGATGCAGTTTTTCTATTTCAAAAATATTGTTCATTTTGATTTAATCCTTTTTTGTAAATACAATGATACCGAATTCAGAATAAGAACAAGAATTAAAAGAATTACTGCAACACCTTTTGCCTCATTCATATGCAAACCTTCATTCATAAGCACATACATATGAACGCTGAGAGTCCGTCCTGAACCTAAAACAGAATCAGGTATTCCAGCAACTGTACCAGCCGTGAATACCAAGGCTGCTGTTTCACCTATAATTCTTCCAATTGCCAGCATTATGCCACCAAATATTCCTGGAGCAGCAGATGGAAGGACTATAGAGAATATTGTCTTTATCTTCCCTGCTCCTAACCCATAAGATCCCTCTCGATACATATCAGGAACTGATATAATTGCTTCTTCACTTGTCCTCATTATCAGAGGCAGAATCATCATGCTGAGAGTGATTGCACCAGAAAGAATGCTATATCCGAATTTCAGTGCAATATTGAAGAACAAGTAGCCAAACAACCCATAGACTATCGATGGAATTCCAGAAAGTGTTTCAGCCATCATTCTAATAAGCTTCACGAATCTTGATCCATGCTTTGCATATTCAGTAAGATAGATTGCAGAAAATATACCTATAGGCAAACCGATAACAAGAGAAAGAGCGACAATGATTACTGTATTAACAAAAGCTGGAAACAAAGAACAGTTATCACTTGTATAGTGCAAAGCAAAAAGCGATGGCTTTATATTTGGAATACCTGATAAAAGAATGTAAGCAATAATCAAAACAACAAGCGATATCGTTATATATGATGCTGAATATACAAAGAATCTGAGCATTGCAGACTTAATGTTATTTCTCTTCATCTATCCCTCCTGAGTGCAGAAAACGAGATATTGATTATCAAGATGAATACAAACAATACAACGCCTGTTCCTATCAATGCTCCTCTATGAAGATCTGTTGCATAACCCATTTCAAGGACAATATTAGCAGTCAGAGTTCTGACTCCTCTGGTAATTGAAGATGGAAGCACTGCCTGATTCCCGGCAACCATAATCACAGCCATAGTCTCTCCTATTGCACGGCCTACACCCAATACAACAGCGGAAATAACTCCAGACCTTGCAGCTGGCAAAACTGCTGTGAATACACTGATTTCCTTAGTTGCACCAAGAGCCATAGCTCCTGTGTAAATGCTTTCATCAACAGCTCGTAATGATGATTCCGATACAGTGATTATAGTAGGCAGAATCATAATGGAAAGAAGAAGAGATGCAGAAAGAACACTTTTGCCACTTGTTCCAGGGAACAAAACCTGCATAGCCGGAACAATTACAGTCAAGCCAAAAAGGCCGTATATAATCGATGGAATACCAGCTAGAAGCTCCATCATTGGCTTTACTATCCTGTACATCTTAGCCTTTGAGTAATAGCTTAGAAATACAGCCGATAAAACTCCAAGAGGAACACCGAAAAGAATGGCAAGGCCAGTAACATAGATAGATCCGGCAATCATTGGGAAAATACCGAAATCACCAGAACCAGGTCTCCAGAGCTTTCCAAACAGAAAGTGGAATAATCCTATCTCATGAATTGCAGGAATACCATTCCAGAATAGGAAAAAAGCTATAAGTATAACAGATATCACTGAAAGCGCAGCTGCTGCAAAACAGCCGGCTTTCATTATTTTCTCACGCATATCTATACTCAGTTCCAGGTAGTTTTCTGGCCTAGATATATTTCTCTTAGCTTATCAAGAGTAATATCCGATATGACATTTTCCTTATTCACAATAACTGCAATACCATCAATTGCTATAGGCCTAGAAACAATCCCTGAATCAAGTTCGGACTGCTTTAAATCCCTTGATGCCATGCCTATGTCGCTAATCCCGTTGATAACATCCTTGACTCCAGTGCTTGAATCTGACTGCTGAAGAGTAATATCAGAAAGTGGATTCAATGATTTATATGCTTCAATTAGCTTCTCCATAAGAGGATAAACTGAAGATGATCCAGAAATAGCAAGCTTTCCTGAAGCAGAACCTGCTACATAGCGCTCTCCTTCAGATACAGCTATATACCCACTCTTTGCAACAATGCTCTGCCCCTGAGATGAGAACATAAAAGCCAGAAAATCTTCTGCAATTGGAGAAAGCGTTCTATAAGCAATATTGAATGGACGCTGCAGTTTGTAGCTGCCATTCTCAATATTAGCCTGAGATGCTTCTATACCATCTATCTTCAAGGCCTTAACAGAATCATTGAGCGAACCTAAAGAGATATAGCCGATTGAATTTCTGTTTCCACTGACCGTTGTGATTACTACTGATGTTGAATTTGCAACTTCTGCATATGGTGTTGTCTGATCAATTTTAGATGAATCAATAAGACCGACAAGCTCAGTAAATGCACCTCTGGTACCTGAGCCATCTTCTCTTGTGATTACAGAAATATTGGATGCTTCTTTAGATCCACCTGCAAATAATGCCATGCTACATACTAAAAGCACAGATAATAAATGGAATTTTTTCATTTTCATTTCTCCTATGTGCTTAGAGAATAAGCTGACCGTGTTAAGTTTCTTACACGGGTTCCGTTAACATTATGTAAAATGAATTACTTTCTCATATTTCCAAGAATAAATTAATGGTACTTCTTACTTCAGGAAAAAATCATTATTCTATTTATAAGGGTTCGAAATGAAAAAATTTTTATCAATATTATTATCATGTATTCTGATTTTCTCTATAACAGCAAAATCTCCGGTAACAGCAACCATGATAAAGCTCTCAGATAATTTATACGATGATATGGATACACTTTTCCTGTCATTAGGGAAAACTCTTTCAATGACAAGGCCCTACAGCAAAGAAGAGGCAGTTTTATATCTTAAATCAATAGCAACAGAAAGAATGAATGATATCGAAAGAGATCTGTACAATAAGCTACAGAAAGAACTGGAAACAGATGAAGAAAACGATGTTTTCAGCTATGAAGCAAAAGGGGCAATCACACCTCAGATATACGCACATACAAATAAAGAGTATTTCAGAGATAATATAGTATATGGAACAGACAATAAGCCAACAGAACCATACACAAAAGAATATCTGCCTTTTGATGGTGATACAACATGGGCAAGCGCAAGAGAAAGATTCATAAATATAGGGCTAAGCCTAGGAATCAAGAAAGTTGCAGGAATGCATTTTGAGCTTCCAATAATGAATACTATACATACATTAAAGCCTTTTGGATCAGAATACATAGCAAACAATATTCCGATGATATCCTCATTCAAGGCATTTGATTATGAGGACTTCAACTTCAATTTTCCATATAGAGCGTATGTAAATCTAGGAGGAAGCTGGTGGAATATACAGATAGGCAGAGAACAATATAATAATGGAAGCGGTGCATCCGGAAATTTCATTGTTGACAAGCATGTTCCATATCACAATGCTTTCAATATATCTATTTTCTCTGATCAGGTAAAATTAAGCTTCATAGCATCATTTTTTCCTCACCCAAGCCAATATTATGAGTCAGAAACAGATGAGCAGAGCAAATTCAACAGATACTTTGATCAGACCAAAGATGCATATACAGGCATAAAAATGCTATTAGACCATAGACTTGAATGGACAACTAAGAATCGAAAATCAAGACTAGCAATAGAAGAAGCAATAATCTACCAGAATGATAAAGGCATCCTAGACCTGCAGATTCTCAACCCTATTATGTTCTTTCATAATCTGTACATAGCTGGAAATTCAAATTCCATACTATCATTTGAATGGGATTATGTTTTTTCTTCAGGCATTGAGCAAAGCGTTGCTCTTGTTGTAGATGACCTTAATATACCTGGAGAGAAAAAGCACGATCAAGAAAATCTAGGCAAGACAAAACCAGATGCTATAGGTCTTCAGCTAGGACTTAAGACATCACATCCAATTAATAAGGGCTTTCTAAAAACAAGAACAGAGTTTACATATACAAGCCCTGCTCTATATCTAAGAGGAGGACTGAAGAAGTCTGAAGAGTCCGGATATAATCTCAATTATGTGATAGCAATAAGAAATCAGAGATCAAATCATGGGATATTTGATCTTACATACATTGGCTATCCTTATGGATGCAATACAATAAATCTATTATTTGATACGGAATTCAGTGTTATAGGGAAATGGAGCGCTGGTGGAAGAATCTCATTCAATATAAGGGGAACAAATAATGCAATCACCGAATATGACAACGTGAAAAGCCATACGATTTTCTCTGCAGATTCGCAGTATTATGTTCTTACTAGCATATTTGGCTCATACAGTTTTACTGAAGATTTTTCACTCTCCTCATCACTTTCGAATATCTGTATCTGGAATATAAACAATGACTCTCACAATAATCCATTTGCTTATGATTTCCAGTTCATGCTTACAGCAACATATAATTTCTAGGGGGTAAAGAATGATCAGAACAACAACCGTACAACTTCCCAAATATATGGAGGAACTGAAGAAAATATATTATGAAATCAGAAAAGATGAATTCTTCTGGGAGCAGTCAATATCTGAAGATGACTTTGAGAAAGATATAGAAGATCAGAAAATCATCATAGCTATTTCAAATGACAAAGCTATAGGGTTTTTATCATATTTCGAAGATACAGGTTTTATTAGAAATCTGTTTATCAAAAAAACAGCAAGGGGGAAAGGTTCAGCATTCATTCTTCTATCAACACTAGCAACAGAGGAAAACCTTTTCCCTCTTACTTTAAAATGTGTGAAGCAGAATAAAAAAGCACTTAAATTTTATAGAGAAGCTGGGTTCTTCATTGCTAATGACGGCATACAGGATGGAACTGAGTATTTCCTGCTACAGCTGAACAAGCTGAAAGTACACCCGCCAAAGAATGTTAAAGAACTATAGTTCATAACATCAGATTTATCTTATAATACAGCTATGGATAAAATATATATAGAAGATACTAATGAACTTATTGATTTCATAAAGAAAAGTCCTAGTCCATTCCATGTTATTGCGAATGCAAGAAAATTGCTACTTGACTTAGGTTTCTCAGAGTTAAAGGAAAATAAACCATTTTCCATTGAAAAAGGAAAATCTTATTTTATCACTAGAAATAATAGTGCCATTATAGCATTCAGAATTCCTAAATCATTCGATGGGTTTCATATTGTATCTGCTCATACAGATAGCCCATGCTTTAAAATAAAAGCCAATCCTGAAATAAGAATAGAAAAGAGCTGCATCAAGCTCAACACAGAAGGTTATGGAGGAATGCTCCTTTCCCCATGGTTTGACAGACCTCTCTCAATTGCAGGCCGTGTATTCATAAATAAAGGTGATTCGATTGAAGAGAAGCTAGTAGATTTTGGTGATGATATGGTCTCTATCGTGAATCTGGCAATCCATCAGAACAGAGATACCAATAATGGTTACAAATACTCAATGCAGAAGGAATTTCTTCCCATATGGGCTGACTCAGATTGTACAATATCTTTCATAGATAGGATAGGAGAGCATGCATCATGCGCCCCAGAAGATATTCTTGACTATGATTTATTCCTATACAATAAAACAGAACCAGTGCTCTGGGGCGTAGATAAGGCATTCTTTTCATCTCCGAAAATAGATGATCTGCAATGCGCATACTCAGCATTATCATCAATTTTGAAATCCACCCCAGGAAACAAGATCTCAATGATAAGTCTTTTTGATAATGAAGAAACAGGTAGTGGCACAAAACAAGGCGCACTATCTGATTTTCTATCAAATACAATCAGCAGAATATGCATATCTCTGAAAATGAACGACGAAGATAAGGCCATAATGATAGCCAACAGCAGAATGATCAGTGCGGATAATGGACATGCAATGCATCCTAATTATCCTGAGAAATGTGATATCACAAATAAACCCAAAATGAATGGTGGAATTCTGCTTAAGTACTCCGCAAATCAGAAATACACAACAGACGGAGAGAGTGGTTCTTATCTTAAAAAGATCATGATTGCCAATGATATTCCTTTCCAGATATTCCTGAATAATTCTGATGTTCCTGGAGGCTCTACATTAGGGAACCTGTCATCTCAGAAAGTTTCAATGAAAACAGCTGATATTGGAGTCGCACAACTTGCTATGCATTCCTGTTACGAGACTGCTGGAACAAAGGATACGACAGCATTAAAAAAGCTTTTCAATACATTTTTTAGTAAATAGTATAATCAAAACAATATTATAAATATATCATTATTATATAAGTATTGTTATTATTGAAGAAAGAACAAAAAAGAAAAGAAAATATGTTGACATATTTTTGATATTTAGGCATAGTTAATGCGTTATTGACATTATGTGCTTTTAACTTATGGTGGAAGTAGTTCAGCGGTAGAGCGGCAGATTGTGGATCTGCTTGTCGAGGGTTCGATCCCCTTCTTCCACCCTTTTTTGTGCCCTTAGCTCAATTGGATAGAGCGTCGGACTTCGAATCCGCAGGTTGCAAGTTCGAGTCTTGTAGGGCACATAGTAGAATGGGCCGCTAGCTCAGCTGGTAGAGCAACAGACTCTTAATCTGTGGGTCAAAGGTTCGAAGCCTTTGCGGCTCATATCCATTCTTTGCGAGAGTGGTGAAATTGGTATACACGCTAGTCTTAGGAACTAGTACCTCGGTGTGCGGGTTCGAGTCCCGCCTCTCGCAAAAATCTTTCCTACTTTTAATGCGTCTTTCTATGAATGCTTGTCCATTTGTTATCATCATATAATTTTTTTTCTGATTTATTATATCCGTTCCTTATTAAAGCTGTGACATTGCGCCATTTAACTGTCTTATTAGCAAATTCTGCAATAAAATCATCTACTGCAATCCCACATGAATTGTAACTGTTGACAAACCAGTTCTTAAGATTTGCTTCAGAGAATCTACGCTCTTCTACATTATTGATGAATTCAATATCTGATTCAGGAAAGAACTTATTGATAAAAGCTATCAGTTCTGTTTGTCCCCAAGAAGCCAGAGAGCTATTATATATGCCCTGCTCTGCTTTTATCAGCATTGATCTTATTTCTTCTGACTCAGAAAAGTCAGAAAGCCTGCTAGCCAGCGATGGAATTGCTTCAATAAAGGCAAGCTGCCCTTTTGGCTCAAGCCATTTCATGATCTCTTTTGCAAAAGGACCTGATTCGCTAAGCCTCGAAAAGCAGTTTCTTCCTGATATCACTCTGAATTTCAACCCGTTTTCCAGTTTATCAAATACTTCATACTGCGAACATTTATATAGTACAGGCTTTGATAGATCATCTATTTCAGATGCAAAATGATCTATTACCTCTTTCTGTTCATCGGTGGAAACCTGAGCAACAGCAAGACCTTCTGGATTCATCTTCATTAGAGGCCATAGCATAAGACCATGGGATGCATTCAATACAAGAATATTGCTGAATCGCTCCACATCAATTTCCTCATAAAGCTTATTCACAGAACTCAATAGAACTGAAGACTTTCCTGAAAGTGCCCGTTCTATCCATTTGGATCTTATTTTATCATCTGGTGAAAAAGTGAGTATTTCTCTATAAGAATCATCACTGACTGCTTCAAGCTGAGCTTCTCTTCGCATCAGAACCTCATCTTTAATCTCCTTTTCATATCCCATTGAAGTTGGTCGATAATAGACCTTCCCCTGCAATCCTGTAGGAAGATATTGCTGAGCAACCCAGTGATCCCTATAACTATGAGGATAAAGATACCCTTCCCCATGTCCAAATCCCTCTTTATCACGGCTAGAATCCTTTAAATGATTTGGAACTTCTCCATCCTTTTCCTTTTCTACATCAGCAAGCGCATCAAAAAAACCTATTGCACTGTTGCTTTTAGGACATGTAGCAAGGTACAAAGCAGAGTGGGCAAGATGAAAACGCCCCTCAGGTAGCCCTATTCTATCAAATGCTGCAGCATCTGATTCTACAATCCCTACAGCATTAGGATCAGCAAGTCCGACATCTTCTGCGGCAGATATAAGCATGCGTCGGAAAATAAACCGAGGATCTTCACCTGCACTTATCATTTTTGCAAGCCAATATAAAGATGCATCAGGATCTGACCCTCTCAATGATTTTATGAAGGTAGATATTACATCAAAATGATAATCTCCTTCTTTATCATATAGTACGGCCTTCTTCTGGATAGATTCCTCAGCAGCTTCTTTTGAGACATATATAACATCTCCTTCTTTAGGAGGAAAAACATCAGGCGTGGTCTCTACTGCAAGTTCAAGTGCATTCAAAAGAGTCCGGGCATCTCCTGATGCCACATCAACCAAATGTTCAAGTGCACCATTCTCAAACTCAACTCTATATCTGCCATAGCCCCTATCTTTGTCATTAATGGCCTGCATGGCAATATCGTGGAGGTTCTTATCAGACAGACTCTTCAGCTGGAATATCCTAGACCTTGAGACAAGCGCTGCATTCACTTCAAAAAAAGGATTCTCCGTTGTTGCTCCTATTAGTATAAGAGTACCATTCTCTACCCAAGGAAGAAGAGCATCCTGCTGACTCTTGTTCCATCTGTGAACCTCATCGACGAACAATATCGTCTTCATTCCATAATGGTCACGGCGCTCCTTTGCGGCAGAGATCTCATCTCTTAGCTCTTTTACACCTGATAGAACAGCATTGAGTGTAGAGAAATGACTTTTGGTTGTGTTAGCTATCACCATTGCAAGTGTTGTCTTTCCAGTCCCAGGAGGCCCATATAAGATGACAGATGAAAGCTGATCGGCTTGAATCGCACGTCTTAGAAGACGACCTTTTCCAAGAATATGGTCCTGTCCTATGTACTCATCAAGATTTCTTGGCCTCATGCGAAAAGCCAGAGGCTCATTCTCATTCTTTGCAGAAGAAAATAAATCAGACATCATTCCTCCCAGAAAATACTGTATACTGACACACCAGAAGAATCGACCCTCTGATTCTTTATCTCCTTCTCGAATTCTGCAAGTCTGGCAAAATAGGAATCGGTATAAAACAATGCCAACGCATGAACATCCACAGGCGATGGCGAAGGAAGGCTTAAAGAATACCCCACAGAAGAGAGTCGCTCATATGCTTTTTTTATGGAATTGAACGCTTCGTAGGATGGAACAAAAGCATCAGATAAAGCTTTTGATTGATGAAGCACATCTCCTAGATAAGAGGCAAAAACATCACGTTTTCTGCTTCTTATTACATCAACAAGTGCTGTATCTGAAGTTACAAGAGAAGGCGAAATCGATTTGATTTCTTCGAAAGCATCCATGAACATTGAATCAAGGTTTTCATTTGTTTCATCAAGTACAATCTCAATAGCTTGGATATATTCTGTCATAATTGACTTATAAAGAGGAAAATAACTACTGTAGATAGTATAGGAATCTGGAAGAAAGGCCTTTATTGCATCTGTATTTATAGCACTATTCTCTGAAGCATCTGTAATATCACAAGAAAGCATAAAAACAGCACTCTCAGCTCTTTCTGAAAAATCAGGGCTTTCTTCTTTTTTTTCTGATATCTTAACAGAACTGCAGCATATCAAGAGAATAATGCAGATAACTGAACAAAAAAAATACCTTAACACATCAGAAGTTTATAACTTCAGAGGCATTAAGGCAATCAGACTTTAATTTCAGAGATTTTTCACCCAAAGTCCATGAATATTGCAATAAGCATATATATGGCGGATTTTTCGATGATGATTGCAGAATGAAACCTTTGGCTCAACCCCAGGGGTCAGATACTTAATATGCATATTTCCATCGATATTCTCAGCTGCAATCCATTCAATATAGTGTTTTTCAATCATCGGGTGAATAGATGAACCGACCTGAATATCAAGCCGTCCATCAACCTCAGTGATTTCTGGTATATGCTTCTCTGTAGATGCTTCTACAGATGCGGGAACAAGCTCATCCATTTCTTTCCCACAGCATCTGATATTATTAATATCACCTTCCATAAGGTAAATAACATTGCCACAACTTGGACATCTGAAAAACTTCACACTCATAGCATCCAATTCTCCTTTTCCAAAGAATAATAGATATAGGATAAAGCGTCAAAATACTATAATACCATAACAAGAACCGGTATTATGATCAGGGACATTATGAGAGAGATGGTATTCACAAATGCACTCAATGCAGTATCTCCTCCAAGCAGAGCTGTATTAGCAGCAGAAGCACTGCCAATCGGAGCCCATATGATTATCATACCAGCAATGCGTGCATCCTCAGGAAGAAAACTGAAACGGGAGATTATAAGCATAAGAGTAGCTGCAACTGAAAAACGGATTAATAGCATAGCTGCTGTCATCTTCAGATAGCGCTTATCAAAATGGATTTCAAGCATTGCACCTATCATGAACATTGCAACTGGACCATTTGCCTTACCAATTTCAGAGCATATGGAAAAAAAAGCCGCAGGAAGCTGAATCTTAAGCATCGAGAAAATAAGCATTATCATATAGCAATCAAAAGCTGGCGCTGAGAATAGCCTTTTCATTATATATGAGACACCATAACCTGATTGCCCTTCTTTTCTACCAGAAAGCATTTCTGCAAATGGACAGTTAAGACCTAATAGCATAATAGAGTTGCCTGCATCAAAAATTGATGTAGATATTATTCCGATAGGTCCAAAGAATGACGAGACAAAAGGCAAAGCAAAATTTCCTATGTTATAGGAATTACCAGATACCATATAGTAAATTTTGTCTTTTCGCTCTCGTTTTAAACTGACCACAAAACCTATAAGAAGTATGAGCAGGTTTCCTAGAATACCAAAAAGAAAGAGAACAAGAATTGAATAATCCATTTTAAAGGAGGCAAAGCTTGCCATTATCGTAGCCGGCAACAACAGTTTAATGCTTAGCACAGCCAACTGAACACCGAATTCTTTTTTTATAAGGCCGAATTGCCTGAATAAATATCCTGCTACGATAAGAAGCAGAAATGATAATGCTTTTGTAATGATTGCTCCCATATTGCCCGCCTCAATACAGAGACATTCTATAAAGCCTATGCCATATTATGCAACTGCCGAACGAAGTTCTTCAAATATCTGTTTTTTCCTATTTCGAATTGTTACAGGAGACACATCAAGTTCGGCAGACAGCTCCTTTATGCTTTTCTTTTCATATCCATAAATTCCAAAAAGCGAGCATATAAGATATCTGTTTTCGCTTTGCATATTGCCTTTTATGATTTTTTCAATATCATCTATCATCAATTTTTCCTCAAATTGAACAGCATCTGAAGGAACTTCAGGAACGTACCTTTCTGTGCCGCTATCATTAAAATCGTAATCAAGGGAACATATAAACTGCATTTCTCTTATTTCAGTAATCACTTTCAGCTCTTTTTCTGAAAATCCAGTTTTTTCCATAAGTTCCTCGTCTGAGGGAGAAAGAATGCCTTCCATAGCATAAAAAGCAAGAGCCTTATTCAGTTTTTTCACCATCTCAGTCTTTCCCTTGGGCTGCTTTATCAAACGGTAGTTCTCATTAATATAGTTTCTTACAGCAACTTTCATTGCATATTCTGCATACCTTAAAAAGCTTCCTCTTCCTGATTCAAAGCTATCTAGACATTTAATAACAGCAATCCTCGACTCCTGTACGAAATCATCATAAAAACTCTCTCCATCGGCAAGTCTACCGCTATAGTACGAAGCTGTTTTCTGAGCTATTGGCTCCATAGCTTTTACCAATAAATTCAAAGAGCTTCTATTACCAGCTTTTGCCCCTCCAATAAGATTATCTATTGTTTCTGATGAAAAAAACATGGCTTTATCTCCTATGACAAAGCCATGCTACTCTAATTATCGGACAAAGAATGTCCGTTATTATTGAACATTTACAGAAAACTCAGATGTCCAGCTATCGCCTTCCGAATCTATTGCTTTAAGCCCTATTGTATAGCTTCCCCTCTCCTTTGCTACAAAGGTGAATCCCCGAAAACCCAAAGAAGCTCCAGCTCTGAACATAGGAATAAATGAATGATTTTTAAGGATAATAAGATTATCATCGTCAGAATACAATTCGACATCAATGGCATTCAGATTCTCATTTCCGCCATTTCTCAAAGAAAAAGACAGCTCAATCTGTGTGTTAATTGGAACTGAATCTTCTGAGTAATATAGCGTATGAATGCCTTCAAATCCAACATCTTTCCATAAAGCATAGAAAGCTGTTCCATTTCCCTCCACTTTGTATTCTGTATCATCAGGTGCCAGATAACTGCCACTATCATCTACCCATCCAGCAAATATAGCACTACCATCAGATGCCAAAGCCGGAACTTCAACAATCTGGCCATCTTCAACCTCAGCTGTCATCTGTTCAAGTCCAGTTCTCGAATCAGAAAATGAAACTCCGCTTCCGAATATAGCATACAGTGTCTGATCCGTCAGAGGCATTGCTATAATACTGCCGTCCTCATACGTAACAGCATCATCACTTACGCCCCATCCAAGGAATACACCATCAGAGTCTGAAGTCAGGGAAGGAAGAGTTACATCGCTTCCAGGTTCCTGACAGATTGTTTTAGACCATGCTATGTGTCTTCCATTTTGGCTTGATAAATATGTTAATTTAAGCACTGGACTATAAAAACGGCTATTCTTATAAAGCCATTTGATACTATCAGCATCACTTCCTGCTGCAATAATCGAAGATAGGAGCTCATCACTTTGTGATTTTGTTATATCATATGAAGATAAACTTCTAAGTTTTAAATAGGCAGCATTAGCTTTTTCGGTATTTCTTGCAGCCATAGCCTTCTCTAGGCTTTTTGTTGCCTTCTTTGTCTCCTTCTCTATTTCTTTCTTCATTGAATCATAATAGCCAATAGCTTTTTCGGGATTGGATAAAGAATCAGAAAATGAACGATAAAGTGATAAAGCATCTGCTGCAAACAATGAACATGAAACAATTAACAGTGCTGTGATAATTGCAATAATTCTCTTTTTCATAACTAATCTCCTTATCCTGCATAGTAACCATGCAATTTGTTGATTAAGAAAAGAAAATGTGAAGTTTATTTGTCATTATGATGAATCATTCAGATTACTCTTAGCTGATGCACCTATGTACAAAAAAAGTGGAAATGATTATATTTAGACAGTTAATAGTAACAATAAACAGAATTAATTATAAAGGAAGGTCATTATGGTAGTTGAAAAGAGTGTAAAAGAACTGGAGAATTCCCAGGCTGCACTTACCATCACAGTTGACGCTGCATCTATTGAGAAGGCTTATCAGGATAAGCTCAAGAAGTATTCTGCAAATCTGCAGATTGATGGTTTCAGAAAAGGCAAAGTACCTGCTTCTATCATTGAAAGAAAATATGGAGAAGCTATCCGCGAAGAATCAACATTTGAGTTTATGGAAAACTCTCTGCAGGATGCACTAAAGGAACTTGATGAGACAGAGAAACCACTTCCATATTCAACACCTGTGCTTCAGGACGAAGAGAAGCTTCTTCCTTTCAAGAAAGACAGTGATATCACATTCACAGTTCATTATGATGTAATGCCTAAATTTGAACTTCCTGCATATACAGGATTAACAGCTGAAGTAAAGACATCCACTGTAAGTGATGCTGATGTCGATAAAGAGATTGAGAAGCTAAGAGAACAGAACAGTCTTATTATCGCAAAAGATGGCGAAGCTGAAAATGGAGACATTGCAACAATTGATTATGTAGAACTCAATGAAGATGGATCTGCTGTAGAGAACACAGAGAAAAAGGATTTCACATTCACTATTGGTTCTGGCTACAATCTTTACAAGCTTGACGATGATGTAATTGGAATGACAAAAGATGAAGAGAAGACTGTAGAGAAAGATATTGATGATAAGCATGTCAGACTCAGTGTAAAGCTAACAAACCTCAAGAGCAGAAAGCTTCCTGAAGTTGATGATGAATTTGCACAGGATGTAAAGGACGAATACAAGACAGTAGATGAGATGAAGGCAGGCATTAAGGCAGATCTCGAAGCTAAGGCTGAAGAAGCAAACAAGAATGCAAAAGCTGAAGCTATAATCGAGAAGATTTCATCTGAAGTTGCCATCTCTATTCCAAGCTCAATGATTGATATCCAGGTTGAGCAGAATTGGAGAAATTTCGTTCAGAGCTCAGGACTTCCTGAGGAACAGCTTATGGCATTCTTTAAGATGCAGAATCAGTCAAAGGAATCCATCATGCAGGAATGGAGAGCTCCAGCAGAGAAAGATCTCAAGGCACAGCTGATTCTTGAGGAAATCAAGAAGAAGGAGAATTTTGAGATTAATCAGGCTGAACTTGACAAAGCTTATGAGGAAAAGCTCAGCAATATAAATGATGAGAATACAAAGGAATACTATAAGAACATGATTAAGGACGAACTACAGTTCTCTAAAGTGATTCCTTTCCTTATCGAGAATAATAACTTTGCCCCTGCAAAAGAGAATTAAGCTATAGGAGTTTCTTTTGCTCGAACCTAAAATGAATAATCTTGTTCCTTATGTAGTATCTCAGACAGGAACAGGAGAAAGACAATATGATATATATTCCCGTCTTCTAGAGGATAGAATCATCTTCTTAGACGGGGAAATACGTGATGCTAATGCCGATCTGGTTGTGGCTCAGATTATATATCTTGAGAGTGTTGATCCCAAAAAGCCTATTAACTTATATATAAATAGCCCTGGAGGCAGTGTTTCTGCAGGGCTGGCTATTTACGATACAATGCAATATGTATCTTGTCCTGTTAATACAATATGCATTGGCATGTGTGCCTCAATGGCTTCAATAATTCTCTCTGGAGGAACAAAAGGCAGCAGATCAATATTGCCACATGCGAGAGTCATGATACACCAGCCACTTGGCAAACTATCGGGGCAGACATCTGATGTTCTTATTTCCGCAAAGGAAATCCAGAGGGTGAAAGAAGTCACATCTGAAATTCTTGCAGATAACTGCGGTAAAGGCATTGATGAAATCTATAATGCAATACAGAGAGACTGCTATCTAAGTGCTGAAGAAGCTGTTGCTTTCGGTATTGTTGATACAATTGTAGAGAAGAAGTGATTATGGCTAGAAGTTCTAAATATTGCTCATTCTGTGGAAGACCGCTAGATGGAACAACAAAGCTTGTAACAGGTCCTGGTGTTGCAATCTGTGAGGATTGTATTAAGACATGTTATGACATAATCAGAAAAGAAGATGATCAGACATCTCCAGATCTAGATTCTATGGTTATACCTACACCTGCTGAACTAAAGCAGTATCTGGATCAATATGTTATCGGACAAGAAGAAGCAAAGAAAGTTCTTTCGGTTGCTGTGCATAACCACTATAAGAGGATTAAATATAAAGCTCAAGTAAAAGATATGGGAGTGGACTTAGAGAAATCTAACATTCTCGTAATCGGACCAACTGGAACTGGAAAAACCCTTCTTGCAAGAACACTTGCAAATAAACTCAATGTGCCATTTGCAATTGCTGATGCAACAACTCTCACCGAAGCAGGATACGTTGGAGAAGATGTTGAGAATATACTTCTTAAACTGATTGAAGCTGCAGATTTCGATATAAAGAAGGCAGAAAGAGGTATTATCTTTATTGATGAAATAGATAAAATCGGTAAAAAGGGTGAAAACGTCTCAATCACACGTGACGTGTCGGGAGAAGGTGTACAGCAAGCTCTTCTGAAGATAATCGAAGGTACTATTGCATCAGTACCTCCACAGGGTGGCAGAAAGCATCCGAATCAGGAAATGCTTAAAATTGATACCAAGGATATTCTATTTATATGTGGTGGTGCTTTTGTCGGTCTTGATAAGATAATAGAGAAGAGGACAGCTGTTGCAGGTATGGGATTCGGTGCATCTATAGTAGAAAAGGAAGAGAAAGACCTTTCTAAGCTTTACAAGGAAATCTCACCTGAAGACCTTGTTAAATTCGGACTGATTCCAGAGTTTATCGGAAGACTCCCTATAATAACAACACTTAATAACTTATCTGTTGCAGACCTTAAAAGGATTCTAACTGAACCTAAAAACTCTATTGTAAGACAGAATATTGCTACTTTCAAACTTGATGGGATAGATCTTACTTTCACTGATGATGCTATCAATGAAATAGCAGAAGTAGCTTTCCGCCAGAAAACTGGAGCAAGGGGGCTTAGAAGCATTATTGAGAATCTGATGCTTGATATTTCTTTTGATATTCCTTCGATGAATAATGTAAAAGAAGTTGTTGTAGATAAGGACTGCATAGTCAACCATAATCCACCCAAGGTAATTTCAAATGAAGGAAAATATATTTCCATCGATTAATCCTGTCATTATCAATAAAATACAAACTGCTGAGAACATCCTCATCATCGCTCATAAGAATCCAGATGGGGATGCTCTCTCATCAACACTTGCACTTTCACTTATGATGGAGAAGCTTGGCAAGAATGCCTATGCTATAAATGAAGGGCCTTTTCTTAGAGCAGAACTATCCGACCTAGCTGATAAGGTTTCACAAGATATCCCTGAAGAACTTATTGAGAAGAATCCACTTGTAATAGTTGCTGACTGCTCAACGCCTGATAGGCCTGGAATAGTTTTTGAAAAAATCAAACACCTTGATAGAATCGTAATAGATCATCATAGTTCCGGTGATGAATTTGCAGAATCGAATTCATCTTACATTGTGCCCTACTCTCCTTCTACAACACTTCTTGTTGATGTTCTAAGAGAATCACTAGGGCTGGAATTAGACAAACAGCTTGCAGAATATTTTTATACTGGTCTTGCTACAGACACAGGTTTCTTCCATTTCATATCAAATAGAATCGGTGCAGAAGTCTTCAAAAGGGCTGCATCATACACTGAAGCTGGAGTAGATCCTTACACTATGTATGATAAGCTTACAGATGGGAAGGATATAGATGAAATATTCAATAGTGCTGAGATTCTAAAAAAGACAAAACAGTACTTTGACGGTCACCTTCTTATAGCTATCCAGCCAAAAGAAATGGAAATGTCAAGGCTCTCTGATGATATTTACAGCCAGTTATTAAAGGTTAAAGGTGTAAAAGCAGTTGTTTTCCTTAAGGAAAAATCGGACAGGACTGAGATAGGATTCAGAGCAAAAAATGGTTCAGATCTTGATGTAGGAGAACTTGCACATTCACTTGGCGGTGGCGGTCATAGATTAGCTGCAGGAGCATCTTTAAATTGTACATCAAAAGAAGCAGAGAGAAAAATAGTTAATTTATTTACTGATATTATATAGAATTACTCATAATGGCACACTTCTTGCTTATAAAAAGCAGGAGGTGCTAGAAATGAATGATTTCTATAGCAACGAAGCAGATAAGGATTTTACTATCAAAATTGCGAATTATAATACATTAAGCAGCAAGGAAAAATCCGCAAGAAGAAAGGAAATAGTAGAAAGAACTAAGATTCTCTTATATGAGATTCCGATAAAGTATCTATTTGCAACAGAAGATCAAGCAATAAATGTGTTTCTTGAAATGCATGACGAAATAGATAATATAATTGCAAATTTCAGATTATGCGGAGTTACTTTCAATAATTACTTAATACAGATATGCAGATATAGGCTTCTAAGCGAATTCAAAAAGGAAAGACAACGAGAATTTGAAGAAGCATCATTTCTGGCTGAAGAAGAGCATCTTTATCAGATAAGAGAAGAGGAACCGTTAATTGAAGACGAGAAACAGGAACTTCATCATGGTCTTAATCGTCCAGAAGTGCAGAATATGAATCTTAAGGATTTATTTGAATATATTGTCCGAAACAAAGATGAAATCTGCACATATAAAGCAGAATGCGAAGAAGAACTGAATAAACTATTATCCATTAAAACAAATAGAAAGAGATTCCTTATATTGCTTCTATATCTTCCAGAGACTGAAACAAAAGAACTGATTAATGGTTTTTCAAAGGTTTTGGATCTTGACTATAAAGTCCTTGCAAGGTTCTTCATCCTAAAAAATACAGAGCTTGACGCGCATTATATAACAAGAGACAAAGCTTTAAAGACAGCAGCTAGACACTGGAACACAATACAGAAACTCAAAAGAGCTCTACATAATGAAACCGATGAAGACATAATCTCCTCAATCCAGGATAAGCTATCTAAAGTTTGCAAATGCCATATAAAAAGATGTGAAATAGCTAATGCTGCACTCTCTGGTATGACACAACCTCAGATTTCAGAGATTCTAGGAATCCCGCGTTCAACTGTAGCCCAGAGCATAATGCAAATCAGAAAGGAATTAACTGAAATTGCTGATGATATTATCACTGAATACTAGGTATAATTAACACATGAAAATATATTTTGCATCTGGTAATGAACATAAGAAAGAAGAGATGTCCAGGCTTTTGGGTGGATATGAGCTCGTTCTGCCAAAAGAAAAAGGAATTGAATTCAATCCGGAAGAGACTGGTTCAACATTCATAGAAAACGCCATAATAAAAGCAGAGGCCTTATATGAAATAGTCAAGGCACCTGTACTCTCTGATGATTCAGGTCTTATTGTAAGAGCTCTTAATGGGCAGCCTGGAATATATACAGCACGCTTTGGTGAAGATATCTTCAATAGACCATTGTCTGCAAAAGAAAAATATATGTATCTGCTCAAAGAAATGGAAGGAATAGAAGACAGATATGCCGAATTCACTGATGCTCTCTGTCTTATTCTCAGTCCAACAAGACGTTTCATAGTACAGGAAAACTGTGAAGGATCAATCACTGAAAAACCATCTGGTGTAAATGGTTTTGGATATGACCCCATATTCTTCATCAAAGAGGCAGGCTGCATAAGTGCAGAATTAAACGGTGAAGAAAAGGATAAATACAGCCACAGAGGAAAAGCTGCAAGGATTATGGCTAAAATAATAAAGGAAGAACTCAATGATTGATAGAAAGGATCAGAAGACAACAGATACATGGGATCTATCGTCCCTTTTCAAATCTAATGCAGAATGGAGAGAAGCTCTTAATGTATTCTCGGAGAAAACATCAAAAGCTCAGGATTTCAAAGGAAAGCTTGCCTCTTCTGAAGAAATATTCCATGAGGCTTTGGAATATATTGAAGAGATGTATAAAGAACTCGAAAAACTGTCATCATATGCTTTCCTTTCATTCTGTCAGGATGGAACAGACAATATAAATGCAGAAATGGCAGGAATTATTAGCAGTGTAGAGGCAGATTTTACAGCAAAGCTATCATATTTTGAGCCAGAGATGATGAATATGGATAAATCATTCATCGAAAAATGTGTATCTGATTCATCTTTTTCAAAATTCAGGGTATATATCAAAAAAACAGCAAGAGAAAAAGAACATATTCTCACAGAAAAAGAAGAGCATCTGCTTTCTCTATTCTCCCCTATTGCATCAGGTTCTTCTGATGCATTCAATGATCTTAATAACATTGATTTATCATTTGATGATGTTGATGGAGAATCACTCTCTCATTCGACATTCCATAAATTCATGCTGTCTGCTGATGAAGGAAAAAGAAAAAGAGCATATAAAAATTACTATGAAGAATATGCCAAACATCAGCACGTAATAGCTAGGCTTTATGAAAACAGCATAAAGAAGGATATTTTTCTGGCAAAAGCCAGAGGCTTTAAGTCTTCTCTTGAAAAATCCCTGTTTCCGGACAATATGCCAACAGCCGTATACACATCCTTAATAGAAAGCGTTCATGACAATCTTCAAACCCTCCATAGATTCTATAATCTGAAAGCAAGACTTCTTGGAAAGACAGAGCTTCACCATTATGATGTTTATGCAAAAATGCTAAGTACACCTATTCAAAGATACAATTATGATGATGCTGTTTCTATCATCTATGAGGCAACAGCACCTCTCGGGAATGAATATAGAAACATTCTCAGAAAAGGGTTAACAGATGAAAGGTGGGTCGACAGATATGAGAACAGAGGGAAGCGCAGTGGAGCATTTTCTGCAGGAGGGTATAGTGGATTACCATATATTCTCACTAATTTTGAGAACGACGATTTATCATCAGTATTCACACTGATTCATGAAGGCGGTCACTCTATGCACTCATACTATTCAGCAAAGAGAAACCCATTCATGAGCTATAGCTATACCATATTTGAAGCAGAAGTAGCCTCGACATTCAATGAGAATCTGCTGCATCATTATCTTCAGAAAAATGCAGAAAACAATGAAGAAAAAATCTTTTTAATTGCAAAGAATCTTGATGATATTGTGGCGACCCTATTCAGACAGACAATGTTTGCAGAATTCGAGCTCATCATGCATGAAAAAGCTGAAAAAGGTGAAGCAATAACACTGAATGAAATGAGAAGAGAATACAGGAAGCTTTTAGAAGCATATTTCGGTCCAATAATGAATCTAGAAGAAGAGAGTGATCTTGAGTGCCTAAGAATCCCTCATTTCTATAGAGCATTCTATTGTTATAAATATGCAACAGGAATATCTGCATCTATAGCTCTTTCTGAGAAAGTAATTAATGGTGGAGAAAACGATAGACTGAAATATCTTAGGTTTCTGAAATCAGGTGGTTCTGAATATCCTCTGGACTCTCTAAAGAAAGCAGGTGTTGATATGGCAACAAAGACTCCTGTTGATAATGCAATAAAGCATTTTGCCAATCTTTTAGATAAAATGGAAGAATTATTATAGCATCTGAATTTCGGAAATTAACATGTCTTCAATCTTCACTGAGACAGTAATTCCATTTTTCTGGCTATAGAGTGTATAAAAGTCATCATTTCTGAAAAGAAGAATGTTTTCTAGAGGAAGAATTGAGGCTAGATAAGATGTATATGAAGCTCTGAATAGTTTGCTGTTGATAAGATAATCATCTATCCATTCCTCCGAAAAAGGATAGGAAAAGGCTGATAAAAGCATAGCTTCAGGACTTCCTTCTGGAGCAGATATGATTACTGGACCTCTAGATGCTGATACAGCACCTATCGTGCCAGCATAAACAGATAAGGTAGCGTTCAATGCTAGGAGAAAGCATAAGAATCTTTTCATATTCTAGATTATCTATGAATATGGTAGATTTAGCAATTGAGGATACATATGGAAGGTAAAGATGCACTTGAGATTCTAAATAGAGGATTCACCCATTCGATAAAAGATCCCCTATGGCAGAACGTCTATATGACAAAAGACATGAAATCACTTCTTGAAACGGAAGAAGTACAGAAGCTTTCAAGGATAAAACAGAATGGACCAGCATATCTAGTATACCCAGGAGCTGTTCATACAAGACTCAGCCACTCTATTGGTGTATATAACCTCGGAAGAGAGATGCTGCTTTCAATAGCTAGAAAAACAGATAAAGTACATCTAACAGAAACAGGAATGCTTTCATTTCTTGCTGCATGCTTACTTCATGATATAGGGCATTTTCCTTATGCCCATTCTCTTAAGGAACTTGCAATAAAAGAGCATGAAGAACTTGGAAGCATCCTTATAACAGATGATGCAAAGCTAAATAAGGCAATAGCAAAGACGGGAGCAGACCCTCTATTTACAGCAGCAATAATTGATAAAGATATGCTGAATGCGGAAGATGAAGTACAATTCTACCGTTCACTGCTCTCTGGAACTCTGGATCCTGATAAACTTGATTATCTATCACGAGATGGCTTCTTTGCTGGCATACCATATGGAAAGCAGGATACAGCATATATAATATCTGCACTTTCAGTTGAAAGCAGGATGCTATGTCTTGATGAAGATGCAATAAGCTCTGTAGAGCAGATTCTTTTCTCTAAATACATGATGTATAGGACACTTTACTGGCATAAAGATGTAAGATCTGCTACTGCAATGATAAAAAAAGCCCTTATAATGGCAATTGCTCATAACGCTATCTCATTCAACGATCTATATTATCTTGATGATGCTGAATTCAATGAGCTTATGAGAAAAAGAAGCAAGGATGCTGATGAGCTTTCAATGGTTGAAAGAGTCAATGAAGGCCAGCTGCTTGAAAGAAAACTCTCTTATTCATTCAATAACAATGGTTACATCGAAAAAAACGGACTTAACCCAACTAAGAGAATGGATATTGAACATAAATTATTTGAGGCTTTATCCGAAACATATCCTGAATTAAATGAATATGAAGTGATAATTGATATACCAGAACCAATAAACTTTGAGACATACATACGTATTCTGAAAAAAGATGCAACTATAGCAGACCTAGATGAAGACATGTTGATTTTCAGCCGTGGTGTAAGCAGAGAATTTGGCAAACATCTCAGGAAAGTCTCTTTATTCCTACCATCTTACGTTGAAACCAGCATAGCCTCAAAATATATGGAGGAAATAATAAATGGATAATGAAAAATTAAGTTATCTTAATCTGATAAACGGAGATATTCCTCCATGGGTAATGAGGTTCATCAAAAGCACTGGGAAAGCAATCAACAGATACAACATGATACAGAAAGATGATGAGGTTCTTCTTGCTGTTTCAGGAGGCAAAGATAGCCTTGCACTGGCCTTGGCACTATCTCTGCGCAGAAAATGGATGCCTGTCTCATATTCATTAAAAGGCCTCATGATCAATTGGGAAGAGCATCCAATTCCTATAGAATACAGAAAAAAACTTGCAGATTATTTTAAAGCATTGGATATTCCATTCTCTATAATTGATGAAAGACAATATCCAGATTCTTTCAGAGGGGATTTCAACTGCTATCTCTGTGCCAGAAACAGGCGAAGGATTCTGTTTGAATATGCAAAAGAAAACGATGTTAAGCTTATAGCTATGGGACATCATCTAGACGATCTTGTAGAGACTACAATTATGAATCTTTGCTTTAGGGCTGATTTCTCTACAATGCTACCAGTTCAGGAGTTCTTTGATGGTAAGCTGCATATAATCAGACCGATGATTGAAGTACATGAAAATGTAACCAGAAGGCTTTCTGAGGTATATGACCTTCCAACAGTAAAACCTGTGTGTCCATATGATCAGACCAACATACGGGCAAAAGTCAAACCGATTATAAAAGAACTCAGCCATATCGATAAGCTTACAAGAGAGCATATCTATAATGCTCATGAATTCGATTGTGCATTACCAGTAAATGACAGCAAACAGTGATGTGGTCATTTTGTGTAACATTGTGATAACATAAATATGTGATTGGATTTATCATATCCATTGAGGTATAAAGAAGATGAAAAAAGGTTTAATAATATTTCTAGCAGTTTTTATAAGCATAATCCCGCTCTCAGCATCATCTACTCCGCTAATTGAGCTGCAAGCTGATAATTCCAATTCATTTGAATTATATTCTCCTTCTGCACAGAAAATAGATGGAGCATCGGAAATAGATAGTTTCGGATACCTTATAAAGACAAAACAGAATGATGTAAAATTATCAACCCCTCTTGGCGAAATATATATAGATGCAGGTTCTGACTTTCTCTTCGTCGAAGACTCTCCTATCACATTGTTTCTTATCAGTGGAAAGGCAAGTATAGTAATCAGTGAAGACCTTGAAGAAGAAATCATTCTTTATACTCCAACAACAAAAACTTTGCTGAAGAGCAAAGGTGAGTATTCATTCATATCAACAGAAGATTATGAGGAATTCTATAATTTCTCAGAATCTAGTGTAGAATCACTTGATGGAATAACCGGAAAGAACTTTGTAGCAGGTCCTATGGAATTCATAGACTATCTAAATCAGGGAAATCCAGAAGAAGTAACAGAAGAGATTTACCAGAAGATATCTGCAATTAATAATATTCTATTTACTGTTCCAGTACCTAAGGCACCTTTAATTACTGTAAATGCATCTCTAAAAAGAACAATTCCAGAAGCACCTGTATTATCAGTAAGAAACAGTACACTAAAAAAAATAGCACCAGAAATTCCTGCTTTAGATATAATAAAAGCAGAAGTAATTGCAACTACCCCTGAAAAGCCAGCATTCTCTATTACAACAGCTTCGACTTTATCATCGCTAGTACCAGAATCGCTCAAAATATCTTCAGCAACAGAATTAGTTGCCCTTCCTGTGATAATAAAAGGAAAATTTGAAAAAAGAATACAGGTATTGGATATCCAGCCTCAAATCAAAAAAAAAGAATTGACAGCTGAAGATTCAAAGTCTGTTCCAGAAATAATTGATACTGCAGATGTAGCAGAAATAATAGAGAACACCACAGTTTCTGAAAACATTGCACCTATTGTGTCTTCTAACCAGATATCAGGAACAGCTACAAAGAAATTCAATGTTGATATGCTATTCTCTACAAGATCATTTACTGATAGTGAAACAAAAGAACAGAAACTCGCATTTTCTTTCCAGCCATTATTCAGATATGGAGCATTTGCGCTTACTCTGAATCTTGACCCTGTGCATATACTATCATACACAGATAATGAGACAGCTATTGATTGGGTCCGTTATTCAATCGCTTTTCTTGAAAACCTCCGATATAGAAGCCTTGATGAGCATTTTGCTATAGTTATTGATAGAAGCACTTATGTAAAAGGAGACTCTGTTGGTTTATACAGTGGAGTAAACCATCTTTCTGATGGTAAAAATGAAAGATTATCTCTCTCTTTTGATGTGAAATATCCACTATTCGGATTACGGCTCTATGCAAATGACCTACTTCTTAATGCTGATAGAAAACTTATCAACGGTATTGATTTTGACTTCAGATTCTCAAGAGATCTTCCCGTAGGTATAATATTAGGGTTGCTTTCATCCTCTAATATCAATGATTATGTTAATTCCACAATACTCTATCCTGAGTTTGCATTCTATCTTCCATTCTACACAAAGGGTTCCGATTATGTAGGAATGAAAGTCGGGATGTCTTTATCATTACAGCCTTCAAGGATAAATGATTACTCAATTTCCAGTGATGGTTATTTAATAAGCGGTGTTCTTCCAATGAAATTTGGCGCTTTCAGTGCAGAGCCTGGCATTCATTATACAAATGGACCACTTCACTATAATAGTGTTGACAGTGAAAACTATAACCCGATAACAAGAGAGGATTCTAGTACGCTCTCAATAGCATCAAAATTGAGTTATGACGGAAAGTACTTTGGTGGAAAAGCCAACGTGCTCTTTGATGTTGCCCTAAGTGATATGACACCTATAAAAGAGAATAGCTTCCTTGATGCATCTCTATACTTCAGGTTTAGCAACTTAAAGCTCTCAGGTGGATTAGAAGTACAGAATTTTACATCAGGAGAATCTTTCAAGAATTCAAATGCTCAGATTTTTGGTGCAATTGATTTTACATTCCCTAGTGTAGCAACATATATAAAAGCAGGAATAACAGATCTGAAGGACAAGCACTTCTTCCTCACATATGGGGCATCCGCATCTTTCTTCTCTTCTGATAGTTCTGCCAGAGAAATAAAAGAACGAGATAAGCATAGCCCTATTCACTTTGATATGATTACTGGCTATAAATACAGATTCAGTTCTGAGAAAGCTTCTTACCAGATCAAACCTATCATCCAGTTTGGTAGAGATTCTTATTATATCGCTCTGCGTGCACCTATACAGCTTTCATTTAATGATTCAAAGGAATTCGTTTTAGAAGGACAGAATGACAATAGATGGTGGGATTTTGGAACAAGCGAAACAGACCCAAATCGAAAAATATATAAGGCAGTTACAGACTCTGTTTCACTCATAGAAGGAATCAGATTAAGCGAAGAAGACAACATTGCTTACCTAATAGCAGAAAGAGGAAAGAGAAAGAATGGAACACTATTCACAGCTTTCGGCTCAGAGGATATGCTTTCTCTCCAGACAGGATTCAACTTTGTTAATCTATCACTTGGCATATTTGTTGACAATCTTGAAAGCCCTCATATTGAGGAATTCAGTATTGGGATACTGCCTCTTGGCCGGGATAGCCTTTCAATTGGCATAAAGGTTCCAGGAGAAATGCTTTTTCAGGATCTTAAAAACTTCGATATGAATTTCTATCCTGAATTCAGACTGGATTTACCTCTCTTTAGAAATCATTTCTGTCTTTCTGCTATTGCTATAGGCAATATAGGGGTTGAATACAATGATGGAATCCCTACTAACACTTCTGTTATATATGATTTTACTAATAGCAGATTCTCATCAGCAATGATTGGAGGAGAAATAGGATTAGATTTCACTAACATAACATTCAGATTACAGGGTGGTTACAGAATAGGAAATCTGACTCCAGAAATGTATAACAGATTCACATCGTTCTATAATGAGATACCAACTCCTACAACAAGGCTTTCTTCAGCTGTTGTTCAAAGCAATGATGGTTATTATGGAAAAATATCCTCTGAATTTAAGTTCAGCAATTTCGGCTTCGAGCTTGCCTACTCTGTAGCAAATATCGAAAACCTTTATAAGGATATCACTACAGCAAATGATATATTCAGTGCAAAGATGAGCATGAACTTTAATGAAGCATTGTCATTCTATGCATCATTTGACAGAAGAGGGTTTGCTAGGCTATTTACATCTAAAGAGAGTTTCTTTGATGTAATGAAAGATAAGAACACGTTATTTGCAATTGGATTGGATTTCAATTATGGAATACTTAACATGAATGCAGAATATGCAACGGCTTTGAATAGCACTGGCTTCAGTTCTGTAAATCCATATATAAATACAAATCCAGTATATACAGGAACAACTACAACAAGTCTTTCAGTAACAACAAGGATCCATTTCTAATGGGAAAAATAAATGTATTATCACCACTGCTATCTGCAAGGATAGCAGCAGGGGAAGTTATAGAGAGACCTCAATCTATTCTCAGAGAGTTTCTTGATAATTCTATAGACTCAGGGGCTACTGAAATAAGAGTGTCAATTGAAGGTGGCGGAATTGATTCAATCACTGTACAGGATAATGGCTCTGGAATTGAAAGAGACGATCTTAAACTCATTGGAACAAGACACGCGACAAGTAAAATCCAGGATACAGATGATCTATATACTATAAATACACTAGGATTCAGAGGTGAGGCTCTCTATTCCATCTCATCTGTATCTAAATTGACAATACGAACCAGATCAGAAAAAACAGGGGAAGCTTCTACCCTAATAATAGATAACGGAAAACGCTATGACATCTCTGCAATCGGACCAGATGAAGGAACAGTGGTAACTTCAGAAAACCTATTCAAAGATATACCTGCAAGAAGAGCCTTTTTAAAAAGAAATTCTACAGAAGCTCAGCTCTGCAGAAATCTCTTAGTCGCAAAATCTCTGGCTTTTCCACAGATAAGATTCACCCTCATAATAGATGGTGCATTGCGTTTGGATTGGCCTGCTGTAAAAACACAGAAAGAACGCGTGATGTTCTATTACAGACAATTAGGACTTCTTGATGCAGATATTCAGAGTATTCAATCCGAAAATGATGATTTCTCATTAAGAATAATTGCAGGAAACTCGAGTATAAAGCGCAGTGATAAAAAAGAAATAAGAATATATGTCAATGATAGACCAGTTGAGGAGTATTCCCTTGTTCAAGCAATCATATATGGCTATGGAGAACTACTTCCTGGTGGCAGCTACCCTATCGCTGCACTATTTCTAAAAGATAAGAGTGAACTAGTCGACTTCAATATACATCCAGCAAAGAAAGAAGTTAAGATAAGGAATATTGCAGAAGTACATCATGCTGTAACAACTCTGATAAAGAATTCCATTGACAGAAAGATTCCAACAATAGAACCAATACAGCCTGAGATCTCATTTGATAATGTTTATTCAAAAGTCCAAGACGAAGAAAGCTTTAAAAATTATATAAAGGTTTCTACTCCTGCAAAAACAGATACTTTAACTACTGCAGACTATTCTCATATGAAAGATTTGCATGAAGCTTCTGTTTCATACGAGCCGAAGGATTCTCATTGGCTAGAAAAAGCAAAGAAACTAAGAGAAACACAGGAAAAGCAGAAAGAAAAGCTGAATAACATTGATTATGCAAGAACATGTGCTGAGAAAGAGTTAAAAACTGATTTTAGATACATAGGACAGGCATTTAATCTATTCTTGATTGCAGAAAAGGAAAACAGCCTTTTCCTTGTTGATCAGCATGCAGCACATGAACGCATTCTCTACAATGAACTTCTTGAGCAGAAATCAGTACAGCCTTTACTTGTTCCAATTGCAATAGAAGTTGATGATCTGACCGATGACTTTCTGGAAAAGCACTCTCATATATATACAGCAATGGGAATAATGCTATCTAAGAAAGCACTTGGCAACTGGGAAATCAATGCGCTTCCTGCTGTATGCAGAGGAATTGAAGGCCAGATTACAGATTTCATTGTAAGTGCAAAAGCAGATGAAGAAGAGCTTGAATCCAAGCTTTTCGCAATTATTGCCTGCAAAGCCGCAATAAAAGCCGGAGACTCAATTGACAGATGGAGCGCAGAAGCACTTCTTGATAAAGTATTCAGACTAGAAGTACCTGCATGTCCACATGGAAGAACCTTTCTGATAAAGATAACCGAAGAAAAGCTCAGAGAACTTGTTGGAAGAACAGGCTAAACGAAGTGCTCTTCAATGCTGACTTCGTTTCCATATTTATCGAAGAATGATATAAGAGCATACTGCACTTTACCCTCAAGTCTATCCCCTTTTTTTACAGGACCAGAATAAAGCGGTTCTCCATTTTCATCGAATTGCTCACATATAATTTCAGAACTAGCATTGGAAGTGAATATACCTTCAGAATTGAAATGCGGGATATTATGGGTATCAATATTATCAGAAAGTAAAAGCTCTGCAGAAGCAGTATTGCCAGATTCTGATGTTATAGATAATTTATATGTTCCACTGCTGAAAAATGCCCCAGGAGTCAATGAAAGAGAAGGACTATAAGCATTGCTTATAGAACCTTCCCATGATAAGTCTCCATCTGGAGCAATAAGTCTGAATGTATACTCAGATGTATCGGAATCTGATAAACGGACTGATAATTGAATGGTCTCTACTATGCCTATCAATTTACCATCAGCAGAAACCTCACCCCCAACTTTTCTATTGATACCTGCACTAACTATATCAAATGCTTTATTAGAACATGACAATAATAACGCAACTATAATAGATAATAGCAGAGATAATGCACTTCTCACTCAATCAGCCTTTTCCGATAGCATCATCCTAACAGGATTGGCATAAGCATTAAGAACATAATTCCTTACCTGTAGTGATAAGTGAGAGAATCCATCAATGAATTTTCCAGGATCAAGATTATCATACATATTGCTGAATTTATCTGTTTGTTCAAGATAATCATAAGCAACGTAATTAGTATTATATAGCTTATAGATAGTATGAATCTGCCTGTCTATCTCTCTCGCAACTTCATCTGGTGTATTGTAGTCTCCAGTCAATGGCTCACCTACAGCAACATGGACATGCCCTTTATCACGGCGCATTCCTCGCACCATGCTAATGAGGTCTTCATATTTCTTCTTCTCGTATTTACCGCCATCCTCTGCTTTTTTTATTTCTTCTCTTCCCTTGTTAATATCATTCGGATCATATTGATAGCTTATTGCAACAGGTACAATATTCACATTCTTTATAAGTTCATTGAATTTGATTCCGGAACCTCTTTTTGATAAATAGAGCATTTTTATAATACCAGGCTGAGTATTATCAATACCATCCTTACTGCGTCCAGATTTCTGGGCAACCCATATTGAGGTATTATTTTCTCTTACAACATCAAGGAAATACTGGCTTAGTTTTATTGATTCAAGATACTTTTCTCGAAGAGGAAGCTCTCTCCTCACTATAACTCCACCATTGAGTCTAAACAGATCTTCTATAAACTGGTTTGCAATCAGATTGTCACCAAAAGCCATTTCACAGAACGGCTTGTTTCCTAGCATTAATGCATAATCTAGAAGCGCACAATCTAAGATTATGTCTCTATGCGTAGAAATAAATAGATAGCCTTTGTTTGGATCAAGCTTTTCTATACCACTTGTTGTGAAATCTGTTGTAGTCTTCTTCAGAACAGCAGGAATAAGAACACCTGCTGTTACAAACTTCTGGAAGTCCTGATAACTCTTCACTTCTTTGATATTCTTCATTATGGTGTTGATTATCTCATTTGCAACATTGAAATCACCATTCGCAATCACATAAGCAAAGGCCCCTAGATATTCTCTTTTTTCAAGGAGTCTTTTTATTGCAGCATCTACATCTTCACCTCTATAAGGTGCAATATCTTTATATCTTTCAAAATCCATCAGTTAATAGTCTTTAGGAACTGCGTTCGTTCCCATTTATAGCCTTCTATATTTTTTTCTTCTGCAAGCATTCCACAGAATGAATCAATAGTAGCAAATTTCTTTTCATCCATCCAAGATGAAATCTCATTATTCATTTTCGAAATAGCGGAAAAGCCATCTTCTATAATGACAGAGCAAATCTCAACAGCCTTAGCTCCTGCCAAAAGCATCTTAATAGCTGTCTCTCCACTATGAATACCTGTATTCCCAGCAAGGTCAAGCTTCACTTCTCCACTCATCAGTCCAATCCACCTCAGAGATTCGCCATATTCATATGGAGAAGATGTTACAATACCACTTTTGAATTCAAGAGTATTTATATCTATATCTGGACGGAAGAACCGATTAAAAAGCACAACGCCATCAATCCCCTCTCTGTCTAGTATTCTGATATTGTTTGCTATTGATGAGTATTTATATCCGATTTTAAGAGATAAAGGGCATTTTATAGTTCTTCTGGCAAACTTAGCAAACTGCTCAAAATTCTTATCAACAATAGCGCCACTAACAGAAGCATCTGAAGCTATTGGATAGTAATTAAGCTCAATAGCATCAGCCCCGCATGCAATGAACCTTTTTGCATATTCAGCCCAATTATCAGGGCTCTTACAACAGATAGAGGCAATAACAGGAATAGAAAGCTCCTTCTTTGCCTTCATTAGGAGTTTCATATATTTATCAATATAAAAATCTCTGCTTCTCTCTTTATATACAGATTCTGCTGTAGAATGAGTAAGGAATTCTTCATTCACATTAAAATCTTCCAATACATCATTCTCTATCTGCTCTTCAAAAATAGACTTAAGAACAACAGCTCCAGCCCCTGCCTCCTCGCATTTCTTAAGAGAATCCATATCCTGAGTTGCAGGTCCAGCAGATACAATAACAGGACTTTTTAGTTTTAGCCCTAGATATTCAGTCATTAAAGATGCCATAAAGACCTCCTTTTTCTGATTATATCATATAAATAAACAGAGAAAAGTACATGTTAAAACAGAATAAAGCCCCAAGAGGATAAGCACTCTTGGGGCCAATACTTCCATTTTATTTATAGAATGTAAGGAACCATCAGATTATGTGACTGATAAACCACATAGGTTTCAACATCAAGAACATCTTTGACCTTTGTAAGCTCTTCTGAAAAAAACTGCAGTAGAGACAGATTTTCATCTTCACTTAAGACAAGCTCAGCAATAAGATCATAACGCCCTGTGACAACAGCAACAGAGATGACACCTCGAAGGCGACAGAACTCCTTAGCCTTCTTTTCAAGTTCCATTGTAGATAGCTTTATGCCCATCATAACGACCTGAAGTCCTGGAATGCATTCCGGATCAACTAGTCCAGATATCTGAAGCAAACCATCTTCAAGCAGAAGCTTAACACGTGACCTAACTGTATTTTCTGTTATTCCAAGTTCATCTGCGATAGCAGAAAAAGGCTTTCTACCATCCTTAAGTTGCTTGATTATAGCCTTATTGGTATCATCAATCCTTTTAATCATAATCTAATCAACCATTTTTTCTTTCAAATTCCTTCATGAACTCAGCAAGAGCCTTTGCTGCATCCATTGGCAGTGAATTATAGAGAGAAGCTCTAAGTCCACCTACACTTCTATGACCTTTAAGTCCAAGCATTCCTTCCTTCTTGCTTTCTTCAATGAACTTTGCCTCAAGCTCTTCAGAAGGGAGACGGAATACAACATTCATTCTTGAACGATATCTCTTATCTACAGGAGATCTCCAGAAAGGAGACGAATCTATAACATCATAAATATAGCCAGATTTCTCTATAGCTCTCTTTTCCATGCCTTCAGCTCCACCGTTTCTTAAAATCCATTCAAGCATCAGCTTAACAGCCCAGATAGAGAATACAGGAGGAGTATTATAAAGACCCTTTTCTTTTGCATGGAGTGAATAATTCATATATGCTGTCAGATTCTCATTCTGGCGCTCAAGCATATCATGTCTCATAATGATGAATGTTGCACCAGCAGGTCCTAGGTTCTTCTGTACACCACCATAAATCATAGCAAAATTCTTTACATCTACAGGGCGAGAGAGAATATCTGAAGACATATCAGCAATGAGAGGAACGTCTCCAGTATTAGGGAAAGACTGCCACTCAATTCCTCCAATTGTCTCATTAGAACAAAGATAAACATAAGAAGAATTCTCACTTGGTTTAACAGAGGCTGGATCAGGGAGTGTTGTAAAGCCTGATTCTTTTCCATCAAAGTAAACGTTGACATTTCCAAGCTTCTTTGCATCATCACAAGCCTTATTTGACCAAGTACCAGTTCTACAATAGTCTGCAACAGTTCCTGGTCTAAGGAAGTTCATAGGAATCATTGTGAACTGGAGTGTTGCACCGCCACCAAGGAAATATACATCATAATCATCTGGAATAGAGAGAAGCTTCCTGAAATCAGCAAGGCACTCGTCATACATTTCCTCGAACATACCACCGCGATGAGAAGCCTCTATCATTGATAGACCTTTTCCCTGATAATCAACAATATCTTTCTGAATTGCTTCAAGCACTTCTACAGGCATTGTAGAAGGACCAGCAAAGAAATTAAGCTTTCTAGACATATTAAAGCTTTCCCTCCCCTTTATATTTTTCAATAATAGCGAAAACCTCTTCTCCGATTCTAAGCAGGTTTTCATTTGTATTTGCTCCTACATGAGGAGTAAATGTTACATTATCACATCCAAATAATGGATTCTCAGCAACAACTGGAGGCTCAGAAGAATAAACATCTGTACAGAACCATGAGAGCTTGCCACTCTTAAGAGCTTCTGCAACAGCAGCTTCATCAACACATTTTCCTCTTCCAGTATTGATGATTACTGGAGCTTTAGTCATCTTTGAAATAAGATCAGCATTGACCATCTTATCTGTCTCTGGAGTATATGGAAGATGCATTGAAATATAATCTGCATTCTTAACTGCATCCTCAAGGCTCATCATCTCTGCAACAGGTGAAGATGAGACATATTTATCATAAGCCACGACATTCATTCCAAAAGCTTTTGCTCTTTCTGCAACCTTTGTAGCAATGTTACCAATACCAAGAAGTGCAAGAGTCTTACCATAAAGCTCTGTCCTCTTTGTCTTCTTTGCCCATTCTCCTTTCTTCATTGTACTATCATAGAAAGGAATATGACATGGAGTAGAAATCATTAAAGCAAATGCAAGTTCTGCTACTGCAATAGCAGAGCTCTTTGGTGTATTTGTTGCAATAATGCCATGTTCTTTACAATACTCTCTATCAATATTATCCATTCCAACACCACCACGGATAATAAGTTTCAGGTTCTTTGCTTCTTTTAAATATTCACTTGTAGCTTTTGTTTTTGAACGGATAAGTACAACATCAGCCTCACTAAGACGGGATGTATCTTCAGTGACCTCACCGAAAACTGATAGCTTCTCAGGAAGGCTCTTATCAAATGCATCAGAGATAAGAATCAACATAAAATTCTCCTTTTAATGTTTTATAAAAAAAGTATCACACGCATTAATGTAACTGTCAAATTATTTTCAAAAATTCTATGAAATCATAAATGAAACATTGAAAATAATATTAAGATAGAAGAAAAAAATGCACCCCAATGGGGTGCTGTGACTTAGTAAGCCTTTGATGCGTGCATCTTTCTGACCTTCTTCATCTGCTTCCTTGC
Source organism: uncultured Spirochaetales bacterium (assembly GCA_934271365.1). Classification (GTDB taxonomy): domain Bacteria; phylum Spirochaetota; class Spirochaetia; order Sphaerochaetales; family Sphaerochaetaceae; genus Ornithospirochaeta. Next base: position 64,481 of record CAKQRI010000003.1, read on the forward strand.
AAGAGCTTTGTTCTTGCGGTTCTTGATGGTAGAGGGCTTTTCGAAATACTCACGCTTCTTCCATTCACGGATAATGCCTTCCTTCTCAACCATTCTCTTGAAACGTTTGATAGACTTCTCCAATGGTTCATTGTCATCGACTTTTACGTATGCCATATTAATCAATCACCCCCTTTCCCTATATATGGGTCAGAATCCTATATGATATTATCCAAAAGCATTTTCTATGTCAATCTGCAGACTTCCATCTGATCAATAACAAGTTGTTCTTTACCTTCGCCCCTCCACCAGTTTATATCAGGGGTAAAAACTATTGATACATGCCGACCTTGAAAATACTCTTCCCTATCTTTGCAATTCCACCATATGCATGGCCAAGCATTTGCCCCATAGCGCAGTGTGAAACGAAGGTAACGTGGATCAGATGAACTCATTACATTCTCAATAATCCCATCCTTTATATAGAATTTAAGACTACCATTCTCCTGTCCAAAAGGCTCAAAAATAGAAAGCGTTTCCCAAACTGAACCATTCATGAATTCCGGTGGAATTTCTGCATCTATATCTATACATTCATCATCATATTCTCCATTATCCATGGAATTCAGAGCATAATTCTTAACTCTTTCCATGAATGATTCTAAATTTGCCTCTGGCATAGAAAACCCAGCAGCAAAATGATGTCCTCCAAAATCATCAAAAAGGTCAGAGAAATTAGATAGAAAAGCTCTTGCATTGTAAGGATTCTTACAACGAAGAGAAGCTGATATGCGCTCGCCATCAACTACAGCTAAAACAAGTGCAGGAACACCATATTCCTGACATATCTTTGAAGATATTATTCCTGTAAGTCCTCTTGGTATCCTATTATCTTCGACAACTACTAATTTGTGGTCAAGGTCTTCATAGCTTTCTTTTATCTTATCTTTTATCAGAAGCATAGAATCTGATTCCTGAGCCTGTCTTTCCTTATTCAGAGCAATAAGCTGATCAGCTATGGATTCGGCTTTTATAATATCATCAGTCAAAAGAAGCTGCAAAGCAACTTCAGGAAGACCCATTCTGCCTGCAGCATTTAACACAGGAGTGAGCCTATATGATATATCTTTAGCAGCCAAAGGCCTGCCAATAAGGTTCTGCTGCGCCATAAGATAAGACAGTGAAGGCATAGGCTTTGAGGAAAGAAGCTTCAGTCCTTTTTTGACTATAAGCCTATTCTCTCCTTTCATTGGCATGAGATCTGCAATAGTACCTATCGTTTCAAGCTGCATTATTGTCTCAAATTCCTTATATAAAGATGGATTAGAGAAAAGTGAAACACTTCTGAACAGCGAAATAAGGGTTTCCAATTCCTTATTATTACTTGTATAGCGCGCAGCCCTACTCCGAAGTGAGAGCTCATATAAAGAGCGGCCTTTAGCCTGGCTCATTACGGATTCAAGTTGGGGTCTGAAATCAACAAGTGATATATCGACGCCTTTACCGAATGCTAGGGACAGCATATTCTTCTCCGCATTTGCATCTAGCACAATAATAGGCAGGTTGCACGCAAGAAAATCAAGAAGTCTAGAACCAAATACTGCACCATTTCCTTCTAGAACCTCTTCATTGATCCTATCCACTTCCATTAGATTCTCAAGCTTAACTGCATTGATTCTCACTGTCCCATTGCCAGGCTCTGAGTGGAGAAGAATAACCGAAGAATCATATAAAGGCGTCTTTGAGAAGAGCAAAGCCCATGAAAGCTTAGCTGCTACAGCACACCCTGCAAGACCATCAAATGGATAACCAGAGCCTTCAATTTTCGGATCTATTATAGCTGTTGCAGGTGGCAGATACATAGAAGGAAGATGGTGATCTGTTACAATAACATTCACACCTGACTTCTCAAGTCTCTTAACTTCTTCTATTGCTGTTATTCCGTTATCTACAGTTATGACAAGGCTATATCCTCTGGAGAGAATTGAATCAACAACATCACAAGTCAAACCATAAGAATCATCTCCAGAAGGAAGCATATAATCAACATGCTGTGCTCCCATTTTCTTCAGAGTTCTATACATTATTGCAGTTGCCGTCACACCATCTGTATCTCGGTCACCAAAAATCAGGATTTTCTCATCATTCTCAATAGCTTCATCTATACGCTCTATTGCTGTATAGATATCATCCACACTGAAAGGACTATTCTGATAAAGAAATTCATCCTCAAGGTAATAAACAAGTTCATCCTCTTCTATTGCACGCCTAACGAAAACAGTTGATGTCAGAAGAGATAGCCCATACTTTTCAGAAAGCGACCGCACTAAATCAGCACGGCAATCCCCCATAAAAACATTCATATATCAAACAAATCCTTATCAAACTAAAAGTCCAGAACTGAGAGTCTCCAGTTTTTCAGGGAAACTATAATCAAGAGTCCTGAGCACGTAGCGGTAAATCCTACCAAGCTGAGCTTCACTTATTCCAAGTCTAATAGAATCTGCAAAAGAAACCTGAAGAGTCCTTGCTATATAAGCTCTAGCATTTGGAGGCAATATCAGCCGACCTTCCATAGTATCACAATCATGGCATACTGCGACAGATAGGACAGAAGAAAAGCCCAAAATATCATCTTTTGAATAGACTCTGCCACATGATGGACAGCTTTCAAAATCACCAATGAGACCTGATAGTTCCAGAAATTTCAGAATAAATGAAACAGAAACCTTTTTACAGCTATATACTTCAAGAGAATCTAAGGCTTCTGCAAACAGCTTATACACGTTGCTGTCACAGCTACGGCTTTTTATTACAAGCTCAGATAAAAGGGAAGAAGTTACTATTTTATCAAAATCATCAAGAATGTATTCATGCGTTGTCAATATATCAGCATCCTTAAGTGAATACACCCCAGTCTCATTCTTCCGGTATAAAGAAAAAACACCTTCTGAGTATAGACTGACATTAATTGATTTTATACTTTTCTGCGATCCATAAACCAGAACCTGGAGAATCCCCTCATCAGGCGTAAGAATAAAAACAAGCTTATCCTTATCTCTTACTTTCTCTGTTTTAATAACAATTCCCAATGCCTTTGAATCACGGAGCATATCAGAAGCGTAAGATATAGAAGAAAAGATGGCAATAGCAGAGCTTTGATCTAAGTGCTAATATAACTCTGTGAAAAGATGCCTATTATTCCTTATACTGTCATACATAGCAATCTATAATCTTCTTTCTGTTTCATTTAATGAGGGCAATTCCATAAAAATACGAGAAGGCTTATTTTTCAGCGATGATGAGCTCTCAAAATTCCAATGGAAGAGTGGACTTACCAATACAGAAGAGGAATTCTTTGGTAATATCAGAATATCATTAGTAACAGGGGGCCAAGGTGATGAAATCTGGGAACTATTCGGGCATGCCTCTTTCTTGGTTGAATCACCTAATAACCCAGATATTATGTTTGATTATGGGATATTCTCTTTTGATAAGGATTTTTATAAGAATTTTGCTCTAGGCAAATTATATTATTCAATGATGGAATCTCATGCTTCACCCAGAATAAGCAATCTGAAAATGGCTGATAGAGATATATATAAACTGGAATTGAATCTATCAGCACTTGAAAAATGCAATCTTCTGCTATTTCTAGAATACAACAATAAAGCTGAGAATAGAATATACCTTTATGATTACTACCTTGATAACTGCGCAACAAGGCTCAGGGATTCATATTCATACATAACAGGAGGAGAATTCAGATCCTGGGCAGAAAACAATATGACAGGAATGACTCTAAGAGATTATACAATAAAATATCTATCTCCTGTATTCATTGCAGATTGGGCAATAAATTATCTGCTCGGCCCATCAGTAGACAATAAGATGTCACTCTGGGATGCAATGTTTCTTCCTGATATACTCAGAGAAAGCATTGAAGAATATCAAGGAACAGAAAGCTCAAGGATCTATGCATCAGAGAGCCGATCTAAGCTAGATACTCATAATTATTTCTATCTTAAGACTCTAATCCTCTGCTTAATTCTGACAGCTATCATAACATTAACATATTCAAAGCACAGATTTATCAGAAAAACAGGAGATTTATTATCTGCATTAATCTATATCATACTGTTCATTATGTCCGCAGTGCTTCTGTTTCTTGAAACAGCCTCAATACATAAAGTAACATACTTCAACACTTCTCTTCTTGTGATATCACCAGTCACGTTCATATTTGCATACCTGCATATCGCATCATTAATCAAAGAGGAAAAAAGAATCAAAATAAAAAAGCTTAGCTCAGCAATGCTCATAATCACATTGTCACTGCTTATTGCTAAGCTTATCATCATAAAGCTTTTCTATAATGCAAATTGGGCTTACTACATTGTGATGATTCCTTTATATGCAGCAGATAGCAATATCATAGATAAGATCAGATATAAGAAAGAAAAATAGTATTTCCATCAAAAGCTATTATCTTATCAATATCCAGAAATCCTGCGCTGTCCTTATCTAGAAAAAGGCTGAAGTCAGAATGCGTCTTGAGCAGAGTTGCTGGTACCATATTGGTAACAATGTGGCTTTCAAGAGTATTTCTGATAGCTGAGGCCTTAACACTGTAAGGAACCGCTGAAATTATAGTTCGGCATTTCATTATCATATGCGGTGTCATCGAGATTGCCTTCTCAGGCACTTCTTCAGGGCTCTTGAACCAGCCTTCTCGGACTTGCTGATTACGGCATTCTTCATTCAGCATTACCGTAATGTAAGCTGAGTCAGAGTAGAAATCACAAGGAGGATCATTGAATGCTATATGCCCATTCTCTCCTATTCCGATAAGTCCCAGATCAATATCTTCTGATTTTAATGCATATGAGATATCTTCTAAGCTTTCAGTCCCGCCAACAAGATGATAAGACCCCAATTCAACTTTTGATATGAATCTTTCTTTAAGATATCTTCTGAAACTTGCAATATGGCTCTCGGGAAGGCCACAGTATTCATCAAGATGGAACATCTCAACTTTAGACCAGTCAACACTCTCTGAAACAAGTGCAGAGAGTGTCTCAAACTGACTCATTCCTGTAGATAGGATTATCCTCGCCTTGCCCTTCTCTTTTATAGCACGATTGATTGCCTTTGCGGCTTCAGCTGACGCAGACTTTCCCAGAGATAATGGATTTTCCGCTATAAAAATCCTCATAATGCCTCCATCACATCTTGAATGCAGAAGACATATCCTTTCCCTGTCTTCTGTTCATCACATAAACAATGATGAATACAACAATAAGAAGAATTACAGAAAGAGCACTCGCCTGTCCAAGATTGCCATCAGAGACTGCACCATAAATCTGAATAGGAACTGTTCTTGTCCTTCCACTATAAAGCAGAATTGTTGTACTCAACTCCTGGAGCAATGTTGTAAGTGTAAGAATCGATCCTGAGATTATAGCAGGCATTATAAGAGGCATGCTGACTTTCCTGAATGTATAGAACCATGATGCACCCATAATTGTTGAAGCTTCTTCCAGAGATGGATTCAACTGTGTAAGACTTGCAGCAACAGAGCGATATACATATGGAGTCCTTCTGATCATATAAGATATCACAATGATTGTATAAGTCCCGGTGAGCCTTATCATGCTGTTTCCACTGAAAGCAGAAAGAAGGGCAATAGAAACTACAGTTCCAGGAAGGATGAATGGAGCCATTACAGAAAGATCAAGAAGAGCCGCACCTTTAGGCTTTTTACGCTCTGTTATATAAGCTACAAGACTGCCAAGTACAGCACACAGAATTGTTGCAAGAATTGAAAGGTAGAAAGAATTGAATAATTCCCTATGGGAATACTTTGGGATTCTTGCATAGTTTGCAAGTGTGAATCCCTCAGGAAACAGGCCAACCCACTTATCAAAGAAAGACATAACAATGATTGTAAGCTGCGGAAGCAGTGAAAATACAAGGACAACTGAACAGAATACTATTGCAAGAATTCTCATTCCTAGACTATCATTCAGCTTCATTTCAGAACGGGATGCAGATATTGTCTCATACTCATGCTTGCTTACCATGTATTTCTGAGCAAGCAGAACTATAGCAGTGATCAGTACATTCACAACAGCAATTGATGATGCGCCATTTATATTCCAGAAACCATTCACTTCGAAATAAATCAATGTCGGAAGAACATATACATCACCACCAATCATAGCTGGTATTCCGAAATTTCCTATAGCTCTTACAAACACAAGAAGCGCTGCAGCTCCGATTGATGGCAATACTAAAGGAAATGTAACAGTTCTAAGTATTCTGCCTTTCTTTGCACCCATGAGCATAGCAGCCTCTTCCAGAAGCGGATTAGCAGATGCAAATGCACCATAAGCAAGCTGGAATACAAATGGATAATATGTAAGGGTCATGCAAAGAATCATTCCAAACATTCCGTAAATAGATGGGACTTCAACACCAAATGGACGCAGAAGCCAATTAAGGAATACTCTTACAATGCCATTTCGACCTAAAAGTATTACCCATGTGAAAGCACCTACAAACGACGGCATAATCACAGGAAGAATTCCCAATGACAGGATAAGATTCTTTCCTGGCATCTTAACTCTTGCTACAAAATACCCCATTGGTATACCAATAAGCAGAGTAAGAGCTGTAACGCTTATTGAGACAATGAATGAATTGTATAGGCTCTTCCTATAAAGCCTTGATGTAGCAAACTGTCTGAATCCATCTAAGCTGAAGCCATGGAAAGCAAGATCCTCAGCAGGTGCCATAAAAGCTCTTACGAGTGTTGTAAACATAGGATACAGCAGAAAGATGGCAAGAAAGACCATTGGAATTGCAAATACGATATATTGGGATAGGTCTTTCTGAAAGAATCTTTTTACCTTTCCGTCATTTGCGATTTTCTCTATATCACTGCCCTTTTTACTCATTCTTCGTCTCCTTATCAAAAAGGGAAGCCACATCTGGCTTTACTGATACATAAACATCATCATGCTCTCTTATTCCTGCAACCATACCTGGCATATCAATCTCAAATATTGTTTCAGATACAGAAGAAGGAAGCTCTACTTCGTAACGAACAAACTGGCCTAGGTGCTGGATAATCTTAACAGTTCCCTTGATGCTGTTCTGAACTTTATCTTTCGAAATATGAAGCATCTCAGGGCGAGCACCTACAAGAATGCTTCTGTTTTCAGATAAGTCATCAGAATGGACTCTATCCATATTGATTGGTATAACGAAATCAGTACCATGAACCTTGGCACTTATAGTTCCATTATCCTTTCCTACAATATCCGATGAGAAGAAATTCATCTTTCCGATAAAATTAGAGACAAATGCATTCTTTGGCTGTGTATAAAGCTCATCTGAAGTGCCAATCTGCTCTACAACACCCTTTCTTAGAACTGCAAGCCTATCACCAACAGCCATAGCCTCTTCCTGATCATGCGTTACAAATATTGTTGTTATGTTCGTTGCTTTCTGAATACGTCTTATCTCCGCTCTCATATAGCGCCGAAGCTTTGCATCAAGGTTAGCAAGAGGCTCATCAAGCAGAAGAAGATCAGGGTCATATACCAGTGCTCTTGCGATAGCAACTCTCTGCTGCTGTCCACCAGATAGTCCAGTAGGGCTAGGATTCCTCTTCAGTTCTTCCTGAAGGCCTACAAGTTCCATCACTTCTGTAACTTTCTTCTTAATCACATCTTCTGCAACTTTTCTTACGCGAAGGCCATAAGCTACATTCTCAAAAATCGTCATATGAGGATAGAGAGCAAAGCTCTGGAATACCATTCCAATATTTCTCTTATAAGGTGGAATCAGAGATAAATCCACATCTCCATATAGCATTCTGCCTGATGATATGCTCTCAAGACCTGCTGTACTTCTCAGAAGTGTAGTCTTTCCGCATCCTGATGGCCCTAAGAGACAGAACAACTCACCAGCATTAATCGTAAAAGATACATCTTTAAGAGCATGAACAGGGTTCTTGCTCTTCTCCCCATAAATTTTATTAACATTCTCATATGTTAAATCCTTGCTCATATGGCCTCCTTTTGCCTAATTAAAAATTATGGTAGGCCGCACATAAAAGAGAACCTACCATACAACCCTAAGAACTAGGAACCTAGAGCAATGCATTGAATTCGCTTACAAGGCTCTTCTTAAGGTTCTTTGCCTCTGTTGCATCATATTCAAAGAACTTGATATCACTTAATGCTGGCAGATTCTTAGGACCATCAATAGTTGTGGAAATAGGTCTTCTTGAGCATTCATCTCTTACAATAACAAGAGCCTCATCACTTGTCATGAAGTCAATAAACTTCTGAGCAGAATCGAGATTCTTGCAATTTGCAAGAATTGCTGAGCCTTCGATTCTGTGACCTGTACCTTCCTCTGGCATTACATATGCAACAGGATCTCCTGCTCCGATTTTCTTAGCAATATTGAACTCTCCTGTAACTGTTATTGCATATTCTCCACGTGCTACAGAATCAGGGCCAGCTGTTGATGATGCAACATATGTAGCATTCTTTGCAACATCAGCAACATAATCCATTCCATAAAGCTTATTCATCATATAAAGCTGTGCATATGCAGAACCTGAAGATGCAGGATTAGCAAGAACAATCTCTCCCCTGTATTTTGGATCTGCAAGATCCTTCCATGATTTTGGAGCCTGATCAGGTGTCAGCATGTTTGTATTATACATTATTGCCTGCAGCGGCATTGTTGTACCATAATATCTCGGTACATCAGCAGAATCTCTGTTCTCAACTGCAAAACCATCATGATTTGCACATTTATAAGGTTCTAGATAATCATAAATCTGATCAAGGTTCTCCTTTGCCATAAGAAGAACAACATCTCCATCTGGCTTCGGCCATTCGGTCTTTACACGTGTTACCATATCACCTGAGCCAGCTCTTATGATCTGAACCTTAATATCTGGGTACTTCTCATTGAACTTAGCAACAAGCTTCTCTGCCTCACCCTCCGAAGCTGCGCTATATACAGTAAGCTTATTTGTAACAGCTGCTTTTTCCTCACTTGCTGCAGCCCCCTCTTTTGATCCCTGAGCAAAAAGCATTCCAATTGAAACAATCAATACCAGCAGAACAGATAAAATCTTCTTCATTATTTATTCCTCCTTTTATCACCATAATGGCCATTTATGTTCCATTTGATATGATTATAAAATCGATAAAACTATATCGCAAGGAAAAATGTTTTCGTTTGCTTTCTTTTTTTTGGGTGTTAATACAACAAACAAAAATAAAAGAAAGATAAATCAAATAATTGAGTCAAGAAAAAAAGAATTTTCAAGTGGATTTGAAATTGTTTCAAGAATCAGATTGACATCATATCCAGATGCTATTCTTATTATGTCGGTAGAGGGAAATCCTGAGGCAAAGAAATCGCTATGGGAATCCTCAAGGATCTTCCCATCAGACCTATTAGAGTGCAGATGCATGGATAAGACGCGGCCAGTAGATAGCATATAATCTATAGCTTTCAGAAAATCAAAGCCAAAGACATAATGAGATATATATAAGTGCCCAACATCAAGGCAGAATCTTACATTTGGAGAGAAGTTTGCTATCTCATACGGAGAATAGAACAGGTAGCCTGCTCGAGGATTAAGATTCTCAACAGCAAGAGCGACCCCTGCTCTTTCAAAGAGCGATGATAACTCTGTAACATGATCATTCATTTTCCTGAATCGCATTACATATTCTTCGTCTGAAAGAATATCATTCCTTACTATTGAGCCTTCTTCTCTAGCAATGAATGGCTTAAAAGCATTGCTTCTCATCAGCAAAGCTCTTTCCCTATAACAGCTGGATACATTCTCATCTGTGATATAGCCTGGATGAAGAACAACAATGTCAGCCCCATAGGCTTTGGCTGTCTCCAAGCTTTTCTGCATTACATTATTGCTATATTCAATAACAGATGGATTATAGCTTCCATAATTAGGGAAAAAGGCTTCCTCTGGACAGCAGGCATGAAGAGATAATACACGCCCCTCAATAAGCGGCGCAATAGAAGAGAGGAACTCCCTCTTCATATTATATGATAGTTCAAATCTTGCATTAGGATATGCTTTGATATAAGAGGATACCTCATCATAGGTTCTGAAACCAACTAAAGATATCCCCTTCTTCATCATCATCCCCTAAATTATCGAATCAGCAAGAACTGAAACCCCAATTTCCTCAAATCTTTTCTTATCATCACTGCTCATTGAATCTGTGATTATCATATCAATAGAACTCCAGTCGCAGATTCTTGCAAGTGATGTCTTTCCTGTTTTTGTTGAATCAACCATAAGACAGACCTTAGCTGCACTATCAATCATTGCTCTTTTTGTATCAGCTTCTATAAGGTTGGTGCAGAATACACCACTAGAGGCAGAGAATCCTGATGCCCCAAGAAACAGCATATCTGCATGCACCTGACGAAAGCATTCTCTCGCATGATTGCCGATCAGAGACATTGACTGACGGCGAAGCGAACCGCCTGCAACGACAAGCTCTATATTTCCTGCAGCCATCAGATTCTGTATTACAAGCAGGGAATTTGTCATAACCGTAAGAGGAATCTGCTCAATATGCCTAGTTAAATGCACTGTTGTACTTCCACTGTCTATAATTATCGCAGAGCCTGGAACAATCAGCGATGATGCAAGCTGAGCTATAAGCTTCTTTTTATCTGCACACTCATTTATCGTATTGGAAATCAAGCGGACAAGCTCCTGCCTCTCCGCTATCATAGCTCCACCATGAGTTCTCACAAGAAGTCCTTTCTGTTCTAGATCATCAAGATCGGTCCTAATAGTGACTTTTGAGACATTGAATATCTCCGTAAGCTCACCGACTTGGACACTCTCCTTTTCTCGGAGGATGTCCAATATATTACGTTTTCTTTCAGCAGCATTCATAAACTAGATTCCTTGCATCCATCGTGGGCTTACAATACCATATAAGAACTATAATAGTATAGATAATCAGTAGTTAGCATATCCGTCTGAGACATACCTGTCTGTTATCTTATGTATTGCATCATCCATTTCTTTACATAGGCTCTCAGAATTAGATACAACCTCCCACCTTGTCATCGCATCCTCACTTCTGGATATCCGCTGTGCAACCTGACACCATGTACCATCAAGCTTTGTTGATGCATCAATCCTATCAGGCATACCAAAACGCATAAGAGATGCATCAAGATCACTGCCATCATCCATCCTTGATATCACCTTAGCACCTCTTCTAACCATTTCATCCTGAACATCCTGAAGAACATTTTCCATCTTTTCTGGAGCTGCGGAGAAATAGCAAGGCCACTCTCGGACTCTGAATAGAGCATCCTGATGCTTTATGAGCTCATCATACCTATCTTTATGGAAAGCCAGCATTCTAGAACTCAGCATAGTAAAGAATAGTGTATTCTCTGTTGCAGCATAGCCACATCTCCAATCATCTGCATTTATAGGAAAATTCATATAGTAGTGTGCAGATTCCTCTGAAGCAGCAAGATATTGATTGCTGAAATTTGTAAGAAGCTTCTCTTTTATGAAAGAATGGCCATTTCTGATTATATGAACACCCAGCCCTGCTGATGCAAGATCTACCATAGCTGATGGAATAGCCTTCACATCTGAATAAATCTGAGGATTCCATGGACCTTTAAAGACACCCTGTTCATAAGCTTTATAGAAAATCTTCTTTATCTCTGGGGCTATTGCAGCCATATTGAAGCCAGGAGCAATCTGAGCTCCATTGCTATCCATGAGATCTACACGATCTCCATCTCCATCATAGCAGAAGCCAAAATCATACCCACCTCTCTTCATCTCATCCCAGGTGGGCTGAATGCTTTTGATTATGATGGGATTAGGATCACCTGCAGGAAACAGTCCATCCGGAACAAGATTCCGGCTCTTCAGCTTTGCCCCTGCAATATCAAATGCCATAGCAACATCCACACCAGCTGCACCATGAAGGAAATCTGCAAGAACTGAAACGCCACTCAGCATTCCCTTCTCTACACCTGCAAGCTTCATTGAATAATTGACATAGGATTCAAGATACTGGACTATCCTGACAGAGCCTGTCCTTTCAAACCTATAGTCATCTCTGAAATCGATATAATACTGCTTAATTGCCTCCAAGCCACCATTGGCCCCACAGCCCATAGCTATAGGCTGCATCATGGGAGCTAGCACTTTAAGACCAATATATTCTCCTGGATTATGACTTGCAGTGAACATGATAGCAGCAGCATCTCTGTTCTGCATGCATGAATAATAAAATAAGCATGTAGATTCCTGCAAAGGATTCACAAGAACCTCAAATCCCATCATCGGGAATATATCAAGAGCAGACTGCAGAAGCCTCGTAACTCCGATTCTCGCATCGCGACCAAGAACAACCTTATCAACTTTCAGGACTTCCTTGAAGTATCTGCCAACAGAAATAATAAGCCTTCTCAAATGCTCATCATCAAGCAAAGCTGCCTTTGTTCTTATATCATATGCTTTGAACATACCAAGATTCAGTTTATCATCAGCGCCCATAACTAATACCTCTTTTCTCTATCCTACAAGCAAAAGGAAATAAATACAAACAAAAAGAAAAGAAAAAGCAAGAAATAGAAAGAAAAAGAGAAAAATAATAAAAACTAGAATCGTATATTTAACTGGGGGAAAGGAACAACAGGCTCTAGATTCTCTTTACATTCTGCAATTGTCTTCTCCATCCAGACCATATCAAACCATCTGCCGAATTTATAACCACAGCTAGGAAATGTTCCAACAAGCCTGTATCCAATCCTCTTATGAAATTCAAGAGAATTCGAATCCAGTTCCTTCTGTGGAATTTCGGAATAAGCAATGCAAGCATACAGCTTTATTATACCCTGAGTTTTCAGAATCATTTCGAGCGCTGAATATAGAAGCCTTCCTATTCCCCTCTTCTTATACTCTCTGTTAACATAGATTGAGACTTCAGAGCACCATTCATAGGCCTTTCTATGATTGAAATGAGAGGCATAAGCATAGCCAACAGCCTTAGATGTCTCATCGTCGTAGGCGACAAGATAAGGAAAGAATGACAGAGTATCTCTTATTCTATCCCGGAACTCAGCAACAGAAGGAACACTCCATTCAAAGGTTATTGCTGTATTCTCAACATAATATGAGTAAATAGAAAGGAGAGCCTCTGCATCAATTTCTTCTGCATATCGTATTCTTATCATGAGCTTATATTACTGAAAAAGCATAAGCTGACCATAGTCCTCCGGGTGATAATCAATCATCTCATCCTCTATGAATCGGATTATCACTGAGACAATGTACGCAATATCTGATGAAGATAAATCAGCAGTAGATGATATATTATGCCATTTTGAGATACAACCACGGCAGCATGTCGCTGTTGCATGCTGAGCTGTGAACACAGCATGCCCCCTCATGGGAGTCTGCTTTCCATCATTAGCTGGATTGACAAGCCGCCTAGAGACAATATTCTCTGCCTGACCTCTTATCTCTTCCATTCCTCTAAAATAAACGTATTGTTTTTCTTTATCACTTAAATGAAAACGGCTTCTGAAAGCAGATCCAGAAAGCCGTCTTTTCAATTCACCATACTCACTATCTGAGATTTCCATAACTACTGGTTTAATAAATCACTACAGCCATGTCTATTACTATTTGACAATCTTTGTTCCTTTTTCTCCATAAACAGCATCATAAAGATTAATTGGATCTGTAATAATCCCTGCATTTCCAGTTGTCTTAACGAAGTCTGTGACAGCCTGTATCTTAGGGAGCATGCTACCTGCTGCAAAATGGCCTTCATTCATGTACTCTTCAGCCTCTGCAATGCTGATTGTATCAAGATTCTTCTGATTAGGCTTTCCATAATTAAGCGCAACTTTCTCTACCGCTGTAGATATTACAAATAAATCAGCATTGAGTTTTTTGGCAAGCATTGCTGCTGCTAGATCCTTATCTATAACGGCTTCTCTGCCTTCTAATGAGCCATCAGCTTTTCTTACGACAGGAATTCCACCTCCACCAGCAGCAATTACAACTACATCATTATCAAGAAGGCACCGTATCGTCTCAAGCTCTATAATAGACTGAGGTTTTGGAGATGCAACGACTCTCCTCCAGCCCCTGCCAGCATCCTCAACAACAGACCATCCATCCTTATCTTCTCGTTCTTTTGCATCTTCCTGACTCATAAAAGAACCAATTGGTTTTGTTGGATTATGGAATGATGGATCATCATCAAGGACTTCTACCTGAGTTACGATGGTAGCAACTTTCTTTTCAAGCCCATCAGAAAGGAGCTCATTATCAAGAGCATTCTGAAGCTGGTAGCCAATAGCACCCTGGGTATCAGCAACACATGAATCAAGAGGAACCGTGTGAAGGACCTTAGAGGAAAGCTCTGCCCGCCTCAATATATAACCGACCTGAGGTCCATTGCCATGAGCTATCACAACTCTATTTCCTGCTTTTATAAGCTTAGCAATATAATGTGCTGTCTTCTTTGCAGCTGCATACTGAGATGGAACCGTAACATGCTTGCTATCTTCTATCAGAGAATTGCCACCTATTGCTATTACAATCAGTTTTCCTTCCATACAAATTTTCCTTATAGTTATACAATAGCATATGCGCAACAAATCGCAACATTTTCTTTCAATTCTGAAAAAACTGAAAATATTGCCGTTTTTCTACATTTTAAGTACCTTTCTATAAGCATACTGGATATATATAATATATAGTCACTATAAGGAAAAAACATGGAAGACAATAAAGATATACCATCCACTCTCCCTATCCTGCCACTAATCGAAAGGCCATTATTTCCAGGGACTTTAACAACCCTGATAATAGGCAGACCGGAAGATGTAAATATAATAAATAATGTTATTGAAGGTAATGGATATTTCATTGGATTACTAGAAAATACCAAAAAAACAAATACTGTCGGAACACTATGCAAGATAAATAAGTTTATAAGACTTCCAAATAACTGCATACATGCTTTTGTCTCAACAGAAGCTAGAGTAAAAGTAGAAACTGAGGATATTACAGATGAAGGCATAGTGGCAAAATGGGAAATTCTCCCTGATTCAGGGAAGTCTCAAAAGAACATGATGCCATATGTCAGAGTTCTGAAAGATACAATAACACCACTCCTGCAGACACAGCTGTTCTCTCTTGTAACAGACGTCAACATAAACAATATAGAGAATCCAGCAGAACTGAGCTTCTTCGTTGCATCATCGATCAATGGAGCAAGTGCAGATTTTCTCCAGGATCTCCTAGAAGACCTGAGTGCCAAAAGCCGAATAGAGAAGCTTGTAGCTTTTATTGAAGCTGAAAAGGAAGTCTTTGGCAAGGAAACTGAAATCAGGAATGAGCTTATTGCTAAAGTCAAGAATAAGAATAAAGAAGTCCTTCTGAGAGAGCAGATTAAAGCACTGCAGGGGGAACTAAACTCCATGATGGGCCTGAATCCGGAAAATCCAAATGGGGCTATTTCCGGAGATATCTATCAACAGGCAAATGCTAAAGCGCTTCCAGATAATTACAGAGAGACTGTAAACAAAGAACTCGAGAAGCTATCTAGCCTTGACTCCACAAATCCTGAATATATGCTCACAAAGCTTTACATAGAAACTATTCTTGCTCTGCCTTTCTCTTTCGAAGAGACAGTTCCAGACTATTCTATTATCAGCGTCAAGAAAAAGCTTGAAGCCGACCATTACGGGATGAAAGAGGTAAAAGAACGAATAGTAGAATTTCTCGCATCAAGACTGAAAGCAAAGAATACAAAAGGGGCAATAATCTGCTTAGCAGGCCCTCCCGGAGTCGGAAAAACCAGTGTTGGCTATTCTATAGCTGCTGCGCTTAATAGAAAATTCTATCGTTTCAGCGTTGGTGGCATGAGAGATGAGGCGGAGATAAAAGGCCACAGAAGAACATATGTAGGAGCAATGCCAGGCAAAATCATCCAGGGAATGAAGGCTACAGGCGTAGTAGATCCAGTGTTTCTAATCGATGAGATTGATAAGATGGGTGAAAGCTATCATGGAGACCCTGCATCTGCGCTTCTTGAAGTGCTTGATCCTGAACAGAATTCAAATTTTCAGGATTTCTATCTGAATATGCCATATGACTTGTCGAGAGTTCTGTTCATCGTAACAGCTAATGATATATCAAGGATTCCTGAGCCGCTTCTCGATAGGATGGAAATAATCGAGCTTTCAGGCTATACGCCTCAGGAAAAGCTCCATATAGGCTCGAAATATCTAGTTCCAAAGCTACTTGCAAAAAATGGACTGACCAAGAAAGAAGTGAAATTCTCAAATGGAGCATTGTCAATGATTGCTGAAGAATATGCAAGAGAAGCTGGAGTGCGTCATTATGAGAAATCTCTTGATAAGATTCTAAGAAAGACTGCCCTGCAGATTCTTGAGACATCAGAAGAAGAGCTAAAGCTACCAATCTCAATAAAAGAAAAAGACGTAGAGAAATATCTAGGCAAGCCTATCTTTCCTTCCGATGACATCATAAAGGCCGATAAATATGGTACAGCAATAGGTCTTGCATGGACCAGCATGGGCGGAGATGTCCTATTAATTGAAGCAGAAGGAATTCCTGGTAAAGGAGAGCTCAAAATCACTGGACAGCTTGGCGATGTAATGAAGGAATCAGTGTCTATAGCATGGTCCTCATTAAAGAAAGAAGCATACCTAAGAGGATTGGATCTCTCATATTTTGAAAACACGGCTGTCCATATCCATATTCCAGATGGAGCAGTTCCCAAAGATGGTCCGTCTGCAGGCATAACATTATTCACAGCTCTGTGGTCAATGTTCCGGAACATGACCATGAAGCAGCAGATGGCAATGACTGGAGAGCTGACTCTTACAGGACGAGTGACACCAATCGGAGGCTTAAAGGAGAAGGTTCTTGCTGCTAGGCGCAATGGAATCAAGGAAATAATAATTCCAGAAAGAAATAAAAGAGACTTAGAAAAGCTTGAAGATGAAGTGAAAGGTGATGTTATCTTCCATCCTGTTTCTGATATATCTGAAGTAATAAGCCTTGCATTTCCAGAAGAGAAGACAAAACGTCTTGATAAAGTTAAACTGATAGAATTAGAAGACGAAAGAAAGAATAAAGAAGCAGAAAAACGAAAAGAAGAGAATCTGGAAAGGGCAGAAGCTTTCCAAAAGGTGTTCAAATGGCAATAGAATTACTATCTCCAGCAGGAAATATAGAAAAACTAGAAACAGCATTTTTATATGGAGCTGATGCGGCCTATATGGGTCTCACCAGCTTTTCTTTGCGCGCTAATGCTGGCAATTTCAGCGACAAGGAAAAGGAAAGAGTAAGAGAGCTAAAAGCAAAAACAGGTAAGAAGCTTTATTGCACAATGAATATTCTCTTCCACGAGAATCAGATTGAGCAGCTGAAGGCCATGAAAGACGAAATCAGGACATGGCCTTTTGATGCATTTATCGTTTCAGATATCGGAGCTGCAGATTTCCTGAAGAATACCTTCCCGGAGAAGGATCTTCATCTTTCCACCCAGGCAAGCTGTATAAACAGCGAAGCTGCAAAGGTATATCACAACATGGGATTCTCAAGGGTAATCCTTGGAAGAGAAGCAAGCATCAGTGATATAAAAAGAATAAAAGATAAGATTCCAGAGCTTGAGCTTGAAGCCTTTGTGCATGGTGCAATGTGCATGGCATATTCTGGTAGATGCCTTCTATCGGCGCATCTTGCTGGAAGAAGCGGGAATCAAGGTGACTGCTCTCATACATGTAGGTGGAATTATAAGCTCCACTATGCAATTGAGGAAGAAGAAAGGCCAGGACTCTACTACCCTATTGAAGAAAATGATGGTTATACAACAATCCTCTCTTCTAAGGATCTATGCATGATTGACCATGTAAAAGAACTTGAGGATGCAGGGCTATCTTCTCTTAAAATTGAAGGAAGAATGAAGAGTGTCTATTATGTTGCTGTAGTTACAAGAGCTTATAGGAAAGCACTGGATAATGCACCTGACCTTGATAGCTACAAAAGAGATATCTTTGATGTATCCCATAGAGAATATACTACAGGCTTCTTCTTTTCAGATAGGCCAATTGAAGAGAGAAAAGATGATGTTTCAAGACCAACAAGCTATGGTTATGAACGAAATTACACATTCCTTGGAACTATCGGAGAAAAGAAAGAAGATGGAGTATATAAGATTGAATGCAAGAATCAGATAAAGCGTGGACAAACAATTGAATTTATAGGTCCAGATGTTCCGCTTCTTACTGAAAACAGCATAAACCTTGTTGATGAAAGTGGTTTCCCGCTTTTCCAGCTTGACCATGGCAAAACCGGTTATATAAAGACAGACCTGCCCCTTAAGCCTGGATATATTCTCAGAAGATTATCAGAGGAGAAGATTGTAAAATGAGAAAAAAAATCTTTCTGATGATTATGCTGTTATCAGCTGCAGTTTTCTCTGTGTCTGCATACAAAGATTCATTTGCAACCATGAACAGCAATCCATTATTTGGGAATCTTATTACAGCACTTAAGAATGAAGAGAAGGAATCTTCTGTCCTATCACTTTATGAAACATATATAGCTTCTGACATAACAATGACAGAACGTTCAAGAATAGAATATCATATGGCTCGTTACTATAAGGACATCAAAAACAAGACAAAAGCCAGAGAACATCTAGATCTTGAGGGATTCTATATGGATCAGATAGGAGAAGAGGCATCCGAATATGAAAGGCTTGTAGCAGAGGTTGATTATACTTCAGCTAGATACTATGTAAACAAGGAGATGTCTGTTGGAATTGAGAATTCTAAGCTTACGAAAGCACTCTATGAGAAATATCCAGATGAATTCTATGCTGCTATTACAGAGTGCTGGCGCTTGATTTATACACCTGCCATTGCAGGAGGTTCCTACAGAAAAGCCATCAGGATGCTTAATGAAATTGAGAAGAATAAAGAAGGCATATCATATTTAGAAGAATCAGGTCTATATACGGCTTTAGGCTATGCACATGCCCAAAGAGAAGAGTATGATGATGCCTACAAGTATCTTACAAAAGCAAAGGAATTCTATAAGAAGGATCCTCTTGTACTCGAGACGCTGAAGGAAGTAGAAGAAAAGCGAGGTAACTGATGATTTTCTTTGAAATTACTGCTGTTATTATGGCTATTGTTGGGATATATGCATTCATCACGACAATGACAAACATAATTTACTTTTCAATAATGAATAGAACTGAAAGCCTTGCAGACAGGAATAATGGTCCCAAAGTATCCATAATAATACCTGCAAGGAATGAAGAGCATAATCTTGGCAGGCTTCTAGATTCACTTATAAAGCAGACATACAGAAATATCGAAATTCTTGTAATCAACGATCAATCAACAGATAATACACAGGCTGTAATAGACCGTTATAAAAAGAAGGACAAGCGGATAATCAGCTATATGAGCAATCCGGATATCAGACTTGCAAAAAATGGCAAAATCAATGCCCTGCTGCAGCTTATTCCACATGCACGCGGTAAGTACATGCTCATGACTGATGCAGATTGTGCTCATGCTACTCATGCTGTTGAGCATACTCTCAATATGATGATGAAGCATAAACTCAGTATAATATCAGGCTTTCCCACAGAACTCTGTGAAAGCTACTGGGGAAGCATATCAATGGCTGCAATGCTATTTGCCAATGTACTTGTTCCACAGGCAATTCTGCATAAGCTTCAGATTCCATCTCTGACATTTGCCATCGGACAGTTCATCATGGTAAAAAAAGATGATTATGACAGTGTTGGTGGCTATGGCTCTCTTGGTGACAATGTCGTATGCGATGACATGTCAATTGTTAAGCTATTTGTCAAGAACAAGAAGAAATATGGTTTTGTTAATCTTTCCGAAGATGTTGCCTGCTATATGTATCATGAAAGGAATGAAGCATTCAGAGGCATAGAAAGATCTGTTGTAGGAGTTTTTCCAGTAAAGCCAATGACTGTAATCCTTCTGATTCCTCTCATTGCTGCACTGCTTCTAATGGCATTCGCACCATTCATAAGCATTATAGGATTATTCTTCATATCATTTGAAAATCCATATGCTGTAGCGTTATTTCTAGGATGGTTCATGCTCTATGTTGCATGGTTCTGTGGCTCAAGGAATATCAATTACAGGAAACTCATCTCAATGTCATGCCCTCTTACTCTTGTAGTTCTATGCTGGCTATATATACATGGTGTATATAGAAGGCTTTCAGGCAAGAACTTCATCTGGAAAGGAAGAGTAATCTAGTACTGTTTTTTATTATTTCTTGCTAACATAACAAAGTATGATAGAATTCTATAAATAAAACCAGAAAAAAAGGAAGGTATTATATGACTACGCATGAAGCTATTGTTGCTCAGTATGAAGCATATATCGCAGAGAATGCTAAATTTGAAGAGAAAGGCGTCAAGGCTGCTTCCGCACGTGCAAGAAAAGCATTGGCAGAACTTACCAAGCTCGCAAAAGAAAGAAGAAAGGAAATACAGGAAGAGAAAGAGAAAATGGATGCAGAGAAATAGAACTCTTATGCATTTCCTGTTACAGGAGAAGCACTATTTAATGCTAAGCCTGAAAACATTAAGACTGCTTGATTTCATAATCTCATGAAGACAAGCAGTTTTTTATCAAGAAACAATAGATTCGCTCCAATCCTTCTCTTCATAATTCATGAATGAATCAGATAGCAATTTAATGAAAAGCCCTCTTATTGGCTTTACCGAACAAGGGGGCTTATTAATCTCTATAAAAGAAATCAGAGAGTCTTGAGAAGTGCGATATGCTCGTTGCTCTTTGCTATCTTCTCTTCAAATTCAGCTTTCTTTGACTTCTCTTTCTCAATAGCTTCTGGCTTTGCATGAGAGATGAAGTTCTCATTTGAAAGCTTCTTTTCCGACTGGGCAAGAAGTGCTTCTGTCTTCTCAATTTCCACTGTAAGCTTTCTTATCTCACCTTCTACATCAATTGCATCTCTTACAAATATGAAAGCCTCAAATCCAAGTCCATGAGAGGGGAAAGCACTCGATACATCTTCTGTCATATCGGTATCGATTACAACATTGCTTGCTCCCATGAATACGCCCATCAGAGATGTTTCTTCTTTATAGAAAGGAGCTGCATAGAAATCGCTATTAGGCCTGATTACAACTTTGACTTTCTTCTCAGGACCAATCTGAAGGCTGGATCTTACTGTACGGACGAGCTTGATTCCATCCTGAAGAGCAGAAACCAGCTTCTCTGCCTCTTTATCTTCTCTCGCAGGATCAAATACCGGGTATTCTGCAGAGATTACATCGCCCTTATGATTAGGAAGCTTCTGATAAATCTCTTCTGTCAGGAAGGAAAGGAATGGGTGCATCAGCCTCATGGACTCTTCAAGAATATCCATAAGAATAGAAACCTGCAGGTTCTTCTCCTCATCACTGCCATGCAGAAGCCTCTGCTTTGAAGCTTCTATATACCAATCACAGAAATCATTCCAGAAGAAACTGTAAATAGTCTGAGCAGCTTCATTGAAGTGATAGCCATCCATGGCTTTCTTTATATCCTTTGCTGCATTATTGAGCTGGCTATAAATCCATCTATCCATTGTGTTCAGATGGCTTCTATCTATCTTAACAAGATCTCTGCCCTCAAGATTCATGAGAAGGAATCTTGCAGCATTCCAGATCTTATTTGCAAATCTTGAACCAAGCTGGAATGACTTCATATCAATAAGTACATCCTGGCCCTGTGCGGCAAGATAGCAGAGAGTGAACTTCATTGCATCAGCACCATACTGATTGATGACTTCAATAGGATCAATGCCATTTCCAAGAGATTTGCTCATCTTTCTACCCTGGCTATCTCTTACAAGTCCAGTGATCACAATATCTTTAAATGGTGCCTGTCCAAGGAATTCCTCTGATGCCATTATCATTCTGGAAATCCAGAAGAAGATAATGTCATATGCACTTACAAGGGTATTTGTAGGGAAGAATCTCTTTAAATCAGGAGTCTTCTCAGGCCATCCAAGTGTAGAGAAAGGCCACAGCCATGAAGAGAACCATGTATCAAGGACATCATTTTCCTGTCTAAGCTTATGAGAATGACACTTCGGACACTCAGAAGGATCATCTCTTGAGACAATCATCTCACCGCAATCTTCGCAATACCATACAGGAATTCTATGCCCCCACCAAAGCTGACGGGAAATACACCAATCCCTTATATTCTCCATCCAATGCAGATATGTATTCTCCCATCTCTTTGGATAGAATACAATATCTCCCTTCTTCCACGCATCAATTGCCTTATCAGCCATGCCTCGCATTCTAACAAACCACTGCTCAGAGAGGTAAGGCTCAACAACAGTATGGCAGCGATAGCAATGACCAACATCATGAGCATGATCTGTAATCTTAACAAGGTATCCCTGCTCTTTTAAATCGGCTACGACAAGCTCTCTTGCCTCAACAGCCTTAAGACCTCTGTATTTCTCTGGAACATTCTCATTGAGTGTTCCATCTGGATTCAGCAGGTTTATTGCCTCTAGCCCATGTCTTCTACCACATTCCCAGTCATTCGGATCATGTGCAGGAGTTATCTTAACCATGCCTGTACCGAATTCCATATCAACAAAAGAATCAGCAATAATAGGAATATCCTTATCTGTAAGAGGAAGATGGAGCATCTTTCCTACAACTGCTTTATAACGCTCATCATCAGGATTTACAGCAACAGCAACATCTCCAAACATTGTCTCTGGTCTTGTTGTTGCAACTGTAATGTAACCAGACCCATCTGCATATGGGTATCGTACATCATAAAGATGTCCTGGAAGATTTTCATATTCAACCTCATCATCTGCTAAGGCTGTACCACATTTTGGACAGTAGTTCACAAGATAGTTGCCTTTGTAGATAAGACCTCTTTCATAAAGAGTGACAAATGCTTCCCTAACAGCCTTTGAGAGACCTTCATCCATTGTGAATCGCTCATGTTCCCAATCGCAGGAACACCCCATCTTCTCAAGCTGGGACTTGATTATATCATGATGCTTTTCTTTTACCTGCCATGTTCGTTCCAGAAACTTTTCCCGGCCAAGATCCTGGCGTCTGAGACCTTCTTTTGCAAGCTGTCTTTCAACAACGTTCTGAGTCGCAATTCCAGCGTGATCAGTACCTGGAACCCATAGTGTTGGAAGACCTGTCATTCTTTTATAGCGGACAATAATATCCTGCAGGCTATTATTAAGGGCATGCCCCATATGGAGAATACCTGTTACATTTGGAGGTGGCATTACAACAGAGAAGTGTCCTTCTCCATCCTTTTTCGGGCCGAATTCACCCTTTTCTTTCCACTCTTCATAAATTCTATCCTCAAAGTCCTTTGGATTGTATGACTTTGCTAGTTCTACTGCCTTCATTATATTCCTCCAAATATATTTTATGATAATACCAAAAACCATTGCTATTGCCAACAAAGATAGCTTCTGTTAAGCAGCATAGATAAGACTTCTTCATTCCTTCTTATAAACTTTGACTTTGCACATAGCAGAGTCTAAACTGAATACATGAAGAGAATCCTATTTGCAGCATCAGAGTGTGTCCCTTTTGTTAAGACAGGTGGACTGGCAGACGTTGTCGGAAGCCTTCCTCAGAGCTTTGACAGAAAAGAATATGATATCCGAGTGATGATACCAGACTATCATGCCATAAAAGATGAATATAGAAACAGAATGGAAACTGTCTACTATTTCCAGATGGATAATAGAATATATGTAGGCATAAAGAAGCTCATTCTTAATGGAATCACATACTACTTTGTTGACAATGAGCAATATTTTTCAGGTCTTGTACCATATTATGATATGTTTCAGGATCTTGAAAGATTCGCATATTACTCAAAAGCTGTATTATCAGCACTTCCTCTTATAGGGTTCAGACCTGACATAATACACTGTCATGACTGGCAGACATCTCTAATTCCGGTCTATCTCAACACTGTATTCCAGGGTGATTCTTTCTTCAGAGGGATCAGAACTGTGATGACTATCCACAATATACGATTTCAAGGAACATGGAATGTCGGTCATCTGAAATGGGTAACAGGACTTCCTGACCAATGCTTTCAGCCTGGCCTGCTAGTAAGTCCATATCAGGATAGAAGCTATCCAGAATCTGACTGGAATGCCTCTATGCTAAGAGGAGGAATTGTCTATTCAGATTACATAACAACTGTATCAAAGTCATATGCAGAAGAAATACAGACCCCGAATTTCTCAGATGGTCTTGATGATATACTAAGATGGAGAAGAGATAGATTATGGGGAATAATCAATGGGATAGATTACTCCATATGGAACCCTAAGACAGATGATAAGATTGATGAAAAATACAATCTCATCAATGTCAGAAAAGCTAAGAGGGCAAACAAGATAGCACTACAGAAAAGACTTGGACTTGAAGAGAATCCAGATGTATTCACTATTTCAGTAATCTCAAGGCTTACAGATCAGAAAGGACTGGACATAGTCGATGGAATAATGGACCAGCTATGCACAAAGAATATAAACATGATCATTCTGGGTACAGGAGAGAAGCGCTATGAAGATATGTTCAGATATTACCAGAACAAATATAAGGGAAAAATCAGCGCAAATATATGCTATAGCGACGAGCTATCCCATCAGATTTATGCAGGAAGCGATGCGTTGATGGTTCCTAGTGCATTTGAGCCATGCGGTCTTACCCAGCTTATTGCATTGAAATACGGAACTGTGCCTATTGTACATGAAATCGGAGGACTGAAGGATACAGTAAAGCCCTTCAATCAGTTTGATAATACGGGTACAGGATTCTCTTTCAGTGGCTATTCCAGCTGGAATCTGATGGATAGAATCAATCACGCAATGTATATATATTATGACAGACCTTCAACATGGACAGAACTCCTAAAAAGAGGGATGAAAGAAGACTGGTCATGGAAGAACTCGTCAGAAACATACAAGGAACTGTATTCAAGAATGTGAATTCAGATAAAAAGCTGCTTATCTCCAATTGACACAGGAAATAAGCAGCTTCTATTTCTCACTAATATTTTCTTTTATCAGTTAGTCGCAATAGGCTGTAAGCCCTTCAATGTTATATTGACATTGTATCCTTTGCTATCAAGATACTGCATAATCTCTTCCAGCGTGTAATCATCAAGATTGCCTTTTCCTGAAGATACATATCTTACATTCTGCTGATCTGCAGCTACAGCAAATGAAGGTAATATATCTGCTGTCTGAGCAGGGTTAGATCCAAAGAACATGAAACCGCCAATAAATATGAACACCACAGCAGCAGCTGCAGTTATCATCAGTGGCAGGCTCATCTCCACTTTCCGCCTTACGAAGCTTATCTTCTTTCCTCCCCTAAAATACTTCTCATCCAGAGTATTGAATATTATATCCTTCTTCCTATCTAGAAGCTCGTCAGATGTCTGAGTATTTCTGATTCTATCATCAAGAAGCCTCATATCATCAAGCTGCTTACGGCAAGCTGCGCAGTGCTCTAAATGCTCCTGGACCTGAGTTCTGTATGGTTCTTTCAGTTCTCCATCCAGATAAGCTGACAGCATCTGACTATCAATACACATCTTTGTCCTCCGTCGTAAGCAGTTCTTCAAGCTTCTTTCTAGCTCTATGCACTCTTACCTTCACATTCGTCTCAGAAATTCCAAGCACCTTTCCTATTGATTTGTAATCAAGCCCAGAAAACTCCTTAAGCTGGATAACAAGCCTGAGATTCTCAGGAAGCTGATTTATAGCAAGCCTGACTTCTTTCTTGCTCTCCTCTTCTATTACACTCTTCATTCCATCTTTGTCTGAAGAAATAGAAGAAGGCATCTTCTTGATCTTCTCTACCATCTGAATCTCACGCTTATTGCGTCTTATATGATTCAATGCAAGATTCTTTGCTACTCTGAGAAGCCAGTATCTAGCATCATCCTCACTCGGAAAGGTCATATTCTTAACATAAAACCTCTCGAACGTTTCCTGCGTAAGGTCTTCTGCAATCTCAAGATTATAAACAATGTGCTGAATCACCTGTATTATCAGATGATAATTAGCTTCGTATATAGCCTTGAAATCATCCCGATCAGTACTCTTTATTTCCATATACTTAACAACTATCCCTTCAAATGGTTACAAATTTCATTTCTTTTCAAGAACAGGACCATTAGGAGTATCTTTTACTATGAAGCCTCGAGAAAGAAGCTCATCACGTATCTCATCTGCACGTGCAAAATCCTTAGCTTTCTTAGCCTCTGTTCTCGCCTTTACAAGATTCCACTCTTCTTCACCGCCAACAACCTCTGTCTTCTTCGCAGGAATCTTTTCAAAATCAAGGCCAAGAATCCTATCCATCTTATAGCAAGCTGCAAGCTTATCACAATCTGGAACCTCAGAATCCTTCAAAAGCATATGAAGATGAGAAAGCGCCTCTGGACATCTGAGATCATTTGACATTGCATCCTCAAAAGCATCTACATAATGCTTTGCTTTCTCCCCATATTCCTTTGAAGGCTGTGCTTTGCTCTTAAGCTCTGCAATCTTCGCATTAATGCCCTCTCGTGCAGAACGAGCATGATCCATAGCCTCATATGAAAATTTCAGCTGGCTGCGATAGTGTCCTCCAAGGCAGAAATATCTATAGTCAAGTGGGTCATATCCATGATTAACAAGAACAGACAATGTAAGGAACTCTCCAGTTGACTTACTCATCTTGCCTTTATCGTTTAAAAGAAATTCTCCATGGCACCAGTAATCTACCCACTTTTTCCCTGTAGCAGCCTCACTCTGTGCTATCTCATTGGTATGATGAACAGGAATGGCATCTATACCTCCGCAGTGAATATCAAAATGCTCACCAAGGTATTTCATCGACATTGCGGAGCATTCAATATGCCAACCAGGATACCCTCTTCCCCAAGGACTGTCCCACATCATTGCCTGATCACCAAACTTTGAGTTTGTGAACCACAGTACAAAATCCTTAGGATTCTTCTTATTTGAATCAATTTCTATTCTAGCACCGCTTTTCAAATCATCGAGATTAAGACGGGCAAGCTTTCCATAGTCATCAATAGAATCTATTGAGAAATAGACATTTCCACCAGAAATATAGGTATGTCCACCATCCTCAAGACGCTTAATCAGCTTAATCATATCTTCAATATGATCAGTTGCCTTACAGACAATAGAAGGCCTCTTTATATTCAGTGCTTTGGTATCATGGAAGAATGCATCAGTATAGAATGCAGCTATATCCCAGACGGACTTTCCTGTCTCGCGGCTTCTCTTTCCCAGCTTATCCTCACCATCATCACCATCACCTGTAAGATGCCCCACATCCGTTATATTCATGCAGTGGGTAACCTTATATCCATTTTCCTCCAGAGTCCTACGCAGAATATCCTCAAATATGTATGTCCTCAGATTTCCTATATGCGCATAATTGTATACTGTTGGACCACAGCAGTACATTGAAGCCTTTCCTTCTTTTATTGGTACAAATTCTTCGACCTTGCGATCCATTGTATTGTATATTTTCATAACTACACCCTCCAAAGGTTCTTTTCATGGTAAGATTTTAATCCTGCAATTTCAACAGCAGATAGAAAAAGTCATATCTTATACATTATTATAATATAAATATGGAAAGACAAAGCGGATATCTGAGAGACCTGATATGTCTGAGAGAAAATTACCCACTCAGAAAAGAAAATATGCTTCGAATAGGCGGCAATGCAAAATTCTATGCTGAGCCAAGAGATCTCAATGAATGTGCCGAAGTTCTTGAATGTGCTTATAAGAGGAACCTGAAAATAGCAGTATTAGGAGATGGCACTCATACACTTATAAGCGATGAGGGCTTTGATGGACTGATTCTCTCAACGAAAAGCATGAAGAGCATAACGCTGAAAGGCAGCCTCATAACAGCATATGCAGGTGAAACACTGGATAACATAATCAATAAATCTATAGAGCATCACCTCATAGGGCTAGAGAAGCTTGCTGGAATTCCAGGAACTCTCGGAGGGGCCATCAAGATAAATGCGCATGCAAACTCCGTCTCAATCTCAGATTTCATTTTCTACATAGACTATCTCACTCCAGATGGGAGCTTCTGCAGGACTCCACTATATAAGGAAACCTTCACAAAGGATGGTGTCTCTCTCCCTGACAATGCAATCTTCGTTGCTGCAGGGCTTAAGATGATGCCATCACAGTTCACAGCAGAAGCAAGACTGAGAAAAGAGACATTCACAGAGCTAATGCTTGTTCCTCCTGCAACAAGGCTTGCAAGCGATGTCTTCTGCAATCCAGAAGGATATACTGCAGCAGATATAATAAATGAGTTGAATCTTACAGGCCCTTCAGGTCTTAAAGCTGAATTTTCAGAATACAATCCAAACATTATTGTCACATATCCAGGCTGCAGATCATATGATGTGGCAGCGTTAATCAGAAAAGCTGAGGAAGAAGCATTTAATAAGCTCAGTATAAAACTCAGATGCTCGCTCTCATTCATTGGATCTTTCAGAGAGAAGCAATAACCCTAAGAGATAATCCCTTAAAGGTTGAAAGTGAAATTTCAAGAATAGCATTATCAAGATGAAGTGCTTTATTAAGCTTTACGCAATAACGCCCATTGTCAAATAACAGAGATGCTCCCGGCAGATTCATAGAAAAAGAAGAAAGAGATGCATCTATGCATGCAAAGCTTAAATATAATCCATCGACTTCCATTTTATAGCTTTTCTTTTCATGTCCTTTCCTATCATGTTCCACATTCAAACCAAATTCTATGCTGAGATAGTCAGCTTTTATAGTCTGTTCTAGGCTCATCTTCCAATTCTGGTATTCAAATGAATATAGAGCAGGCATTCCCAGAACATATAAGAAATCCATAGAATATATACCATGTTTTGCTTTTAGTTCGATTGATCCATATTCTTCTTCTGAATCTTTATATAACGGCTCTATCTGCCCAATGCGGATTGAAAGAGAGTATCCGAACAACTCTGCTGATAAAGCTCCAAAAAAGCCTACTCTTCCAAGAGAAGATAAAGAGATTGCAAAAAGCAGCCTTATTCCAGAAAATGACAGAGAAGATGCACCATATATGCTCTTTCTGGCAAATCCCGAATATCCTGCATACAAAGGCTCCGGCTCTTCATCATCCATAAAAAGAACAGCAGCATCAGTGTGACCTAACCCAACATACACACCAAATCCCTTACGCTCAGAGAATGGGAAAATAAAAGAAGAATTCTGGATATCAATAACTGTTCCGCCATTAATTCCAGATTCTTTCCATGCAGATGCTACGGGCTTCAGAATCATAGGAGAAGTATATGGATCAGATAAAAATCTAATCATCCCCTTTCTATCAATCTCTCCAGCTGCTGCATATTTTCCTTTGAAGCTTGCCTTGCCATCAGAAAATACAAAAGATGCAGAACTGCTATCAAATTTCATAATACTGCCATCTGCTGAGAGCCTTACAGATGATGCAGAATGTATTGATATAGATATGCATAATATGAATATAAATAAATGCTTCATGTTATATATATCTTTTTTTCTCAGGTTTATGCTATATTCAAAAAAGAAACTAACAGCTTTTAAGGGAAACAGAACTATACTTATCAGATTATTTAAGATATCCTTAGAAAGTAATTTCAATTTCTAGGAATATCATTAAAGGAGTTTTTTATAAAATGGTCATCCTAACCCTTAACTGCGGAAGCTCATCTGCTAAATACCAGGTATATGACTGGGACAACAAAGACGTGCTTTCAGTCGGCATTGTTGAGAGAATCGGACTCGAATACTCAACAATCGAACAGAAGACAACAGGAAAAGAAGTATATGAAGCTCGCTTCTCAAGCCCTACTCACAAAGAAGCTATAGAGCTCGTTCTAAAGATGCTTGTTGATGAGAAATACGGATGCATAAAGTCACTCTCTGAAATCGGGGCAGTTGGACACAGAGTTCTCCATGGCGGCGAGATGTTCAAGAAGTCAACTCTTGTAACAGATGAGGTAATTGAGGATCTCAAGAAACTCATTCCTCTTGGACCGCTTCACATGCCTGCAAATATCATGGGAATTGAAGCAGCAAGGAAACTTATGCCAAACATCCCACATGCAATTGTAATGGATACCGCTTGGCATCAGACAATGCCAGAAGAAGCATTCATGTATGCTGTTCCTTATGAATGGTATGAAAAATACAATGTAAGACGCTATGGGTTCCATGGAACATCTCACCTATATTGCGCAAAGCGTGCTGCAGTTCTTCTTGGAAAGAAGAATGAGGATACAAATCTGATTATCCTCCATATCGGCAATGGTGCATCTGCATGTGCTGTGAAGAACGGTGTTTGCATTGATACATCTATGGGACTCACTCCGCTTGAAGGCCTTGTAATGGGCTCAAGAAGCGGAGACATGGATCCTGCTATCATCCCATATATCTGTGCTAATGCAGGCTACACTGCAGCTGAGATGGACACAATCCTCAATAAGAAGTCAGGCTTAGTTGGAATCTGCGGAAAGCAGGATAGAAGAGATGTTCAGAAGGCTGCTCAGGAAGGTGACAAGAGAGCACAGCTTGGTGTTGATATGGAGTGCCACAGAATCAGAAAGTACATTGGCGCATATGCAGCCCTTCTTGGAAGAGTTGATGCAATTGTATTCACAGCTGGTGTTGGAGAGATGGGCGATCATATCAGAAAGAAGTCATGCTCAGGTCTTGATAATCTTGGAATCATACTTGATGAAAAGAAAAATGCTCTCTCTCACTGCAGAAACACAGAGACATGCATCAGTGCAGATAACTCTCCTGTGAAGATTTTTGTTATTCCAACAGATGAAGAGCTTGTAATGACTGAAGATGCTCATGCGCTCATGGAAGGCACTTATGATGTTCATACAAACTTCCACTACACATTCGAGGATCCAGAGTATCAGAACAAGGCAAGAGCTAGAGGTCTTGTAGAAAACCTCAAGAAGACTCCTGAGCTTGAATCAATCATTGCACTTCCTCCAAAGAAAAAGTGCTGCTGTTGCTGCTAAACAGCAGAAATGATGCAATAATTACACGCATGTTATTCATGCGTGTTTTTTTACAGCCGTCTTAAATATATATTTATTTATTAAAATTCCTATTTAGGAATATTAATATATCTGAGTACTTACTTATAATCTTATTTTGCAAATCTTATATATTCTTAATATGGAGAATTATGAAAAAATTTTAAAAGAACGCTTTAATATAAGCTATCTTAAGCCATATCAGGAACTCATCATTTCAAGGATAATGGAAGACAAGGCTGTTGGTGCCAAGCTAGGAATGCTTGCTTCATTACCTACAGGAGCAGGAAAAAGCCTCTGCTTTATGCTTCCGGCAGCGCTGTCAGATGACTATATGATACTCATTTATCCTCTTCTTTCCCTAATGAATGATCAAGCTAAAAGATTCTCACAAGCTGGAATCAAGGCCGAATTGCTAAGAGGAGGAATGGATAGAAAAGAAAGAGCAGAATCAATATTCAGGCTGAAGAATAAAGCAAGCCATGTACTTATAACAAATATAGAGATGATGCTGCTATTAATCACAAGACATGAATTGGACTTCATGAAGGGAACTCAATTATCCATAGTGTTAGATGAAGCACATACAATAGTGGTTTGGGGAAACAGCTTCAGAAGCTCATATCTGAAAATCACAGATGTAATCTCCTATTTCAATCCATCATCTGTGCTTGCATTCACAGCAACTATGGATGAGGAAATCAGTAATGGACTGATAAATCTTATATTCAGTGGTAAAAAACCATACATGATACATGCATCATGTGATAGGCCTAACATATTCTACTCATCAATACTATCGATATCAAAAGAACATGACATTGTAGAAATACTGAGATTGAAGGCGATGCGGCCTGCCGTTGTATTCTCAAAAACAAGAGAAGAGACAGAGAGGATAGCAGAATACCTGTCGAAATTTTTTGAGATAAGATTTTATCATGCAGGACTAGATAAAGAGGATAAGAAGGAAATTGAAAACTGGTTCGAAACATCTTGTGATGGCATAATATCTGCCACGATTGCATTCGGAATGGGAATAGACAAAGCATCCATAAGAACAGTCATCCATACATATCTGCCATCTTCTGCATCTGCATTCATACAGGAAGCAGGAAGAGGAGGAAGAGATGGAAAACCTGCTTAT
Organism: uncultured Spirochaetales bacterium; assembly: GCA_934271365.1. Taxonomy (GTDB): domain Bacteria; phylum Spirochaetota; class Spirochaetia; order Sphaerochaetales; family Sphaerochaetaceae; genus Ornithospirochaeta. The sequence goes on from CAKQRI010000003.1 coordinate 96,906, forward strand.
TCCGTTGTCTTATATTACGAAGATGAAGACAGTCCATTGAAAAATGCATTCTGCAGCAGTAAATGCATAAGGACAGAGCTTTTGAAGGCCATGAATGAACAACCAGAGACAGAACGGTGCCTTGCATGCTCAGCATGTGCAGAAAACCCATTCCAGCCAACTGGTGAAGCTGAACTGCTGAAAAACATCAAAAGATACAGGCTGCTGAATAAAAGAATAGTAAGAAAATCCAGTCAATCGCATTTCTTAAGAAGAAATAACAGAATTCAATATTGGACGAACAAAGAAATAATGACAGCTCTTAATCATCTAAAAGCCCAGGATTTAATAAAAGAATCAAAACGAAACTACAGACTAACAGAAAAAGGCAAGATAAAGCTAAAGATGCTAGAACATAACTACAGCAGGAATATTCCACCTTTATTTCTCCCATGCTAAAATTCCATTGGAGGATTGAATGGAAACAGGAAGACTTCATGAGTTTTATCCGTTCTTATATGGAAATGGATATGATGAGAATGAAATGGATGAAAGATATCTTTGTCTTGAAAAAAAACATAAAGATCTCTTCAATAATAATGCCCCTATGATTTTCTCAGCAGCGGGACGCACTGAGATAGGAGGGAACCATACAGATCACAATCAGGGAAAGGTCATAGGCGGAACAATAAACCTAGATACTATTGCTGCTGTATCTGAAAGAGATGATATGAGGATAATACTTGCCTCAGAAGGCTTTCCTACTGCAGATATAGACATAAGCAATCTAGATATAAAAGAGGAAGAAAAAAACAGTACAGAAGCCCTGCTCAGAGGAATAGCAAGGGCATTCAGAGATAGAGGATTTGAAATCAGAGGATGGCAGGCAAATACATCAACAAAAGTACTGAAAGGATCGGGTTTATCCTCAAGTGCGGCGATAGAGGTCCTCTGCGCAGAGATATTCAATAATCTTTATGCTGGAGATACGCTCTCTCCTATTGAGCTTGCAGAAATCGGACAGTTTGCAGAAAACACATATTTCGGCAAGCCTTCAGGACTTCTTGACCAGCTCTGCTGTGCATGCGGAGGAATAACTGGAATTGATTTCAAAGACAAGAGCAATCCAAAGGTAAAAAAGATTCCAGCAGACTTCTCTGATTTCGGATATGTCATGATAATAACAGATACAAAAGGCAACCATGCAAATCTAACTCATGAATATGCGGCAGTTCCGTCAGAAATGAAGCAGATTGCAGAATTTTACGGGAAAAACAGTTTACGTGACATTGACTTCAGAACATTCATGAACGATATACCTGAAATCAGGAAGAGCATAAAAAATGACAGAGCACTGCTGAGAGCTTATCATTTTTTCACTGAGAATATACGCGTGGATATGATGCTTGAAGCATTGGAGAACAATGATTTTGATGATTTTCTGAATCTTGTTAAGGAATCAGGAGACAGCTCCTTCAGGTTTCTTCAGAATGCATATCAATCATCACATGCTGAAGAGCAGGGACTCAGTCTAGGAATCGCTTTATCCGAGAGCATAATGCAGAATTCAGGGGCTGTCAGAGTCCACGGTGGGGGCTTTGCAGGAACTATTCAGGCTTATGTTCCAGAAGAGGATGCCGACGTTTATATAGAGGAAATGGAAAGAGTATTCGGAAAAGGAAGCGCCATGAGAATAGAGATACGAAAGAACCCAGTATGCCGTATTCTCTGAATACTGAAACTTCTCAAAAGGATTTTATTGGAATATAATCACTTTGTGGAAGCAGAAAAGAAACAGCATAATTATAATGGCATTACAGAAGGAGTGATCTGGAAACAGCTTCTCTCCTTCTTTTTTCCAATATTCTTCGGAACCTTTTTCCAGATGCTATATAATACTGTAGATGCAATCATAGTCGGACAGGCACTAGGCAAAGAGGCTCTTGCTGCCGTAGGTGGCGGAACAAGTACTATGATCAATCTTATAATAGGATTCTTCACAGGTGTTTCATCTGGAGCGACGGTTGTAATAAGCCAGTATTATGGTGCAAAGGATGGCAGCAAGACAAAAAAATCTGTTCATACAGCTGTAACCCTTGCACTGATAGCAGGTATCCTTATTTCAATCATAGGATATGCATGTACCAAGCCTCTACTTCATCTGATTTCAACACCTGAAGATATAATGCCACTGGCAGAAACCTATCTCCATATATATTTTGCTGGTGCTTTATCTATCGTTGCCTATAATATGGGAGCTGGTATATTCAGAGCACTCGGAGACTCAAAGCATCCACTTTATTTCCTTATCGCAGGCGCTGTAACAAACACAGTTCTTGACATTGTCTTCATTGTCATCCTGAAAAAAGGAGTAATGGGAGCTGCACTTGCAACGGTTATATCTCAGATAATATCAGCATCACTCACACTATTATGGCTTGGAAGAAGAAAAGATGCAGCAAAGCTATCAATAAAGGATCTCTGTCTTGATAGAACCATACTTCAGAATATGCTAAGGATCGGAATTCCAGCAGGCATACAGTCCATCATGTATAACATTTCAAACATGCTGGTGCAGACTCGTGTAAATGGATTCGGAACAGATACTGCAGCAGCATGGGCAGCTTATGGAAAGCTGGACTTCATATTCTGGATGATGGTGAATTCATTCGGAATCTCTGCAACAACATTTGTTGGGCAGAATTATGGTGCAGGCAAGATAGACAGAGCGAAAAAAGGCGTGAGAACATGTCTTTTCATGACAGCAGGAGCAACCCTGCTCATGACATCGATATATCTCACACTAGGGAAATATGGATTCATGTTATTTGTCTCAGATGCTAATGTGATAGATGTTGGAATGCGTATTCTAAGAACCATTGCTCCTACATTCATAACATACACAGCGATTGAAATCCTATCTGGAGCATCACGAGGCGCAGGGAAGGCCATCATACCTACTCTTTTCACTGTCATCGGAATATGCGGTCTCAGAGTCATATGGCTTAATATACCATTTCTGATGGAGTCGATAGAGAGAGTCATGATCTGCTATCCTGTATCATGGACTATTGTCAGCATTCTATTTGTAATCTACTACAACACAGGTGATATATACAGCGAGAAAAGGTTAAAGGTTCATTAATAAAAGACGCAGCATTTCTGCTGCGTCCCGGCCATCTAAAACAGATCTTTGTAGTCTGTTCCTATTTCCTTCGCTTCGCTAGGCTTTGATATGATTTCATATAAAGCTTTTGGAATTGGTATTGTCTTTCCAATCAGAGGCTCTACTATAGTGTCGAATTTAGCAGGATGAGCTGTAGCAACAACAATAGAAGGAACATCCTTGAAATGATCTCTTCTAACTCTCTCACCACATGCAGTATGTGGACATATTATGAGACCCGTATCTGAATATACTTCCTTTATCGTGCTTTCTATCTCACTATCACTTACACTCCAAGATTCAACATTAGCTTTGAAATCCTCAAAAACCGGATAGATATCAAACAGCCTTTCCATATTAGATGGAGCACCAACATCCATTGCATTAGCAAGAGTCTTCACACTTGCTCTTGGCCTGTATTCCCCGCTCTCAAGAAAATCTGGAATTGTCCTGTTCTCATTAACAGCAAGAACTATCTTATCTATAGGTGCTCCCATAAGCTTTGCCCAGAAGGCTCCTGTTGAATTGCCAACATTTCCAGATGGGATTATTATCACAGGCTTCTTTCCATGCTTTGCCTCATATAAGAATGATGCATAGACATAATAAGCACACTGAGGAAGCAGACGGCCTAAATTGATGGAATTCGCACTGGAGAGTCCTTTCAGAGAGCTATCCATAAACGCCTCTTTTACCATGCGCTGACAATCATCAAAAGAACCATCGACTTCATAGCTTTCTACATTATCACCCCATGTCGTAAGCTGTGCACGCTGTCTATCAGCAACCCTCCCTTTAGGGAACAGGACCTTGACTCTGAGGTGCTTTCTATTATGGAAAGCTGAAGCAACTGCACCTCCTGTATCACCAGAAGTAGCAACAAGGATAGTAAGCTCTTCCCCGCGCTTTTCCAGAAGCTTCTCCATTGTGTAGGCAAGGAATCTTGCACCAAAATCCTTGAATGCAGAAGTCGGTCCATAAATCAGTTCCATGAGATCTGCATTCTCATCTATTCTTTCGAATGGAAGAGGAAAACTGAATGCATTATTGCAGATTTCAAGCAGGTCATCTTCAAGTTCATCGCCTTCAAAGAAAGGCTTTATTGCCTGATACATTGCATAAGAAAGACCTTTAGATAAAGTGAAATCATCACCAAGAGTTGGCATTGTCTTTGGAACAAATAAACCACCATCTGGGGCAAGACCTTTAAGGATAGCATTAGAAGCTGTATATGAATTTCCATTCTTGCTTCTTGTAGATACAAATTCCATTTCCATTACCTCCATTAGATTTTTGAGCCTAAGTAAGCACTCAGGCGAAGAATATCAGAGAAAACACCTGCAGCAGTAACTTCAGGACCTGCACCAGGACCTTTCACAACAAGAGGCTGATTATGATATCTCTTTGTTGTAAACGCAATTACATTATCAGTTCCATTTGCCTGAGCAAAACTATGATCAAGCGGGTACTCAGATAGCGAAACAGAGCAGATTCCATGGTCGACCTTTCCCACATATCTCAGGCACATATTATTGCTCTTTGCTCTCTTATACATCGCTTCTATTTCTGCATCCATCTCACTTATGCGAGCAAGAAATTCCTCTTTCGAAAGAGCTGCAAAGCGCTCTGGTACAAGCGACTGAATATTTATATCAGAAACCTCAACTCTATATCCAAGCTCTCTTGCTAGAATAACAGTTTTTCTTGCTACATCCATGCCTGACAGATCATCTCTTGGATCAGGCTCTGTATATCCAAGTCGCTTTGCTTCCAGAACAAGCTCTGAAAATGGGACTTCACCATCGTACTTAGAAAAAAGCCATGCTAGTGTGCCTGAGACCATGCCTTCAACCTTCTCAACATCATCACCTGTCTCTCTAAGATCCTTCAATGTTGTTATTATCGGAAGGCCTGCACCTACAGTAGTCTCATAGAGGAACTTCTTACCAGTTCTATAGCTTGCATCAATAAGACTCTCGTAGTAATTATAAGGACCAGAAGATGCTTTCTTATTTGGTGTTATTATATGGAACCCCATCTCTATGAGGTCCTTATACTGCATTGCGCGTTTCTCTGATGAGGTGCAATCTACAAGAACTGAATGTGGATAGTATGAGGCATTAATATGATTGAGAAATGCCTTCTCATCATATTCTACTCCATTTTCATCAAGCTCTTTTCTCCAGAATGAGAGATCTATTCCCTCTTCCGATAAAAGCATCTTCTTTGAAGTTGCAATACCGCGTATTCTAAGATCCAGATCAAATTCACTCTTCAGACGTTCACTCTCTCTTGAAATCTGATCAAGCAGCGTACCTCCAATATTTCCCGGGCCGAAAAGGCCAATTGAAAGAGTCTGCTGGGACATGAAGAAAACAGAATGCATTGCTCTGAGAGCTCTTGTAGAATCCTCTGTCTTTATTACTGCACTTATGTTTCTTTCGCTTGATCCCTGAGCAATAGCTCTGATGTTTATGCCTGAACGGGCCAAAGAAGAGAAGAACTTACCAGCAACACCTATTCTTCCAGGCATTGCCTCACCTACAGCTGCAAGAATTGAAAAATCATTTTCACATTCAATTGATGAAACACTATGGGATTCCAGCTCCTTCGAGAACTCTCTTCTAAGAGTACGCAGAGCAGAGTTTGCCTGGCTTTGCGGAACAGCAAAACAGATTGAATATTCAGATGATGCCTGAGAGATGAATATTACAGATATCTTCTCATTTCTAAGTGCAGTGAATAGCCTGGATGAAAATCCTGGAACACCAGACATGCCTGAACCTTCCACATTAATCAATGAAACATTTCTGACTACAGAAAATGCCTTTACGCTATCCTTCTTGCTAGGTATTACCTTTCCGCTTATAAGTGTGCCCTTTTCTTCGATTGCCCCCCAATAACAGAGCGAAATAGGAAGCCCCAGATCCGCTGCTGGTTGGAATGACTGAGGATGAACAATAGGAGCTCCGAAAAATGATAGCTCCGTAGCTTCTGCATAAGTGAGATTGGATATCACATGCGCAGATGGCACATCTCTTCTTGAAGCAGAGCATAGAAGAGATCTCTGATTCCAGAAAGTAACAGGAGCCGAATATGCTGCAGCAATAAGAGATGCTGCATATTCGCTTTCACCTTCATTCCTGACTCTTCCTGCTGCATCCTTGCTATTAGCACTATGAACATTTTCTGTAACGAATATTGCTCCATCAGACAATTCTGGATGAGAAAGAAGAGAATCAAATGAGAGAATCTCAGCATGAACCTTCTCTTCTGCAAATCGAGCTTTCAGAAGTTTTGCAAGAAATGAGGATGTAAGCTTATCCAGATGCTCTTCTGCGGCACCTTTTCCATCAGATAAAAGCCAGACAGCCCTGAGAATGTCCTCAATATCCTGGAATGACGAGGTTATATCTGCTGCTACCATCTGATAGCTATCACCTGCAAGAGTTGACTCTGCAAGCTCAATCCATGCACTCTGGCTCTTATCCAGCTTTGTCCAGAGCTTTTCATCCTTCTTCTCCGCCGCTAAAATCAGTGATTTCAGAGAAAGCTCAGGAGATCTCACCGGAGAAAGCACAAATATCTGCACATTCTCTTCACCGTTTCTGAATACTTTTAGAAGCTTTTCTTCCCCAGCATAAGATGAAACCATAGAACCTTCTAGGGCATGAACTCTTATAGTCTGCAAAGCTACCTCCCTCTATGTACAAAAAAAGCTCCCACCTAAAGGGAGCCTGTGCAAAATAGTAACGATTATACTACTTTCTCAACTCTACCGCTTCTGAGACAGCGAGTACATACCTTGATTGTTCTTGGAGTTCCATCAATGAGAGCCTTTACAGAAACAATGTTTGGTCTGAATTCACGCTTCTTTGTCACACCGATATGCTGACCGACACCACCATTCTTCTTAGCCTGACCTTTGCGTGGCACAATAGAACCTGTAATTGTACCCTTGCCACAGATATCACATCTTCTAGCCATGATTTTTATCCACCTTAAATTTGATTATCTTCTCTACGGACAGTCACCTTTGACGGCATAAGCCGGAAGCAGAGCCAAAGGCATCCCAGTCACAACAAATCAACTATACCCAAAGTCTATGCAGTTTGTAAATAGCTTAATACCCTCTTTTCACTCTCTTTCAATGTTTTTTCTATCTACAAATCCAATACTTAATCATTGTGGTATTGAATATTGGATATCTGCTATCATAAGAATATGAAACGACTGATAGCAATTGATTTTGCTGAAAACCAGAAGCTTCTATGGATAGAGAAGCAGAAAGAGTACTATAGAGCAACAGGTGATTATACTATTTACTCGCTTCCTCCTATGATTCTGGCAAAGGATAATGTTGATTTCGACAGATTCTTTGAAACCGAAAAAGAAATGATATTCTCACTACCATCCTTCACAGATGGAGTTGCATATCTTAAACCAGAAGTAAACTCTGATAATATCAAAGGACTATTCATTTCACGGAGCATTGAAGCTCTTGATTATAAATGGGATGCAATCAAAGCAAATCCGACAAGACTTGTAATGATAGAGGAAAAAAGCTCATTTTATAGGATTATTGCATCAAGATGTCTTTCGACTTACAAAGAGAAGAGATGAAGCACTTGCTGCATTCAGGTCTTGCTTTGCATATTGTCCGTCCATGAAGATTCAGGACCATAGATAGCCTTGTCCAATACTTCTTAGGAACGTTCTCTCTTATCTCTCTTGCAGCTTTAGCTCTATCTATCGTATCGGTGAAACCAAGCCGCTTAGCAACTCTGACAAAATGGGTATCTGCAATAACTGCGGGCTGTCCTAGTATTGTGGATATATAGCAAGAGGCCGTCTTCTCCCCTATTCCAGGAAGCTTCACAAGCTCTTCCATGGTACCGGGAATACCATTCTCAGCTATATAAAGCGATACATATTTTATATTATGTGCTTTAGTTTTAGAAAGCCCAGAGCTATGGATGCGTCTTTCAATCTCGGCTTCTTCGAGATTTCCGATGTCTTTAGGCTCTTTGCTATCCTTAAAAAGAACAGAAGCTGATTCTATTGCCATTCTGTCTGTAGATGAAGCAGAAAGCATTACAGTAATTAGAAATACATAAGGATTATCACTTGGCAGAAAGGCTATATCCTCAGGATAATGAAAATTTAATTCATTAAAAATCGTTTTTCTACTTGACCACACTTTAAATATTTCCTATACTCCCTTTTGTTAATTCGGGACGTCGCCTAGTGGCTATGGCGCCTGCTTTGGGAGCAGGATATCGATGGTTCGAGTCCATTCGTCCCGACTGCAATAAAATGACCTGCATCAATGCAGGTTTTTTTATTATCTTTTTTATACTATTTGTTTTCAATATGTTTTTCCTTTTTTTCTGATATTAATTATCAATAATCAGAATTTGGATTAACATCAGTAATATCTATGAAGAAGAATCTGCTTTTAGCAATATTATTGATCTTAATGCCTATATGCCTATCTGCAGCACTTTTTCCAGATTATGATTTCACATTCTTCAAATCAATCGAGGATACACTTGCTGTCCTAAACAATGAGAGATTCGGATTCGACTATTCCGGCTATGGATTCATAGGTGAGAATATGACATCTGGAATTTATATAAGAATTGGCGTCCAGATGCCATACTCGATTTTCTTCTCTAGTTCATCAAATGAGAATAAGGAACAAGAAGGAAAAAAAAATGCAGATGAGATCATAGCACCATCATCTGATGCAATCTCAGAACAGACATCAGATGATATTGTAAAAGCAAACGTGACACTAGATGAAGATATAAAGGACCAGCCCCAGACAAATAACGGAGCTGATGGAAAGGTCGCAAAGATAAAGAACTATGACTACAAGTTCGCAATATCAATAGGACCTTCATTCAGGAGATTCATAGGAAATCAGGCCCTATGGTATATGGGAATCGGGCTTACAGCAACCACAGAAGGTAAGACAACAGGAAGCGGTTCTGTTTCAACATCATCACTGGATGTGAGGATAAGCAGTGAGTTCGATATCGGATTCAGAATAGACGCATCAAAGAAAAACACATCGCTCCGCATAGGTGTTTATGGCTCTTTAGACCTGATATCATTTTCTTCTGTATCTACAGTATCTCAGGAGAGCTCATCCACAGAGATGGCATTGAAGGCCGATATCTTCACTCCTTTGGGAGAGAAATCAGCTTTCAGTGCTGTGGGCTATATATCACTTGGTCATACATTTAAGAATACAAAAGATGATATCAGATACAGATATTCAAACAAAAGCAGAATAATAGGCAATGGAATTTCTTCCCGGATTGAATAATTAATAAAAAACCTCCATTTCTGGAGGTCTCTATACGCCCTACAAGATTCGAACTTGTCACCTACTGCTTAGAAGGCAGTTGCTCTATCCAGGTGAGCTAAGGGCGCATTCTAAATAACACAAGACAATTTACATAGTTTTAATAACAATTTCAAGTGGTTTATGTAAGATAAAACATTTTTTTATTACCTGAATGCCAATCTGCATATTCTAGTCCTTGATACTATACACAAAGGCAGCAATCATTGATTACTAGAGACCTCATTTTTGAGATGTCCATTCTCAAAAGATCGAATATTGGAAAGAGTAACTTCAGCAATGCTTTCAAGAGCTTCCTCTGTAAGATACGCCTGATGACCAGTCACAAGCACATTTGGCATGCTGATCAATCTGGCAAGTATATCGTCAGATATTCCATTCACAGAGTTATCTGAAAAGAAAAGACCGGCTTCCTCTTCATAGACATCCAGTCCAGCAGCCCCGACCTTATGGCTTTTCAATGCATTTAGAAGATCCTCGCTTTTTATGAGAGCACCTCTTGATGTATTGATTATATAGACACCATTCTTCATCTTTGAAATCGCATTTTCATCAATCATGTGGATATTCTGCTCAGTAAGCGGACAGTGAAGCGATATTATATCGCTCCTTCGGTACAGTACATCAAGATCAGAATACTCAGCTCCATCAATCTGAGAAGGATAAGGATCATAGCATAAAACATGCATTCCGAGACCTTTGGCAATATCTATGAATGCACGACCTATCCTTCCTGTTCCAATTACACCAACAGTCTTCCCATAAAGATCAAATCCTACAAGCCCTTCAAGAGAAAAATTGAACTCCCTAGATCTTACATATGAGTGCTGCAGCTTTCTTACAAGAGTCAGCAGAAGTGCTATGGCTTCTTCTGCTATTGCATGAGGAGAATACTGAGGAACCCGAGCAACCTTAATACCAATAGCTTCTGCGCTTTTCAGATCGACATTATTGAATCCAGCTGACCTCAGTGCAATCAGCTCCACACCTGCATCTTTCAGTTCTTTCAGAACAGGATAAGAAAGATCATCATTGACGAATGGAACCACAGCGGTGCTTCCCGCAGCAAGCTTTGCAGTATCTTTATTGAGAGAAGCTTCATGGAAAATCAGATTGTACCCATAATGATTCTTAAGAGCGAAAGACTTTTTATCATAACTTTTTACATCAAATAATGTTACATCCATAATGCCCTCCATCTGGAATATAATGAAGAATACGAGAAAAGACAAATAAGGCTATTCAAAGCAAGCCCATTAGCATTATAATTTCGGTTCAGGAGTTTTTAATGATAATTAATTTGAAAAATGGTGATACAACCATGGCAATCTCCACACTCGGAGCTGAGCCTCAGAGCGTGTTATTTGAAGGAAGAGAATATATCTGGAATGGAGATAAGGAATTCTGGCCAAGAAGAGCACCTTTGCTGTTTCCTACAATCGGACCAACTAAGGACAACAAGATCAGAGCCAAAGGCCAGTATTACGATATGCCTGGCAATGGATTTGCGAGAGATGTTGAATTCATCTTTGCTGGTCAGACAGAAAATACTGCGACTTTTGTACTTGAAGATACAGAAGAGTTCAGAAGTAAATACTATCCATTTGGATTCAGACTGACAGTTACATATACGCTTCTGCCTAATGGATACGAGGCATCAGCAGAGATTTATGCAAAAGAGGATCTTTACTATACATTTGGCTGGCATCCTGCATTCTCTCTGGATATCAACGGAAAAGGCACTCCACTAGATAGCTATACTGTTAATTTTGAAGAAGAAGAGCATCTTGATAAGAAGACTGCTGTGAAAGGTGTATTCGAATATACCAAGGATTTCCTTGTCGGAGATTCAATAGATCTTTCAAGAAAGGTCTTGGACCATGGTGCAATCGTACTTGATGGCATAAAGTCCAGTGAAGTCACACTGACTTCATCTCTTGGAGAGCACGGAGTCACAGCCACTATCGGTGATATGAAGACTCTTACTATCTGGACAAAAGAGAACAAGCATGCCCAGTACTGCTGCATAGAGCCAATGCTATCTTTCGGTGATACAACCAGAAATGAGGATATTGAGAAGATGAAGGAATCATCATTCTTAAAAAAGGATGAAAGCGTCACATATACAAACACCTTCACTTTCTTCTAGACTTCATATCTGATATATAAGCCTTCCGTACTGTCTCAAAGATAGAAGCCTGAAGGCTTTTTCTTTTCTCCTCCGAAAGATCCATGCACTTGACTGGGCCTTTCAGCCTTCTTAGAACACTATATGCAAAATCCTCCGCATCCCTCGAAATCGACTCTCCATCCCGGCATCCAAGCCATGCCTCATAATTCTTTACCTTATCAGAGGCAATAGCATATACCTCATTATATCTCCGCTCTTCCCCTAAACTGCGCCCTATCAGCAAAGACCGCGTAATGGCATTGAAAGAAGGAGGAAGATCCGGAGGAGAAGAAAGGTCAAATATAAGATCAGTATTGAAAAGAGGCAGATCTTCATCTTCAAATGTATGGTAGATACCTGAAGAGGATGATATCACAGCATCAAATGAAGATACAAATAATCGCCTTTCATCATAAGGTAGCCCTTTAACACCTACAGGCAGAAGGAATATCTTTGACACATCACGAAGCGTCATTGACACATCATGCCCTTTCTCTAAAAGAGCAGCAGCAAGCTCCCTTGCATGCTGACCTGATCCAACAATGAGGATGCGACTTGCACTTTCAACCCTCCTTATTACAACTTGAATCAATTCAGAATCGAGGCTAAGAGAAGCAGGCTTTGACTGCATATCTTTTCCAAAGCTTACAGCCATATTGAACAGCTTTGAAAGGGCTGAAGATGATGACGCAGCACTTCTAGCTGCTTCCCATCCATTCCGTATCTGAGATATTACAGAATCCTCTCCGAATCTGGGAGAAAGCACACCAGAAGAAAGCAAGAAAAGATGAAGGATTGGTTTTTCACTACCGTATCTGTATTTCTTGACTTTTATTGTATTAAGTCCAAGAGCTTTCTCCAGGCATTCGCAGCTTATACTGCCCTCTGAATAGACTTCAGCCCGATTGCATGTAAGCACCATTACAAGCGGTACTCTTACCATCTTATATAATTCAGACTCATATCTCTCAATATCACAGAGAGAAGGATTTGATAGCTTTTCAAAAAGATGTGGCTCTTCTGTAAAATCCAGCCCAATAAGATGAATCATAAGAGACCTTCTTCAGTTTATATAAGTAAGCCCGACAACAGGTGTAAGCTTCCGGAAATCAGCTGTTGACAGCGATACACCAAGCAGCAGATTGAAAGACGAGAACTCCCCTTTCATATATAGCCCAAGATAGCCATTGTCATGGTTGAAAGAGAAGAACCTATGCTCATATTCTCTATAGCTCACCCCCAGAGCAATACTGAAAGATGGAAGGAACTGGAAAGCAACATCTGTTTTAAGATCAAAGACTGACACATTATCCGATGTAAGGCCACTATATGAGTAGGAAAGTCTTGGTCTGATAAATGTAAGCTCTCCATCTTTATTTATCCTGCTGGAACCTACATAAAATGAGACAGTCGAGGAAGAAAGCAGCGAAGGCCAGCTGGCAGACAAAGCTCCATCAGATAAGCTCATGACCTCATCAACATATAAGCCTATAGCACCATATCTGAAATACAGCAAAGCACCAGCTCCAAGTGAGAACCTAGAAGATCCATTATCATTCTCAAAAGGAGCAAACAGCGCATTCGCATAAGCATCTATGAGATTAGATATCTGCTTTGATGGCCTTATCATACTATTTCCACCTGCAAGTCTTACACCGAACGAGAAGTAAGGAAAAGCATAAGCCCAATCAATCTGTACATCTATTGTGTTATAGACATCAAAGCGGAGTTTATCTGGATTTTCAAAATCATGGCTTCGGCCCCTGAAGTCTGTTCCAAATTGTCCTGTAAGTGATAGGTTGTTACCTAAGAATGAAAGAACCAGCTTATCTGTATGATTCTGAAAGAGTGAAAGCTTTTCACCACTTGCTGCATCTGCATCTAAATCATCACTTCCAAGATAAGAGACAAGGAAACTCCCATAATTTCTCATAAGAGGAAGAGAGGCTGGGTTCGTAAAGGCATCTGCATATGAACCATAATAGGATACCGATGAAAAAGGACTGATCTGCAATGACTCAAGTGCATATACCCTTTCTGCATGCAGCATAAAGAGAGAAGAGAGAATCATAACAGAAAAAAGCAGGATTTTCCTTTTCATAACACTCTGATGATAAATCAAAAACAAGGGAGAGACAAACCCAGAACAATAGCGTTAACATAAAAACATGGGTGCAGCCTTCTTTCATATCGATCTTGATGCTTTTTTTGCCTCTGTTGAGATTCTTGACCATCCTGAATATAGGGGACTTCCTCTTATTATAGGAACACCTGGAAAAAGAAGCGTCGCATCGACATGCTCATATGAAGCAAGACGTTATGGCGTTCATAGCGCAATGCCAATGACAACGGCTCTGAAGCTCTGTCCTGATGCGCTCTGCATAAAGCCACGGATGAAGCGCTACAATGAAAAAAGCATGGAAGTGATGGAAATAATAAAATCTTTTGCACCTGGTTTTCTCCAGGTCTCTGTCGATGAAGCCTTCCTTGATTTTTCAGATATGGAAAGAATATATCCACTAGCAGGAAAAGCTGCTAAGGAACTCAAAAAGAGAATATATGATGCAACTGGCCTTACTGCCTCTATTGGCGTCGCTCCTTCTAGGTTTCTTGCAAAGCTGGCTTCGGACTATCATAAGCCTGATGGCCTGACGATTGTACCAGCTGGCCGGGAAGAGGAGTTCATTGACAGAGTTGGACTTGGCAAGCTATGGGGAATAGGACAGTCAATGAAAGAAAGACTGCAGAGAAAAGGCATTTATTCAGCAGCTGCTCTCAGGAATTATAAAGAAGATGAACTCATGAGCTTATTCGGCAGAAGCTCTGGAGAGTATCTCTATAAAGCAGTCAGAGGGATAGATCCTGGAATATATCAAAATGATGCAAAAAGCCATTCCATATCAACTGAGACAACATTTTACAATGATATATATGATAGAAACATACTTGAGGCCTACCTTCTTGAAATGAGCCAGGAAGTGATGTTCAGAGCCTTAGATGAGAACCAGATTCCAAGGACTGTCGTGCTTAAGCTGCGCTATGGAGAGGATTTCTCTACAACAACTGTCCAGATAACGCCATATGAGGAAATCTACTCATCCGATGATGTATACAGATATCTTAAAAAGCTTCTTGACTCAAGATGGGACAAAAGAGGCATAAGGCTGCTTGGTGTAGCTTTAGCAAACACATACGAGGGTGATAACCCTGCACAGCGGGACTTCTTCATGGAAAATCAGGAAAAGAGAAGGAAACTTGACAAGGTAGTGCTTGCTCTTTCAAAGGATGGAGCAAAGATAATGAAAGCACGCAGTCTCGAAAACAGAGAGCGGAACAACAAAGAATATTGAGTCACAATGGCTCTTGGTGATAATATCCTACTATGCTGAAAGTATGTCTATTCGAACCTGAGATTCCCCAGAATACAGGCAATATTGCCAGAAGCTGTGCAGCAACTGGAACAGAACTCCATCTTGTGCATCCGCTAGGCTTCGACATCTCAGAAAAAGCCGTAAGACATGCGGGACTGGATTACTGGAAAGACGTGAAGATTGTCGAGTATCCATCAGTGGAAAGA
This sequence comes from uncultured Spirochaetales bacterium, assembly GCA_934271365.1. Lineage (GTDB taxonomy): Bacteria > Spirochaetota > Spirochaetia > Sphaerochaetales > Sphaerochaetaceae > Ornithospirochaeta. Next base: position 112,171 of record CAKQRI010000003.1, read on the forward strand.
TTCTTTGATGAACATGAAAATGATGAGCTCTATTTCTTTTCTCAGAAAGGTGCAAGAATCTATTCAGACATCAGATATGATACCAAAAGGGATACTTACCTAATCTTTGGAAAAGAAAGCGTAGGTCTTGATGAGAATATCCTGAGGAAATACAAAGACAGAGTTCTGAGAATTCCTATGAAAAATAATATAAGATGCCTGAATCTATCCAACAGTGTCGCTGTTGCTATTTATGACTATTATAGAAAAGCTAACTGGGATGGATTCAGAACAGAAGGGATCCTAGCATCAGGAAAGGGAGAGCTATGAAGATTTCAATAATAGGCTGTGGCAATATGGGAGCAGCAATTGCAGCTGCACTTGAGACAGTAGAAGAATATGAAGTCTCTGTATATGACAGCAACCGAGATAAAGCTGCTGAATTCTGCAAAAAACGGAATATAACACTATTAGATGACATGAAAATGGCAGAAGGAGCTGGCGTAGTCGTCATCGCAGTCAAGCCTCAGATTCTGCCTTCTCTATATGATTCGCTTTCAGATTTAAAGCCAGGACTTTTCATATCGATAGCAGCAGGAGTTCCACTGAGAGTGCTTGAAGAGAAGCTCAAGACAGGAAGCATTGTCAGATTCATGCCGAATATTGCTGCAAAATGCAAATCTGCCGTAACTGCAGTTGCACTTGGAAGCACAGTGAAAGATGAAGCTCTTCCACTCTCGATTGCATCATCTTTTGGCTCTGCATTCATTCTTCCTGAGAATCTGTTTCCAGCATTCATAGGGATATCAGGTTCTGCAATTGCTTATGTATTTGAATTCATCCATTATCTTGCACTTGGCGGTGTCAAAGAAGGAATACCATACACTCAGAGTGCGGAAATAGCAAAAGATACACTTACATCAGCAATTAAGCTGATGGAAGAGAGTGGCAAGGGTGCAATAGATCTCGAAACTATGGTATGCTCTGCAGCAGGAACAACTATTGAAGGAGTAGAGGCTCTATCAGAAGGTGCTTTTGGCTTTACTGTAATGAAAGCAGCTGAAAGAGCAGCAGCTAAGAGCAGAGAACTGGAAAAGAATGCTTAAGGAGCAGAAAAATGATAGATACAAAAGAACTGAAAAGCAGACATGACGAAATTGCGGAAAACATCAGAAACCGCTACATGAACGTTGATTTAGATGGCATCATTGCATTGCAGGATGAAAGATATGAGCTACTCCAGAAGACAGAAGCTCTCAGAGCAAAAAGGAATGAGACCGCCCAGAAGATGAAGGGAAAGCTTGATCCTGAAACAAGGGAGAAATATATAAAAGAAGGAAAGGCAATCAAAGATGAGCTTCAGATCCTTGAAAATAAGCTTGTAGAAGCTGATCAGAAATTCAATGATGCAGCAAGAACCATTCCAAATTATGCATCACCTAAAGCTCCTATCGGAAAAGAAGACAAAGACAGCCTTGCTATCAAATTCGTCGGAGAACCTACAAAATTCAGCTTCAAGGCAAAGGACCATGTACAGCTTGGTGAAGAGCTGGATATTCTTGATTTTGACAGCGGAGCAAAAGTTGCAGGCCAGAAATTCTATTATATAAAGAACAGAGGCGTTATCCTTCAGATGGCTATTGAAAGATATGCCATGGACATTGTTATTAAGCATGGATTCACCCCTTTCATCACACCAGATGTTGCAAAAGAAGAGATACTCAACGGAATTGGATTCAATCCTAGAGGAGCTGAATCAAACATCTATACTCTTGAAGGTACTGGGACATGTCTTGTAGGTACAGCAGAAATCACTCTTGGTGGTTATTACAGCAATATGATCCTTAACAAGAGTGATCTGCCAATAAAGATGACAGGACTATCCCACTGCTTCAGACGTGAAGCAGGCGGTGCTGGACAGTATTCAAAAGGACTTTATAGAGTACACCAGTTCTCTAAGCTGGAAATGTTCATCTACTGTCTCCCTGAAGAAAGCGAAAGCTATCATGAGAAGCTTCTGAAAATTGAAGAGGAGATATTCTCAGGTCTAGGCCTGCCTTATAGAATCGTAGATACAGCAACTGGAGATCTTGGAGCTCCGGCATACCGCAAATTCGATATTGAAGCATGGATGCCAGGCAGAGGAGATGAAGGAGAATACGGAGAAGTCACAAGTACATCAAACTGCACTGACTATCAGGCAAGAAGCCTTAATATCAGATATAGAGATGACGATGGGAAAATCAAGTTCGTACATATGCTGAATGGAACAGCTGTTGCACTTTCAAGAGCTATCGTAGCTGTTATGGAGAACTATCAGAATGAAGATGGCTCTATCTCTATTCCGCCAGCTCTTATTCCTTACTGTGGTTTCGATAAGATTGAGAAGATTGCAAAATAACCAGATAAAAGGCAGCCTATGGCTGTCTTTTGTCATTTATAGAGGTATATAGATGCAGAAAAGCGCACTTATTACAGATTTTTATGAACTGACAATGATGCAGGGATATTTCCTTGAGAAGCATAATCCTCAGGTAGTCTTTGATATGTTCTATAGAACAAATCCATTCAGTGGTGGCTACACTATATTCACAGGACTTGAAGAGCTTCTTGATAAGCTTGAAGGCCTGACTTTCTCAACTGATGATATAGAATATCTCAGAAGTCTGAATCAGTTCGATGACTCTTTCCTTGATTTTCTCAAAAACTATCATTTCACAGGCGATATATATGCATTCGAGGAAGGAACACCTGCTTTTCCTGGAGAACCGCTTATCAGAGTGGAGACATCTCTAATTGATGCGCAGCTGATTGAATCCCTCCTGCTCAACACAGTAAACTTCCAGACTCTTATTGCAACAAAAGCCAATAGAATGGTTCTAGCTACAAAAGGCCATGGTGCAATAATGGAATTCGGACTCAGAAGAGCACAGGGAGAAGACGGTGCGCATAGTGCAGCAAGAGCTTCATTCATAGGCGGCACAAAAGTCACAAGTGATACTTATGCAGGAAAGATCTATGGAATCCCTGTAGCAGGAACAATGGCACATTCATGGATTATGAGCTTCAAAAGCGAAGAAGAAGCCTTCAGACGCTTTGCTGAAATCTATCCTGATAACTGCATTTTCCTCATAGATACATATGATGTCCTTGGCTCAGGAATTGAAGCTGCAATAAAGATTGGACTGGAAATGAAAGAGAAAGGCAAAAGAATCGGTGTCAGGATTGACTCTGGAGATTTATCATATCTTACTAAAGCCGTTAGAACAAAGCTTGATGAAGCAGGTCTTAAAGATGCAACTATATGCATATCAAATGATCTCACAGAAGATATCATCCTCAATCTGATAAATGATGGAGCTCCGATTGATAGCTGGGGAATAGGGACACATCTTGTAACAGGAGGTTCTCAGGCATCTCTAAATGGTGTTTATAAGCTGTCCGCTCAGTATGAAGATGGAGAGCTTAAACCTAAAATGAAAGTGTCAAACAGCTATGAGAAAACAACTAATCCAGGAAGAAAGCAGGTTTATAGATTCTTCGACAGAAACGGGAATGCACTTGCCGACCTAATCGCATTGGAAGATGAGGATATAACTGCAGGAAAGGACTATACATTCTACCATCCATTCTCTACTCAGGACCTATTCCATCTGAAATCTGCAAAGTATTCTGAGATAAAGTCTCTCCTTGTCAAGAAGATGGAAGGTGGAAAGAAGATCCAGAAATCTCCTTCTCTTCCAGCTATACAGAAGAATGCTGCAGAGCTTATCTCTCATTTTGATAAATCATATACAAGACAGATCAACCCTCATATATATAAAGTGTCATTATCTGAGAAGCTCAGAAACCTAAAAACCGATATGATAATAAAAACAAGAACAATGGAAGAAAGGGAATAGCATAAAGAAACTGGAAGGGTCAAACCTTCCAGTTTTTCTGCAATGTGAAGAAGTCTGTTTTCTGTATATTTATCTGCTTCTTCTTAACTTCTTCCTGAAGGACTTCCTTATCAACATAAGGCTTCCACTTCTCAATTATATTCTTACCTGCGATGCGTCTGATTGAAAGAGCTTTGGTATAGAACCGGTTCATGCCATCACATTCGCTTCTATTCTCTATTATTGAAATTCTATTAGGGAACTGTACAGCAAGCATTCTGACTGTAACAATGCTGTAGCCAAAGAGATGGCATCTGACACCAAAATCAAGAGACTGATAAAACTCTCCCATGATATTTACATCATATGCTCTTAAACGCTGGAAAAGAGCTCTATCATATAAACCTATTTCAAGAAGAGGATAAAGATTCATCTCAGGCTTCTCACTTTCTATATTAGGCATGAATGACTGAGGATCGACTTCCTTGCCTCTGATAAAAGGAGCTCTCAGCGTAGGCATGACCTCTCCTTGAGAAGAAATCATAACAGGAGAAATCACAGCTGGATGATTCTTATCGGACATAAGAGCCATAAGCTTCTCTCCCTCAAATGCTATTATTGATAAATCTGTCCTGACTACAAGAAAGAAAGTAGCATCGCATTCATCTGCGAAGGCATTAATGAATTCCCCTGTACTCGTTTCATCCTTCAAAACAATGAAAGTAGCGTCAGGAAACTTCTCTATGAGATCCTGGTTATCCTCCATTCTGTACTCCGTTGTAAGTACATGAATCGAGGAATTCATATTAGCATTATACCAGCTGAGAGTATCAATAAGCTCTGATCGTCCTGCAAAATCAAGAATGCCGATAGCTAGCTGCCTCTGTCTGTATAATGATGAAAGCCTAAGACCTATATCCTGTTTTCTGTAAATTATCTTATAGTTCTTCATTTATTGCTGCAGTATCTTCTGGTCGGAAGAGTACCTCTTTTCTCCCTTCTCCGAGTATAGCAGGAATATCCTGTGTTTTGTGGCCTATAAGCATTGATAGCTCAGAACTATTGAAGTATGGAACAGCTTTCAGAAATACATTTCCGCTTTCATCTGCTATCTCAACAACAGATCCCTCCTCAAAAATGCCATCCACCCTTCTAAGCCCTGATGGCAGAAGTGATTTATGAGCCTCCAGAGCACGTCTTGCTCCGCTATCAACATAAAGCCTACCCTCTGCTGGAGTGTTGAGAATCCAGCGCTGTCTCTGAGCTAGTCTCTCTTCAGGCAATATATAAGACCCAATCTCTTCACCTTTCACAATGCGTGACAGCACATCAGATTCATATCCAGAAGCAATTACAGTACCGCAGCCCCCCTTCTGTGCAATCTGCGCAGCAAGAAGCTTTGTACGCATACCACCCGTTGCGAACTGACTTCCCGCACCTTTTGCATATGAGAAGATCTCCTTTGAAAGCTCAGGAATAGTCCTTATAATGACAGCATCCCTATCTTTCTTAGGGTTTCCTGTATATAGCCCATCAATATCAGTAAGCAGGATAAGAAGATCTGCATCAATCTTAGAAGCAACAAGCGCGCTCATTCTGTCGTTATCACCAAAGCTATCAATCTCCTTAACTTCAGCAGTAGATACAACATCATTCTCATTGAAGATCGGAACAACACCAAGAGCAAGCAATGTAGATACAGAAGACCTTAGATTATTGTAACTTGTCCTATTAGAGAGGATAGATCTAGTGATAAGAACCTGAGAGCACAATAGATTGTGCTTATCGAATTCATTCTGATATGCACTCATAAGGAGAGGCTGTCCTATTGCTGCACAGGCCTGACGCATAGCAATATAGACAACAGGACTATTATGCTTCAGTGCTTTTGCTCCCATGCCAACAGCTCCGGAAGAAACCAATATCACCTGATACCCATTCTCTTTTAGCGCCGCAATCTGATCCACAATGCTATTTATGCGATTTCTATCTATCCCTTCACTGCATGAAAGCAGATTTGTTCCAACCTTGACTACTATTCTCTTAACAGAAGAAAAATCCCTCATCAGATCAGCTCCTTATGATGGAAGCACTTTCCATTCTTTCCTGAATACTCTGCGACTGTCTCTCCATTTCCGCTGAGAATCCACTTAGTCGTCGTAAGTCCATCAAGACCAACAGGGCCTCTTGCATGCAGCTTTGATGTTGAGATTCCGACTTCTGCACCAAGCCCGAATCTGAATCCATCTGCAAATCTTGTAGAGCAGTTAGCAAAGACATCTGCACTATCAACAGACATGAAGAACATCTTCTTCGCACTTTCGTCCTGTGCAACTATGGCATCTGTATGATGGGAACCATGCTCGTTGATATGCCTTATCGCCTCCTCTTCTGACGATACAATCCCAATAGCGCATTCCAGCGCAAGATACTCCTTATTGAAGTCATCTTCTGTAGCAGGTACATATTCACCAAGGAATCCAGCTACATCATCAGGAGCATGGATAATAACACCAGCAGCAGATGCAGCTTTTCCGAATAAAGGTATGAATGATGAAGCAATATCCTTATGCACAAGTATAGTCTCTGCAGCATTGCAAGCAGCAGGATACTGAATCTTAGAATCAATAGCTACTTTCAAAGCAATATCAAGATCTGCAGATTTATCAATATAGACAGAGCATATACCATCAGCATGACCCATAACAGGAATTCTTGTGTGATCCATAACGTATCTTACAAATGCATTGCTTCCTCGAGGAATAAGTAGATCAACATCCCCTTCTGCCTTCAAAAGCTCATCTACATCGCTGTGGCTCTTTAAAAGATAGATCCAGTCGCTACCGAAAGAATATTGAGCTGTGGCTTTTCTTATTACATCATATAATGCGGCATTTGAATGATTAGCCTCTTTTCCACCCTTCAGGATTATGGCATTTCCAGACCTCAGCGCAAGACCAGCAATCTGAACCAATGCATCAGGTCTTGCCTCAAAAATCATTCCAATCACACCAATAGGAAAAGTCCTCTTCTCAAGAATAAAGACGGGATCCAGCTCTCGCTTTTCGCGGATACATCCTATAGGATCAGGAAGGAGAGATATTTCCTCAAGACCTTTGATCACAGAATCAAGTTTATCATCTGAGAATCTGAGCCTATGCATAACGGCATCGCTCAATACACCTTTGGCTTCTTGCAGATCTTTCTCATTCTCTGCAAATATATATTCCTTATTCTCTGCCAGTGCATTCTTCACCGAGATAATTGCATCTCTGCGCTCTGCATCTGATGCAGAAGAAAGAGAGAAGGAAACTTCACGGACATGCTTAAAAGCAGCTTTAAGACTTTCATTTTCCATAGCAGATACACTGTAGCAAAATAAAGGAAATGGAACAATAAAAAGAATGCTAATAATAAATTACTTCAGAACTATGCTCTGCTGAAGAAGCCATCCACGGCTTCAAGTACACCTCCACCTATCGCTCTGGCCTTATCACTTATAGTGGTATGATCTGCATCCAATCCACGAGGATCAATATCTGCAATCTTGAATCCAACGGGAACAAAGAGTCCGGAATGAAGCAGGCCGCGAAGCTTTCCATCGATTGAAGCAATAACAGGAGTATCATCAATATATGCAATAACATCGCCAGCCTTTACTATATCACCGATTGATGATGCTTCTCTGAATATGCCGGAGGCTGGAGAATGGATTACTCTCTCCTTTCCATATCCTGCTATAATACCAG
>CAKQRI010000004.1 GCA_934271365.1 uncultured Spirochaetales bacterium
ATGCAATGCTTTTCTCAGAGATGGTATATCATCACTTGGCTACAGGATTCTATCTCCATCGCATGATACAACTCCATACATTCTATCAATATCTCAGAATCTTCCTTCAGAGGTCTTCACTAGGATGCTTGCAGATAAAGGCTTCTGCGTCTCGTCTGGCTCAGCATGCTCAAACAATGCTAAAGGAAAAAGCGAAGGAATACTTGAAGCTATGGGAATAAGCGGAAAGGATGCAAGATCTGCAATACGCTTATCATTTTCAAAGGATCAGAGGCTTGAAGATGCAAAGCTTCTGATGAAGGCAATTGAGGAAATCAAGAACAATGGCTAAGAAACTATATCTGGTTAAAGAAGGTGAAATCTCACTGAAAGGCGGAAACAGAGCACTCTTTGAAAAGAAGCTCAGAACAAATATAAAAGATAAGCTCAGACCTTATCACTCTCATGTAGAGAAACAGAAAGGAAGAGTTTTTGTATATACAGATGAAGAATGTCCAGATGATGTAATAGAAAAGGCAATCGGGACTACATTCGGAGTTACAGGATATGCAAAGGCTTACAGTTCAGATAAGACTCCTGAAGCAATTGCAGAGAAAGCAAGGAAGATCATGGAACTGAATCCTTTCGGCGAAAAAGGAAGTTTCAAAGTAGAAATCAGAAGAGAGGATAAGTCTTTTCCGAAACGAAGCATCGAGATGGCATGCATTCTTGCTGAAGTCGTAGCAGAAAGATATCCAGATCTCACTGTAGACCTGAAGAATCCTGATTACACGCTCACATGCGAAATCCGCCATGAAGTATACCTATACACATCATCAGAAAAAGGCCCAGGTGGTCTTCCTGCTGGAACAGCTGGACATGGTGTGCTTCTTCTTTCAGGAGGAATAGATAGCCCAGTTGCTGCATATAAGATGGCTAAACGCGGAATGAAGATGGACTGCATCTATTTCCATGCATATCCGTACACATCAGAACTTGCACTCGAGAAAGTCAAGAAGCTTGCATCACTTGTTGCTCCGTATCTTCAGGGAACCCACCTATATGTAGTTCCTTTCACAAAAGGACAGGAACATATAAGAGATAATGGCTATGAAGACGAAGCAACACTGATGTTCAGAGCATCAATGATGCGAACAGCAGAAAAAATTGCAGAGAAGACATCATCATCTGCCATCATCACAGGTGAAGCTCTGTCGCAGGTTGCAAGCCAGACACTTGATGCAATGTCATTCACAGATTCAATGACAGATACACTGGTACTCAGACCTCTAGTAGGACTTGATAAGGAAGAGATCATAAGCGAGGCAAAAAGAATCGGAACATATGAGACATCAATACTCCCTTATGAGGACTGCTGTGTTGTATTCTCGCCAAAGCACCCTATCACAAAGCCTGTAAAAGAAGTTGTAAGGCGGCACTACGAAGATCTGAAAATGGAAAGCTTCATCGAGGAGGCAATAGCAAATACTGCTGTATATACGTTCAATTCAAAAGGCGAAGAGATAAAGAATGAAGAGAATTGCTGATTTCTTCAGAAGAGAGAAGATGCTGAGCATATCGCTTATTCTTGCACTTATTTCTCTGTTCATTACACCTCTGACAGGAGAGAGAATCATGAATCTCTCATGGAAAACGCTAGCCTCTCTATTCATGCTTTTCGTCTCTCTGGAAGGATTGAAGAAGGAGAATATATTCAGCCCTCTTGAAAATCTTCTTGGTAGAATCAGAAGCACATTTGCATTAGCACTAGCACTCACATTTATAGTCTTTGCATCTTCAGCCATCATCACAAATGATGTTGCTCTTCTTACATTTGTTCCTCTTACAATTGCAATGTTCAGGAAAAGCGAGAAAAAGCAGTTTCTGCCATCTCTTATTGCAATAGAGACAATAGCAGCAAACCTAGGCTCAATGCTGACGCCATTTGGAAATCCTCAGAATCTGTATCTGTTCAGCAAAATGAATGAAAGCGCATCTGCATTCATTATGGAATTGCTTCCAATCTGGATTCTATCTCTTATTCTCCTAATCTTAGCTCTGATTTTCATATTCAGACATGATATGAGAAATATGATATATATAAGAGATGATGTAGAGCCAGGATATGGAGAGAGAAGCATGAGAGTGCTTTATATCTGTCTGTTTCTTCTTACTCTGGCAACAATTCTTGGGGCATTTGAGATTTTTCCTATCTTAATCACTGCAACAGCAATAGTAGCTGTATTTGACCGAAAAACATTTCTGAAAGTTGACTGGCCTTTGCTTATCACATTCCTATGCTTCTTTATTTTCTCAAGCTCTATATCATCAAATGAAAGAATAGCATATACCTTGTCAGAAATAGCAGGAGGGCGCGAATTTGCATCTGGAATCATATTCAGCCAGATTATCTCAAATGTCCCTGCTGCGATTCTCATTGAGCCATTTGCAGGCAATCTTAAAGCTCTCCTATTCGGTGTGGATATAGGTGGGCTTGGAACTCCGGTGGCATCGCTTGCTTCTCTTATCTCCATAAGAATCTTCTTCAGGGAAGAGAAAGACAGAAAAGGCTTCATGAAGTCATTCTTCTTATGGAATATTGCGTTCCTGATTTTCCTAATACCGGCAGCTATTATCCTCATCAGATAATGAGAGGTTGCCCAATTAAGGAATTTTGGTTAAGTTTTGATGTATGCAGAATATAGGAATTGATGTAGGTTCCACTACCATGAAGGTTGTGGTTCTCTCTGATGATGGAACACTTATATATAGCGATTACCAGAGGCACTATTCTGAAATAATCGGAAAAGGCCTTGAAATGCTTACAAAAGCAAAAGAGATAATCGGCGATGAAGATGTAAGGATATCTCTTTCAGGCTCTGCAGGCATGGGACTTGCAGAAGCTGCTGGCATTCCATTCATTCAGGAAGTATATGCTACAAGAGTTGCAGCAAAGCACTATATACCAGATACAAACACAATAATAGAACTCGGCGGTGAGGATGCTAAGATACTCTTCCTAACAGGGGGCTTAGAAGTAAGAATGAACGGCACATGTGCAGGTGGCACTGGCGCATTCATTGACCAGATGGCAACTCTTCTGGGAATAAGCCGAGATGAAATAAATGAGCTTTCTGAAAAGGCAACACAGATATATACAATCGCATCAAGGTGCGGGGTTTTTGCAAAGAGTGATATCCAGCCACTGATCAACCAGGGAGCAAAAACTGAAGACATTGCAGCATCAATTCTTGTAGCTGTAGTGAACCAGATTATAGCTGGGCTTGCACAGGGAAGGAAGATTGAAGGAAATATAGTCTATCTTGGAGGCCCTCTGACATTCATTCCCCGTTTGAGATATTACTTTGACGAAGCACTGCATACGAAAGGACTATGCCCTGAGAACTCATTATATTTCGTAGCACTTGGTGCAGCTCTTTCCAAGAGCAGCAAGATAATGAAGATAAGCGATATAGAGAAGGCGCTTACAGGATACAGAGGAAAATCCAGCTTCATAAAGCTAGAACCGCTATTCAAGGATGAAGCTGAATATAAAGCCTTTGAGGAAAGACATAGAAAAGCAACTGTCAGAGAACGTGATATATCAGCATACAAAGGAAACTGCTATCTAGGAATAGATGCAGGTTCAACTACGATAAAATGCTGTCTTCTAAGCGAAGATGGAGAATTACTCTCCTCTTATTACAGTCCAAATAATGGAAATCCAGTTGATCTTATGGTCAGGTATCTTAAGAATATCTATGAGAACTATCCAGGCTTGCACTTCAGAGCTGCAGCATCTACCGGATATGGAGAAGATCTTCTGAAGACTGCTCTTACCCTTGACTACTCTCTTGTTGAGACTCAGGCTCACTTCATAGGAGCTCGTTATTTCCTACCTACGGTTGACTTCATCATAGATATCGGAGGGCAGGACATAAAATGCTTCAAGATAGCAGATGGAGCAATTGATGATATTTTCCTGAATGAGGCATGCTCTTCTGGCTGCGGATCTTTCCTGCAGACATTTGCTAATGCGCTTGGCAAGACCAGTGAACAGTTTGCAGAGCTTGCAATCAGCGCAAAGAATCCTGTTGATCTGGGTTCAAGATGCACTGTATTCATGAACAGCTCCGTCAAGCAAGCACAGAAAGATGGAGCTTCGATAAATGATATATCTGCAGGACTGTCTATCTCTGTTGTCAAGAATGCACTATACAAAGTAATAAGGAGTTCTAATCCCAAAGACCTTGGAGAGCATATCGTAGTACAGGGTGGCACTTTCTTAAACAGCGGAGTACTGAGAGCTTTTGAGAAGGAGCTTGGCACAGAGGTAATAAGACCTACAATTGCAGGACTTATGGGGGCATATGGTGCAGCACTATATGCTAAGAACCAAGCAGATAAGCAGAAGAAAGAAAAAAGCACGATAATAACTCTAGAAGAGCTTATGGAGCTCTATCATACAGTCAGAAGCATAAGATGCCAGGGCTGTACTAACCACTGTCTGCTTACAATCAACAGCTTTGCGGGAAAACGCACATTAATCAGCGGAAACAAATGCGAGCGGCCTGTCACAGGAAAGGCCCCTAAAGACCAGAATGCACTTAATTTATATGCATATAAGCAGGAACTGCTCAGCAGATACATCAATGACCAGAAAGAAGGCAGAAGAGGAACACTTGGGCTTCCACTTGCACTTGGGCTATATGAGCTGCTTCCTTTCTACCATACATTATTCTCAGAGCTTGGCTTCACTGTCATAACATCTCCATTTTCAGATAGAAAGCTATATATATCAGGGCAGGCATCAATTCCTTCAGACACTGTATGCTTCCCTGCTAAGATGATGCATGGGCATATTGAATATCTCAAAAAAAAGGGTGTCGATAAGATATTCATTCCTTGCTCAAGCTATAATATTGATGAGGAAAAAGGTACAAATCACTTCAACTGTCCTGTTGTTGCATATTATGGAGAGGTAATAAAAGGAAACCAGGATACTGGAAATTCAGAGCTTGTTCTTGGCTTTCTCTCTCTAGAGAATCCTGATTATCTTGCAAAGCGCATATCTGAAATCTTCAGCATAGATAGGAAAGAATGCAGAAGAGCAGTCAAGAAAGCATTTTCTGAACTTTATGCATATAGAGATAAGATTACAGCTAAAGGACAGGAAATAATCGCAGAATCAAGAAAGGAAGGCAAGCCAATCATAGTACTTGCTGGCAGACCTTACCACCTTGATCCGGAAATCAACCATTCCATCGACCGTCTGATTATCTCTCTTGGCGCATCAATTGTAACAGAGGATTCTCTTGCTCCTTTAAAGGAAAAGGAATCTGTGAATGTTCTTAATCAATGGACATATCATGCACGGCTATATGATGCAGCGCGTTATGTCACAGAAAATAAAGATATGAATCTGGTTCAGTTTGTATCATTCGGATGCGGACTCGATGCTGTTACAACAGATGAGGTAAAAGAAATCCTACGTCGAAGCAATAAAATATACACACAGCTGAAGATTGATGAGATTACAAATGTCGGAGCTGTCAAGATAAGACTGAGATCGCTCTTTGCTGCCTTGGAGGAGAAATAACATGGCACCGGTTTTCACTAAGGAAATGAAAAAGGACTATACAATACTGGTTCCTAATATGTCTCCTATCCATTTTGCGCTCTTTGAGAAGGTTCTGATCAACAATGGATTCAAAGCTATAGTCCTGAACAACCAGGATAGCGACATAATCCAGCTTGGTCTTAAATATGTTCATAATGATATGTGCTACCCTGCCCTTCTCGTTATAGGCCAGATGATTGATGCCATAGATAAAGGAATGGTGGATCCGCATAAATGCGCGCTTGTGATATCACAGACAGGCGGTGGATGCCGAGCATCAAACTATTACTTTCTGCTTATAAAGGCTCTTGAACGAGCTGGTTATGGCTACATTCCAGTAATTTCGCTAAACCTCGCAGGCATGAATAAGAATCCAGGATTCAAGATCACGCTATCAATGATAGTCCAGGCTTTCTCTGCGCTCTTATATGGTGATCTGATCATGTATCTCAGAAACCAAGTCAAGCCTTATGAGATAAACAGTGGTGAAACCGATGCCCTTGTAGCAAAATGGACAGAGGATCTAGGAGAGAGGTTCAGAGTCAATAAGGGATATTTCTGGTCGAATCTGAAGACTAATATGAATAAGATTTCTGACGATTTTGCAGCAATACCAGTAAAGAGAGAAAAGAAGGTCAAGGTTGGAATCGTCGGCGAGATCTATATGAAATTTTCCAAGCTAGGCAACTCTGATCTTCAGCATTTTCTTGAAGAAGAAGGCTGTGAGGTTATGCTGCCTCCACTCCTTGGCTTTATTCTCTATTGCTTTTCAAATACGCTTAAAGATAATGAATATTATGGACGGAAGCCTATTCTGACTAAGCTTACTGCAAAGATATTCCTTCCTCTGATGGAAAAATTCGAAAGCTGGATGGATGATGCAATCAGAAGACATAGTAAATTCGTCATTCCTGCAGATCTCGAAGAGCTTGAAGGCTTTTCTGAAGGCATAATCGACAGAGGATGCAAAATGGGTGAAGGATGGCTTCTTACCGCAGAAATGGTTGAGCTGATAGATAAGGGATACTCAAACATTGTATGCACCCAGCCATTCGGATGCCTACCTAACCATATTGTTGGAAAAGGCATGATACGTCCACTAAAGGAACGCTTTCCTGAAGCTAATATTGTCCCTATTGACTATGATCCTTCTGCTACGAAGGTAAATCAGGAAAACAGAATAAAACTCATGCTAGCCGTTGCTAGGGAAAAGCTAGAAGAATAATCACTCAGGAGGGCATTCTGCTCTCCTGTTTTCTGTTTGGCACAGTACAAAAACGAGGAGAATACTGCAGTGATTACTCTCAATGTTTTAGACAAATCAACTTTCGATCCAGTTTAAAAAACTCCAGAATCATCTAAATGACAACTCTGGAGCTGAAAAATAATAGCAAAGAAGAAAAATCAGATTGCTACATGCATTTTCTCTTTAATCTCTGCTATAGTCTTATTGCCGATCTCATTAGCCTTAGCTGTGCCAGTCTTGATTATATCCCTGACTACATCCTTGTGCTCTTCATAATAATGCCTGCGTTCTCTGATTGGATCAAGAATAGCATTCATCTTCTCATTAAGAAGCTTCTTGCATGCTACGCATCCAATCTGTGCATTCTTACACATTGAGCATACATTATCAACATCTTCCTTATTGAAAGCCTTATGATACTGATATACAGCACAGACATCAGGATTTCCAGGAATCTTAACAGAGATTCTATTGGTATCAGTAACAGCCATTCGTATCTTGTTCCATACTTCCTCTGCTGGATCAGATAAATAGATGGCATTTCCAAGGCTCTTTCCCATCTTTGCATTTCCATCAAGTCCGCAGAGTCTAGGTACTTCTGATAGCTTATAATCAGGAACAGTGATTTCTGTCCCATACATCTCATTGAATCGTCTTACAAGCTTTCTAGTGAACTCTAGATGAGGAATCTGATCCTCTCCTACAGGAACAAGGTCTGCATTGCAGAATGTTATATCTGCGCTCTGAGATACAGGATAGCCGAGGAATCCATATGTCAGCTTAGAGAAATCATATGTGAATTCACCATCATTCTCTCCAAAGCCATAGTTCCTACTCTCGCTCTTAATAGTCGGATTAATCAGAAGATGATTGACTGTTGTAAGCATTGAGTAAAAGATAGTGAGCTCAGCAATCGATGGAATAGCTGACTGCTGAAGGAATGTGACCTTCTCTGGGTCGAGTCCTACAGCAATATTATCCATACATACATTATAGATTGATTCATTAATCAGCTCTGGATTCTCAAAATGCGTTGTAAGAGCCTGAACATCTGCAATGAGAATGAATTCCTCATAATCTTTCTGAAGCTCTACCCTGCTCTTAAGAGAACCTACATAGTGTCCTAGATGAAGTCTACCTGTAGGTCTATCTCCTGTTAAAATCCTCTTCATTTAATTCCTCCATTATTTTCCGCTGCAGCCAGAACATGATGATGAATGATCTTTGCAGTAGAAGCCACTTCCCTTATAAATAACGGCACCGCAGTCGACAATCTCTCTTTTTGCTACATTACCGCAATCAGGACAGACCTCATCATCATCAGATTCACTGAAGCTTTTGAATTTCTCAAATTCATGGCCACAGGATACACATTTATATTCATATAGCGGCATTTTAAATCAAACCTTCCAGGGCATTCTTAATCATGGCCTCAGCCCTGCTAGCCATATCTTCAGGCAGTGGAAAATCAGCTATTGTTATGATTTCCTCTGCATAGTTGAAATAAGAAGATAATACTTTTATATCAATCTTGGCCCCGCTTCTCTTAGCATCCTGGATAAGCTGGTTTCTGAGAAGTGTGGTAAGTGCTCTTGCACTGCTCTTTCCATCCATCACCATACGACCAGAAAGAATAAGTGATCCATCATCTTCGGCAAACGTAAGATATGATGTGACAATCTGCTTTATCACAGTATCTGGAAGCTCAAATCCAAGATCTAAGAGAGTCTCTGGAGAATCTAGGAAAACAGCAAATACAGATGAAGCCATAATGGATGCTGTCTCATCATCAATAAGCTTCACCCTATTGGCAATTGTCCTATCATAAAGCTCCGTGAAGCTTCCATCTGTGAATAGAAGAATACCATTCTCTGGAACAGAAATTGATACAGATCCATTTGTATAATACTTCAGACCATCTTCTTTGACTTTATCAAAGTCTTTTGAAAATGAGAGTGCTGTATTAATCGGAAACTTTCCAAGATTGCCTTCAACTCCACCAGAAATCACATAGTCATCGAATGACAGAGGATATCTATCCAGCACTTTCGGATTCATGGAAAGAGAAAGCCTTTCACTCCTATCCATTACATATCCAACTGCACCATCTGAAGGAAGAAGAGCTGCAAAACGCCCTTCCTTCATCTTATCAAGATCTGCAGTCACAACAATCTCAGACGGCTCTCCCAGTGACTGGAAATAATATTCTTCAGTATACGGAGTGTGATGAACACACCCCGTAAGTACTATAAGAGCTAGTGCAATGAAAGCTGAGAACCTCATGCCTTCACAACCTTGACCTTAACTTCAGAATCAGCAATCTCAGTGATGCTTCCATCATTATCTGCGATAGCAAGATCGTCAGCAAGTGTTTCAGATGAGATGTATGATTTCCACTCCTCTACGGCTTTGGCGAAAAGCTCATTTCCATATACTGTAAGATGGATATGGTCAGCAACAAGGAAATTCTTTTCCTTTCTCTCTGTCTGGACAAATCTGACAAGATCTCTTGCAATGCCTTCAAGAAGCAGAGCCTCTGTAATCTCTGTATCATATCCAACAGTAAGCTCTCCTTCGTTGAGAGCCTTCACATGAGCCTTTTCCTGACGCTGGATTACAAGATCAGAAGCACTTATTGCTGTTGAGCCTGCGCTGTACTCCACATCGATAGTAGCACCATCAAGCAGCTTCTCAATCTCGTCACTTGTAAGATTCTGAAGCTTAGCTGCAACTTCCTTCATATTCTTTCCAAGCTTAGAGCCAAGGACCTTGAAGTTAGCTTTTGCACTATATGAGACAAGAGCACTCTCATCAGCCTGAATAGCAACATTCTTGACATTAAGCTCTTCGCTTATAATCTCCTTGTTGCTTTTAAGGATTCTTCTGTCATCAGCATTCCTATCTACAATGAAATACTCAGAAAGCGGCTGGCGGATCTTGAGATTAGAAGTGGCTCTAAGAGCTCTTCCCATTGCAATAGCCTTAACAATCAGGCTCATCTCCTTCTCAAGCTCTTCATCTCTTTCAGCTGCATTATACTCAGGATAATCCTCAAGATGGACAGACTCCTTCATCCCTTCAGTCTTCAGGTTCTGATAGATCTCATCTGTGATGAATGGAACCATTGGAGCTGCAACCTTAACGAATGTAAGAAGAACGCGATAGAGTGTATCATATGCTTCTTTCTTATCTCCATCATTCTCGCTCTTCCAGAATCTCCTTCTCGATCTTCTGATATACCAGTTATTAAGGTCATCCATGAAAGATACAAGAGATGTGCATACACCCTGAACATCATAGCTATCATACGCAGCTGTTACGTCCTTGATAAGCTTATTGAGATCAGAGATGATCCATCTATCAAGAGAATTCTTCAGATCTGCAAATGCTGTGAATCCTGGCTCATATCCATCGATATTCGCATATGTGACAAAGAATGAGTATGCATTCCAGAGAGGAAGCATAAGATCCTTTATTGCATCCTTAACTATATCATCGCTGAATTTAAGATCATCAGCTCTGACAATTGAGCTGTTCATAAGAGCAAAGCGGAGAGCATCAGCACCATACTTCTCAACAACAAGCATTGGGTCTGTATAGTTTCTGAGAGACTTACTCATCTTCCTTCCATCTTCAGCAAGGACGATTCCTGATACTACGCAGTTCTTGAATGCAGGCTTTCCGAATAATCCAGCTGCAAGAACTGTAAGAGAATAGAACCAGCCTCTTGTCTGATCAAGACCCTCATTGATGAAGTCTGCAGGGAACAGCTGCTTGAAATATTCTTCATTCTCAAAAGGATAATGCTGCTGAGCATAAGGCATTGAGCCAGACTCGAACCAGCAGTCAAAGATATCTGGGATACGGCGCATTGTGCCCTTTCCATCAGGACTTGGCCATGTCAGCTCATCAACATACTGCTTATGAAGATCATCGACCTTCTGTCCGCACTTCTCCTCAAGTTCCTTAACGCTTCCGATTACCTCAATGTAATCTGAGCCATCACACTTCCATACAGGAATAGGATTTCCCCAGAATCTATTACGTGATATTGCCCACTCTCTAGCACCTTCAAGCCATTTGCCGAAGCGGCCATACTTGATGTGAGAAGGAACCCAGTTGATCTGATCATTGCACTCAAGCATTGTCTTCTTGATCTTAGGAACATCAACAAACCAGCAGCTCATTGCTCTGTAAATCAGAGGCATGCCAGTTCTATAGCAGAATGGATATGAATGCAGATAGTTCTCGCGCTTTACAAGAAGACCATGCTCCTTGAGCCAAGCAATAATAGGCTTATCTGCATCCTTTACAAAGATTCCCTGCCAATCTGGAACTTCTGATGTAAACTTACACTCCTCATCTACTGGGCATACAACAGGAACTGAAGGAAGCTTGTTTTTCATTGTATTGTAGTCATCAACACCGAAACCTGATGCTGTATGGACAATACCGCAGCCATCCTCAACTGTTACATAATCAGCTGTGACAACCTGGAAAGCTCCGACTTTCTTGAGATCCGCAAAATAAGGGAAGAGAGGAGAATAGCCACGACCTACGAGGTCATTTCCCTTGAAATGCTCTACAACCTCATAATCATCAGCATTCTTGTAATATTTTCCTACAAGATGCTCTGCCAGATAATAGTATTCGCCAGATTCCTTGTCTTTTACCTTCACATAGTCGATATCAGGACCGACAGCAAGAGCAAGGTTTGAAGGAAGAGTCCAAGGAGTGGTTGTCCATGCAAGGAAATAGCAGTCCTTAGTTCCATCTTCTAGAAATCTAACAGTAACAGCCTGGTCAGTCACGTCCTTATAGCCACCAAGGCTGACTTCCATATTTGAAAGAGGAGATGCAAGCTTCGGAGAATATGGGAGAACATTGTAGCCTTCATAGATATAGCCTTTCTCATACAGAGTCTTGAATACCCACCAAACTGTCTCCATATAATTCTTATCCATTGTCCTATAGCCATTATCAAAATCAACCCAGCGGCCCATTCTTGTAATAGCCTTCTTCCATTCAGCTGTATAGCGAAGGACAATTGACTTGCATTCTGTATTGAATTTAGCAACACCATAATCAATGATATTCGCATGTCCAGAAACACCGATTGTCTTCTCCATCTCAGATTCAACAGGAAGACCATGGCAATCCCATCCGAAACGGCGGATTACCCTCTTTCCCTTCATTGACTGATAGCGTGGAATTGCATCCTTAATAGTTCCAGGAACAAAGTGACCAAAATGAGGCAGACCTGTTGCAAACGGAGGGCCATCATAGAATACATATTCATTATCGGCAGGTCTCTGCTCGATAGACTTCTCATAAATGTTCTTGTCCTGCCATAGCTTCAGGACCTCTTCTTCCATCTTAGGGAATTCAACTTTGCTGTTTACTGGTTTAAACATCATTTTCTCCTAGTCTAAACAATGATAAAGAAATGTAGCTTAATCTTCAAGAGATGAGGAATTGAGAGTGCTAGATAATGCTATTGAACCTCATTTTAAATTACATCTTTACACTTTATGTAAAATTGTAATAATAAGAAAAATATGAATATTCTGAAGAAAATATATTGCAGATCGTTTCAGAAGGTCCTTTATGTAGCTTATCCATTTCTGCCTTATAGAGAACCAAAACTCATTGAAAACAAAACAGAAGGAATACCTGAAGTACTGGAAACTGAGAAGGTTCATCACCCTTTGATTGTGACAGATAAAGGAATTGCTGAAACAGGCCTTATAGAGCCACTGAAGAAGATTCTATCAGAGAATGGAATATCATATTCTCTCTATCAGGATGTTGTAGCAAATCCAACAACAGACAGCATAGAAGAGGCATTGTCTCTTTATAAGCAAGAAATCTGTGATTCTATTATTGCAATAGGCGGTGGCTCATCAATAGACACAGCGAAGGCTGTTGGAGCAAGAGTCAGCCAGAACCGGATGAGCCTCAAGAGGATGAAAGGCATACTCAAGGTATGGAAAAAGCTGCCTCTTCTGATTGCAATTCCGACAACAGCTGGGACAGGAAGCGAAGCAACCCTCGCTTCAGTCGTTGTTGATTCAGAGACAAGGCATAAATATGCGATAAACTCTTTTCCCCTGATTCCCCGCTATGCCGTTCTTGATCCTGAATACACATATACGCTTCCACCTCATCTTACAGCATCTACAGGAATGGATGCGCTCACTCATGCAATAGAGGCATATATTGGAAGATCCAGCTACCGGCTTACAAGAATGGAAGCAAAAGCCGCAGTCAGGCTTATATTCCAGAATATAGAGAAAGCATATGCAGACGGAAAAGATGAAAAAGCCCGTAGCTGTATGCTTAGAGCCAGCTATCTTGCAGGCTGCGCATTCACAAGAAGCTATGTTGGCTATGTCCATGCAATTGCTCATTCTTTAGGAGGAAGATACAATACACCTCATGGACTTGCTAATGCTGTGATTCTTCCCTATGTTCTTGAGAACTATGGAAGCTCTGTTTATAAGAAGCTCAGAAAACTTGCAATAGCGGCCGGGCTTGCCGATGAGCTGACAGATGAAAAAGAAGCTGCGGAGAGCTTCATAGCAGGAATAAAAGAGCTTAATAGGAAGCTCAATATTCCATCTCATCTGGGTGTTATAAAGGAAGAGGACATTGAGGAGCTCTCAAAAGCGGCAGAGAAAGAGGCAAATCCGCTGTATCCTGTCCCTGAACTCTGGGACAGAAGACGCATTGCGTCAGTTTATAGAGAGGTAATGGGGAAATGAAGAAAGCAGAGATCGAATCGCTACTAGACAGGCAGAAGGCTTTTTTTGATAAAGGGAATACTCTTGAAATCAGATTCAGGAAAGAGATGCTGAAAAAGCTCTATAAGGCAATTGAAGACAACACAGAAGAACTGCAGAAGGCCCTGGCTGAAGATCTAGGCAAAAGCGGATTCGAAAGCGATATGTGTGAAATCCGCCTTACTCTATCAGAGATATCATGGATGCTTAGGCACATAAAGAAGCTTGCAAGGAAAAAAAGAGCTAAGACCCCGCTCTCACAGTTCTGCGCAAAATCATATATGAAGCCAACTCCTTATGGAAATGTTCTGATAATGAGCCCATGGAACTACCCTGTACTACTGACGCTCGAACCTCTTGCTGATGCGATTGCAGCTGGAAACACTGCAATACTTAAGCCCAGTGCATATTCACCAGCAGCTTCATCGGCTATAAAAAGGATAATATCCTCCATCTATCCAGAAGATTATGTCGCTGTCGTGCAAGGCGGAAGAACAGAGAACAGCGCACTCTTATCTGAGGACTTTGATTATATATTCTTCACGGGAAGCAAGACTGTCGGCAGAACAGTGATGGCTGCAGCATCTGAGCATCTGATTCCTGTAACTCTCGAACTTGGTGGTAAGAGCCCATGTATTGTAGATGAGACTGCAAAGATCCCGCTAGCTGCAAAGAGGATTGTCTTCGGAAAATTCCTCAACTGCGGCCAGACATGCGTTGCGCCGGATTATGTCTTATGTGAAAGGTCAATCCAGGATAAATTAATTGAGGCGATAAAGAGGGAGATTGAGAAGCAGTTCTCATCAACTCCGTTAGAGAATCCTGATTATGGAAAGATAATAAATGAAAAGCATTTTGATAGGATTCTCTCGCTTATTGATATAGATAAGACGGTTTACGGTGGCGACAGCGATAGAAGCACACTGAAGATTGAGCCGACGGTAATGAAGAATGTCACGCTCTCTGATGCTGTAATGAAAGAAGAGATATTCGGACCTGTCCTGCCAATAATCAGCTATAAGACCATAGAACAGGCTATGCACATGATAAGATCTATTGCATCCCCTCTGGCGCTATATATCTTCAGTGAGAACAGGAAGACAATAAAGCGGATTACATCCCAGATAGGATTCGGCGGAGGATGCATCAATGATACAATAATCCATCTTGCAACTTCTGAGATGGGATTCGGTGGATTCGGAGAAAGCGGAATGGGCTCATATCATGGAAAAGCAGGCTTTGATACATTCACTCATTATAAGAGCATTGTAGATAAGGCCACATGGATTGATCTTCCGCTGAGATACCAGAAATATAATGAATCCTACCATAAGATAATCAGATTCTTCCTGAAATAAAGAAAGCGGGATTTCTCCCGCTTTTCAATCAGTGAGGCATAACCTCCCATGTATACCTAGCAAGCCAGTCTTCAATAGATCCAAGACATGGTGCGAGCTCTCTGTATACAGGCTCAACTTCCGGGTATCCACCAACCTCATTCTGGCTGTTTATGATCTTGCCAGTCCCATTGTAGAACTCTTCGACAAGACGCTTATCCACCTCATCCCTATCTGCCGGTCTTGCACCTGCATATTTCAGAACATATTCAGGCACACTCTCAGCAGGCCTTACAGTAAGCCCATCTATCCAGATTGGCTTCTCATCGAGCAAGGTAACTGGAATGGATTCATCTGTGAGATTCCCTTCAGTAACACCGTCTGCCTTCACTATGATGTTATCCTCCATATAGCATCTCTCATCATTTTCAGGGTAATTAGAACCAACCATTGCCTTAACTGTAGTTGACTGGCCTTCCTTCTCATAGTTTCCTACAATCGAAACAATTGGTGTTGAAGGTCTCTCCTCAAGCCCATTCCATTCTTTCGGAATCCATGACAGCCTTATTGCCCATGCACCTGGATCATATATGAGATTATTAACAATCAGTCCTGAGGAATTTCCCTTGAACCATGGATTCCTCTCATAATTATGTGCATAGTAATTTCCGATTATCGCTATATCAGTGCAATCATCCATTACAAGGGTTCCCATGGAATGGTTCATGTTCTTGCTTATTGTCTTCGGATGAACTGAATATGCTAGGCATTCAGATATGAAGTTATTGCTGTATGTTATGTTGTGTGATGCATTTTCAGGTCCATATCCCCTCTTACCTGAAATAGATAGATTCTCATCAACACCCCATGAGACTGAACAATGGTCTACAACGATATTATATGGGTTTCCATTTGCTGCCGTTGATATCTCAGCCTCATATTTTCTTTCCCCAGGCTGCATGTCTCCATCACCCATTCTGAATCTGACATGCTGCATTACAATATCATGGGTATTGAATGTAAGACCGCCTTTTATGAATGTAACGCCAGGAGACGGCGCTGTCTGTCCAGCAATTGTAAGATATGGATTGTTTATGCTGATCTGCTGGAAATCCAGGTCGATTACTCCTGCAACTTCAAAAACAACAACACGAGCACCTTCTGCTTCGATAGCTTCCTTAAAAGAGCCTGGCCCATCTGCATTCAGGTTTGTGACTTTGATAATCCTACCATCAAGACCTCCTCGGGTCTCTGTGCCATAGCCTTCAAGCTCATATTTCGGATAACTCAGAGGAACTTTAGCTCCCTGTGCGAAAATAAATGCCGGCATAGCAATCAGCAGAGCCAGCAAGATAATAGCTGCTTTTCTCATTCTATCTCCTTTTTATGGATTCAAGAATCCCATTGAAGAAATGAGATGTAAATATGACAGAATATAAAAAAAAGCGTCAGAATTTGCTCTAAACCACATTCTGACACTCTTTTATGCTGTTATTTCAGAATAGACATGAACCACTCAACTGTCTCAGGATCATGATGAGAGAAGAACAGGCTCTTTCCTGTATCAAGAGCAGAAAGAACATTCATATCATCTTCTGCAAGATGGAAGTCGAATACATCAATATTCTCCCTCATTCTCTCTGCATGCACAGATTTCGGAATCACAACAACATTGCTATCAAGAAGGAAGCGAAGAGCTATCTGAGCTGGGCTCTTATTGTACTTTTCTCCGATCTCAATAAGTTCCGGCGTACTGAAGAATCCATTTCTCCCCCCTCTGCAAATGGAGCCCGTGACATAATCTGCGTGTTATATTTCTCCATATATTTCCTAGCTTTCTTCTGCTGCTGGAAAAGATGCGTCTCAACCTGATTAACAGCAGGCTTTATCTCAGAGAAATGAGCAATATCGATGAATCTATCCGGATAGAAGTTAGATACGCCGATTGCTCTGGCCTTTCCTGCCCTCACCGCAGCCTCCATAGCTCTATAGGTTCCATAATAATCTCCAAATGGCTGATGAATCAGAAGAAGATCCACACAATCAGTTTTAAGTCGTCTGAGAGATTCATCTATTGATCTTCCTGCCTTTTCATATCCAGCATTTGTAATCCAGACTTTTGTCGTAATGAATAACTCTTCACGTGCAAGTCCACACTTCTCTATTGCATTCCCGACACCCTCTTCATTGCCATATGCCTGTGCTGTATCTATGCTTCTGTAGCCAAGGCTTATGGCATCCAGTACGCATTTCTCTGTTATATCAGCTGGTGTCTGATAAACGCCATATCCGAGCTTAGGCATCTTAACTCCACCCGAAAGTGTTACATATTCCATAATCTACCATCCTTTATATGAATTAAAATTGTTTTTATTTTTCTATCTATCGTCATCATGTAATATACGATGTTAAAAAGAAAAAATATAATATCAATTATTGATAGTAGATTTCATTTTATGAATAGTGAGAAAAACAATGATAAATCTTATTGAACTGAATCAGTTTGCAAAGTTTGCAGAGTTTGGAACTCTGTCAAAAACAGCAGAGATGCTTTATATCTCGCAGCCTACTCTTACACGCTCAATGAAACATATAGAAGAGGAATTCGGAGTACCTCTATTTATACGGAGCAAGAACAGGCTCGAGCTCAGTGAAACAGGAAGGAAAGCAGCAGAATATGCAGAAAGGCTGCTTGCCGAAGAGAGAAGCATGATTGATTCCGTAAGAGCATTTGACAGAAGCCTCCATACCATAAAGATCTCTTCATGTGCACCAGCTCCTCTATGGACGCTGATCCCTGAAATTTATGAAAAAAGCCAAGTGACAATGATCTCTTCCTCCCTTGATGATGCAGGATTGATAATAAAGAATGTTGAGTGTGGAAGAATAGATATAGGAATCATTCCATATGAAATAGAAAGCAGCAATCTCATATGCCTTCCTTATTCAAGAGAGACTCTATATGCATGTATTCCTCTTTCCAATCCTCTTTCTTCTGAATCTGAGATATCATTCGGTGACATCAATGGCTATAATGCGATAATCAAAAATCAGATAGGATTCTGGGATAAGATATGCAGGGATAAAATGCCTGCCTCCAGGTTCATTGTGCAATGTGATGATTTCGCCTTCAGAGAGCTCGTAAAAGCCTCTACTCTTCTATCATCCTCAACTAACCTTTCAGACGATGGATACTGCGATATACTAAAAGACTGCAGTATCATAAGGATAAAAGACATGGAGGCTGATGTCAGATATCACATAATTGCACAGGAAAAGCTTGCTGCTATTGCTCATGCATGTTCAGAAAAGCATGCCAATTGCTGAAAAAGCTTTTTCAAAGCGGCACTTTTCTGCTAACCTCTCTATTATGAACTATGCTGTTCCTGAAAAGCTGAGCGAGCTTTCCAACATCTTCAGAAGCCATGGCTACTCCCTCTATCTTGTAGGAGGTGCAGTTCGCGACTATATTCTAGGCAACCAGAATCATGACTATGACTTCACAACTGATGCAACGCCTCTTGAGATAAAGTCCATGTTCAGGAAGACAATAGATACAGGTATCAAGCATGGCACTGTGACTGTCCTATTCAAAGGCGAGAACTACGAGATCACTACATTCAGGAGCGAAGGCGAATATCACGATGGACGGCATCCAGATTCTGTCATGTTCATCAGAAGCTTAGACGAAGACCTCAGGCGCAGGGATTTCACAATCAATGCGCTTGCTGCAGATCTGGAGAGCGGGATGATAATTGACCAGCACGGAGGCATAGAGGACATTAAGAGAAAGAGGATAAAAGCAATAGGATGCCCCGAAGAACGATTTCATGAGGATGGGCTCAGGCTCATGAGAGCATGCCGCTTTGCATCCAAGCTTGATTTCGATATAGATGAAGAGACATTCAACGCAATCAGGAAGATGCATGGAAATATCGCAAGCGTCTCAAAGGAAAGGATAAAGGATGAGCTATTCAGACTCATCGATGGAAAAGCGCCATCAAAGGGCCTTGAGTTCATGAGAGAATCAGGGCTGATGGATGATGTGCTACCTGAGCTAAGCCTATGCTATGGAGTTGAGCAGGGGGGATTCCACAGAGAGGATGTATATACACATCTGCTTCTCGCACTTGAATATGCAAACAGGAATTCATTTTCTCTGAACGTAAAGGCTGCAGCACTTTTCCATGATATAGGAAAGCCTGAATGCAGAAGAGAGGGAGAGAACCGCTATACATTCTATGGACATGATATTGCATCTGAGAGAATCACAAAGGAAATACTTGACAGGCTGAAGGCATCAAATGCAGAGAAGCATATCATATCCCATCTTGTAAGAGAGCACATGTTTGCATATACGCATGACTGGAGTGATGGGGCTGTAAGACGGTTCATAAATAGAGTCGGAGAAAAATATCTTGATGACCTATTCATGCTCCGCGCTGCAGATAGAGCAGCCACAACAGGAAACATGCCTGCCGATGGAGCAGAAGAAGACAAAGAACTCAGAGACAGAGTCAGAGTCATGCTGCTATCAAAGCCTGCCCTTTCTCTTAAGGACCTGAAGATAGATGGCAATACGCTCAAAAGAGAGAATATTGCCTCTGGTCCGCTTCTTGGGCTTACTCTCAGATATCTGCTTTCAGAGGTTATTGAGGATCCGGAGAAGAATGAGGAGAAGACTCTGCTTTCTCTTTCGCGTCATTTCGTTCAATGCCAAGGGAGATAAGCGCAAGCTTCGCCACTGCCTGCTCTGCAGCCTTCTTATTCTTCCCTTCTGCTGGCCCATATGTCTTTGTACCTAAGCTTACTGTGACAGAGAAGATCTGCTCATGATCAGGCCCGGACTGTCCAACAAGCTCATAGACAGGAATCTTGCCCTTCTTCTTCTGATAATATACCTGAAGCTCTGTCTTATAGTCCTTATATGCCAACTGATTCTTCTGAAGCTTGGTAACCTGTCCAGGAATGAATGAAAGAACAAAATCACGGGCACATTCAAATCCCTGATCAAGATATAGAGCTGCAATAACAGCTTCCATAGCATCAGCCTGAATCGCCTTCTTCTTTCCACCCTGGAGCTTCTCACCATGTCCAACTAAGAGATAGCGCTCAAAGTCCATTCTGGATGCGACCTCAAAGAGTGATTCTTCAGAAACAACCACAGCTTTTATGCGGGAGAAATCCCCCTCATGGAACTTATGGTAGAAAGAGAAAAGATATTCTGCTGTGACAAGGCCAAGAACAGAATCGCCTAGAAATTCCAGTCTCTCGTTATTATCCACATCACCTCTGCATTCATTCGCATAAGAAGTATGGGTAAAAGCGAGATTCAGCAATCTCAGGTCATTGAATTTAAGATTGTTATTCTTCAGAAATGAAAGAAGCTCCCTCTCACGGTCTTCTGTGATAAAGGGAGCCTTAGACTGATACGGAAGCAATTAGTTCAGTTCCTTTACGAGATACTTTACAGCATCACCTACAGTCTCGAATTCATTTGCCATATCATCAGAGATTGTTATTCCAGTCTCTTCCTCAATAGCATACACAAGCTCATAGGTATCTAAGCTATCTGCACCGAGATCCTTTCTGAAGGATGCTTCCATTGTAACCTTTGCTGGGTCAACAGAAAGCTTCTCCACAACAAGATCCTTTACTTTCTTGAATACTTCATTCTCAGTCATTTAAGTCTACTCCTCGTCTTTTACGACAACAGGCTTACCAGCATAGTAACCACACTTTGGGCATACGCGGTGAGAAGGAATCAGGTTACCACATGTCTGACATTCAACCAGATTTGGAGCTGAAAGCTTCATGTTAGCATGCTTTCTAGAAGCAGCCTTAGACTTTGATGTTTTATACTTAGGAGTTGCCATTTTTAATCCTCTCTATTTATAGTCATCTTTCGACGGTTTTCAAGTTTAACAAAAGTGCCTTTAAGCGTCAACACAATTTGCCATAGCCATCTGAACTTACAGCATAATTCGGCATAAAGTCAAGATTTGCAGATAAAACCTTTAATTCCAAGCCCTGTCGCTCAGTTTTCTTGACATATTATAGAATACTGTCATGAATAATTCAATACTCATACATGAACACCGCTATCAAGCCATTTCCCTCTGATGAACCGGATGAAGAATATCACTCCTCTTGCCATCAGCTCTACAGTCATGCTCAGCCAGACTCCGACAACACCAAGGCTTCTTGTGAAAAGCAGCACAGAAAGGACCCTTATCCCCCACATTGTCACGACGCTTATTATAAAAGGGCCCTTGCTATCACCGGCGCCTCTGAGAGCTCCTGTAACAACAATGCTAAGCGCAAACAGGGGCTCTGCAAACGCAACAATCCGAAGGACCTTTGCCCCAAGCGCTATTACATCAGGTTCTTTTGTAAGCAGTCCAACGAGAGCTGGTGCGAATGCAAATAAAAGAGATGAAGTGATCAGGACAAGTGTTACAGCTAGTATTATGGCAATAGAAGCAAATCGCTTTGCCATATCCTTACGCCCAGCTCCT
Organism: uncultured Spirochaetales bacterium; assembly: GCA_934271365.1. Taxonomy (GTDB): domain Bacteria; phylum Spirochaetota; class Spirochaetia; order Sphaerochaetales; family Sphaerochaetaceae; genus Ornithospirochaeta. Next base: position 21,483 of record CAKQRI010000004.1, read on the forward strand.
ATGCTCTGCCCGACCATAGCAGTAGCTGCAGATGAAATTCCATAAGCAGGAAGATAGCATATTCCCTCTGTCTGCACAGCGACATAATTTGCGGCAACGCTGACAGCACCCATCGAAGCAACAACAGCCGTCATGAGAATCTGAGCAAATGATATTGTCACACGTTCAAGTGCCGATGGAGTGCCAAGCTTCAGCATATTCATAAGGCATGTTCTGGAAAAACGCCATTCAGCATCCCCTCTGAGCCTCAGCTGACTCCTCCCCTTCACGGTAACAGAAAGAAGGATAATGCCGACAACAGCAGTTGCAAGACCTGTCCCTATTGCAGCACCTCGAACGCCAAGGCCTGCTCCCCAGATGGTGATTGGACCTAGCTTTCTTGATGGGTATATGAAGATGAAATTGAAGATAACATCAAGAACACACATCCCTATATTCATGAGGCTTGGGAGAAGGATATTGCCACTGCATCTGAGATGCGATGAGAAAATTGCAGAAGCAAGAGAGAACGGGATGAATAATGCATATATCTGGAAATAAGCAGTAGCATCAGACCTGATTGAAGGATCTGCACCAAGCCAAGAAGGCAGCCTGAATCCGATAGCATAAGCTACAGCTGCCATGAAAATGCCGAAAAGCACATTGAATAGAATGCTCTCTACAACAACAGACCTTGCATTTCTCTCTTTTCCTGCACCAAGAAGCTGAGCAACCTGTACAGAGAAACCTAATGCAACAGAGCCAGAGATACCTCCTATAAGCCATGTAGTTGAGGCAACAACACCAATTGCTGCAGTTGCCTCATAGCCAATAGATCCGACCATTGCTGTATCTATATAGCTCATAGCTGTTCCTACAAGCTGCTCCAGAATAGCTGGAATTGATAGCGATAATACGAGAATTAGCTGATCCTTGCGTCCTACTGCACGGCCTTCCCGCATTGCCGCACTCATCTCAATCATGTTCACATGGCCGATTCTATACTGAGTTCAAGCCATGCTCAATAGGCTTTATGCAGTTTCGAGGAATTCACGTCTCCATCTGCCAGTATGATAGAAATAGAGCGACACAATGGTTCCAAGCGTCCAGCCTACAGGCCAGGAAAGCCATATTCCTATCACGCCGCTGAAGTCTGGAATAAGAAGAGGAAGGAATTTCGAGAACCCATAAGCAAGCACAACACGCAGAATCAGATCTGTGAATGTTGCAATCATGAACTCCTTCATCGCTCCGCTTCCTCTGAGCACTCCATCAGAGATTATCTTCCATAGAATGACAAGATAGAATGGTGATGCGATTCTGAAGAATGATATTCCAACATCTATTACAGCCTCATCTCCGCTATTCACAAAGAGCTTCATAACACTGCTTCCGGCAAAGATATAAATGGCACTTGCAGATAAGGCAAGTACCATGGCCATTAAGATAGCACCACGCCAGCCTTTTGTCACTCTATCCTGCTTGCCGGCCCCAAGATTCTGGGCTGTGAATGATGATACTCCATTTCCTATTGTCGTTATCGATGTGATTACAAGATTATTGAGCTTTATCGCAGCAGCATATCCTGCCATGACAACAGCACCAAAGCTGTTTATTATGCTCTGAATCACAATATTCCCAACGCTGATGAATGACTGCTGCAGAATCGAAGGCACAGCAACGACAATTATCTTTGATAGGATATGAGAAGAGAATACTGGTGCAGAGATGCCTTTTGTCACATTACGAAGCCTTTTCATCAGAGCAAGGCACGCAAGCAACGCAGATACTCCCTGGCATAGGAACGTTGCCCATGCAACACCAGCAACCCCCATTCTGAAAGCTGTAACGAAAAGGATATCAACAGCAATATTCGCAGTAGAAGACAGAGCAAGGAAGATGAATGGAGTACGAGAGTCACCCATTGCCGTGAATATTCCTGTTGCAATGTTATAGAAGAACATGAAGACAAGGCCATAAGTGTATATATCCAGATATAAAGCACTGTCTGCCATTGTCTCAGGAGGTGTATTTATAAGAGAAAGGAGAGGCTTTGTAAATATAATGCCAAAAAGTGTCAGCAGAGCAACAACGATAGCCGTGAAAATGAAGGTGGTTGATATTGCACTCTTCATATCATCTAGCCTCTTTGCACCGAAATACTGGCTTATTATGACACTCGACCCCATATTAAGTCCTGTTGCAAAAGCAAGGAAGATCAGCGTGATCTCGTAGCTATTGCCAACAGCAGCCAGAGCCTCTGCAGAGATGAACTTCCCAGCAACAAATGAATCTGCAATATTATAAAGCTGCTGGAAAAGCATTGAACCCAAAAGCGGGAGCGTAAACCGTATGATTACGCTGCGCTCATTCCCTATAGTCAGATCTTTATTCATAACGATTAGAAAATATACCTAAAAAAGAAAAAATTAAAGTGTCAATTCAGTGCTGAAAATGCACGCGAAAGAACTTCAAACAGAATGAGCTATCATATATCATTGGACTCATGAAGAATATAATCAGGAAAGCATTTCTCATCCCTGTATACATATACAAATACTGCATATCCCCATTCACTCCACCATCATGCCGCTATATACCATCATGTTCTTCATATTTTATCGAAAGCGTAATGAGATTCGGGATAATAAGAGGCACCATATCTGGATGTGCCCGTCTCATAAGATGCAGGGGAAGATATTTCGGAGGTCCAGATCCTGTACCAGAAGAGTGGTCTTTAAGTGCAATAAGAAATGAATTCAGAGCCAGAAGAAAGCCGAAAGGCTTTGATAAGGAAGTAAAGCCGAACTGATCACTCCTGGCTGCAGACTGCATCAACAAATGAGAATAGGACATTCATTGCTTTATCGTTATATCCACCCTCTGGAATGATAAGATCAGCAAATGCCCTGCAGGGTTCTATGAAATTATAGTGGCCAGGCCTGACGACTTTAGTATATTGCTCGATTACGGACTCAACAGTACGTCCTCTTTCCTTCACATCACGCTGAAGCCTCCTGATGAAGCGTATGTCAGCAGGAGTATCAACATAGAGTTTTAGATCAAGAAGATCTCTTATCCTCTCATCATAGAAAATCATAAGACCATCTACAATAATGAGCTTTGAGGGCTCTACTCTGACAGTTTCCTCGCTTCTTCTATGATGAACAAAATCATACTGAGGCATAATGCATGGTCTGCCATTTTTGAGATCATCCAGATTCGAGAGCATCAGATCCATATCGAAGGCATCCGGATGATCGAAATTGTAAGCAGTTATATTGCTATTACTGATATAAGGAGCACTCTTATAGTAGTTATCCTGAGCAATTAGAACAGCATCAGGATGAGTCTCCTTAATTCTTTTTACAACAGTGGATTTACCACTTCCAGAACCACCAGTAATACCAATAAGCTTTGCCATTTAACAACCTCTATCAGGAATTCTCATCATCTGTCTTGAGAACAGCAAGGAATGCAGACTGAGGAATCTCAACATTTCCAACCATCTTCATCCTCTTTTTTCCTTCTTTCTGCTTTTCAAGAAGCTTCCTCTTTCTTGAGATATCTCCGCCATAACACTTAGCTGTCACATCCTTTCTGAATGCAGAGATAGTCTCTCTTGAAATGATGCTGCCACCAATAGCCGCCTGGATTGCAATCTTGAACTGCTGACGTGGAATCTCGCCTTTTAGTCGTTCTACGACCTGCCTTCCCCTTGTCTGGGCATTTCCCTTGAAAACAAGCTGGGAAAGAGCATCTACAGGATCGCCATTGACAAGGATATCCATTCTGACAAGCTCTGTCGGCTTATAGCCTATGACATTGTAATCAAAAGAAGCATATCCACGGGATATCGATTTAAGCCTATCATAGAAATCAAAGAGAACCTCAGCAAGTGGCATCTCATATATCAGCTCTACTCTTTTCTCATCGAGATAGTTCATTGCACTCTGAACTCCGCGCTTTTCAAGACATAGAGTGATTATAGGACCAACGAACTGGGTTGGTGTGATTATAGATGCACTTATGTAAGGCTCTTCAGTACTCTCTATTCTCATCGGATCAGGGTACTCCAGAGGATTATCGATATGAAGCGTCTCACCATTCTTCATGTGGACAATATATCGTACTGATGGAGATGTGAATACAATTGATAGATCAAATTCACGCTCAATTCTCTCCTGGATTACCTCAAGATGAAGCATTCCAAGGAATCCGCATCTGAATCCAAAGCCGAGAGCAGCGGAGTTATCCTTTTCATAAATAAGTGAAGCATCATTGAGCTTAAGACGCTCTATAGCTTCCTGAAGCTCCTCATAATCATTAGAATCAACCGGATAGATAGATGAGAATACAACAGGCTTAACTTCCTTGAATCCAGGGAGCGGAGATTCTGCTGGATTTGCCTTAAGAGTGACAGTATCACCAACACGTATATCGCTTATTGTCTTTATACCTGCAATGAAATATCCTACATCCCCAGCAGCAAGCTCCTGCTTGGATGCTAGAGTTAGCTGGAAAATACCTAGATCTTCTATCTGATACTCAGCACCAGAGTGCATGAAGACAATGGTATCCCCTTTCCTCATCCTGCCTGCAAAAATCCTTGCATGAACGATAACACCACGATATGGATCATAGTGAGAATCGAATATCAAAGCCTGAAGCGGCTCATCATACGATTCTTCAGGTGCTGGTATATAATTTACTATAGCCTCAAAAAGTGCATCAACACCTTCTCCTGTCTTTGCTGAAACAAGCTGCGCCATATCAGGATCAAGACCTAGATCATGGTCAATCTGATGCAGGCAAGACGGAATATCAGCACTTGGAAGATCTATCTTATTTATTACTGGGATAATCTCAAGATTATGTTCCATCGCAAGGTAGAGATTCGCAAGAGTCTGAGCCTCGACGCCCTGTGATGCATCAATCAATAGAAGAGCACCTTCACATGAAGATATTGCTCTGGAGACTTCATATGTAAAGTCAACATGCCCCGGGGTATCAACAAGATTCAGCTCATAATCCTCGCCATTAGCTGCTTTGTAGGGAATTGTTACAGCCTGGCTCTTTATTGTGATTCCACGCTCTCTTTCAATGTCCATATTATCAAGGATCTGCGTCTGAAGCGGACCTCTTGATGTTACGATCTTTGCTTTCTCAATAAAGCGATCAGCAAGCGTTGACTTGCCATGATCGATATGTGCGATTATGCAGAAATTCCTTTTATGCTTTATATCCATTTACTTCAGATCCGTTACGTGTTTAACTGCAGGGAACCCAAACATCTCCCTAATTTCAGCATCAGAAAGCGTTTCCTTCTCAACAAGAGCTTCTGTAAGCATATCAAGCTGATCCCTGTGCTCACTTATTATTGCCTTTGTCTCATCCATGCATCTATCAAGTATTCCATGAATCTCACTGTCAATCTTCCTAGCTGTTTCCTCGCTATAATCCTTATGCTGCGCAATCTCCCTGCCAAGGAACAGAGGCTCATCATCATTTGCAAGAGAGATGAATCCCAATGATGACATACCAAACTCAGTGACCATTCTATGAGCAAGATCCGTAGCCTGCTTTATATCATTAGAAGTACCGGTTGTTGTCTCCCCATAGACAATCTCCTCTGCGACATATCCACCCATGCAGACCTTGATCCTGTCTTCAAGATAAGAACGTGTCAAAGTATAGCTCTCCTTCTCTGGAAGGCTCATAGTAAGTCCAAGTGCTCTGCCGTGAGGGATGATTGTAACCTTATGGAGAGGATCAACATGCTTTAGATAGTAGTGAAGAATCTTATGACCAGCCTCATGATATGCAGTAGCCTTCTTCTCATCAGCTGTCATATATACACTGTTTCTTGCGACTCCAAGCAGGATCTTATCTCTTGCCTGCTCAAAATCAGACATAGAAACCTCCTTGCGATCGGCTCTTGCTGCAAACAGTGCTGCCTCATTCACAAGGTTAGCAAGATCAGCTCCACTTGTACCAGGTGTTGCCCTTGCAATTCGATCAAGTTCAACTTCTGATGTAAGATGAACCCTCTTTGTGTGTATTCTAAGAATATCAAGCCTTTCCTGCACGTCAGGAAGTGCAACTGTAACCTGTCTATCAAAGCGTCCTGGCCTCAGAAGAGCAGGATCAAGGACATCTGGTCTGTTTGTCGCAGCTATGACTATTACACCAGGTTCTGCTGAGAATCCATCCATCTCAACAAGCATCTGGTTAAGAGTCTGCTCTCTCTCATCATGACCACCGCCTAAACCAGCACCACGGGCTCTGCCAACAGCATCAAGCTCATCAATGAAGATGATACATGGAGCACTCTTTCTTGCCTGTTCGAAAAGATCTCTGACTCTAGCGGCACCCATACCTACAAACATCTCAACAAAATCAGAGCCTGATGTATGCAGGAATGTAACGCCAGCTTCTCCTGCTACAGCACGGGCAAGAAGGGTCTTACCTGTTCCTGGAGGGCCAACAAGGAGAACTCCTTTTGGTATCTTTGCACCAATCTCTACGAACTTCTTTGGCTTTTTCAGGAAATCTACAACTTCCTGAAGCTCAAACTTAGCTTCTTTCTGTCCAGCAACATCTGCAAATGTGACATTGTTGTCCTTCTTGGAATATTCTTTAGCAAGAGACTTGCCCAGTCCTCCCATCATCTTTCCGCCACCCATAGCACCAGATGATCGCATCATCACATACATCAGAATGAAGAATATAATCCAAGGCAGAAGCTGAATAACAATATACCAGATCGGAGTTGTCTCCAATGAACCTGACACTGGCACACCTGATGAGAGGAGCCTTGACATCAGCTGCGGATCTGAATATGGGATCCTTGCACTTCTTTCCACTCCATCTGCAGTTGAAAATTTTATGAGAGAACCGCCAACAACATTTATGCTGCTGACTTTTCCACTATCAACATATGAGATGAAATCTGAATAGCTAGTCTCTACACTCTTAACATTTGAATTTGAGAAGAAAATAGCGAAGAAAGAGAAAATCAGTATAAGTACAGCTAAAAATGCGAGTCTATTACGCTTTCCGCCTTTGAATCCGCCCCTTCCGCCAGGGCCACCATTAGAGCCCCAGTACCTGTACTCATCATACATGTTCTTCTTATCTTCTTTAGGCGGCTCTTTATCTTCATTCTTCTTTCCGCTGTTATCATCAGCCTTTTCAGGCTCTTTCTTTTCAGGCTCTGAGGAATCTTTCTCAACTGCTTCAGCCTCGATCACTTCCTCATCCTTCTTGATATCTTCTTTATCGTCCATCAGGATTCCTTTATATTATTTATTTGTAGTCAATCTTCATAATGATAGCTACAAAAAGAAAAACCAACAAGTATAGCAGATATCATCTATCTATATCATTTTGATAGATATGGGTGTGCCTTTCCTTCCTATAAAGCGCCTTGAAATCCTATCACGCCCACCAAATATCCTGCCAAATACAGCCACAATTCCATTCTCATCCTCAAGAACAATCGATGAAGGAATCCTATATTCCTTTTCGAGCTCCGATATCTTCCTACGCCCATCCTTAAGCTCAATCACATCACCTATCCGGCTGCTTCTGACAACAGCAGAGGCTGATATGATTGATTCATCAATCAGAAGTGTCCGCTCATCTTCCTTCTCCTCCGATAGGAGGAATGGACCAAATGATGAAAGTCCCGAATAAGGGACAGCGAAATCCCACACAGCTGGATATATTCGGATTTTATCCTTCATGAAATAAAAATTCATGGAAGAGGAAAGGATTCTGCCCCTTCCTTCTCTGGCTTTCTCCTTAATGCTTTCTATAAAGCTTCTTGATACCCTTTCACTATTATTGAAATAAGCATTCACCCGAAATATTGCATTGTCTATAGCCATGCCATCTGAAGCAATGAAATCATCTCTTCGGATCTCTGCAAAATATGAAAAAGAGATATTTATGCTATGGCTGAAGCGCTCATTTATAGCTGCAACATCTGAACTGATTTTAGAGAACAGAACTCTTTCCTTCTCACTTATCAGAGGAATTATATTATGACGTATGAAATTGCGTTTGTAATTAGTATCACTATTAGTTGAATCTTCTGACCAGACAAGGCCTTCACTCCTCAATAGCTCCATGATATCGGATTTCGCAGTTCTGAGAAGAGGCCGTATCTTCACACCATCTCTTTCCTTGATTCCTGAAAGCGAATAGAAAGGTGCAGAATCAAGAAGCCTCATTATCATGCTTTCTATCTGATCTTCTCTATGATGAGCTGTCAGTATGTAGTCAAAGCCATTAAGCCTTCTGTAGTTCTCTAGCTTTTCATATCTCAGCTTTCTTGCAGCAGCTTCTGTCCCGCATTTATCAGAAGCAGAAAGAGCCTCTACTTCACCCTCATCCAAAGACAGCACAGAGAATCTGATTCCGAGCCACTCTGCATTCTTCCTATTAAGCATTATCTCAGCAGAAATCTCTTCTTCACCTCTGATCCTATGATTCACATAAACAGCTGCAGTTCTATCCATTGCTACAGCAGATAGAATGAATAAAAGAGCCAGTGAATCAGAACCTCCAGAGAAAGCTACAAGAAGCTTTCCAGACTCTGGAATTGAATTAAGCACTGAATGAATTAGCTTTCTGGATGATTCTTTCAAGGCTTTCTTCTCCTGTTATAATCTCAAGAACAGCAGAAGTTGCCATATCTTCTGCTTTCCCAATAAGTGCAGAATCCTCATCTGATGGGCAAGATAGCACATAATCAGGAACAGAGATGCCTTCAGGAGGCCTTCCTACTCCGATATATATCCTTATGAAGTCTTCTCCATAACTGCTGATTATAGACTTCAGACCATTATGCCCCGCACTGCCACCTTTTGTTCTTATCCTAATCCGTCCAGGAGGAAGATCCATCTGGTCTACAATCACAATGACTCTGTCTCCATCTTTTACGAGTTCCGGAAATATCTCGCCACTGCAATTCATATAGGTAAGAGGCTCTACCAGAGTATTTCCATCAAACGAGGCTGTCTTATAACGACAGAAGCAGCGCTTTCTGAGCTTTAAGCCCTTCAGCGCTGCTACCTTTTCGACTGTCTGAAAGCCCGCATTATGCCGCGTTCCAGAATACTCTGGCCCTGGATTTCCAAGACCAAAGATAAGCATTAGTTTGTGCTCTTTGCGTCTGCTGGAGCTGCTGCGGCATCATCTGCTGGAGCTGCTGCGGCATCATCTGCTGGAGCTGCTTCTTCCTTAACATACTTAACAGAAGCGACTGTAGCCTCAGGATCAGAAATAATCTTGATTCCATCTGCAACTGTAAGCTGATCAACTCTGAGAGCCTCGTTAACACCAAGAGCTGAAACGTCTGCCTTGATTACCTCTGGAAGATCCTTTGGAAGACATTCAATCTCAATTTCATGAATTACCTGATCAAGTACTGCGCCTGACTTGCAAGCCTCTGGAGTGCCATCAAGCTCGATTCTTACATGAGTTCTTACAACGTGTCCTGCTGTAACCTCATAGAAGTCAACATGCTTAACAATACCCTTGAGAAGGTCCTCCTGATAAGTCTTTACAAATACTCTGTGTGGAGCAGCATCGCCCTCTACTGAAAGAGCAATGAGTGTAGACTCACTGAAGCTGTTCTTCTTAAGATTGAATTCCTTTGCATTGAGGATGATGTGCTCTGGCTCCATCTTTCCATAGATAACTGCTGGAATCTGACCGTTTCTTGTAAGTCTTCTTGAGCCAGCTGAACCGAAATCACCAGTTCTCTTGACTGCGCTGAGTGTCTTGTTCTCTGCCATATTCTTTCTCCTTATACTCTCGCTGGATACTCCAGCTACCATTGAGTGCCACAAGGCACTGCTGTTTATCTTACATACTAAAAAGAAAATAAGCAATAAGATTGGTTATCTAGCATGAAAAAAGAGAGCACAAAAGCTCTCTTATCTGGGAAGGAAGGACTCGAACCTTCGAGTGCAGGTATCAAAAACCCGTGCCTTAACCACTTGGCTACTTCCCAATAACGTATCTAAGCTATCAGAAATAAAGGTCTGAGTCCATATATTGCTCTAAGTTTTCAAAAGCTCTGAAGAACAGCGACCAGAAAGCCTCTTTGTCCACATCAACACCTACTAGAACATCTGCATCATCCGATATTTCACCGGCAATTGTTGCACCATAGGCAAGGCTTCCTTTTGTTTCAACATGAATAGGCCTGCGCTCAAAGCGGAATGCCTCTGGACATACGAGATATGCAATAGCACATGGATCATGCATAGCAGGATAATCATGATTATGCTTCAGATTTGCGGGGATATAGAAAGACATCTGAGAGAGAAAAAGCCTCTTATAAGCAGAATCAGGAAGGCTCTTCACTTTGCTGAGGATACCTTCATCCAATATTAGCTTCAGAGTTACATCCAGTCCCATCATTACAACTTCAGCTTTGCAATTAAATACAATCTCGGCGGCCTCTGGATCTGCATATATATTGAATTCAGCAGCATCTGTCGCATTGCCTCTCCCCATAGAGCCGCCCATAATCACTATCCTCTTGAGACTCTTTGCAAATCCAGGATCAGACTTTATCAGAACAGCGAGATCAGTAAGGGGGCCAACAGATACGAATGAGACTTCTCCTGGATGAGATAGCACATAATCCAAAGCAAATGGAAGGCCATTTCCACAGCACTCCTGCTTCATACGCTTTGGAAAAGAAGGTCCATCTAAACCTGTTATGCCATGAAAATCCGAAGCCTCTGCCCTATCTCTTAATAGAGGTCCTGAAGAACCTTTATAGACAGGGACATCAAGAGCAAGCACTTCTGCCATATTGAGTGTATTCTCTAATGTCTTATCAAGAGACACATTGCCTGCAGTAGCAATCAAAGCAACAATATCTATCTCCTCACGCAGTCCTGCCGCAAGTGCAATTGCTATTGCATCATCCTCTCCGGTATCAACATCAAATATGATCTTCTCCTTCATCTGCTACACCTCAATAATGATAAACAACAATAGAATCCAGAGGTTCTCTTATCTTCTCTCTTATAGGTTCGCTGCTATAGCCGAATGCTATTGCTATCCCGACTATCTCATCTTCCTTAGAAACACCAAGCACATCTAGAACCTTATCATTGTCATAGCCTTCAATAGCACAGCTTTCTATACCTTCTTCTGAGGCAGCAATCATCATGCTCATAGCTGCAATATAACACTGCGATTTCGACCATAAATCAAGTCTGCCTTCTCTCCTCAGCATCTCATAATAGCCACTGAAATCATCTATGAACTCCTTATAAGATCCCGGGAATCTTGAAACCCGCTCCTTCATGAATTCCGAGTCTGGAGAGAAGAATCTACCACGCTTCGCTGTGATTACGATGGTAATAGGAGCTGTTTTCATGCTCTCCTGATAAAAGCATGCCTCTAGAAGAGCATCACTCTTTGCTACATGGAATGTCCATGGCTCCAGTCCAAAAGAAGAAGGAGAAAGACGGCCTGCTTCCAGAATAGCATTAAGCTTCTCATCTTCTATCATCCTATTTTCATAAAGCTTACATGCAAAGCGATTTTTAAGATATCTGATTGTATTGTTCATTGCATCTCCTGACTGTCTCTAGTGCAACTTCTATCATCGCGCTGTTTCCCACCATGCGCTGATCATCACTGAATGATTCACCGCTTGCGCAGTTATCTGTCATCGTGAGAATCGACAGAGCCTTCTTATGGGTATATAAAGCAGTTGAATAAAGGGCATATGTCTCCATATCCTGAGCAAGTGCTCCCATCTCAGCCCATCTCTTCCAGGAATCAGAACCAAGCGCATTGTATTGAGAGAAGCAATCTGATGAGAAAACCATTCCAGCCCTATACTCATGCCCTAGTGAATCTGCGCACTCTGCAGCTGTCTTGAAAAGCTGATAATCAGGAACAGGAGAAAGCGTCCCCTTCAGATCATATTGATGTGCCCATCCCGAATCTGAGCTTGCGCTCATAGCAAGAATCAGAGAGCCTACTCTGATATCTCTCTGAAGGCCTCCAGATGTTCCTATCCTTATGATTCTGTCAACATCATAATGGGTGAATAGCTCATATGAATAGATTCCAGCAGATGGCCCACCCATTCCCGAGGCCATAACGGTGACTGGAATTCCTTTATAAAATCCAGTGTATCCCAGCATATTCCTCACATCTGTTACAAGATGTGCATCTTCAAGAAAATTCTCAGCTGCGAACTCTGCTCTCAGTGGATCTCCTGGAAGCAGTACGGATTTTGCAATCTCGCCTATTTCTGCTCTATTATGCGGTGTCATGATGAACTCTTATTATATGGCTTACCTGATGCCTGCGGTGCATAGTCTCTGCCAGAGAAAACGACAAGAGCCAGCAGAGTGACAAAGTAAGGAAGGATATTGAATACTTCTGAAGGGAAAGCCTTCAGAGCTGCAAAGTTAGTAGAAAGAACAGAAAGAGCCTGAGCCGCTCCGAATAAAAGAGCCGCACCAGTTACGCCCCATGGTGTCCAGCGGCCGAACGCTACAGCAGCAAGGGCAATGAAGCCTCTTCCATTTATCAGATTCGAAGTGAACTGTATTGTCTGTGTGAATACGATGCAGCCACCAGCAAGTCCACCTAGAAGACCTGATATCAGAACTCCGATATAGCGTGTACGCCTTACATTTATTCCGACGCTGTCTGCTGCAGCAGGATGTTCTCCACAGGCTCTAAGATGCATTCCAAATGGTGTTTTATACAGCATGAACCATGAAAGCAGCACAACAGCAATTGCAATATAGAAAGTCGGATAGAATCCAAGAGAATCAGCAAGCATTCCAACTCTGAATTCCTTTGACCTGTCAGAAGAGAAGAGTATCTGGCAGGCAAATATAGTGATTCCATCTGCAAGAAGATTGATTCCGGTTCCAGATATAGTCTGCTCAGCCTTAAGGTCTATTGATGCAAGAGCATGAATCAGGGAGAAGAGTCCAGAAACCACCATTGCAGCTATCAATGCGACTGCAATTGAGTACCTTCCGCATCCAGCACTCTCCATGAGATAATGGACACTTGCAGCGGTGCATGCGCCTATGCTCATCAGACCTTCCAGTGCAACATTGACAACTCCGCTCTTCTCACAGATCATACCTCCAACTGCAGTAATGAGAATAGGAGCAACAATCATCATGATTGTCGGTATGCTATTTAACACTGCCATCATCTCGATGCCTCCTTTCTTACAATCTGCTTTGCCCTATATTCTCGTACTAAATCAAGCCCGCTTCTAAGAGCTATGAATATTACAATGAGGCCCTGTATTATGAATGTGATTTCCTTAGGAATATTCATTCCCTGCATTATGGACTGTGCCTGCTTAAGCACTCCAAAGAGAAGACCTGCTAAGAATATACCAAGAGCTTTGCTATTTCCAACAAGGGCCACAGCTATACCCATAAAGCCATAGTTATCCTGTCCCTGTATTATCCTTCCAGTAGTATATGCTCCGCCAAGAAGCACGCAGGCACCTGCAAGACCTGCAAATGCGCCAGAGATTGCCATTGAAAGGGAAATAGCTCTTGTATCATTTATTCCTGAGCATCTTGCAGCATCCTTATTGAATCCTGTTGCCCGGAAACCGAATCCAAGCTTTGTCTTCTCCATTATGAATGAATAGATAAGGCAGGCTGCAATCATGAAGAAGAATCCTATATTGAGATTTGAATTATGGATAAGGAATTTACTGAGAAATGCCCCGCTCTGTATTGGCGCTGTCTGATATGTTTTATTCGTAAGGCCTTCTGGCATCTGGAATGCAATCAGACGGGAGAGATAAAGCGCAATATAATTCAGCATTATTGTTGCAACGACCTCACTCACCTTGAATCTTGCTTTCAGTATCCCAACGATTCCGCCCCATACAGCGCCAGCTATAATAGAGACGAGAAGGCATAGCAGCCATTGGCCATGGAAAGATGGAATGCATACAGCTATGGCCTGTGCAGCAATCATCCCCATTGCATACTGACCTTCTGCTCCTATGTTAAATAGACCAACTCGCGCTGCAAACCCCATAGAGAGCCCACAGAGCACATAAGGGATTGAATAAGCGAGAGTCTCGCCCACATTACGGAAATTCCAGCTTCCATTCTTATTCGCCTTTCCAATGATAGATTGCCCAATTGCCTTGAAAAGTCCAGTAGGATTCCTGCCAACAGCCACAACAAGCAGAGTCGCGACAATAAAGCCTAAAATGACAACAGCAACAGAAGTTGCCCCCTGGCTTGCTAGAAACCAGTCAATAAAGCCTTTTCTGTCCTTAGACTTCATTATTTATCCCTCCTCTTCTCGCCAGCCATCATCAGTCCAATCTCTTCCTGTGTGACATCATCCCTATCGAAAATACCGACAATCGACCCCTTTGATATCGTTGCTATGCGGTCACAGAGATTCATGATCTCATCCAGCTCAAAAGAGACAAGAAGGATTCCTCTGCCCTTATCCCGTTCAGACACAATCCTCCGCCTTATATATTCAATGGCTCCGACATCAAGGCCTCTTGTAGGCTGTGCGATTAAGAGCACATCTGGTGATAGCGATATCTCCCTTGCAACAATCACCTTCTGCTGATTTCCTCCAGAAAGGGATCCTGCCAGCGTGACAGCTCCCTGCCCTGATCTTATGTCAAATTCAGCTATGAGCTTTTCAGCATTCTGCTCAATCTTCTTATAGTCAAGAATTCCGAATCTGCCTGTATACTTATCTGTGTAGTAATCCTTGAGCACCATATTCTCTGCAATACTCAGACCAGCAACCATTCCATGCTTCTGTCTGTCTTCGGGAATATGGCCTATCCCATTCTGGATACGCTCTCTTATCGTGAAATCTGTGATATCCCTGCCATCAAGGATTATAGATCCGCTTTCAGGTTTCGAAAGACCGGATAAAGCATAAAGAAGCTCTGTCTGGCCATTTCCATCTACACCTGCAATTCCAAGAATCTCGCCTTTTCTTATGGCGAGAGACAAAACCTTTACTTTAAGGGTTCCTATACTGTCTTTCACCGAAAGATTTTTTATTTCCAAGACTGTCTTTCCTGGCTTTGATGGTGCCTTATCTATATCAAAGCGTACTGGGCGGCCGACCATCATAGTCGCAAGATCCTGCTCACTTGTATTCTCATTGATATCTACAGTACCGATATATCTGCCACGCCGCAAAACAGTGCATCTATCAGCAACAGCTTTGATCTCATTCAGCTTATGAGTGATCAGGACTATTGTCTTGCCTTCCCTTTTAAGTGTTCTGATTATCTCCATAAGCTCATCTATTTCCTGCGGAGTCAGAACAGCAGTTGGTTCGTCGAGTATGATTATGTCGGAATCTGAATACAGTGTTTTCAGAATCTCAACACGCTGCTGCTGACCTACAGATATGTCATCAATCTTCGCATTAGGATCAACAGAAAGCCCATATCGATCTGAAAGCTCTGAAACCTTCTTCTCAGCTGCTTTCAGCGAGAGGATTCCGAACTCATTCCTAGGCTCTCTTCCTAGGACTATGTTCTCAGTCACCGTATAGTTGTGGACGAGCTTGAAATGCTGATGAACCATTCCTATACCAAGTTCAGTGGCAACATTTGGACTTTTTATATCAACTTTTCTGCCCTTAATGAAAATCTCACCGCTATCAGCCTCATATGCTCCGAAAAGCACTGACATAAGAGTGCTCTTTCCTGCACCGTTCTCTCCAAGAATCGCATGGACTTCATTGGTTCTGACATCAAGATTGACATTATCATTTGCAATTATGCCTGGAAATGTCTTCGTGATGCCCTTCATCTGAATAGCATATTCGCTCATCATCACACCTTCCAATAAATAGCTCTTTCCTCATTGCTGAAGAAAGGGCTATTCAGGCACGCCGAAGCGTGCCATATAGAATAGAATCAGTCATCAATAGCTGAAAGCCCTGCAGGAAGAAGACCTGATGCCAGAGCAGCTTTATAAGTCTTATCAATCTTGATGCTTCCATTGAGGATTCCCTCTGCGGCTTTATCAGCAGCTTTCAGAGCCTCATCGGCAATTGCTGGATTAGCCTTGGAATAACCTACACCGCCATTTGCCATATTCTGATTGACAACTCCGCCTTTCCAGGAACCATCAGCTGTCTTCTTAAGAGCATCAACAGTTGAATTCTCAACGACTTTAAGCATTGATGTCAGAACAGCAGAGTTCTTTCCATCATAGATTCCATCTTCATACTGATCGGAATCAACACCGATAGCCCAGACATTGCGGCCAGCCATTCTGTATTCCTTAGCCTGCGCAATTGTTCCGCCGCCTGTACCACCTGCAGCAGAGAATATGCAGTATACACCACTATCATACCAGCTCTTTGCAACAGCCTTAGCAAGCTCTGGAGCACCCCATGAATTTGCATAGTAATCCACAAACTCAGCATCAGGATATACACTCTTGATTCCTTCGAAATATCCAATCTCGAATTTTGTGATTGTCGCACCTGGAACACCGCCAATGAATCCGAACTTAGGCTTTTCTATTCCATCCTTCTTTGCCTGCATTGCTGCAACAACACCAACAAGGTATGAGCCCTGCTCCTCTTCATAGATGTACTGGATGAGATTAGGCCTATCTGTCAGATAATCAACATCAACAATTATGAACTTCTGATCAGGATACTGAGCAGCAACCTCCTCTAGAGCATCACCCCATGTAAAGCCTGTTGTGATTATAAGGTCCCAATCACCTTCAGCAGCATTCTTCAGATTCGGGATGTACTCATCTGTTGTCTGAGCTGTTATATTCTGGTAAAGAGAGCCTCTGCCCTTTCCTTCATCACCATAGAAGCTCAGAATGCCACGCCATGCTGCAGCATTGAATGATTTATCATCAATTCCTGTTGCATCTGTCAGCAATACTGTCTTTATCTGTTCTGAACCAGAACCTTCCTTTGTACATGAAACAAATAGAGAGATAGCACATAGTGCTGTTAATAGAATTGTTAAAAACCTCTTCATAGCTTTCTGCTAGATAAACCTAGCGCCTCCTTATTAAGCTAGAGTAAATCTCCGCTCTTTTATGATAGCACATATATGCTTTTTTGCTATTTCTAATTCAACTGGAAATTTTCAGCCTTTAAATTAAGCAAAAACGAAATAAAAGTGTCTTTTTGTTCAGATATTTGATAGAAACTGTGCAGGATACAAACGAAGATTATTCTTAAGAGCAAATTCTTCTGCCTTTCTATATATCTTCTCATAATCCAGTCCTTTCCCAATAAGCACATAGACAGAAGAACCTGAACCAGAAAGAGATACAAACGAACCAGGAAAAATCGAAGAGATGCTATCTGCCAGATTGTGTTCAATAAGCGCAAAGTCATTTGGAAAATCAGCAGAGGATATCCTGTCACGAAGCTCAGGAAGCAAAGAATCATCACGTCCAAGAGAATCCAGATATGAATAGGCAGATTTTGTCACTATTCCATGCTCAGGCATGAAAACAAGAAGACCAAAGTAAGAAGAAAGGCCTTCTGCTTCTTCTATAATCTCTCCTCGGCCTCTTACATGTGCAATATTAAATTGAGAGATAAAAAAAGGTACATCAGAGCCTACTGCAAGCGCAATAGAGAAAAGAGATTCTTCTGAAAGGATATTCCCATAATGATTATTCAGTGACAGCAGAACAGAAGCTGCATCAGAGCTACCACCGCCAAGTCCTGCCTTGACTGGGATTCTCTTTATTATTGCAATCTCCAATGTAAAATGCTTAGATGCTGCTTCAGAAAACAGAAGTGCTGCCTTTTCCATCAGATCCTTCTTTCCTTTTTCCATATATCCAGCATTTCCTTTTACAGTAACAGATGTCACATCTGAATCATCAATTTTCAGCTCTATATCGTCACAGAGAGTTATTCTTGCAAAATAGGAATCAATATCATGAAATCCATCATTTCTTCTAGAATTCACTCTTAACCCAATATTCACCTTTGCATAGGCTTTTGCTCTCATTTATCAGACTCTCCTTAGGCTAACTTCTGCTATAGTGTAGTCAAAAGATACTATTTTGCATATTCTAAAGACACTATGGAAAAGAGGATACGCGGCATACTGTTCGACAAAGATGGAACTCTCTTCAATTACGGAGAGGTCTGGGGCAGTGTTATTGATAACATGCTAAGAGCAAATATACCGATGAAAAGGCTTTCTGCTGAAAGAAAAGAGAAATGCCTCCGTGAGTTTGAAGTCGTAATCGGTGTCGATAAAGATGGAAACAGCTACCCTGATGGAATCCTCTTCCGACATAATAACATTCCGATGGCTGTGCTCAGGCTTCTCAGAATATGCTTCAAGTACTTTCTCAATGTCTACAGAGTTACCAAAGCAATCCTTTCATTGATGAAAAGAAGCGATTATGGCGTTGATGAAAAAATCAAGAAGATGAACTTCTCAGATGTAAGAGCTGTATTCAGAGCTGCAAAGGACAGAGGAATGATCATAGGCATTGTCACAAACGATATAAGAAGATCTACGAATCTTTTCATTGAGCGGATGGGTGTTGAGGATATGGTCTCATTTGTCAGATGCGGTGACTCTGATTGCAGAAAAAAGCCTAATGCAGAAGCTATCAGGCAGTTCTGTGAGGAATATGAAATCACAGAGGATGAGGTTGCTGTTGTTGGCGATACTCTCATAGACATGGAATTTGCCAAGAATGGAAAAGTCGGATACAGCATCGCCCTTCTTACCGGATCAGGCGATAAAGGTGCACTGGAGAAGATTGCAAGTGCAGTATACGATGAGCTCATAGATATCTTATCTGATCCTGTTTTATTCCCTAAGAAAAAGCATGCCTAATCCCACTAATGCATAAAGTTGTCTAAAAATCGCCATTTATTACTATAACTATGCCTAGTTATTTATCACTAGTACTTGATTAATAGCTTAACATCAAATAAATTAATGCGTGTTGCTTTTTCTGACACAGATAGAGCTGATGTCAGATAAAGATACTGATTGGAGATTATATACTATGACACACAGCTGGGATATTCTTAAGAACTACCCTGATTTAGTCGATGGAAAATGGCCTACACTCCCTGCCCTTTTCCAGATTGCAGTACACCGTTTTCCAGATAGAACCTGCTTCTCTGTAATAGAGAAAGAGAAGGAATCATATACATACAAGGAAGAGTATCAGGAAATTCTTAAAGCTGCATATCTGATTAAAGAGGCAGGCTTAAAGAAAGGCGATGTTGTCATGGTAAATGGAAAGAACAGCAGGGAATGGGCAACTGCCTACTTTGCTGTATCATTTGCAGGATGCATTGTAACTCCAATAGACAATCAGATGAAGATTGAAAGAGTTGCAGAGCTAGGCGAATTCGCAGATGTCAGATTCATCTTTGCAGATGATGATGTCCTCGATAAGCTTGAAGCTCTTGACAACAGCTGGTACAAGGGACTTAAAGGCAAGATATCCTTGAAAGGAAAGAGTGATAAATACAAGAGAATCTATGCACTCTCAAACCCTCCTCTTGAGAATCCTGTTTCACTTAAAGAAGATGATATTGCAGCAATTCTCTTCACAAGCGGAACGACTGGGAATGAAAAAGGCGCGCTTCTTACTCATGCAAATATAACCAGCGATGCCTATCAGGCTGCAGATGGAATGGGTGTTGATGAGACAGATACCCTCTATGCTCTTCTTCCTCTCCATCACAGCTACTGCTGTACAGCAGTCCTCATGGAGAGCGTCCTGCATGGTGCAGAATGCTTATTCGGACATGGAATCGTTGTTTCAAGAATGATCAATGACCTCAAGAGGGGAAATGTCACAGTATTCATGGGTATACCTCTGCTTTACAACAAGATTCTTGCAGGAATCGAAAAGCAGATAAAGGCAAAGGGAGCATTCACAAACAGCCTTATCAATTCTCTTATGAATTTCAATCTCTGGTGCAAGGTCCATACAGGTCATACTCCGATGAAGAACTTCTTCAATAAGATGATTCTCTCAAAACTTGGACTAGACCACGCAAAGCTGCTTATCTCCGGCGCAGGTCCTCTTGCGGGAGAAGTATTCAGGAAATATCAGGCACTTGGGCTGAACTTTCTTCAGGGATATGGCCTGACTGAAACCTCCCCTATTCTTACACTCAATCCTCCGGAGCACTTCAAAACAGACTCTGTAGGAAAGGTCTTCCCATTTGTCGATATGATCATTGCAGACAAGGATAATGACGGAGTTGGGGAAATCAGGGTAAAAGGTGACAATATCTGCATAGGCTATCTAAAAGACAAAGAGCACACCGATGAGCTCTTCGATGAGAATGGCTATCTATGCACAGGTGATCTTGGATACCTTGATGAGGAGAACTATCTTTTCCTGAAAGGCAGAAAGAAGAACCTGATCGTAACTGAAGGTGGAAAAAATGTTTATCCAGAAGAGATTGAGGATATGTTCCAGCTTTATAGTGATATTGACCAGATTCTCATAAGAGGATTCCAGCTGAAGCCAGATGTGCCTTCCGAATCTATTGAAGCTGTCATTCATCCATCAGATGAGTACTCTAAGGGAAAGTCAAAAGAAGAAATCGAGAGCCATATCAATGAAATAGTATCCATAGTCAACAAGGACCTTGTCGGATACAAGAAGATAGAGAAGATCACGATCCTTGATAAGCCTATGGAAGTCACAACTACACAGAAAATCAAGAGAAGAACTGTTAAGGCGTAATCATATATACCTGTTCTAGGAAGGTAAATGGCATTATAATGAATTCATGAAAACTGTTATAAAAAATGCCATAATCCTTCCTATGACAGAAAGGAACAAGCAGATTTCCGGCGACATTCTGATTGAAGACGGAGTGATTAAGAGCGTTGGAGGGAATGCAGAAGCAGAAGATGCTTTAATAATTGATGGAAGAAGACATCTTGCCATTCCGTCATTCATCAATGCACATACTCACCTTTCGATGGTTCTGATGAGGAATTACAAAGATACATGCAGTGAGCTTATGAGCTGGCTTTCTGAGATTTTCCCTATTGAGGACAAGCTCAATGAGGAAGATATTTATGCAGCTTCGCTTCTTGGGGCTGCAGAGCTTATAAAGAGCGGCACTACATGCTTTGCTGATATGTACTTCATGTCATGGCAGACCGTCAAAGCTATAAAGAAAGCAGGTATACGCGGCATAATCGGACAGACATTCTTCGGCGATGAAATAGAGACTGAGCGACGCATTTCAGAACTCTATCCACGAACGCTTGAAGCAATCGACGGAGATGACAGATTCAGGGTTGATGCTGCAGTCCATTCAGTCTATACATGCACAGAAGGAACATACAGAAGGGCAGCAGAGTGGGCACGCGAAATCGGCGGTTACATGAACACTCACCTTTCAGAGACAAAGACAGAAGTTGATGGATGCCTGAAAGAGCACGGCATGAGACCAGCTGAATATCTGGATTCCATCGGAGCATTCATCGATGGAAGAACATATCTTGCACATGGGGTCTGGCTCGATGACAAAGAACTTGGAATCATAAAGCGCCATGATGCATCTATCGTCCACAATCCAATATCAAACTGCAAGCTGGCATCGGGCATTGCAGATATCCATCACTATAGGGAAATGGGAATAAACATCGCACTTGGTACTGATGGAGCTAGCTCTAACAACAATTTGAATATGCTGAAGGAAGCAAATACAGCATCGCTTTTATGTACTGTAAGCAATATGAGCCCTGCTGCAATGACACCATATGATATACTCAGGATGGCTACAGCAGATTCAGCAAAAGCCCTTGGGCTTGAAGAGAGAATAGGAACAATAGAAACAGGAAAGGATGCAGATATCACTCTTATCAATACAGACTGCATTAACATGACACCACTCAATGATCCATATTCTGCTATTATATTCTCTGCTGATAGATCAAATATTGATTATGTATTCTCTAAGGGAAACGCAGTACTTGAAAAGGGAAAGCTGACAACATTGGATGAAGAAGAGATAAAATACAATACAATCCGACAGTGGAATGATATATTAAGGAGATAGACTATGGGTGGTTTCTTTTTTGATAGGGATATAGAAAAGGACATTCTTAATGATAAAACATCAAGAAAGGTTCTTGCACATGACAAGGAGATGATGGTCTGCCATCTATATTTTGAAGCAGGTGGTGTTGGTGAGCCTCATAGACATCCCCATACGCAATGCACATTCGTAATATCCGGTACTTATGAGTTCAATCTAGATGGAGATAATACTGTAATAAAGGCAGGAGATTCAGTCTTCATCCCTGCTAACACTCTACATGGTCTTGTATGCCTTGAAAAGGGAGAGATCATCGATATATTCACACCGGAAAGGGAGGATTTCCTGCTATGATGGAGAATTTCAAAGCACTTGAATTTACTGACGGAGCACTGAAGCTGATTGATCAGCGTGTTCTTCCTGGAAAGCTCACTTATTACTATGCAAAGACAAGTGAGGATGTTGCATATGCAATCAAGGATATGATTGTAAGAGGAGCACCTGCTATCGGCGGCGCTGCAGGATATGGTGTATATCTTGCATCCATTGAAGCAGGAAAAGATGATGCTCTATTCGAAAAGAAGTGTTCAGCAATCAGATTTGCAAGGCCTACGGCTGTGAATCTGATGTGGGCAGTGGATAGAATGAAGGCAAAGGCTGCTCTTTCAGGAAGAGACAATGAAGTACTTAGAGCTGAGGCCGACAGCATTGTCAGAGAAGACATCGAGATGAACCTTAAAATAGGTGAAATCGGTCTCAGTGTCATAAAGCCAGGAGCTAGAATCCTCACCCACTGCAATGCTGGCGCACTAGCAACATGCGGCTGGGGAACAGCTCTCGGAGTGATAAAGACAGCACACTACAGCGGTAAGAACATATTCGTATATGCAGATGAAACACGTCCAAGATTCCAGGGAGCACGGCTGACATCATGGGAACTAATGGAAGCAGGTATTCCTTCTAAACTCATTCCTGACAGCGCGGCAGCAACACTCATCAGAGATGGAAAAGTTGATCTTGTTGTGCTTGGTGCTGATAGGATCACATCAGAAGGCGATGTTGCAAATAAGCTTGGTACATTCTCACTTTCCGTTATCTGCAAGGCATATGGAGTTCCATTCTACTCTGTAGCACCTACTACGACAATTGATTTCAACATGAAGGAAGGAAAGGACATTCCTATTGAAGAGAGGGATCCAGATGAAGTCAGAAGGCCAGGTGGAGTGCTGATTGCACCAGAGAAGATGGATGTATATAATCCTAGCTTCGATGTTACACCACATCAGAACATTACAGGAATAATCACAGAGAAAGGAATCATCAGAGAGCCTTTTGATATGAATATCGAAAGAATTAGAAAGGGCGAGACATTATAGATCAAGCGCCTCGGAAGAGGTGCTTTTTCTATTAATCAGTACGTTGCGAATATCCTCAGCAGCTCATCATGATCAGTGGTCTTTGTAAGTGCAAGCTGCAGCAGTATCTTAGCCTTCTGCGGCTGAAGATTATTTGCAGCAACGCTGTTCTCTGACAATACGCTATTCTGTGTTATAACACCATCATTCACTCTGGAGCTTATCACAACAGGAATAGTAAGCCCATCAATGACATTCTTGAAGCGTTCACTGTATTCTCCCGCTCCAGCACCTGCTATAACAATCCCATCAGATATTGTCGCAGCATATGAAAGCAGATCAGGATCAGAATCCACAGCAAAATAGATTATTGAAACTTTAGGAAGAGACTGGAGTGAGGATGCATCAAATTCAGTATAGAGAGTATGACGCTTAAGCGACTTTCCATAAAAGAACACCTCATCATCTCTTATTATGCCGATTGAACCGCTTTCTCCGCCAGAGATTGCCTTAACTGAATAAGTGCTTGTCTTTGTCATGGAACGGGATGCAAAGATCTGATCTGAGAATACAACAAGGACTCCTTTCCCTGAAGCATCAGGAGATGAGGCAACAAGAACGGACTCATAGATATTGAGATAGCTGTCTGCGCTTATTGCAGTAGCTGGCCTCATTGAACCTGTGAGAACAACAGGCTTATCCGTCTTTACTGTCAGATTGAGGAAATAAGCTGTCTCCTCCATTGTATCAGTTCCATGAAGAATGACGAATCCTCCAATCTTCGGATTAATTGCAAGCTCATTGATTATACGCGAGAGCTCAAGCCATATAGCAGCTGTTATATCATCAGAATTGATATTGCATATCTGGATGGCTGAGATAGGTGCCAGAGTCTCTAAATCCGGCACCTTATCCAGAATATCAGAAGCAGAGAGCTGGCCTGAAGTATAGCAGGTGCTCTTCCCTTCCTTTCCGATTCCAGCAACAGTGCCACCTGTTGCCAGAACCACAATAGTTCCCCTCTTCTCTATATTCAGCTTTATCATTTCACAATGATTCTGAAATAGCGCTTCTTTCCAGCTTTGAGGAGGAATTCAGAATTCTCATCAGCATCAGATAATGTAAGCACTGTCTTCGGATCTGTTATCTTACGCCCATTGACCTCTGCGCCTCCCTGAGTGACAAGACGCCTAGACTCTCCGTTTGTTGCACAGAGTCCAGACTTTGTATAAAGATCAAGAATTCCAATCCCATTCTCGACCTCTGTCTTTGGAATCTCGAGTGAAGGCATTCCTTCCTTATTCGCAGGTGCACCTGTAGCAAAGAGAGCCTTTGCGGCATCTCTTGCCTTAACAGCTTCCTCTTCTCCATGGATGATCTTAGTCTGCTCAAAAGCAAGTCTTTCCTTTGCCTCGTTGATGTTCCTTGCTGGATCTTCGTATTCTGCAATCTCATCAAGATCCATGAAAGTGAAGATCTTCATGAACTTAGTGACATCTGCATCATTAACATTTCTCCAGTACTGATAGAAATCATAAGGAGAATACATCTCAGGATCCAAGAACACAGCGCCCTTCTCACTCTTACCCATCTTCTTTCCATCACTTCTCATGATGAGATTGAAAGTCAGGCCGAAGCACTGCGGTCCATTCATCCTGTTGATCAGGTCTATTCCTGCAACAATATTGCCCCACTGATCAGCACCTCCAATCTGAAGACGGACACCTGAACGCTGATTCAGCTGCAGGAAGTCATATGACTGCAGAAGCTGATAGTTGAATTCTATGAATGAAAGACCTCTCTCAAGGCGCTGCTTAGTCCCTTCAAATGTCAGCATCCTATTGACAGAGAAATACACACCTATATCACGGAGAAAGTCTATATAATTAAGGCCAACAAGCCAGTCAGCATTATTCATTACAGTTGCCTTGCCATAGCCTTCCTTAGCATCATCCCCGAAATCCACAATCTTACCAAGCTGCTTCGTAATCGCCTTCACGTTTGATGCTATCTGATCCTTTGTGAGAATCTTGCGCATCTCAGTCTTTCCTGAAGGATCTCCAATCAGTCCTGTACCTCCGCCAACAAGCGCAACAGGATTGTTGCCACAGGCCTGAAGATGGTGCATTGCAAAGAATGGAACAATGTGTCCGATATGAAGAGAAGGCCCAGTTGGGTCTACTCCACAGTAGAACGAAACCGGCTCCTTATCCATTAAATCTGAAAGCTGATCGATATCTGTGCAGGCATTGATGTAGCCTCTGTCCTGTAGAATCTTTAAGCCCTTATTCACTGTTATACCCTCTTGTAATCCTTATTAGCCTGATGAATGAATGGAACAATCTGATCAACAGAAATCCTTTCCTGCTTCATTGAGTCTCTGAATCTTACTGTAACTGTCTGATCTTCAAGTGTCTGGTAATCAACTGTGATGCAATAAGGAGTTCCAATCTCATCCATTCTTCTATAACGGCGGCCAACAGCACCGCTCTGATCAAAGAATGTAGTGAAGTCAGAGCGAAGGCTATGCTCAAGCTTAGATGCATACTCACCAAGACCATCCTTCTTAACAAGAGGAAGAACAGCAACCTTAACAGGAGCAAGAAGAGGATGGAAATGCATAACAGTTCTTGTATCACCTTCTGGGGTAGCTTCCTCGTCATAAGCATCAGTGAGAGCCATAAGGACGTTTCTTGTGAGTCCTGCAGAAGTCTCAACAACATATGGGATATAGCGCTCATTGGTCTCTGGATCAAGATATGTCATATCCTTACCGCTGAACTTCTGATGCTGTGTAAGATCATAGTCTGTCCTTGAGTGTACCCCCTCAAGCTCCTGCCAGCCCATTGGGAATAAGAACTGGATATCATAAGCATCTTTTGCGTAGAACGCAAGCTCATCTGGTCCATGCTGATGCCATCTCAAGTGCTCCGGATGGATTCCCATCTTCTTATAGAATTCCATTCTCTGCTCTCTCCAGTACGGGAACCAATATTCATCTGTACCAGGCTTACAGAAGAACTGCATCTCCATCTGCTCAAATTCACATGATCTGAAAATGAAGTTCTTTGTTGTGATCTCATTTCTGAAAGACTTTCCGACCTGTGCAATTCCGAAAGGAATCTTTACACGTGAAGACTGAAGGACATTCTTGAAATCCACATAGATTCCCTGAGCTGTCTCTGGGCGGAGATAAACGACAGAAGCAGCATCTGCATTAGCTCCGATATGGGTCTTGAACATCAGATTGAAGTTCCTAGGCTCAGTGAAGCTATCCTTATTGCCACATACAGGGCAAGGCTTTGTAAGATCAATCTGATCTGCACGGAAACGTGACTTGCAGCACTTACAGTCAACCATTGGATCTGTAAAGTTTGATACATGGCCTGATGCTTCCCATACACGTGGATGCATCAGAATAGATGCATCTAGACCAACAATGTTATCATGCATCTGTGTCATTTCCTTCCACCAGAAATCACGGATGTTATTCTTGAGCTCTACACCCATAGGACCATAATCATATGCACCATTAAGACCGCCATAGATCTCACTTGACTGGAAAATAAAACCTCTTCTTCTGCAGAGAGATACTATCTTATCCATTGTTACTTCTGCCATTTTTATTTCTCCTCCAATAATTTTGTAGCTCTCTCTAGGCGAGCTTTTGTTACATCTAAACCTAGCAATCTGATTGAATCGAATAATGGGAGCGATACTGTTGAATTCGTAATCGCAACTCTTATTGGCTGGAATACTCCATTGACCTTTATCTCAAGCTTCTGCGATAGGGCAACAAGACGCTCTTCTATAGCGCTTTCCTCTTCTCCTCTCTCAAGTCCAGAGATAAGAATCTCAGATCCTTCCTTTAATGCAGTTCTAGTCTTATCAAGATCGCTACCTTTAGCAACATACAATGCAGGATCCTCTACCATCTGATCTCTGAAGATAAAAGCAGTAAGAGGCACAACATCTGATAGGATCTTCATGCGCTCCTTTACAGGAGGAACTATTCTTGCAATAAGAGCCTTCTCATCTTCTGTTGGAGGAGTGCTGACATAGCCTTCCTTTTCAAGATACGGAGTGATCAGAGAAGCAAGCTTATCATCTGATGTGCTTCTGATATACTGCCCATTGAACCAGTCAAGCTTCTTATAATCAAATACTCCAGGTGCTTTATGGATTCCTTCCATATTGAAGCACTTCTCAAGCTCCTCTTTAGTAAAGAATTCTGTTGAGCCATCCAAAGACCAGCCAACAAGCGTAACATAGTTGATTATTGCCTCAGGAAGATATCCTTTTGCCCGGAAATCCCTAACAGCTGTTGAGCCATGTCTCTTACTGAGCTTCTGACCATCCTTTCCCATAACCATAGGAAGGTGGCAGTAAACTGGTGGCTCCCATCCGAATGCCTGATAAAGAAGTATATGCAGAGGACCTGAAGGAATCCACTCCTGGGCTCTCATGATATGAGTTATTCCCATCAGATGATCATCAATTACATTTGCAAGGTGATAAGTCGGGAATCCATCGCTCTTCAAAAGGATCGGATCAGGAGAAACATCCTTATTCTTCCTAGTAATATCCCCCATGAGAACATCATGGAATGTTGTCTTTCCCTCTCTTGGAACACGTAGCCTGATAACAGGCTTTATCCCCTGGCGCTCATATTCTGCCCGCTCTTCATCAGTGAGATTCGCACAGTGTCTATCATACCCCTGATATTCACTTTTCGATGCAATCTGTTCCTGTCTTACCTTCTCTAGACGCTCTGATGAGCAATAGCAGTAATAGGCTTTTCCATCTCTTACAAGCTGCTCTGCATATTTCTTATATAACTCAAAACGCTCTGACTGTATATAAGGACCATAAGGACCACCTACAACAGGTCCCTCATCCCATTTGATTCCAAGCCAGTCTAGAGTATCATAAAGATCCTGAAGAGACTCATCTGTATAGCGCTCTCTATCTGTATCCTCTACACGGAGAATGAACTTCCCTCCATGAGACTTTGCAAAGAAATAGTTGAATAATGCGGTGCGTATTCCACCTATGTGCTGAAGCCCAGTTGGAGACGGGGCATAGCGAACACGAACTTCCATTTGATAAACTCCTTGAATGTAGTAACAGTTTATTCATTTAATAGAAAAGAAACAACACAAAGATTCCCTCTTCTATGGAATGAATGAGAGGACCTCTTTTACAGCTTCATCCTCTGCCTTCTGGTCTTTATCATAGAAAACATAATGAGAAGCACCCTTTATCTCTTTTATCTCTAATGATGCCTTAATATTATCCTTGATGAATTTGTAATAATCAGGGTTTGGCAGAATCGCATCATTTTCCAGAACGAGGATTTTTGTTGGAATCTTTATATTCTTGAGGCTATCAGCTGCTTTTCTCATCAGCATATGAAGCTCAAGTATCTGGCGGACATAGACCCATGACCAGTATTCCCTGCCAAGATACAGATCATCCTTAGGTGCTCCTTCATAATGCATATGGTATTCTGGATTTGTTTTCCATGCATGCGGGAATCTTTTCAGAAACACAGAGATGGCCATTGCAAGCTTTGGAGATATAGGAAGCTTCTCCCCAGCATATACTGCTGGTGCAGCAACAGCGACCTTCTTGATTCCCTCAACTTCAGCAGCTGTAATCAAAGCAATTCCGCCACCCATTGAGTGTCCGACAAGATATACATTCTTATATGTTCTTACAAGATCCTCAGCAGCGGTCTCTGCAACGCTTATCCAGTCTTCTTTTCTGGATTTCTCAAAGTCTCTGCCACTCGTTGCATGGCCCGGAAGACGTGGTACAAACACATCGCATCCTGAATTATAAAGGTCAACTGCAGGACGCACTATCTCTCCGGGATATCCTGTATATCCATGAATGCACAGCACCGCATTATCGCTTTTCTCTACGTGCTTTAATGAAAAAGAGCGCCCTGCATCGCAAGGCGCAACCTTATCCTGATAGACTCCATCATACCAGTAAGATGGAACACTATACTCTCCTGTAATCACCAGGAAGCCTCCTCAAGAAGATTCAGAAGATCAATACGGCTTCTGACTTCTGTTTTTGAGAATATATTAGCAATATGATTATTCACAGTGTTAACTGAGATACAGAGTTTATCAGCAATCTCCTTATTGGTATAGCCCTGCTTAATAAGCTTAATCACATCAAGCTCTCTCTCGGTAATCTTATAATCAGCAACCCTTTCAAGAGTCAGTTCCCCTTTCTCCTTCTTCTCTTCTCTCTCATTCTCATGAGCCAACACAATGAAGAGGAACACCAAAGAGTAAATAAAATAAGCTATTGCATATATCGGGATTGCAATAGATGAAAATGATGAGAAGAGAATCATCAGGATGAAAACAGGAACCATAGAGAGAGATATAATCATGAATGTCCTGCATGCAATCTTCACTCTATGGTTCGAGATTCTATGCCTATAGAAAAAGAAAAGGCAAACTCCATAGGCAATCACACTTGCACCAAGGCAAGACTGGGCAATCTGCATTGCTGGATAACGGAATATCTGATAAAGAACAGATACAGCAAGATAGCATGCACCTTCTGAAAATGATGCAATTCTTGCCCAGCGCGCCATTGGCTTTGCAATCATCCAGTTCATATAATAATAGCAGAAGACAAGAAGGAATGATGTATCTGCAATATAGAAGACCTCCCAAACTAAATGCAGAACTGTCTTAAGCATTCCCCCATACATCAAGCTGCTGAACTGGTCTAAGGTGAAGAGCATAGTCATTCCCAGAAGGCTGGATGACAGGACTATTGACCATCCAGTCTCCTTCATATGCTCTTTCATATGCCACACTATTGTAAGTGCAAAATCCATAGAAACTAAGGCTAAAGCAAATAATGATAATAGCAGTGGCAATGAATCCATTAACTATCTCCTGTTCTTCTGGTTATGAGACATATCTGCTTTTCCGCAGATGCTCTTAAGATCATCGAAGAATTCAGGCAGTGATGTTGCACCATATCCCTTCTCAAAAGAGACAAGCTCATTATAATCACGGGCATTTCTGTCTGCTTCAGCAAGTTTTGGATAAAGATTGAAATTGAGATTCAGCCCCTTTGTAAGGAAATAGTCAGTTGTCAGTGCATATCCGCTTATAGCCTTACCAACCTCTTCCCTTACAGCATCTGCATCCTCAATATATGCTTTCGGCCTTGAGATGAACAATAGGAAATACAGATCAAAAGACGGCTCAAAATAAAGCATCCTAAGCTTTTTCTTTGCTGCATATTCTTCTGCATTCTCAACATCTGAAAGCGAAGCTGCTACATCGTTCAGGCCAAATACCACCCAGCATGATGTATACTTGCCTCGATTTCTGAGCTTTCCTGCATAATCAATGAGCTTTTCAAGTGAAAGGCCATCAGGAGCTGCAACAACTGTCAGATTAGAATATCTGCAGTCCTTTCTCATCTGAGAGAAGAAGATTGCCTCAGCCTCTTTAGCACACACAAGAAGCATTGTTTCCTTTGCGTCGACTTTATTTCTCTTTCTGACTACCATCAGACTTCCTCCTTCTTAACAGGGGTACCATCGTGCATGAAGCAGAACTCACTTTCAAGAGGTACTGCGCCAAACATACCCTGAAGATATCTATCATATGTTGATATTCTTCCCTTTGCTCCCTTGAAATCTGCAAGAGAGAAGTATTCAGTTGCACTATCTGCACCTTTCTGAGCAAACCATACAGAGTCCTTTCTGAGTAGACCTTCTCTGAGAAGCGCAGGATTACAGTCCACAACAATCAGCTGGGATTCTGTTGCACATGCAGTAAAGATCTCAACAAGATGACAGAGAACATAAGGATGGAGAAGCTGTCCGAAGTCATCAATCACAATCGTCCTGCTTGTAATGAACGCTTCGAAGAAAGATACAGCCATTACAATAAGACGCCTCAGAGATAGGCTCTCCTTCATGAATACCTGACCATAAGCCTCACTGTCACCCTTATTCACATAAGTGTGGGAAATTCCAATTGCTTCTTCACCTTTATCATTAGATACGACCTGGATTCTTGATACATCTGTTATATCAACAGCCCAGAGGAAATTGACGAGCTGCTCACCCCAGCCTGGATGAGCCTTAAGAGCATTGATGACAATCTGCTCAGCATTCTTTCCATATCCAAGAGGAAGGAGATTAAGCCCTTCTTTAAGCCATGTATATAGCTCGAGAGCTGTCTGACCACCCTTCTCCGCAGCACCCTGCAGGAATGATCTTGTCTCTAACAGCTTTGCAGCCTGTCTCTTCTTCTCGCCCCTATATAGCTTTCCAAAGCGGTAGACATACTCTCCATTCTCATATTTACGCTCAAACATAATCTTCTTTGAGCCATTTATGATGTAATAGAGAGATTCCTCATAGAATCGCTTCTGTGTAACTTTGATTGTATATCTTGCAATTACAGAAGGATGTTCAGGATTTTCTGGAATGCCTTTATCAAGCAAGACATCTATTGATATCTCAGATGGCCTGTCTTTTCCATCACCATATGCAAAAGCAGCCTTAGCAAGTGAACCTTTCAGAGGATTCTCATTATCTTCTGAGGCAAAAACAACAGCCTTAAGCACTTCAAGAGCTCTGACAAATGAGCTCTTACCAGCGCCATTTGGACCTATGATAGCAGTAGTCTTAAGCACATTGAAACGATCTGTTCCTGATACTGTCTTTGATGGGTCTAAGTTTCTATCATTGAGAGCAACCAGGGAGATCTGCTGGGGAGACTTCACGGACTTGAAGTTCGCAATAGTCATATTTAACAGCATAAGCTTCCTCCTTTCACTGAAAACGTGAACTATAGCAAGTATATCAAACACAACTGGCATTAGTCATGAAAATGCATTCTTTATGGCTTTTTCTTCTGATTCACCGCGTTTGATTGCCTATAATCATAAAAAAAGCTCATCAAAACGATGGAATATTTATTAACATAACTATCGTTTAAGATTATTCTTTTTTATTTACAGGATATAAATATAAAAAAATTGGACAATTTAACTTAATATTCATTAAGTGTTTTATAAAATAGGAGAAACTGAAATGAAACAGAATCTCCTATTTTATGATCTCAATTATTTTCCAAGTGCATTGTAAATTGAATAAATTGCACTGACATCACCTGAAAATTCAGAGCTTTCCCCTGCAAGCTGGGACTTTGCTTTATCATCTTCAGCCTTGTATGAAAGCATCATACTATAAAGACTGTTTATATCATCGTTGTTGATTGTGCTTCTGACAGAGGAAAGAAAATCTATGGCGCCAGCAATGTCTCCTCGTGCAGCCTGCAGAATAGCAGCATTATAAGCAGAAGGAACATGTCTAGAAGAATTCCATTCGCTGATGAATGCATCATATGCAAGAGAGAGATTTCCATCATCGGCTGCTTTATATGCAGCTTCAAGGCTCTTGATCTTAGGCTTATTGCTCATCAATTCAATGCTTGCAGATACCATTCTTGGTATGAAATCATTTCTGATTGATCTCTTGAATGAATTAATCTGGCTCTTGAATGTATAATAAGGATTATTGACGCTTGAGTATGGCAGTATATAGCCTGCTCCATAAGGAGTATATGTGTACTCTTCATAGGTAGGATCCTGCTTCGTGTAGATGCGCTTTGCAATTATTCTTTCGGTTCTTGTATCAATCACAGTGAGTGAAAGTGTCAAAGATACTCTCTGATAATATGCATATTTATAATGCGGAACCTTTGTCTTTACACCTGTAGATGGATCCACCTTCTCTTTATAGGAATCTACATACACTCTTGAGTATTCATCGACATTCATTTCCTCGATTGTAGGTATAATGACGGCATCTATTCCGGCCTCAACGAACTTCTCTGAGGAATTAACACCTATTCTTGAGAGAGTGATCATAGCGTCTGTCTCTGCTGGATACATTATCTTAAAGAAGCCATTCTGAGAAAGAGAACTCACAACGGCATCTGTAGCATATGAAGCAACATCAGAAGGCAGGCTCTTTGAATATGAAGAATATACAGGATATAGAGAACTATCAAAATCATAGTAACGCATATATGGAGCTGAATTCATATATCCGCCACGATATGGAATTGCTGATGCAACAGCTATGTTCCTATACTGGCCCATATTGACATTTGAACTCTTCATATAGTCGATATCAACTATAGTTGAACAGCCTGTAATGACAGCAATAAAACAGATCAGAACAGCAAATAAGAGCTTTTTTCTCATATATTCTCCTTTTTTTCTATAAAAAGCATTCTGATAAGATATTGCTATCAGGCAAATATCTTCTTATCAGAAAGCTCCACTGCAAGCTTAAGAGCTTTGACCATATTCTTTATATCAGCACATCCTTTTCCTGCTTTCTCTAGCTCAAGTCCTGTTGTTATGCCTATTCTAAGGAATGGAAGACCCCAGGTTATGACAACCGCATTCTTATCAAGTGTCACTGCGCTGACCTCATTTCTGAAATAAGCAAGCGTTGCACTATAATCGCCACGCTCTGATCTTTTGTAAACATCACGGACAGGTACTGGACCTATAGCATTTATGCCAAGCTGCTGGCACCTCTCAACAACAGGAGCTATTACATTCTTCTCCTCAGGTCCAAACCACTCACCATCTCCTATATCAGGATTCAGAGCGCTGACCGCAATAGGCTTTGAGCTATTGAAGAAATTAGATGCGAATAGGCTCTCGATATTGATTATCGCATCCATAAGAAGCTCTTCTCTTACAGCTTCGAGAGAATCCTTCACCGAGCCATGATATGTAAGAAGAAAGACATTTGCCCTTCTGAAGAGAAACATATTGGTAAGCCTGCTGCTCTCAGCAAATACAGATAAAAGCTCTGTTATAGAATTCTCTCTGTAACCTGCCAGCCCAAGTGCAATGCTTGATACCGATGGAGTAACAAGCGTTGATGCATAGCTATTGCATACAAGATCTACGGCAACTCTGACACTCTCATAAGATGCAATGCCTGTCTCCTTTGAAGGATTTCCATATTCAAAGCCTGACATATCTATAGAGGAAGAAGAGAAGAAGATATACTGATGCCCTTCACTTTCTGCTTTTTTAAGCTCTTCTTTGCTTCTGACATAACAAGAGAAAGGAAGATCAGTGGAAAGATCCGCAGCTACACGCTGGAATATTCCAAGATCTCCAGTAACGACTATTCCACGAGATGGCCTCAATGGATTTGAAGCAACTGTCTTTATAATCATCTCAGCTGCTGTTCCAGAGCCTTCTCCCATACAGATTGCTACATATTTGATCATGCTTAAACTATACAGAAAAGCTCTTCATTCTGCTACCATCTATTCATTTAAATCTAAGATGAGGATATATTAGAAGCATGTGGTACTTCGAAGACGACGAAAACCTAGAAGAAGATGATGCAGAAGAAGTAGCATTCTCAGTAATACCTAAGATAGAAGAAAATGATGATTTCTATGACTTAGAAGAATCTATCTATGAAGATGAAGATGACGAAGAGATTGATATAGATTTCTAAATCAGAATCATCTGACGATCAGTGCTAGCGGAATCGGGCGCTCTGCAGGTGTCCCATCCAGAAGCCTCGCGGATACATTCATCTGGATCTTTCCATCTATGAAGATCTCAGCAGATCCTCCTCCATCCAGATTCACGGCATTCTTAAGTCCAAGCAAGTGGCAGTACTCTGCGATTTCAAAAAGCGATGCTCCTGCACTCTCCTCTCCTCTTCTGTATCCGAGCTTGCTGCAGCCTTCTGCCCAGATTATGACAGGCTCATCATCCTTATCAGCTGCTAGCACCATGCGAGGTGCCCTGTCATGCTCATAATCAAGTGGATATAAAGTCGGAGGATATGGCACAGAATCCTTATGCATGTCATAGAATGGCATCTCAAAATCCGCAGCAGGCCTGAAATTCTCTACTGCGCAAGGACCAACCTGAAGCGCAAAGGAATAGTCCTCAAGCCCATGGTATGAAACACTGCAGCTAACCTCTTCAAGATTCTCATCCGTATGAAGCACAAAGCCACCCATCGGAATTCTCACAGCCCCGCCTCTATGGTATGCAACTACTTCACGTCCTGTTATTATGACATCCAGGCCATTCTCTGCATCAGAGACTCTCGCATCAGGCCGCTTGTAAATCCGGCAGTTATTGCCATCCCTGAATATCCTGCCCTGGATTTCTATATCAAGATCATTGATCGATGGCCTTATTATGTGGCTTCTCCCACTCTTATCTACTGCCAGTGCAGTCCGGCCATTAAGCGGAGGCTGGCATATAATGCCATTCTCAATCACAAGGCCATATGGAAGCCCGAGCATGTCATATGGGGAGTCATTGTCAAACATATCCATTTCAAAGAAGTGGCTATTGAAGGCAAGATGTGGTGGTACATCTCTGTCTTTGCTCAGGTATCCAAGATAATCACCGAATGGAACGAATGAAACATCATCAAGATCTCCGCATGCTATATACAGCCAGCCATAATCCTCGAGCTTATTGATGAAAGCATCAACACTCTGATCATCTGATTCTATCCTGTTCCCATTCCTTCTTATCCGGCCTTCCCTCTTCATCTTATTAAGGCCTGCTGAGAATGCAAGAGTGCTGTTGAACAGCAGCCCATCTTCGCTCTCATAAGGAAATGGTGATTCAAATCCATAAGGAAGATGGAAGATTACAACCGCTCCATAAAGGTCTCGCCTCTTTGGAATCGTGAATACACTATACATCCTGCATATCTCATCAAATGCAGATTTTGTGAATTCTGGGCGGAAGAACTCAAGCTCATTCCACTCGAATCCACGCACTACCTGGTAGCGCTGCATCTCTCCATTTTCATATCTTACTGTCCTGATCTCCGATTCAATCATGGATACCCCTCTGTTTTATATATCTTACCTTCAGCATATGAATGTTAAAAGGATGTAAAAAACTGATTGACCTTTTTTAGTTTTTCCATTGCTGTTGTTTTATATCAATCATGGGAGTAATGTAATCAAGTAAAAATAGGATAAAGAGCAGAATGAAAGAGAGTAAAGATAAATTCAGTCCAGATCAGATTTCCTATTATTTCAAAAAGAATATCGGAATCTTAATTGTCATCACTGTTTCCGGGATTATCTACAATGCAGGTCTGCTTATGTCGCCTGTCCTCGAAGGGCGGCTAGCAGAGACACTGCTTAATGTTACAGGGGGCAGAAGCCCATTCTCTGCAATGGTCAGAACAGCCCTTATTTATCTAGCTGTTATTTTTACGGTTCAGCTGACGAGAGCAATTAAGCGCCTGACTGTAAGAATCCTGGGAAATTCAATAAACCGAGACATGAAGATATCAGTATTCTCAGGATTATTATCCATACCAAGAAATGAGCTTTTAAATGAAGGTGCTGGAGCTGGAATGACAAAAGCGCTTTCAGATGTGGATGCAACAACTGAGGGAATACGCAAAAGCGTCACAGAGATTTTCGATACTGGAGTATTCCTTATTTCATATTCTGTGCTGATGTTCATCTATGATTGGCGGATATCGCTTATCTTTCTGATCTTCCCTCCTATCTCATATATAACATCCAATGCTCTTAAGAAAACCGTTGCAGATAAGACAGGCAAAGCGAGGAAGGCATTATCAAGAATAAATGAAGCATCTCTTGACAGAATCGGTTCTGCTGAAACATATAGAATCTTCTCCGCAGAGGACGGCGCAGATGCGAATTATGAAAAACTGCTATCTGAATATGAGAAGAAAAACAGAAGCGCCGAAGCTCTTATTGCGGCACTTCCTCCTATTTATGAGATAATCAGCATTGCGGGAATATGCCTGGTAATATATTTCGGTGCTAGAAATGTAAGCGGAAGCGGATGGACAGACTGGACAATCGCAACATTCACTGCTTATATCAGCGCAGCTCTCAAGCTTGCCGTGAAATCATCAAAAGCAGCTAAGCTCTTCAATTCCATCGGCAAAGCTTCAGTATCGTGGAACAGCATAAAGCCTGTCCTTAAAAAAGTGGAATTCCCAAAGAAGCTGAAGGCTCCAGATGATATTTCCATTGTTTTGGATGATGTATCATTCTCCTATCCCGGAAAAAGCATACTATTCTCATCACTTTCATTCTCCGCTGAAAAAGGAGAGATAATTGGAATCACTAGCGGGATTGCTTCAGGAAAGACAACTATCGGAAGGATACTACTAGGAGAAGAGCCTTACTCTGGCAGCATTAAGATAAATGGAAAAGAGCTGAAAGATTATTCAGAGACAGAGATTCAGTCTCTGGTCAGCTATCTAGGACATGATCCAGAACTGTTCTCCTTCTCGGTTTCAGATAATATCTTAATGGGAGATGCAGGAAATCCAGATATATTTCTAAGGCTCACTGAGCTTTCTGGAGAGCTTAACTCTGGACTTGAAGTAGGCAGCGATGGAACAAGGCTTTCTGGTGGGCAGAGACAGAGGCTTGCACTTGCAAGAACTATTGCCCACATGAAGAGAATCATAATATTAGATGATCCATTCTCTGCTCTCGATAACAATACAGAAAAGAAGATCTTTGAGAATATCAGAATGCAGTGCCGCAGCTCCATCGTCATCATATTCTCTCACCGTCTGAATATCTTTCCATATCTTGACAATGTCATATGTCTGGATAATGGCCATGCAATTGAAGGAAAGCATGAAGAGCTCATCGTGCGCTCAGCATATTATAGAGAGCTATTCTCAATATCAGAAGGTGCATTATGAAAGCTAAGAAGAGTGTAGCAAGGATAATCTTATCAAGCCTCATCAAAAGCACATTGCTTACATTATCCATAATCATAATAATCCCTATTGGGGTTCTCTTCTCTCTTGTTCCACCGCTTATCCTCGCAGATATCGTAGACTCTATAAGCCAGAATCTTTCTGTAAGCGCCTTTTATGCACTTGCTTATTTTCTTGCACTTTCATTTGCGCTTCTGCTGGATTCAGCAAGGGAGGCTATGCTCATTGCATATTCTCAGAAGCTTGTCCATAGCCTTCGTTCAGAGCTTATAGCAAAGATAAGGCTGCTTTCAATTGAGACGCTGAAATCAGAGGAACCAGGAAAACGCGCAGCACTTCTGGAATGCGACACAGAGAATGTTGATACGCTCTTTACAAATGGAGTCCTTTCCATGGCTACTGATGCGCTGAAAGTAATAGGCATTTTCTTTGTAATCATAAGGAAGAACACAGGACTTGCGATAATGCTGCTTCTGATTCTGCCTTTTATCTTCCTGTATACAAGGCATATACAGAAGAGGATGAAATTCAGCCAGCTTGAAAACAGAAAAGCAATAGCAAAGGCTTCAGGCTTCATTCCTGAAGCAATAAGGAATATCAGGACAGTAAAGAATCTGATTGCAGAAAAATTCATAACAGATAAGTATGGAAGTTCAATTGATGAAAGCTACAAATGGAAGGAGAAAAACAATTTCTACGACTCTGTATTCTCTCCTGTTATTTCTATAATAACGGCTATTGTAACAGCCACTGTAATGATTCTGGCAGCATCAGGCTCTGATCATGTTATGGCATTTTTCGGAATGAGCGTCGGTACCAGCATTGCTGTGATCAGCTACATAAGCCAGATTTTCACGCCAATAGAAAATATAGGAATGGAAATCCAGTCTATCCAGGAAGCACTTGCTGGAGCTAAGAGAATCAATGATTTTCTTGCTCTCAAAGAGAGATCTATTCCAACAGAGAAGCTTTCTCCATCTGATTTAAGCAGGAAAGCATTAATGGTCTCTGATCTGTCTTTCGGCTATCTTCCAGAGAAGCCAATACTTGAAAACCTATCATTTTCTATAGAGAAAGGCGAGCATGTTACATTCATGGGCAGAACCGGAGCGGGAAAAAGCACTCTTTTCAAGCTGATTCTCGGAGAGTATGAGCCTCAGAGGGGAAGCATAAAGGTATTCGGAAAGGAAGCATGTGAAATTGCAGATTCTGAGAAGAGGCGGCTCTTCGGCTATGTAGAGCAGAGCTTCAGAGCTGTGCCAGGAACTATAATAGATCAGATTACACTATATGATCCATCAATCAGCGATGATGATGTAAATAAGGCTCTCAGAACAGTCGGTCTTGAGAAGGAAATAGCAGCTCTTGAGAAGGGCTTATATACTCAGATCTCTCCAGACATCCTTTCTCATGGAGAATGGCAGCTGCTTTCTATTGCAAGAGCAATAGCAGCTAATCCTCCAATTCTTCTGCTTGATGAAATAACTGCATCACTTGATGCTGCTACAGAAGATATGGTAATAAAAGTCTTAGATAAAGCTGGTGAGAACAGGACTGTACTCTCAATTTCCCATAGATTATATCTAGCAAAAGGTGGACGATGCATAGAGATAGGAAAGAAGCAACACATACAATAGAGCCCTTTTTTGATTCAGAGTCCAGGCTTCTTATTCTTGGATCATTTCCATCTGTGAAATCAAGAGAAGCAGGCTTCTACTATGCTCATCCGACTAATAGATTCTGGAAAGTCCTCTCAGTCCTGTTCAATACAGAATTCAGCACCATTGAAAGCAAGAAGGACTTCCTGCATTCAAATCATATTGCACTCTGGGACACTATAGGAAGCTGCACTATAGAAGGCAGCAGTGACAGCTCTATAGAGAATGTTAACCCTAATGACATCAACTGGATTCTCGATAGAACTAAGATCAGGCTGATAATACTCAATGGAAGCAAGGCCCGTGATGTATTCAGAAAGCATTACAGAAACTTTGATAGAACTAAGATAATCACATTGCCATCAACATCAGCAGCCAATGCATCATATTCTCTTGAAAGACTTATAAGCCAATGGAAGATAATAACTGAGCTTTCATGAAAAAAGGGCACAAAATGTGCCCCTGGCCTATTATAGATTCAATCTTATTTTGATAGCAGCATCGAATCATTAGCTTCACTGCTTCCGCTAGCCTTACTGAATAGATCCATAAGATCTGGTACGGTGAGCTTCTTCTTATCATCTCCTGAGATATCCACAACAATGCGCCCAGCATCCATCATTATAAGACGGTTGCCATGAGCAATTGCATCTCTCATATTGTGTGTGACCATCAGTGTCGTAAGATTGTTCTCTTCGATGATTTTATCTGAAAGGTTCAATACCTTCTCGGCTGTCTTCGGATCAAGTGCTGCTGTATGCTCATCAAGAAGCAGAACCTTAGGCTTCTTCAGCGTTGCCATCAGCAGCGTCAAAGCCTGTCTCTGTCCACCAGAGAGTAGACCAACCTTCGCTGTAAGCCTTTCCTCAAGTCCTAGATTCAGACCTTTGAGGGCATCATAATAAAGCGCTCTCTCCTTATCTGAAATCCCCCATTTCAGGCCACGTCTCTCTCCGCGCCTAAGCGCAAGAGCCATATTCTCCTCAATCATCATATAAGGATTCGTACCCATCATAGGATCCTGGAATACACGGCCAAGAATCTGGGCTCTCTTATAGTCAGGAAGGCCTGTCAGATTGACATCATCACAGTAAATAGTGCCCTCATCAACCATGAATGCACCAGCAATAGCATTTAGCATTGTAGATTTTCCAGCACCATTTCCACCTATTACCGTTACAAAATCCCCATCATTCAAAGTAAGATCAACACCATTAAGCGCAGTCTTCGCATTAATTGTTCCCTTATTGAAGGTTTTATGTATATTAGTAAGCTTCAGCATATCATTCTCCCCTTATCTTGCCTTCTTCTGGAATAAATTTGATTTCCAGTACGGAACAGCAAGGAATAGTGCAACGATTATTGCTGTAATCATCTTCAGATCATTTGTATTCAGACCAAGCTGTAAAGTAATCTGTATTACGATATAGTATATGATTGCACCAAGGACAACGAATGAGAGTGTACCTGCAAAATTATGCTTTATCTTCTTGAATACCACTTCTCCGATAATAACAGCAGCTAATCCGATTACGATTGCACCACGGCCCATATTAACATCGACAGCTCCCTGATACTGTGCAACGAGTGCACCAGATAAAGCGACCAGAGCATTTGAAAGCATAAGACCGAGGATTAAGTCATTGTCAGGATTGATTCCCTGCGCTCTTGCCATATTCTTATTGGCACCTGTTGCTCTTATCGAACATCCCTTCTCCGTACCAAAGAACCAGTACATGATAGCAATCAGAGCAGCAATCATGATTATCAGAAGGAATATCGGATTCCTGAATGATAAATCTCTTGCAAAGCGCTGAGATACAAGCAGATTATACTTATCAACGCTTACAGGAACATTAGCCTTACCGCCCATTATCCTTAAATTCACAGAATACAGAGCAAGCTGTGATAAGATTCCGGCAAGAATTGCAGGAATGCCGCATTTAGTATGAAGAAGCGCTGTTACAAGAC
This sequence comes from uncultured Spirochaetales bacterium, assembly GCA_934271365.1. Classification (GTDB taxonomy): domain Bacteria; phylum Spirochaetota; class Spirochaetia; order Sphaerochaetales; family Sphaerochaetaceae; genus Ornithospirochaeta. Next base: position 63,320 of record CAKQRI010000004.1, read on the forward strand.
CAGCAATGGCTCCAACAGCAACAGCAGCCAGAATTGCGGCATAGGGATTGAGACCTGCACGTATAAGCATGACGCAGACAGCTCCGCCTGTAGCAAGCGAGCCGTCCACTGTGAGATCTGCAACATCAAGTATTCTATATGTAATATATACACCAAGGGCCATTATTCCCCATATGAGGCCCTGTGAAACTGCACCTGGAAGCGCATTCAGAAGTGACATCCTTTTCCCCCTATTATCCTCAGATTGCTACGTAGCCTTCTGGAATGCTTATATTCAGAGCCTCTGCATTAGCCTTATTGTACTTCTTAGTAACAATCGGAGCATATTCAATAGGCATCTTTGAGACGTCCTCTCCATCTCTCAGAATCTTAACAGCCATCTCACCTGTTGCATATCCAAGGTCATAGTAGTCAATTGAAAGCGTTGCGACTCCGCATCCAGAGCATATGCCTTCCTCTCCTGCTACAACCGGTGTCTTCAGAGGAAGAACAACGTTTGCAATAGCCTCAGTATTTGCTGCTGCAGTATTATCTGTAGGAATATAGATCACATCGCATTCGCTTGCTGCCTTTGTAGCAACAGAAGATACATCATTTGTATCTGTGAATGAATATCTAGCACTTGCAATTCCATATGAAGCAAGATATTTCTCAATCTGTTCAATCTGATATACAGAGTTTGCCTCAGCTGAACAGTAAAGCAGTCCGACCTTCTTAGCATCAGGGAAAAGCTCCTTGATCATCTGTGCCTGTTCAGAAAGAGGTGCAAGATCTGATGTTCCAGAGACATTAGTACCTACAGTTCCTGAGAAGTTCTCAATCTCAAGCGCTGTAGCATAATCTGTTACAGAAGTTCCAAGGATTGGTATGGTTGATGTAGCAGCAGCTGCAGTAGTGAGCGGTGCCGTTGCATTTGCCATGATCAGGCTTACATTAGACGAGACAAAACCATTGATGATTGTAGAGCAGTTTGTAATCTCTCCTGAAGCATTCTGATTAAGGAATCTTACGCTTCCCTCACCCATTTCCTTATTAATAGCATCCATGAAGCCATTCGTAGCAGCATCAAGTGCTGGATGCTGTACAAGCTGGCATATACCAACAGTGTAAGAAGCAGAGCTCTCCTTAGACCCACCTGCAAATAACGACAATGATGCAATCGCAATCACCGAAATAGCAACCAACAGCTTTTTCATAACCATCCCCTTCCGATTATCTAATTAAGAATTGATCAGCAAATGTGCTGAATGATACGTAAAATGTTACTCATTCGCATTGCTATTGTCAATCATGATTGATGCATATTATATGCATAAACATGCAAATTATTGTATTTAATCAACAGCTTCTGATGTTTTTCCTTATTTCAATAGCTACAAAAACTGAAGTAATCAGCTCTGTAACTGTCATCGCAAGCCATAGTGATTCCGGATATATCAGAGGAAGAATCATAATCATGATACTGCTTAGCACAATGCCTCTCATCACAGATACAGCAAAAGCAGTTGAATGCTTCTCAATTGCCTGGAAATAATATGATGAATATACATTAAAAGGAAGCAGTAAATATGAGAGCGAATACAGTCTGATTGCTCTTGCGGACATTTCTATCATCCCAGCCTTTGGGGTAAAGAATATCTTCAGTGTTCCGATAGGAAAGATCTCGGAAAACAACATGAAAAGAAAACCGAATATAAATGATGTGATTATCCCAAGCTTCAATGCATCATTTATCCTGCTAGAGCATGAGGCTCCGAAATTTGCAGATATTATTGGCTGAGAAGACTCCCCCTATACTGTATGCTGAACAGGTTACAATCGTGCTTATATTTATTATAGGGCCGTAAACAGACAATGCATCAGGACCTAGATATCTCATAATCTGCCTATTGAATAGCACTGTCATAACCCCCATTGAGACATCTACAACAAAAGTTGATGCGCCTGATCTTATTACCAGGAAGATATCATGAAGCAGGTTCTGAGGCATAAGAATCCTAAGGGTATTCTTCTTAAGGACAAAATGAGCGCACATGATGATAAATGTTACAAACGCACCCAATCCGGTAGCTAGTCCAGCTCCGAAAATCCCAAGATTCATTGGAAATACAAAAAGATAGTCACATACTGCATTGAGCACACCTCCAAAGAGCACAGCAAATGCTGCAAGCTCAGGATCATTATCATTTCTGAGGAATGCAGCGAGCATCTGATTCATCAGGAAAAGCGGAAATACAAATTTTATTGGATACAAATAGATTTCTGCAAGCTCAATAAGGCTTTCATTACCTCCGAAAAAAGCAAGGCACTTTCTTGAAAAGAAAAGAAGGATCAGCCATTCAATTGAAGAAAGTATTATTGATCCTATAACCGATGCTGTGAAGAACTCATTCTCTCCGTCCTTTCCGCTTCCCCTTCTTATACTGAATAGAACAGAGCCTCCGATTCCCATTAGAAGCCCAGACGCATATATTATGTTCCATAGAGGTGCAATCACAGCAAGAGCAGCTGTACCATCTGGTCCCTGACTCTGGCCAACCATGGCCATGTCTACAATTGAATATATGGAAGAGATCAGCACACTGCCGATAGCGGCTGAAAGATACCTCGCATATATCTTCTTTATATCATCTCTAAGCAGATCAAGTTTCATTCCTTCTCTCCATAAAAAAAGACCGGATGAGAAAACAGCCCACAATAGTTCTCTTATCCGGCATTCCTGTACGCAGGAAAAGCCTCCGGGAAAAACTGGAATGTCATCTTATCCGGTCTCACAGCATACGGCTGCAAAGCCTCCGATACAGTTTTATCTATCATTTAAGCTGCAATAATGTCAATTGAATATTTTTTAAGAAAGCTATTGACAAACGTTACTACTAACAGTAACAATATAATCACACAGTTACTATTAACAGTAACATATCCTAGGAGGAGAACATGAGACATTATTCAAGGAGCTGGCGCTAAGCCATAGGAAGAAGATTAAAGCCCAGACAAAGAATCATACTCTAATAAAGGAAGGTTAAAGAAATGAAGAAGATCATCGCAGCAATATTAATAACAGCACTTTCAATCACAGCACTTTTTGCTGGCGGAACAAAAGAAGCAGGAGATGCTTCAGTAAAGACTTACAGAATCGGAATCTGCAATTTCGTAGATGATGCATCCCTTAATCAGATCTGTGAAAACATTCAGGCAGAGCTGAAAGAGATTGAAGCTGAAAAGAATGTCAGATTCATCATAGACTATGATAATGCAAATGCCGATGCTAATGTAATGAGCCAGATCATATCAAATTTCATTGCAAATAAGTCAGATCTGATGATTGGCGTTGCAACACCAGTGGCAATGACAATGCAGGCTGCAACGGAAGACAATAAGATACCTGTTGTATTTGCCGCTGTATCAGATCCTGTCTCAACAGGCATTGTAGAGTCAATGGAAGCACCTGGTGCTAACATAACAGGAACATCAGATTACCTTGATACCGCTGCGATAATGAATCTCATTCTTGCACTCAATCCATCAATAAAGCGTGTGGGACTCCTGTATGATGCAGGTCAGGATTCATCAGCGACTCCGATTAAGGCTGCAAGAGAATATCTGAAGGGAAAGGGAATAGAAATCATTGAGAGGACAGGAACAACAGTAGATGAGGTAATTCTGGCAGCAAATGCACTGGTATCAGATAAGGTAGAAGCTGTATTCACACCAACCGACAATACAATCATGACAGCAGAGCTCTCAATATATGAAATCCTTGCAAAGGCTGGAATACCACACTTCACAGGAGCAGATTCATTCGCCCTCAACGGTGCATTCCTCGGATATGGCGTAGATTATGCAAATCTTGGAAGAGTCACAGGCAGAATGGCTGCTGAGATTCTGCTAGAAGGAAAGAATCCTGCCACAACACCTGTCATCACTTTCGATAATGGTACAGCAACAGTCAATGAAGAGATAACAGCTGAGCTTGGACTTGATTTCAATACTGTAAAGGCAGCATTTGAACCATACTGCACAAAAGTCAATTCAATCAGAACAGCAGAAAGCTTCTCTGATCTATAAGGAATAGAAGATGATCACAACAGTATTAGCTCTGGGCTCAACAGCCCTTGAGCTTGGACTTATCAGCTCGCTGACAGTCTTAGCATTATTCTTAAGCTATACAATGCTTAACGTATGTGACCTATCTACAGACGGCTGCTTCACATTAGGAGCAGCCGTTGGTGCTGTAGTAGCAATATCCGGTCACCCTTACCTATCACTTCCGGCTGCAATGATTGCAGGAATGCTATCAGGTCTTATAACTGCGCTTCTGCAGACGAAAATGGGTGTAGATAGCCTGCTCTCTGGCATCATTGTCAACACAGCGCTTTATTCAATCAACATTGCGATAATGAAAGGCTCGTCACTTCTGAATATGAATAAGACAGAAACAATTTTCACAAAGTCAAAAGCTCTGCTTGAGAATACATTTCTCGCATCTTATTACAGGCTCTTCTCTGTTATTCTGATTGTAATCATAGCAGTTGCTCTGCTGACGCTATTCCTGCGGACAAAGCTGGGACTGGCAATCAGAGCTACAGGAAACAATCCAGATATGGTTAAGACTTCCTCAATCAACCCTGCATTCACAACAATCATAGGACTGATGTTCTCATCAGCCCTCACAGCTCTTTCAGGCTGCCTTCTTGCACAGAGCCAGAAATCAGTTAATGTGACAATCGGCTCTGGAATGGTTACCATTGCACTTGCATCTCTTCTTATCGGGAATGCTTTCATGGGAAGAGGAAGCATACTGAAGCGTGCTATCGGAGCTGTTCTCGGAGCTTTCATATTCCGTCTGGTATACACAATTGCCCTGAGATTCAACCTTCCGGCATATATGCTGAAGCTCGTATCATCTGTAATTGTCATCGCTGCAATTTCTGGGCCATATTTCAAGAAGAGGCTTCCAGAGTACAGAAGAATAAGAGAAGCTAAAAAGGAGGCCAGGAATGCTTGAGCTTATCGGGGTTTCAAAAACATTCAACCCAGGGACCTTATTTGAGAAAAAAGCCTTAGACAATGTAAATCTCAATGTCAAAGATGGCGATTTCATATCAATAATCGGTGCGAATGGTGCAGGTAAATCAACGCTGTTCAATGCAATCTGCGGCTCATTTCTTACAGATAGCGGCAAAATCATATTAGACCACGAGGATATAACTCTGCTTCCTGACCATAAAAGAGCAAGGGTAATAGGAAGGCTATTCCAGGATCCGATGAGAGGCTCAGCACCAGGAATGAGCATAGAAGAGAATCTAGCTCTGGCTGCAGGTCATGGGGGATGGCTGAGCACTGTGTCCAAAGCGGACAAAGAGCTTTTCAGAGAACGGCTATCACTGCTAGGAATGGGGCTTGAAGATAGGATGAAGCAGCCTGTTGGACTATTATCTGGAGGCCAGAGACAGGCACTTACCCTGCTTATGGCAACATTCAACCCTCCAAAGCTCCTGCTTCTTGATGAGCACACTGCTGCACTTGATCCACAGACAGCAGAAAAGGTTCTAGCTCTCACTGATAAGATTGTCAGAGATAATAAGCTCACCTGCCTGATGATCACTCATAACATGGAATCTGCGCTTAAGCAGGGAAACAGAACAATAATGATGAATAAAGGCAGCATAATCTACGATGTAGAGGGAAAGGAAAGAGAAGGCCTTTCCGTACAGGATCTCTTAGATCACTTCAGAAACGCTTCCGGTAAGGCTCTTGATAACGACAGAATGCTGATGATCTGAATCTGCTTTATAAAGAAGAAGGCTCCAAGCACTTGCCTGGAGCCTTTTGCTTTCAGTATTCAGATTTCATATTTTCTGAGCAGAATAGGTAGCTCAGATGCTTTGAATATCTTCAATGCTTCCTCTGAGATTGCTTTTCTCCTATCAGACGAAGCTGGAAGATGTACAAGATACAGTCGCTCAGCATTGAGTCTAACCGCAAGCCCTGCAGCATCAGAAGCACTCTGATGGCCTTTCTTTGTAAGCATCTCCTCATCACATCCAAGTCCAGAGCTTTCTGTAATAAGAACATCAGCTGAAGAAAGAATGGAGCATTCTTTTATAGGCCTTGTATCAGATGTATAGACCAGACATCTGCCATCAGCTTCAGCTTTTATACCATAGCTTTCAGATGTGTGATCCGTCTTAAATGGAACAATCTCCATTCCAGCAACTTCAAATGGCCCAAGAACCTTCAAATCTATGCTGAAGATTCCCTTCTTCTCCCTTATTCTGAAAAGATCAATCATTGATGATACAATATCAAGAACGTGCTGGGATGCAGTTATCAGAAGAGGTTCCTTCCTTCCAGATAACCATAGCTGGTGAAGAAGAGACGGAAGTGCATAGATGTGATCTATATGCTCATGTGTCAGGATAATAGCTCTGAGATCATCCAATCCAACTGCTTCTGCAAGATTGCCTGAGACATCTACGAGAACAGATGAATCATCTCTTCTGATGATGATTGATGTATTAGAGCCTGAGGCATCCTGGATGCTTCCAGAGATGCCTAGGAATTCCACAGAAAAGCTCATGCTTTCTTTTCCTTTCGCTTTCTGCTTATAATCGGCAGAACAATTGTAAGGATTGCAATTATAATGAAAATCCAGCATATAGGCTTTGTGAAGAATGTAAGATAATTTCCACCCGCAAGCTTAACTGCCCTTCTGAAGCTCTCCTCGAACATGCTGCCAAGGATAAGGCCAAGCACAATAGGAGCAATAGGATAACCATCCTTCTTAAGGAAATAGCCAATGATTCCCATCACAAGAGATATGCCCATGTAATAGATTCCTGTTGAAACAGACTGCCCTGCAACAGCAAATGATCCGACATAAGAGAGAACAAGAATGACTGGCAGGAGAATCTTCTGCGAAATCTTCAGGATTTTCGGATATACTCTGACACCTGCAAGCTGGAATACAGCCATGAAGGTATTAGCAATGAACATAGTGATGAAGATTGCATATACAAGAGGCATATTCTGCTGGAACAGCTGGAAGCCTGGTGTAACACCCTTGATCATAAGAGCTCCGATAAGAACAGCAGTTGCAGCATCTCCTGGAATGCCAAGAGCAAGTGCTGGGATCAGAGCTCCGCCTGTAACAGCATTGTTTGCAACTTCAGGAGCCATGACTCCCTCGAGACATCCTGTTCCTGGCTTATCAAGCTTGCCTTTGCTTGATGCACAGATGCCCTCTGCAGCATTTCTTGACATGAATACAGCAATTGAGGCTCCTGTTCCTGGAATAGCACCGACTAATGTACCGATTCCGAGGCTGGAGATAATGATCTTCCACATATCGCGGAGCTTTCTAAGAGGAGGGAATATCTTCTCTATTTTTGTTTCAACAGGTTTTGCCTGAGGCTTTGTCAGATTGGATATCTCAAAGAACACCTGGCTTACACCATAGAGACCGATAAGCGTTGCAGTAAGATCAAGCCCTTTTGCAAGAGGAGTATGTGCAAAGAAAGATGAGAATGGGATTCTGAGCTGACCGCTGAATGGATCTGTGCCAAGGAAAGCAAGAGCCATGCCGAATGCTCCCATAAGCAGTCCCTTAAGAATGTTCTTTCCACTGACAGATGCTATGATTACTAGACCAACAAGAGCAAGTGTGGTCTTCTCTGCTGGGCCAAATGCAAGCGTAAGCTTTGCAATCAGAGGAGAGAAGAACACAAGGAATACAAGCGATCCCATACCACCTATAAAAGATGCTACAACAGCACCACCAAGTGCCTGTCCTGCCATTCCCTTCTTAGTCATCAGCTGTCCATCCTCAACAGTTGCGATTGCATTAGGGTTTCCTGGAATTCCAAGAAGAATAGCAGGAATAGATGCACCGCATACAGCACCACAGTAAACAGCAAGAAGCATTCCTATTCCTGTTGCTGTAGGAAGCTGGAAGCTGATCGGCATCACGAGTGCGATTCCCATTGTTGCAGTAAGGCCTGGTAGAGCCCCTAGAATGATTCCCAGAACAGAGCCGAATGCACACCAAAGTATTGTAGACAGGTTCAATACCTGCCCAAGTCCCTGAATAAAAGCGTCCATTACAAACCTCCTACCAGTTTATTATTCCAGGTGCCATAGAGACCATGAAGAACTGCTTGAAAACGATATATAAGAAAAGTGTCACAGCATATGAGATCATCGCAGCTAGCATAAGCCTCTTTGTTGCGGCATTCTTTACTCTCTTATAACCAAAAATACAGACCAGAACCAGAATAAGCGCAACAATCAGACAAGATATGAATGCTGTTACATTTGAATTTCCGAATATCTGAGGAATGACATGCCGTCTTCCAAGACTAAGCAGAGTTCTTGTGGCAAATCTGAAAATCGTATAGACAGCAATTGTTGATATCTCTGATACAGCAAATGCCAGAGCATGCTTTTTAAAGCTGACCTTCTCTTCTCCGATTGAAGTATAGAGATCTGTGAGAACGAATAGAAGTATTGATGAGGATAGGACAAAACCCAATATCTTATGCAGAACTACATACAGGATTGCTGAAATGAATGTGATAAGGAATATCCTCTTCTCTTCCTTATCTGTTTTCTTCTCTGCAGAAGGACGTTCTGTGATTGTAATAAAAAGAAAACCAAAGAACATGAAAATGGAGAGGACAAGAGGAAGAAGCATTCCACCTGGATCTCCTCCGACTTCATCTCCGATCATCTTACTGCTTCCATTTGATACAACATAAATGAAATACAGCAAAGAGATTACTGTAAGTGTTAATGGCAGTGGCTTGACTTTCTTCATCTGCACTTAGCCTCCATATAAAAAAGTAAGAAGGGGTTGCCCCCTTCTTTTTCATGGGAATCAGATCTTATAAAGACCAGCTTCCTTTAAAATCGGCTCGTACTGAGCGATATAGTCTTCATGAGCTTTCTTTGCATCATCAAGCTTTGTGAACTGAGGAATTATTCCGCTGTTCTTCATGAATGTCTGGAATGCATCAGAATTGAATGCCTTCTCTGCAGTATCAGCAAGCCACTTCTTAACAGAATCAGGAGTGCCATCCTTTACCATGATTGATCTGAAAGAACCAGCAGGAACCTTTACGTTAGGATAGCCAACCTCACTGAGTGTAGGCACATCCTTTAAGAGGTCAAGAGCACTGTGATCAGAACCAAGAATAACAAGAGGACGGAAGTTATCAATATTCGCTACAACCTCACTCTGGCTGAATACACCAACATCGCAATGTCCACCAAGAACACTTGCGATCAAGTCAGCTCCACCATTGAAAGGTGTTACATTGAATGTCTTATCAAAAGCAAGGTTGATGCCTACACATGCAACGCCTGTAGCGCCACCCATTCCAGCATTGCCGAAAGAAATCTTTCCTGGATTCTCTTTTGCAGCATTAACGAGATCCTCAAAGCTTGTCCAAGGCTTGTCTTTTCTTACTGCGATGATAAAAGGATCAAGGTTCAGGCCTACTACATAATCCATAGCCTTGTAGCCTTCTGTGAGCCCCTGCATTGTTGCAGCGATTGTATGGGTTCCGCCTGCAAGAAGAGTATAGCCATCAGCTTCTGAATTAAGAACCTCATTTGTTCCTGTTGCAGTACCTGCACCAGTCACGTTTGTAACGATGAAGTTCTGTCCAGAAATCTTCTTCATCTCTTCAGCAAGTGTTCTGAAGATCATATCTGTAGAACCGCCTGCAGCCTGTGGGCATACAATAGTGATTGTCTTTTCAGGATCAGGGTAAGTGCTTTCTTCTGCACCCATAGCAAAAAGACTTACTGAAAAAGACAGTAAAACAACTAAAATAGCTACAATTTTTCTGAGTTTCATTGCAACCTCCTATAGAATTGCGTTTCAAACTGGACTTAAGGCCAGAATAAACCGCAGCTAGCCTCAGTCTAAATACTATTGAATTTTAACACAAGTATTTTCTTTATCTTTCTTTTTCTTGCAAAAACGAAATGAAACGAAAGTTTTACAGCTAACACAGTACAATAAAAAGAAAAAGACAAATCTTAATATTCTTAGTTTTATCCATTTTTTCTTAATTATTTGCTATAGCACTTAGAGAATATTAAGAATATATTATCAATTCGTATGGATAATACTATTAACATAGAAAGCAGACACCAGTTCACATGGAAGGAAGTAGGGGCTCTCATTATCCCGCTGATAGTAGAGCAGGCATTATCCATTTTAATCGGAATGGCAGATACCATGATGGTATCAAGTTCTGGAGAAGCTGCGGTATCAGCAGTATCGATTATAGATAATCTCTCTGTTCTTCTGACAACTGCATTCAGCGCATTTGCAACAGGTGGAGCTGTTGTCGTATCGCAGTATCTAGGTGCAAAGAGCAGCAAAGCCAAAGATACAGCAAAAAACCTTGTTTATCTGACACTGGGCTTTTCTCTGATCATTGTATTGATTCTCATCCCATTCAGACGTCAGGTAATAGACCTGCTCTATGGCATGATTGCAACAGATGTAAGAGAGCATGCAATGGACTACCTCTTCTTCATTGCACTTTCCTACCCTTTCCTTGCTCTATACTCTGCTTTTGCAGCGCTTTCAAGAAGCGAGAAGAGAAGCACACGGACAATGCTTGTCTCAGCTCTTATGAATATCCTGAACATAACAGGCAATGCTGTTCTCATATATAAGTTCAATCTATCCGCAAAAGGTGCAGCAATCTCATCTCTGATTGCACGAGCTGTTGGTGCCATGATTATGTTCTCACTCATGATGAGGAAAAAAGAGATTCTCAATATAAGAGGGATAACGAAAGGGCCAATCTCCATAGAGCTTATCAGAAAAATCCTGAGAATTGCCATTCCGGCAGCAATAGAAGGTTCTTTATTCAATGTTGGAAAGCTTCTGTTAATGAGACTGATTGCATCTCTTGGCACAAGTGCCACAGCAATCCATGCTGTAATATGCAATTTCAATAGCTTTACGAATATACCTGGAAACGGAATAAATTTATCAATCGTCACAATTATTGGACAATGCAGAGGACGTGATAATTTTAAGGATATCAGGTACTACACAAGCCATCTGATTGCACTCTCTTTCCTATCAACTTTTGCTGTATCACTTCCACTATTAATATTCGCACCAGAAATCATTAGCTTCTATGGCCTTGAAAGCACAAGTGCTGCTCTGGCCCTTCCTCTTGCACGGACCTGTGCAGTTGCATGCATGGTCTTATGGCCGCTTTCATTTGGCCCTCCTCAGATGCTTGAAGCCTGTGGCGATGTTAAATTCAATCTGATTGCATCCATTTCATCAATATGGATCTTCAGAATAGCTGGAGCATATTTCATGGTAAAATGCCTAGGAATGGGAGTCGAGGCAATCTGGTATGGAATGTATGCGGATTGGGGAGCTAGGAGCATAATATTCACATCAAGGATCATATCTGGAAAATGGAAAGACAAGAAGGTAATCTGATAATGAAGAATATAAAAGAGAATCTGCTGTTCTCGCCACGCTATCTTGCATCGCTTATCATTCCACTGACAATCGAGACTCTCCTGAATGTAACAATAGGCATGGCTGATACAATGATGGTATCACAGGCAGGAGAAGCTGCAGTATCAGGAGTTAGCGTTGTTGATAGCATACAGTCGCTGATGGTATTCCTTTTATCCGCATTTGCTACAGGTGGTGCAGTTGTCGCATCACAGTACCTTGGACGAGGGGAAGAGCAGAAAGCATCATACTCAGCAAAGCAGCTGATGTACCTCACACTGGCCTTCTCGCTTCTTATCTCTGCCATATTCCTGATTTTCAGAGATGGTACAATCAGAGTCATTTATGGCTCTCTTGAAAAATCTGTCTTCAGTTCAGCAACAGCTTACTTCACTCCAATCCTGATTTCACTGCCTTTTTTTGCTGTGCAGTCAAGTGCTAATGCACTATGCAGGTCAATGGGAAAAAGCAATATAACCATGTGGGTATCCATTCTAGTCAATATGATAAACATCATCGGTAATGCAATATTCCTGTTTGCATTCAACATGGGAGCCTCTGGCGTTGGTATATCATCAGCAATCAGCAGGATAATCGGAGCCATTATAATGTTCTCTCTTCTTCTCAGGAAGAAAGAGAAGATTCATATAGATAATCCGCTGAAGTTTGACATAGATCTGAGGATGATTTCCAGAATACTGAAGATTGCGCTTCCATCAGGACTTGAGAATTCAATATTCCATATCGGTAAGATACTTATCTCATCAACGATAACAACATTCGGAACTTATTCAATCGCTGCATATGCAGTTACCAACAATCTTGCAACATTTGCTAATATGCCAGCATCGGCAATCGGCCTTGCAAGTGTGACTGTAATTGGGCAATGCTGCGGAAAAGGCTCTTATGATCAGGTCTATTATTATGGTAAGAAGCTTCTTGCACTTGCGTATATCACAATGGGAGCTCTTGACCTTCTGATGTTCTTCTTCACACCTCAGCTTGTAGGAATCTACAGCCTCTCTGAAGAGGCAACAGCACTTGCAATCAGATGCGTTAATCTGAATCTTATACAGGGAGCACTTGTATGGCCACTTGCATTCACTGTTCCAAACTATCTCAGAGCAGCAGGTGATGTAAAATACACAATGGCTGTTTCCGTGCTTTCCATGTGGATTTTCCGTGTCGTGCTTTCGAACATTCTTGGTCTATACATGGGATTTGGCCTTGTTGGGGTTTTATGGGGAATGTTCATCGACTGGTACTGCAGAAGCATATGCTTTGTACAGCGCTTCATCAAAGGAAAGTGGAAAGCAAAGGAAGTAATCTAATCTCTTGATCTTCCTATTGCAAATTTCTCAAGGCAGTTTCTGAAGTCTCCATCAAGCATCACAGCAAGTCTATCAACAATCCGCTTCGGATCTGCCATCATTGCGCTATCAAGCCATTCTACGACAAGCCCTACAAAACCATACTTATAGAAATCCGCAATGAAGTCCTTATCCTCATCCTTTACTCTAAGGCCTTCACTCTGCTCTTCGACAACAGATCGCAGCAGCTTATAGCTCTTCTCATAGAAAAATCTGTAAATATAATCAGAAGAGACAAAATGATATACAGAGAGCACAAAGTTTTGATTCTTCTTAGCCCAGTCAAATAGAGCTAGGAAACCTTCCTGCCAGGTCTCAGATGTTGTATTTCCTTCAAGGACCTGTATGCTTGATGTCTCAAACGTCCAGGCAATCAGGTCATTTATATCCCTGAAATGGTAATAGAATGTATGCCTGTTCATACCGCAGTCACCGGTGATATCAGAAATCGTGATTTTTGATAAAGGCTTTTCCTTCAGAAGTCTTATGAGCGATTCTGATAAGGCTTTTTTTGTAATTGCAGACATAAATCAACTCCACTATATCTAGATATACTGTCAGGATTACCGAAAGTCAAATCAATAAACCTCCTCGGGGTAAACCCCGAGGTATCTCACCTAAGCCTCGGGCTCTCCTTTCGGAAAATTCAATAGCAA
>CAKQRI010000005.1 GCA_934271365.1 uncultured Spirochaetales bacterium
CCATCTGCACTTGCTGTGATACGTGCAAGCGGAGAGAATTCGATATCTCTACTGTCTCCTTATTTTACTGGAAAGACGGATGGAATAACAAAATCCGGTATGAAGCATGGCTATATCGTAGATGGAAGCGGCAATAAGATTGATGAGGTTATGGTGCTGTTCTATAGAGCTGGCCATGGCTATACGTCTGAAGAGGCTTTTGAGATTATGTCCCATGGTTCTCTTGCTGTGATAAAGTCAATCTCAATGATTCTGGAGAAGGCCGGATTCAGGAAAGCACTCCCCGGAGAGTTCACATACAGGGCATTTCTTCATGGACGGATGGACCTTACAGAAGCAGAGGCTGTCGAAGAGCTTGTTAAGGCAAGAAGCGAGAGCGGAAGCCGTGAGGCTCTTGAAAGGCTAGATGGCTCTATTAAGAGAGAGGCTGAAGCTGCTAAAGACGAGATTGTTGATATCCTTTCTTCCCTGGAAGTCTATCTTGATTATGGAGAGGATGAGATAATCGATGACTGGGTTTTCCCCGAGGATAGAGTAGAGCGCATAATAAGACGGCTTTCAGATATAGAATCGACATATAGAGCTTCACGGCTATATAGCGAAGGGGCCACTGTGGTTCTTGCAGGACATACAAATGCTGGTAAATCCAGTCTTTTCAATGCTCTTCTTAAGGAAAACAGGGCTATAGTATCTTCAGAGGAGGGGACTACGAGAGATTTCATTGAAGCATCTGCAGAGATCAACGGCATCCCTATACGCCTTTTTGATACAGCTGGCCTTAGGAATTCAGATAATTATGTTGAGAGAGAAGGCATAAAGAGAAGCCGGAGTCTGATGGATGATGCAGATCTTGTCGTATATGTTCTGGATGGGAATGAGAAGCCAGGAAAAGAGTCCGATAAGATAATCTATGTGCACTCAAAGAAAGATCTAACAGGTGATAGGGACAATCTTTCATTTTCTTCTGTTACTGGGGAGGGAATTGGAGATGTTGCAAATGCAATCTCATCATATCTCACAAAGGATCTGGTAAGAGTGCAGAGCGTACCGACTATCGAGAGCGATAGGCAGCGGGAGAAGCTCTCAGAGGCTATAGAAGCGCTGAGAGAAGCCGAAGAGGCTAAGGATAAGAGTGCAGATGTGCTTGCGCTGTTCTTCCAGGCAGCATTATCTGCGCTGTCAGAGCTTACAGGAGAGATAACAAGCGATGAGATTCTTGACCATCTCTTCTCAAACTTCTGTTTAGGAAAGTAAAATGAGAGATTATGATGCAATAGTTATTGGCGGAGGGCATGCTGGAATCGAGGCGGCTCTTGCAATAAGCCGTATCGGATTCGATACTCTTATGATCACACAGAGCCTTGATGCAATTGGGCGCCTTTCCTGCAATCCTGCAGTAGGAGGGCTAGCAAAGGGCAATCTTGTTCGGGAGATTGATGCTCTTGGTGGAGAGATGGGGCATCTCATTGATAAATCCATGATTCAGTTCCGCATTCTCAATAGGCGCCGTGGACCTGCTGTTCAGGCACCTCGGGCACAGGCTGATAAATTCACATATTCCCGCATCGCAAAAGAGACCTGCGAGGCTCAGAGTCATTTATTCCTATTCATGGATACAGTAGTGGACTTCATTGTTGATGAAGATAAGAAGGCTATTATCGGGGTAAAGACAGAGAGGGGCTGGGAGATCAGTGCAAAGACTGTTGTGCTTACTACTGGAACATTCATGGAAGGCAGGATATTCATTGGTGAATATGATGCTTCCTCTGGTCGTCTTGGAGAGCCTGCTGCTGTGGGGCTTGGCACTAATCTCAGGAAGAGAGGCTTCCATCTTGGAAGAATGAAGACAGGCACTCCTGCACGTGTGAGAAAGAGCTCTCTGGATTTCGATGAGCTTGAAGTCCAGAGTGGGGATGAGGTAATGGAGCCGTTCTCATTTATGTATGAGAGCATCTTCAGACCATCACTTCCATGTTATGTGACATATACAAATGAGGAGACACATAAGATAATCAGAGACAATATCCATCGGTCTCCTCTTTATGGAGGAAAGATCGTAGGAAAAGGCCCTCGCTACTGTCCTTCTATTGAAGATAAGGTCGTACGCTTTCCTGAGCGTCCTCGCCATCAGATTTTTGTAGAGCCTGAAGGTATAGGAACAGAAGAGATGTACTTAAATGGGCTCTCTTCATCACTTCCTGAAGAGGTGCAGCATCAGTTCATAAGAACGCTTCCTGGACTTAGGCATGTAGAGATTATGAGACCTGCATATGCTGTAGAGTATGATTATATGGATCCACAGGATCTGTATCCATCTTTGGAGTCCAAGATTCTTTCTGGACTGTTTGTTGCAGGGCAGACAAATGGAACAAGCGGATATGAGGAAGCTGCAGCACAGGGGCTGATTGCAGGAATAAACGCAGCAGAGAAGCTGAAGGACGAGAAGCCTCTGATTCTCGGCAGAACAGATGCTTATATCGGGGTTCTTATTGATGATCTGGTGACAAAGGGGACAAAGGAACCATACAGGATGTTCACATCAAGAGCTGAATACCGCTTATCTCTCCGTCATGATAATGCAGATCTGCGCCTTACAGAGATGGGATATAAAGCAGGACTTGCTACTGAAGAGAGAATGGAGCTTCTTGATAAGAAGAAATCTGATATGGCTGAGATAAAGGCGATTCTTAAGGATTCCAGGCATAATGGCAAGAATGGCCTTGATGCAATAAAGGAGCCAGAGGTTACAATATCCTCACTTGATATCATATCGCTTTCGGCTTTTCCTAAGAGAACACTGGAAGAAGTGGAGCTTGATGTCAAATATGCAGGATATCTGAAGCGCCAGGAAATAGAGGCAGAGAGAGCCAAGAGGGAAGAGGGCATAGTGATTCCTGATGATTTTGATTATGATAGCGTTGATGGAATCTCATCAGAATCCAGGGAGAAATTCAAGATGATCAGGCCTCATTCAATAGGTCAGGCTGGACGAATATCCGGCGTAAGAGTCTCTGATGTGGCTGTACTTGCTGTTGCTGTGAGAGGTCGCCGTGGATAAGCTTTTACATGGTCTGTCTATGCTTGGCATCGATGAGCCTGAAGCTAAGAGCAATAAGCTGAGAGAGTATATTTCAGAGCTGATTCTCTTCAATCCTGCACTCAAGCTGGTTGGCGAGAAAAGCGAAGAAGGTATAATAATCAGGCATATCCTTGACTCTGCTAGTGCTTATGGATTCTTCAATGCAATGACAGAGAAAGGTGATGTTGTAGCAGATCTTGGATCTGGAGCAGGACTTCCAGGAATAGTTCTTGCAATACTGTTTCCCGACCGTGAATTTGCACTTATAGAGCGCATGAATAGAAGAGCAGGCTTTCTAAGAGGGGTTATAGCTAAGCTTGGTCTGAAGAATGCCTCTGTAATAGAGAAAGACATAAAGGGTATTGATAGGAAGTTCAGCGTACTTACCTGCCGCGCTTTCCATCCTGTCAATGATATAGCAAAGAGTGCGATAGCACTCCTATCAGATGATGGCAAGGCCCTGTTCTATAAAGGACAGAGAGCAAATGCAGAGAAGGAGCTGGAAGCTCTATCTCTTTCATATTCATTTGATAGCATCATTGAGCCTCTTAAGGTTCCGTATCTTGATGAGGAGAGAGTCCTCATGATCATTTCAGACTGGAGGGTGAAGTGAAGAAGAAAGGCAGGTTTTCGTTAGTTTTATCTATCATCTTGATTGCAGCAGGCACCTCTCTTGTAACACTAGGTGTCCTTGATCAGCAGAATCTTCTGAGCATTGCATTTCTGAAGAGCTTTGTGGATATTGTGAGGAGCAGCTTTGCTCTTTTTGAGAGTGGCTATGGTGTTGTAACGCCAGGTGCTCTGCTTCTCATAATAGGCCTTATGATGCTTGCTTTCAGGAATAGAAAGCCATTCTCACATTTTTATGAGATTTATCTAGTGCTTGAGTATCTTACTCTTGTGCTTCTGGTTAGGCTTTATAAGCATGAGCCTATGCCTGCATTTCTCTCGTCATATCTAGAGAAGACTGAGATAAGTGATAAGAAGCTTCTCATAGTATTTGCATTTATCCTTGAATTCGTTCTGGGCATTTTTCTTCTATATATTGCCTCATTCCTTGATTCTTCATGGAGGCGCAAGCGTGACTGGAAGATAAAGAAGCTTGTACATGATGGGCTTCTGCCTTCAGAGGAGG
The DNA here is from genome assembly GCA_934271365.1 of uncultured Spirochaetales bacterium. Taxonomy (GTDB): domain Bacteria; phylum Spirochaetota; class Spirochaetia; order Sphaerochaetales; family Sphaerochaetaceae; genus Ornithospirochaeta. The sequence continues at coordinate 4,215 of CAKQRI010000005.1, forward strand.
AAGAGGCTGCAGAGAAGGAGAGAATCCATCAGGAAAAGCTCAATGCAATAGAGGAGAAGAAGATTGCGCGCCAGGATGCCAAGCTGAATAAAGAGCGTGAAAAGGCAGAGAATAAGGCAAAGAAGAAATCTGAAAAGGAAGAGAAGCGGGAGCAGAAGAGATACGAGAAGCTCCGTGAAAAGAAAGAGAGGGAACGGGAAGCAGAAGAGGCCAGAGCTAAGGCTAAGGCTGAAAACGATGCTGATAAGGAGAGGGAGAAGGCAGAAATCCTCTCAAGAAAGGAAGCAAAGCTTGCTAAGAAAGAGGAGCGCAGGGCAAAGAAGGAGAATGCTAAGAGAATAAAAGCAGAGAGGGATGAAGGTGAAGAATCCCTTCCTCCTATTGAATTTGCAGAGCCTCCTGCAAATCCTAATAATCCTCTAGAGTTTCCATCTTTCTCAGAGATGCCTGAGCTTAAGACAATTGAGCATACGGATAATTCTCCATCTACCTCTCAATATGATGAGGATAATCAGGATGATTTTCAGATGGCGCCTGTCAGCAGCAATATCCTAAGCACTATAAAAGATGAAGAAGATAGAAAATCCTCAAGGCCTTCTCTTGAAAGCAATAGCCACTTCAGATCAGGTGGAATGATAGAAGCAACACTTGAGGCATTCAATAATAAAGAGAAGAGTGCTCCGCTTCCGCCTCAGAGACCTATTATCGGATATGATGATGAAGAAGAGGCTGAGACTGAATTCGTGCAGAAAAATGATTTTGCACCATCGAATCTCTCTCCGGATCATCCTCGCTATAAGCTATTTGAAGCACTTCATAATAATGAAAGGCCTCAGAGTGCAAAGAGCGAAGCGACTGAGAAGGCTTCACCTGCAGTGGCTAATGCTGCTCCTTCAGGCCTGTCGCCAGATCATCCACGATATAAGATGTTTCAGGCACTTCAGAACGGAAGCAGGGCAGATGCTCAGCCAGCTCCTTCAAAGACAGCAAAGACATCATCCGTTGCTCCTTCGAATCTTTCACCTGAACATCCACGATATAAGCTTTTCCAGGCAATTGCAGATGGAGCAAAGCCAGAGAGCTCTGTCTCTCATTTCCCAGGAAAGGCATTCCAGCCGGAAGAAGAGTCTGATGTAAAGATAATGAAGAGCACTTATGAAGAGAGCTCTAAACAAACAGTATCAGAGTCTTCTACTGGTACTATTCAGTACGGAAAACCTGAAGCAGAGAAAACAAAGCCTATTGTTAAAGAAACTACAGCAAGGCCTTCTTTAAGTGCTTTCAACGAGGAGATGAGAGCAGAGGAGAAGCGATTTGAACCTGCTCCTAAGGCAGAGCCAGTGCGCTATGAGATGGAAAGCCAGCCTCAAGAAGAGATTCCTGCTGCCAGAAACGATTCTAGCTCATCACCAGATGATTGTAATGCAGAGCAGGAGAATGAGCTTGAACTCAGTGTAGGAATAGGTGGGCTTTCTTCAAATAATATGGGTTTCTATGCTATAAAGCAGCGTTCTCAGAGGAATTATATAGCGCCTCCAGTATCACTGCTGAAGGACTATCCTAGTGCAAACTCTGAGCTTGATCCTCTTACGAGGCGCAAAGGCGAGATTATTGTTGAAGCACTTGCCCAGCAGAGAGTCTATGTAGAGCTGATAGATATAATAAAAGGCCCTACAGTCACTATGTATGAGCTTAAGCTTGGAGAAGGAACTCTCATTTCTAGGATTAAGGCAAGAGAGGCTGAGCTTAACTATGCGCTTGGAGGCTCTAAGATAAGAATACTTGCACCTATTCCAGGAAAGCAGGCTGTTGGAATTGAAGTTCCTAATGCATCTAGAGATACAATCGGATTCAAGGATATGATTTATGCTCTCCGGGCAAGCGAGAAGTACAAGAGCTTCAGAGTTCCTATGATTCTCGGTAAGACGATAACCGGCGAACCTGTTGTGATTGATGTGTGCAAGATGCCTCATATGATAATTGCAGGTACAACTGGATCTGGAAAATCTGTCTGCATAAACTCATTCATCAATACTATCCTTTACCAGAAAGGGCCTAAGGAAGTCAGACTGCTCATGGTTGATCCTAAGATGGTAGAGCTTTCAATGTATAATGGAATACCTCATCTGCTTACTCCTGTGATTACAGATGCAAAGCGTGTTGTCAAGGTTCTCAACTGGCTTGTTGAGGAGATGGAGAGACGCTATCAGATGATCTCAAAATTCGGAGTCAGAAATATAGAGGGCCTTAACGAGAAGCTTACAAGAGAGCATATAGCGGCAGAGCGAATGCCATATATTGTGCTTATCATGGATGAGTTTGCAGATATGATGTCTGTAGTCGGAAAGGATATAGAGAATCTTGTTGCTCGTCTTACTGCTAAGGCAAGAGCTGCAGGAATACATCTTATTCTGGCAACACAGAGACCGTCTGCAGATGTAATCACTGGAACAATCAAGTCTAACCTTCCTGCAAGAATCGCATTTGCTGTATCTTCAGGAACAAACAGCCGTGTAATCCTTGATGAGGGCGGGGCTGAGAATCTTCTAGGCAAGGGTGATATGCTCCTTCTGAATCCTAGCGTAATGGGGCTTGAGAGAATACAGGGAGCGTTCTTATCTGATGGAGAGGTCGATGAGATAAGCAGCTTTGTCCGCAAGAATGCAGGTGAGACAGATTATCTTTCTGAAGATTTATTTGAGGATGATGACAGGGATAATGATCAGGGTGACTCATCTGATGTGATCCTTGCTGATTCAGATAGTGATGAGGCTCTTTATGAGCAGGCTAAGGCAATCTGCTTTGAAAGAAAGTGTGCATCGGCAAGCTACCTGCAGAGAAGAATGAAGATTGGATACAATAGAGCTGCAAGGCTCATTGAGATGATGGAAGAGGATGGTATCGTTGGAGAGGCTCATGGCTCAAAGCCTAGAGAGATTCTGAGATACGAGTAGAGGAGGCGCATATGAAGAGAGCAATATGCAATGGAATGCTTATAGATGAGAAGGATGCTGTGGTCCCTATTACCAAGAGGGCTGTGCAGTATTCGTTCTCTGTGTATGAAGCTCTTAGGATAATAAATGGGCACGTTGTTCATTTTGATGATCATTTTGAGCGGCTTAGGGATTCTGCAGGTCAAATCGGGCTTGTTTTCCATTACACGGAAAAGGAGCTTGAATCTGCACTTCTTCTCCTGATAAAAGAAGAAGGAATCAAGGACTGTACAGCAAGGATTCTTGTAATAGGCGGTGATGTTGATTCCTATTTCATGACTTATCAGGATCTGCTTTCTTATCCAGATAGCTATTATGAGAATGGTGTTAAGGCTGAGCTTTACTTTGGGGAGCGTTTCCTGCCTACAGCTAAGACAAGCAACCTGCTGATGAGCTATATAGCACTTGAAGAGGCAAAGTCGAAGGGTGCATTTGAAGCTCTTCTTGTGAATAGGGAAGGCGTGATCACAGAAGGCACCAGATCAAACTTCTATGCAGTTCTGGGCAATAAGGTATATACAGCTCCTGATGAGCTTGTTCTTGGTGGAATAACAAGGATGAGTGTCGTCAAGGCAATAGAGAAGCTTGGAATGGAGACTGTATATTCTGCAGTGAAGTATGATGAGCTGAAATTCTTCGATTCAGTATTCATATCCTCAACTAGCATGGCAGCCCTTCCTCTTTCCACTGTTGGAAATATTGAGATAAACAGAAGCGCTTGGGACAGAATACTTAAAATAAGGGATTATGTAAGAGCCTGGGAGTAGATAATAGAGCAATAAATATCCTTAAGATGGCCAATTCAATGGACAAAGCTCAATAGATTCATTAATGTAAAACTGCATTTAGAATTTATTTCCCGTTAAGGATTATTTATATGAAATTTACAGAATTGCCTCTTTCTAATGAGGTTTTGGAAGGAGTCAGAAAAGCAGGATTCTCCGATTGCACCTTGGTGCAGGAGAATGTCCTGCCGATTTCGTTAGCTGGCTCTGATGTAATGGTTCAGTCTAAGACCGGATCTGGTAAGACTGCTGTTTTTCTTCTGACAATATTTGAGAAGTATATTAAGAATGGACACAAGGGCACAGCTCTTGTTGTAGCACCTACAAGAGAGCTTGCAGTCCAGATAGAGGAAGATGCAAAGCTATTATCCTCATCTCTGGATGGCTATAAGATTGGGTGCTTCTATGGCGGTGTTGGCTACCAGACACAGGAGAAAGAGCTCAATGAGGGGCTTAATCTCTATGTTGGAACTCCAGGCCGTCTTCTTGATTTCTCTTCTTCGCATAAGATTGATTTCAGGCTATTTGATACCATTGTGCTTGATGAGGCTGATAGAATGTTCGATATGGGCTTCTATCCTGATATCCAGAGAATGTTCTCGATGATGCGTCCTGTGAAGGAGAGGCAGACAATGCTTCTCTCTGCAACTCTTTCCACTAAGGTACGTAACCTTGCATGGCAGTACATGAATAATCCTAAGGAGATTGAGGTACAGCCAGAAGAGATTACAGTAAAGAACATAACACAGGAACTGTTCCATGTGACAAAGGAAGATAAGTTCGGCCTGCTTCTTTCAATACTCAATAAGATTAAGCCTGCCTCATGCTTGATCTTCACAAATACTAAAGACAGGGCTGTAGAGGTTTCAGAGAGGCTCTGTGCTAATGGTTATAAAGCAGAATATCTTATGGGGGATATGCCGCAGTCAAAGAGGCTGAAGACCATAGATAGGATGAAGGAAGGCAAGCTTCCTATTCTGGTAGCAACGGATGTTGCAGCAAGAGGCCTTCAGATAGATGATCTGGAACTTGTAGTCAACTATGATATTCCAGAGGACTATGAGAACTACGTGCATAGAATCGGAAGGACAGCAAGAGCTGGAAAGACCGGAAAGGCAATAACTCTTGCATGTGAGGAATATATCTATGGTCTTGAGGCTATAGAGGAATATATACAGATGAAGATTCCTGTGCTCTGGGCCGATGAGATAGGGCTTGAGAGCGTTGTAGATAAGAGCGCAGGCTATAGATATAGAAGGAGAAGCAAGGATAATCCTGCACTTAAGGCAAAGGTCAGGAATTATAAGGCTAATAGCAGAAAGCAGGAGAAGAATGCTTCGATTAAGAAGAAGTCAGCTAAAAAAGAAGAGTCTGTTTCAAAGAAGGATGCGGAACGCTATGATAAGCTCTCCTCAATGTCTCTTGAAGAGCGCATGGCCTACTACAGAAAGCAATATGGTGGCTCTGGAGAAGAAAAGAAGCCTGAAGTTAAGAAGGATAAGCCGTCAGCTGAAACCAAGAGCACATCTGAATCACAGCGTCCAATGAAGAAAGAAGGCTTTCTCTCAAAGCTCAGAAAGCTCTTCGGTCGAGGCTGATATGTCTCTTTTCAGACGTTTCTGCTCATATTACAGAAAATATAAATGGTGGTTTATCCTAGATATGGCTGTTGCATTGATGTCTTCAGCACTATCTATAATATCACCAGCCATTGTCAGGCATATTCTCAATAAGTCCCTACCGGAGAAGGCATGGGGCTTTGCTATTCTATTCTCAGCTCTGATGTTCCTGATTTATGCTATCCAGTCAGTATTCACATATATAAGGATAAAATGGGGGCATTATTTAGGTGTATGGATGGAGAATGATATGCGCCAGGATCTCTTTGATCATCTGCAGACCCTCTCTTTCTCTTATTTTGATAAGACAAAGACTGGTGTCATAATGAGCAGGATATCAAATGACCTGTTCAATGTAGCAGAGCTTGCACATCATGGGCCTGAGGATGTTGTAATATCTATTGCAACTCTTGTGGGGGCGTATGCTCTTATGTTCAGCTTCTCATGGCGCCTTTCGCTGATCTCCATAATACCTCTCCCTGTAATGCTCTTTTATGGAATCGTGTTCAATAAGAGGCTGAAGAGGACAAACAGAGCTATAAGGGCAAGGATAGCAGATGTCAATGTCGAGGCAGAGAATTCCATACAGGGAATAAGGGAAGTCAAAAGCTATTCTCAGGAGGATTTCCAGAAGATGAAGTTCTCAGCATCAAATGCAGACCTGAAAGAGAGCAGGGAGGCAATGTACCAGGAGATGGCAAGATACCATGCTGGAATAGACTTCATGAGAGAATTCTATTACTTCATGACGATTGTCGGAGGGATAATTCTCATAGCAAGAGGACAGGTTGCATACTCAGATCTTGTGACATTCATCCTATATGTCTCTGTTGTTCTTCCTCCTATAGACCGCCTGATCTCTTTTACAGAGCAGTTCACACAGGGGGCTGCATCTTTTGAGCGCTTTGCAGAGGTCATGGATATAAAGCCTGAGATCGAAGATCGTCCAGATGCAGTGGATCTTGAAGTCAGAGATGGTGAGATAGAGTATGATGATGTCTCATTCTCTTACGAAGCAGATGGCAAGGAGATTGTAATCGATGATCTTTCTCTCACTATTCCAGGGGGCTCGCGTGTTGCCATTGTCGGAGAATCTGGTGCAGGAAAGAGCACAGCTGTGCAGCTTCTTGCCCGTTTTTATGAGAAGAATGGTGGCCGGATCACAATAGATGGCATAGATATAGATTCTGTCACCCAGAAATCACTTCATGAGGCAATAGGCTTTGTACAGCAGAATGTATTCCTGTTTGATGCTTCCATAAAGGAGAATCTCAGATATGGAAAGAGCAATGCCACAGAAGATGAGATGTGGGCAGCGCTGAAGAATGCAAGACTTGATGAGTTTGTGTCCAGCCTGCCTGATGGCCTGGATACAGAAGTCGGGGAGAGAGGCACAAGGCTTTCTGGCGGACAGAAGCAGCGGCTTTCAATTGCCCGTGTCTTTCTTAAGAACCCTAAGATCCTGATATTCGACGAAGCGACAAGCAGCCTAGATACAGAGTCGGAGGCCATGATACAGGATGCGCTTAATAGGCTTTCTGAAGGCAGGACGTGCATAGTCATAGCTCATAGGCTTTCAACTATCATTGATAGTGATATCATATACGTTATGGATAAAGGCAGAGTTGTTGAGAAGGGAACTCATGATGAGCTATTAGCAGCTAAAGGCCTTTATTACAGGCTTTATTCAATAAAGAGGTAAGAATGAGAAAGCTGATTAAGATATTCAGATTCATAATTGCTATTGTATTCATTGTTCCGGTGATGACAGTCTTCTGTCTTATATCAATAATCTTGGGTGCTATATTCCGTGTTCTTCATTTAAGAACTCTCGGGGAGGTTGTTCCTCACTTCATCCTTCAATTCGTTGATGCCTGGATTATGCTGTTCTTAGGATCTATAGTGCATGTGGAAGGCCGCGAGAATCTTCCTAAGCGCGGAGAGAAGTACTGCTTCTTCCCTAACCACAATTCAGTCATTGATATCCCGGCAATCTATGCAACAGGAAGATGGCCTGGAATGGTTGCTAAGAAAGAGCTCAAGAAGGTTCCTCTGATCAATGGCCTCTTATGGCTTCTTCATTGTCCACTGATTGATAGAAAGAGCCCTCGGGATGCCATTAAGGCAATCCATGATGGGACAGATAATATAGAGAAGGGCATTCCTATGGTCATCTTCCCTGAAGGAACCAGAAACAAGGAAGGAAAGGTTGCTGAATTCAAGGCAGGCTCATTCAAGATGGCAACTAGAGCTAAGGCTAAGGTTGTGCCTGTTGTGATAAAGAATACACGCCAGACATTTGAGGATGCACATTACTGCGGATTTGTTCCTATCTATGTGAAGATACTGCCTCCTGTTGATACTGCGCTTATGAGCGATGAGGAGATAGCAGGGCTTCATACCGCTGTTGAGAATATGGTTAGGGATGAGTTTGAAAAGCTCCCGGCCTTTCCTAAGAGAAGATAATGGTCCGTATAGATAATCTTTCATTCAGATACGAGGAGAAGGGAGAGGAGCTTTTCTCCTCGTTTTCATTGGAAATAGAGGAAGGTGAGCGTGTGCTCCTGATATCTTCGCCAGGAAGTGGTAAGACAACGCTTGCGAGGATTCTTACAGGCTCTGCTCCGAAATATACTGGCGGGATAATATCTGGTCATGTCTTTGTGAATGATACAGATGTGCTTTCTCTTGATATCGCAGAGCGCATGCCATTCCTATCACGTGTCAGCCAGAACAGTGATGAGATGATTCTGTTCTCAACGCTCAGGGAAGAGCTGTCATTCCCTCTTGAGAATCTAGGGCTTCCAGATGAGGAGATAGCTGCTAAGACAGATTGGGCGTTGAAGACCTTCGATCTGGAGAAGTACCGGGAAGTATCTACAGCGGAGCTATCTGGAGGAGAGAAGAAGAGGCTGATGATTGCAGTCCTCTTCATGCTGGATCCCTATCTTTATATCTTAGATGAGTCATTTGATGAGCTATCTCCATATTGGAGAAGAAGAGTTTCTGAGCTGCTGAAGGAAAGGGGCCGTACCTCATTGATTCTTGGCTCTCATTTCCTTCCGACTTATGATGGAATATACAGCAGGGTTATCACAATTGAAAATGGCAGGGCAGCCTGCTATGAGCGCTCAGATGCTGTTCCTCTTCTTGATTCGTATCCAGGTAGCAATAGGCTAGAAGTTTCAGGTGTCTATCTTGAAAGAGCCCATCGCTCTGTGAGGGAAGAGCATCCATTCTCGCTTGATGTCAGCTCATTGGTTCTTAGCGGGGGAAGATGCACTCTGCTTCTTGGTGAGAATGGGTCAGGGAAGAGCACTCTATCTAAAGTCATGTGCGGTCTTCTGAAAGAGCAGAATGGCTCAGTGCTTTTCAATGGCAAGGCCATATCAGAGAAAGAGAGGCGGCACACTGTCTCGTATCTTATGCAGAATCCATTTGAGCAGCTTTTTCTTCCAACAGTGAAGGAGGAGCTTGAATCAACTGGTGCAGATAGAAGCGAGATTGATAAAGCGCTTACGCTATTCGGCTTAGAAGAGGATTGGTATATATCTGAGATTCCATATGGAAGGGCAAAGCTTGTTCAGGCTGCGATATTCTATCTGCTGAAGCGTCCATTCACAATCTTCGATGAACTCGATAGTGCTCTTTCCTATGAGGATTCGATAAAGGCTGTGAAAGTGTATCTTGAGTCTGGAGCAGGGCTTATGATCATCACGCATGATGAGTACTTCGCATCCTTGATCCCAGGCGTGAAGCATGAGATAAAAGGAGGCAGGATATGCAGATAAACACATATATATACGGAAGCTCCTTTTATTATCGTTTCGATGTGAGAGCTAAGATCCTGTTCTCTATATTGATGTCTGTAGCAATCTTCATGATTAAGAGCTTATCCATGTCTATCCTGATAGCTTTATCTGCAGTAGCTCTCTCTCTGATTTCAGTGGGGATGAAAGAGACTATGAAAGGCTTCAAGAGGCTTCTTCCGATTATCTTCTTCCTCTTTCTGTTCTCACCTCTTTCAGAGAGAAATGGGCAGCCTATGATTGTCATAGGAGATTTCATGCTCTTATCATATGAGGGGCTTTTCCATGCACTGAGGTCAGCCTCCAGATTTATCTCAATATCATTTATATTCTTTCTCCTTATTGAGACGGAACGCAGTGAGAATATCGTAAAGGGCCTGAGATTCTACCATTTAAGCTACAATGCAGCAGTTACAATCTCACTCGTTCTGAGATATATTCCATATCTTGGATCATTATTTGAGGACATAAGGGATTCTATGTCTCTCCGTCTCAAGGAGAATAAGAGGGGCTATCCCATAATGCCTACGATAACAGCTTTGACAATCTCTGCTGTGAAGATGGTGCCTGAGCTTGCATCAGCGCTAGAGGAGCGTGGCTTTGGCCTTAAAAGCAGAAAAGACTATGGAAAACTGCGCTTTTCATGGCATTTCTTTACACATTTGATTATTAGTGTTACGCTTTCTCTGTTATTTTTAACTATTTCACAAAAAGTGGGTGCCTAAAATGGATGGAAAGAAAACCTCCCTGCGCATTGCGCTTGTTGCAGTATTCACTGCTGTCGTCGCCGTCTTCACAATAGCTGTCAGAGTTCCGACTCCAACAACTGGTGGTTATATATCACTATGTGATGTTGCTGTTACATTCACAGCTTTTGCTTTTGGTCCTATCACAGGATTGATTGCTGGTGGACTTGGTACAGCATTCTCTGATCTCATTGGAGGCTATCCTCAGTGGGCTCCGATTTCCTTTGTTGTCCATGGCCTGGAAGGTCTTCTAATCGGACTTCTGGTAAAAGGCACAGATACAGTCTTCTGGAAGAAGGCTCTGGGTGTTGTGATTGCAGCTGTAACAGTTGCTTTCGGCTATTTCCTTCTTACTGGACTGTTCTTATCAAGCTTCTCAACAGCAGCTGTGGAGATTGGTCCAAACCTTCTTCAGGGCGGAGTAGGTGGAGTTCTTGGACTTATCCTTTATGCAGCAGTATCTAAAGGATACAGAAAGCTAGATAATCTTAGATGGTAATTTAGGTATAAAGGCGGTTTTAAACCGCCTTTTCTGTTTTATATATGGAAATCTGTTGGTATTTCCTTTAGAATCCTTATACGGAGGAAAAAATGGCAGCAAACCACGACATGGTTCTCGTTCTAGACTTCGGTGCTCAGTACAGCCAGCTTATCGCAAGGCGTGTCAGAGAGTGCGGAGTTTATAGCCAGATTGTGCCTTTTACTACTTCTGCTGATGAGATCAAGAAGATGAATCCTAAAGGAATCATCTTCTCAGGAGGTCCTGCAAGTGTTAAGACTCCAGGTTCTCCACGCCCAGATGAGAGAGTATTCTCTTTAGGTATTCCAATCCTTGGAATATGCTATGGACTACAGGTAATGTCACTGATGCTGGGCGGAGAGGTATCTTGTCCTGAGAAGAAGGAATATGGCCTTGCTAATATTGATATAAGAGTTGCTGATTCAGAGCTTCTTGCAAATGTTCCTGATAAATCGCAGGTATGGATGAGCCATGGTGATTCTGTTACAAGAATTCCAGAAGGCTTTGAGGTGACTGCATCTACACCTAATTGTCTCTATACAGCAATTGAAGATAGAAAGAGGCATTTCTATGGAGTTCAGTTCCATCCAGAAGTTGTCCATTCTGTAGATGGTGAGAAGATGATTTCCTCTTTTGTCCTTGATATCTGCAAGGCAAAGAATGACTGGAATATGGGTTCTTTTGTAAATGATGCTATTGCATCAATAAGAGCTCAGGTTGGAGATAAGCAGGTTCTCTGTGGACTTTCAGGCGGTGTTGATTCTTCAGTTGCCGCTGTTCTGATTCATAAGGCAATCGGTGATCAGCTAGTCTGTGTATTCGTCAACAATGGTATGCTCAGGAAGAATGAGGCTGAAAGTGTTCTGAAGCTATTCGGTGAGCACTTCAATATGAGGCTTCAGTATGCAGATGCAGAGGAGGCATTCCTCTCTGCACTAAAAGGTGTTACAGAGCCAGAGGCAAAGAGAAAGATAATAGGAAAGCTCTTTGTTGATACTTTCTATAATGAAGCTCGCAAATGTGGTGATATTTCATTCCTTGCCCAGGGGACGCTCTATCCAGATGTAATAGAGTCAAAGTCTCCGTCAGGCGGACCTTCATCTACGATTAAGAGCCATCACAATGTTGGAGGGCTTCCTGAAGACCTGAAGTGGTCACTTCTTGAGCCTTTGAAGGAACTGTTCAAAGACGAAGTGAGAGCACTTGGAAAAGAGCTTGGGCTTCCTGATGAGCTTGTATATCGTCATCCTTTCCCAGGTCCTGGACTTGGCGTAAGGTGCATTGGTGAAGTTACAAAAGAGAGACTCGATACTCTCCGGGATGTTGATGCAATCTTCATTGAAGAGATAAGAAAAGCTGGGCTTTATGATAAGATCTGGCAGGCACTTGCTGATCTTCTTCCTGTGAAGAGCGTAGGTGTGCAGGGGGATGAGAGGACTTACAGAGAAGTCTGCACTCTCAGAGCAGTTACAAGCGAGGATGCTATGACTGCAGACTGGTACAGGCTTCCATATGATGTAATGCAGCGCTGTGCAAGCAGAATCTGCAATGAAGTCAAAGGAGTTAATAGAGTACTCTATGACATCACATCAAAACCACCAGGAACAATAGAGTGGGAGTGATTGTAATTCATTTATAGGCATTTGAGTCGTCATAGAACATATCAATATTTGTTTTATGACGATTTTTTGTTAGCGATAACTTGTAAAATATGCAGTTTTATGAGAATAGGATTGATCTCAGCTAAAACATTAGTTCCATCTTCTGATATTGCATTGGTTCTGTCGGTAAATGTACGTAATCCTAAAACTGTTTTCTGGAGAGTTGCCAGATCTATTGGAGACTAACTGTTTTATCCATAATTCTCACATGTTTGTAGTTTATTGCTGCTAGCAGCAATTGTATTCCAATTCATATGACTATCAAGCTAATAGCCATTTACTGCAGTAGATAAGTTCTCTCTTCTATAAGATTGATGAGGTTTGCCTGCATTTCATTAGGCATAAATGAATTTTCACATAAATCAAAATATGTTTTCTTCATAGATATGACTTTTGACAGCATGTTTTCTGCTACTTTGCTATTCAGGTTTATGTTATTTGCAAATGTTAGGAAATCCTTTCTGTTTATCCTATTTTTCTTACCATTCATTGTTAATGCAAACTCTTCTCTATCTTCAGGAAGGATCAGCTTGACTGGAAGCATGTCATAGGCAGGAGATAATATATTTCTCCTGATTTATAGGCATTTTCGATAAGAGAGAAATTTTTCAAGTGCATATCAGAGTTTCCTGTAACAAAAGAGAAAACCAATCGTAAGAACAATTCTGATTTATCTAATTCTTTTTGAGATGAATATTTTTCAATGATTTTTGCGCAGCGCTCGTATGAACCATGATATTTATCAAGAGTCAGTTTTCCATCTAGCTGGCAGAAATCTTCCATTGCCAGCATCTCTATGTCATGGACGTCTTTAGTATTGATGATTCGGTCTATTCTCTTTGTGATATAAGCGAAAGATGAATCTGTTTTTATTAAAGCAAAAGGAACGGTTTTTATCTTTGTTGCTTTCGCCATTTCCATTACGCAGTACTCAGATTCTGGTAAGAATTTATATTCAGCAGTCTGTGGTTTTAGAATATAGCCATTGGGGAAATTCTCTATTGTTAATCGAGGCTGACTGTCTGCAGTTAGATGTAGAGAGAGCTTTTTCTGCACACCAGTTACAGTAAAACCCTTATTTACCGATTTTTCAGCAATTGTCTTTAGTTCCTCATCAGTTAGATCAATCTTTGGAAGAACATTAGTTGAAAAGAACTTTTTATACATATATTATGCCAGCCCTGCAGCCTCTCAGATTCAGAACTTTTGCTTGTAAATGGCTTACCACAGCATAAGCATCTCATTATTCTATAGCCTCCATTATTGATACGTTTCCTATTGGATCCTTACAGGCAATTAGAAGAAGTCCAAATCTATCATTAATGCTGATTTTCCAGTTATGGAAAACGACATTAAGAAGCCATCCTTCAGGAATTAAGCCATCAAAAAAAGGAAAAAGAGATGAAGATTCGTAACTTTCTTCTCTCAATGGTAATGTAAGGCTTACACAGGAGGCGTCAGAGGTTTTTAGGTAATCTGAATCATATCTGAAAGAATAACCATAATCTGTTTCTTCTATTATTCCCGCAAAAATCTTTCTTACATATACAAAGGCTTTTCTATAAGAATCACTCATCTATATTCCTTTTCCCAGGTATTGCTTCCATTCCAAACATTGACAGAGCCTGATTGACTTTGTCCATTCTTACAGTTTCTTTTCCCTGTTCTAGCTCCCTTACGAATCTTAATCCAAGCCCAGAACGTAAAGCGAACTCTTCTTGGGTAAGACCTGCAGCTTTTCTTTTTGTCTTGATGAATATTGCAATTGGATTCATAGAATATAATTTATACCCTTTAGGGATGATTTTCAATGTAATTAATATGATTTATACCCAATAGGGTGTAAGTAAGATTGATATGTGTATTTTATACCTTATCGGGTGTATTTTGCTTATAATTATAGAAAATATGTAATCCGATTGGAATAATTCACAAAAAATGTGTATTATTTAATAAGATAATCACAAAAAATGTGGAGGAATGAGAAATGTTTCGATTTGTTCTGGGAGAAATGAAAGAGTGGAGAAATAAAGAACACCACAAACCATTGATTCTCAAAGGAAGCAGACAGGTTGGAAAGACATGGCTTATGAAAGAATTCTCTAAAGAATTCGATGATTCCATATATTGTAATTTTGAGAATATGAATCAGATCTCTTCTGTATTCAAGACCTCTTTGGATCCTAATGTGATAATAGCGAATCTTTCTCTTTTATTTGGAAAGAAGATAGAAGTGGGTAAAACACTGATTATTTTTGATGAGATACAGGAATGTCCTGAAGCACTTACATCATTGAAGTATTTTCATGAAGAGCTACCTGGAATGGATATAGTTTCAGCTGGAAGCCTTCTTGGAACTTACCTGTCTGAGATATCATATCCAGTAGGAATGGTAGATATCATTGATGTATATCCAATGACATTTGAGGAGTTTCTGATAGAGGTCAGTCCTGAACTTGCAGATTTCTATAAATCAATTACAGCTGATACTGTAATTCCAGATGCTATTCATTCTCGTTTTCTTGAAGTGATGGATATTTATTTCATTGTCGGAGGAATGCCTGAAGCTGTTTCTATTTATTCAAAGAACAGAAATGTCAATGAAGTAAGATATATTGAGCGCACGATAAATGAGATGACAAAAAATGATATGTCAAAGCACAATACAAAGATTGATGCAGCGAAGATTCTAGAGATTTATGAATCCCTTCCATCACAGCTTGCCAAAGAGAATAGGAAATTTGTATTCACTGCTGTAAGAGGGAGTGCGAGAGCAAGGGAGTATGGTAATTCAATTATCTGGCTTAAAGAAGCTGGAATTGTAGAGCAGGTATTCAATGTCTCAAAGGCGTATTATCCTTTAGAAGCATATAAAGACCCAATGGAATTCAAGCTGTATCATTATGATATAGGGCTTCTTACAAATATAGCAGCAATTGATCCTTCTTATATAATCCAGGGAATAGAGTTTTTCTTCAAAGGAGCGATTGCAGAGAATTTCGTTCTACTCGAGCTTAGGCATAATATTTCAGAGAACGTATTTTACTATTCACATAATAACAATCTTGAGGTAGATTTTCTGATTCAGAAGCCAGAAGGGATTATTCCTATTGAAGTGAAATCTGGGATGGCTCTTAAATCAGCAAGTTTTTCCACATTTATGGAAAAGAATGGATTTGATAAAGGAATCAAATTCTCAAGAATGCCGATTCTCATAAGAGATAGTGTAGTGAACATTCCATTGTATCTTGCAGGAAAAGCAGATCAGCTATTCAGATGATGCTAAGTATGGTTACTTCTGTCCAGATATTGCAAGCTATGCAATACCTGGGATGGAAGATGTTTTTATTTTAGTACGTTGATGATGTAATTGTTCAGGCTGTCACCTTCATATAGAAGCTTGTAGAGTGACTGTACAAGAGGGAAGTCATCAGCAGCATTCTGCTCTCTTGTGAATTCTCCTATGAGCTTTATGGTCCTCTGGCCTTCAATTACAGTTGCTGTATTCTTCTCGCTGTCAAAAGTGAAGCCCTTTCCGATCAGCATCCCGAATGTCCTGTTTCTTGATAGGTCATTGAGTGCGGTAAGGCCAAGGTCTCCGATACCGCAGTATCTGAAGATAGTCTCGCTATCGCATCCATACATCTTGAGAAGCTCTCTCATCTCATTTACAGCTTTTGTATAGACAAGAAAGTCAACATTAGGGCTGTTGTATTTTCCTGATACCAGTCCGATTGCGATTGCATACATATTCTTCAGTATTGATAGGAGCTCTACAGCTCTGACATCATGTGAATAATCAAGAGTGAAGCCAGTTTTAGGGAGCACCTCATCTTTGAAGAACTCATAGTCTTCTTTCTTTCCACCGAATGTGAATGCAGTCGGAAAGCCGTTGATTGTCTCGATTGCAAATGAAGGTCCCTTCATGCTTGCAGTCCTCTCAAATGGAATATCCTCAGTGATGAATGCACCTTCATCGCTCATTCCCTTTGCAAGGTTTATGACAAGAGGATTACTCTTTACCTGGCTTTTGATTCTTTCAGAGAATGGCACAATGACCTTTGATGGAAGCACAAGCATTATGATATCTGCATCTCTGAAGATCTCATCATTGCTTGTTGCGCTGACATTAGAGCTTAGGAATCTAGAAGGAAAATACTTCATGTTCCTGTGGTTCTCATTGATATCCTTTTCTACATCCTTCTCAATTGTGTGGAGGGTAATCTTATTGTTAGTGTTCCATGATAAGCGCTCTGCGATAGCTGTTCCGAATACGCCAGCGCCTGCTACAACGATATTATTCAATTTCTGTCTACGACCTTTTTCAAAATATATAGTCTGGAAGAGAAGTCCGGAAGATTCCTCATTCCATCTTTAGCTCCTGATCCTGAAACCTGCTCTACAAGAGAGATTCCAGCCCATTTCAGGCTATCACCTGAAATGTTATAGCATTCTGGCTCCTGAGGAAAGAGTGCCTCTTCAACTTCGCTCTGATAGTGATCTCGTGCGAAGAACTGGTAGTCATATTCCTCATTTGCATCAAGTATCCTTATCTTCTCGGCAGATGTGTTGAGATTCCTCATAAGCTGGAAATAAAGAATGATGATTGTTGATGCGTCGCTGTTTGCTACTGTCCATATCACTCTGTTCCCGCTTTCCTGTACTCTGAATCTGCCAAGCTGGAGAAGCGGTCTATATGCTTTATAGAATTCAATCTGGCTCCTTATCCTCTCTTCGCTTTCTCTTTCCATTTTATCTGTTTCTATCGAGTAGCTGAGAACTCCGAATGCAGATGTGTTGAATCTCGTCTCTTCATCTATTATCCTTCCGCTCATTGGATTTGGAGAGCCTGTGATAATGCCTTCTGTAACAGAGAGAGGGTAGAGCCTCAGTGTTCCTTCAAAGCTCTTCAGCCGTGAAATTGGATCTGTAGCCGCGGAGGATGATGCCGATGAGGCAAATGAGAGGATTCCTAGGTCAAAATGAGTGCTGCCTGCAGCCTCTATATAAAGCTGAGGATTCTTTTTTGTGACAGAATCAAGCACGTTGTAGAGCCCTAGGATATATCTGTGCTGGAACTGTCCATAATCCATAATCTCCCCATGGGAGAAAGGATCAGAATAAAGCCTGCTGAGATCCCATTTTATATAATCGATCTTCACAATCTCAACTAGCTTGTTGATTGTTCCGATCAGCCAGTTCTGGACATCTTCTCTTGTGAGATCAAGAAGCTGTTCACTTCGTCCTATTGCATTGGCCTCGGGCTTTTTTCCGATTATCCAATCAGGGTGCATCCTTCCGACTTCGCTATGCTCGCTTATTGCCTCCGGCTCCATCCAGATGCCGAATAAAAGACCAAGAAGATGCACTTCACCAGCTGTTGCTGTAAGTCCTGATGGGAATTTCATGGTGTTTGCATACCAGTCTCCAAGACTTGTTTTCTCATTGCGTCTTGCGCCAAACCAGCCATCGTCGACTATGATTCCCTCAAATCCGAGTTCTTTTGCCTTCTGTGCCATTAAGGTTGTTTTCTTCTCATTTATGCTGAAGTGCTCTGCTTCCCATGTGCTTAGCATCAGAGGCTTCATTCTGTTCTTCCAGAGGCCTCTTCTGACATACCGCTCGATAAAGGCATGAGAGATGTCGGAGAGTGAATCGATTCCAGCAGGGCTATACATCATCGTAGCTTCAGGTGATTCCAGAAATTCACCACCAGCGAGAGGCCACGATAGCATGTCGCTGTTCATGCCCCAGACTATGTGTGTTATTCCTTTTTCAGTTACAGATATGCTTTCTCTGTGTGCTGATGAATAGATCAGATTAAGAGCATAACATTCTCTTCCTTTTTCAAGTATGAATCCAGGATTTGCGCTAGGCCCAGAGGCAAGGTGCCTTGACTCTGTGATATATGTTCCGCTATTGATCTCTGTGATCACTTCTTTTCTCTCTTCTGCCCATTTACCGCAGAATGAATGTATTGAGAATCTCGTTCCCCTGAAATCAAGAGTTCCGGAGGCGAGTGCTCTAACTGTTATCTTCTCACTTCCTTCATTAGCTATGACAGTCCGTCTTGTAATTGTGTCTGCTGCTGCAAATACAGTGTAGTATGTTGTGACTCTGATATCAGAATTATCATCCTTATATGTGACTTCCAGAGTTTCAGCTTCATCCTCGGATGCAAGAGCCTGAGGCATTGATTGAGTGCGGAATCTCACGATTCCACGTGCTATTCTATAGCTTCTGAGTGAGAGGCTTAATGTGCGCTCTCCTTTTTCTCCGTAGCTGACAGCAATTGAAGGCGTTCTGTAGTCGCCTCTGCCTTCTGTGGATATCTCAAGCAGTGTATCATCCAGTGATGTCTGCTCATTTCTATCGCTTATTGTAGAGAGCGTCGGAGCAATCAGATGCTTTTCTCTCATTGCTGATAGGCTGAATGCTGGATCTCTCAGCCTTCTGCCATAATAGATATGCTCTGTGATGCCTGATGGCATCAGTGCAAAGACATAGCTTGTGTTCCTTGTTGCTAAATGGAATATTGAATTCTGTTTTATATCTATCATAGCTAGCCTCAGAAAAAAGTATTACTATAATATTAAGTCAATATCAGTCTAAGAGAAAGGGGTTGCTAAATGGATATTAGACGCCTTGCCCTATGGGAGGGCAGATATGCAACTTATATGTCAAATGGCTCGTTCAGCTCTGTAATTGAGGACCAGGGTGAAGTTGCTCTGGAACTCAGTGCCAGAATGCCTAGCGGAGCAACCATATCTCCGCTATCCTTGCCTTATTTCAGAGGGACTGGCTCTGGCGTGTTCTCAGACGATAATGGTTCCTGGTGGCAGCAGAAGCAGGGACTATACCAGGCAGGAGGTGCTTATTTCAGCTTCCCGGATGGACAGGAAGAGCATGTCAACTCAACTGGTACTTACTGGATGCTCAGACGTTATGGAATAGAGGATGAGTATTCTGCGCTCTGGAAGTATTCAGAGATGAAATCCAGAGAGATCGGCAATAAGTATCATATTGGACGGGTTGATGTAATGCTGCCAGATAACAATGTTCTTTATACGGCAATAAGGATAACGAATACAGGTGAAGAAGTCCTTAGAGGCAATCCTAGCTGGACAAGCATGCTCTCTTCTCCTCTCATAGAGACTGGATCATTCATGAATACAGATGCTAAGTACTTCTCATCCTATCCTTTATCAAGAAGAGAGAACGGCATTAACAGACTTGAATGCGGAGTTGTATTTGAGGATCTGAGAAAGGCTCCGCTCTCTGGTGGCGGCAATGCGGATGTCTCTGTTGTTCCACCTCCTACGGGAACTTATGATTATATGATAGGTAAGCTTTCAGATGAGTGTGCTTCAAGCTGGATTACTGTGCTCAATCCTCAGACTCAGATGATTTATCTATCATTCACACCGAGTGTGGCTGCTGAAGATGAGTATGTCTTTCCGAATGTTGCAATATGCCAGAACTATTATGGGCGCATGGATGTGCCTTGGGCTCTTTTTGATGGCGCAACACCACAGGTCAATGCTGTATCTGTGGGCTTTAATGCTGGTCCTAAGGGCTCCGATAATTTCTATCTAGAGCCAGGTGAATCCAGAAACATATATATAGGAAATGCATT
Organism: uncultured Spirochaetales bacterium; assembly: GCA_934271365.1. Lineage (GTDB taxonomy): Bacteria > Spirochaetota > Spirochaetia > Sphaerochaetales > Sphaerochaetaceae > Ornithospirochaeta. Next base: position 23,984 of record CAKQRI010000005.1, read on the forward strand.
TGAAAGCTATGAGAATCCCCGGATAAGCCTTGGATTCTACTCAAATACCGTAACACCAAAGGGGTTTCTGCTGAAGAGGACTAAGAGCTATGCTTTCATAAAGGCTGATACATCATTCAAGGCGCTTAAGAGGATTTCTAAGCCGCTTTTCTTCAGAGCATCTGGGGAAGAACAAAAATAAGGAGGCTTCCAAGCCTCCTCTGTCTTCAGTAAACAAGATAATCGTATGCAGAAGATGATGGGTAGTTCCCACTTCTCCATGTGAAGCCGACATATGCTTTTACATCGCCTGTGATTCCGTTTCTCTCTCCGCTTTTAGCTGCAATATTATTGAAGAGCAGATATCCTGTTGTTCCAATTGTTATTCCGAGATTGCTATAAGTGCCAGGATAATAGGTATAGTAAGCATCAGCTGAAATTCCAAAGCTTACGCGATCATATTCTATGGCATCATTTGTCTTTCCTGTCTCAACATATATAGCAGGACCAAGCATTACATTGATTGTGCTTCTGAAATTCGGAACGAATGCAAGCACAGCTCCGGCTGTTACAGCAGCTGCGACATTCAGGTCATTCTTCGGAAAGACGAAATCGAAGTCAGAGCTTGATCCGAGTCCAAAATAGAAATGCCTGTTTATATCTGTCACATACTGATATTTTGCATTACCTCCGAATGTAGGGAGGTTCTCGACAAAACTGAATCCACCTGACATGTTCACAGAGAGGAAATCCATATCATAGGCAAACAGCGATAGAGCAGCCATGCTCAGAATTAATATTGATAATAAAAGCTTCTTCATGGATATCAGATTAAAACTCCATTGAAGATAAGTCAATTTTTCAATAAGGATTCCATAGATAGTGTTTGAGATCTGCATATCCTTTTCTTTTCATCTCAACGCCTTCGTTTATGAGAAGTTCTTCCTGTTCCAGCCAGCCCGGTGCTATTCTTCCGCTATGGTTCACAACTCTATGGCATGGATAGTCTCCATAGAATTCAGCTCTTGAAAGCACTTTTGCAACAAGTCTTGAATTTCTTTCTTTCCCGATAAGCCTGGCAATCTGGCCATATGTTGCGACTTTTCCTCGTGGAATCTCCGCAACAGCTGATAGCACTCTATAAGCAAAATCATCATCTAAAACAGCATGTTCTGACATCTCATCCACCATTTTAATTTCCCTCTTGATTTTATCCATTCTCTCTGCTAGATTAAAGAGGTACTTATATGGTGTCGTGCCCGAGCGGCCTAAGGGGACGGTCTGCAAAACCGTTTTTCATCGGTTCGAATCCGATCGACACCTTGAGCTCATCTTAGGATGAGCTTTTTTTATTGAGCAATCTCTTTTCCCAATTTCCAGAAGTTATATTAAACTTATTACATGAGAAGAAATATCCTGATAATCGGAGCTGGCATCGCTGGCGTGCATTTATCCAAGCTGTTATCTGAAAGCGAGGATAATCGTGTAATGCTTATCTCAGGAGAGCATTATCTTCCATATTATAGAATGCGTCTTGATAAGATTCTTGAAGGCTCTTCTCCTGATAGCATCAAGATCCACGATAGAGAGTGGTACATGGAGAATAATATCGAGCTGATACATCAGAGAGCCTTATCCTTTGATCCTGAGAAGAAGATGGTAGGGCTTGAGAATGGAAGCGCAATCAAGTATGACGTATTGGTTCTTGCAACTGGTGCAAAGGCTTTTATTCCTCCTGTTGAGGGCAAGCATAAGTGCATTGCATCACTGAGAAGCATGGATGATGCGCTATTTCTCAGGGAGAAGCTATTATCAGCAGAAAGCGTAGCAATAGTCGGAGGTGGCGTGCTCGGAATAGAAGCTGCAATAACAATAGCAGGAGCATTCCCTATAAAAGTCCATGTGATAGAAAGCTCGCCATATGTCTTATCCAAGATGATTGATAGCTCATCTTCTTCTTATCTGGAGTCAATACTGGAAAGTAGAGGAATAGTGATTCACAAGAATGCAAGGCTTACTGAACTCAGAGAGAGCAGCCTTGTATTGGAAGATTCTGAAATAGATGCAGATGTGGTATTGTTCTCAACTGGAGTCAGGGCCGATAAGTCTCTTGCAGAAAGGGCGGGGCTTGAGAATGAACGAGGGATAAAAGTGGATGGATTCTTAGAGACCAGTGCCGACGGCATCTATGCAATAGGTGATGCTGCGGAATTTGATGGAAATTGCTTTGGTCTTGCTCTGTATGCAAGAGAGATGGCTGAAGCTGCAGCTAGAAACATAAATGGAGAGAAGTCTGAATATGTTCCGTCTTCTCCGTCTTTTCTATTGTCTGCAGGTGGAATCTCTGTCTCTTCAGCTGGAGCTCTTATAGGCGATAGACATTCAGAGTCATCCGGTGATAGCCTAAAGACCTATTTCGTAGAGAATGGAATACTGCGAGGTGCTGTGCTGATCAATGCTCTTTCAAGCATCCAGAAAGTCAGTGCCTTGATTGATAAGCCATATATTGGATAAAGGAGCAGTTATTATGGATTTAGAGAAGGAAGCACTGGATTATCATGCCTATCCAGCTGCAGGAAAAGTGTCTGTCGTGCCTACGAAGCCATGCCGTACAGCGGAAGAGCTTGCTCTTGCCTATACGCCAGGTGTTGCAAAGCCTGTTCTGAAAATAGAAGAGAATCCAGAGAATGCATATAAGTACACAGCTAAGGGCAATCTTGTTGCTGTAATCTCAAATGGCACAGCCATCCTCGGTCTTGGCGATAGAGGTGCACTTGCAAGTAAGCCTGTAATGGAAGGAAAGGGCGTTCTCTTCAAGAGATTTGCGGATATTGATGTATTTGATATAGAGATAAACGAAAAGGATCCTGATAAGCTCATAGATATAATTGCATCGCTTACTCCATCATTCGGAGGAATCAATCTTGAGGATATAAAAGGACCGGACTGCTTCAAAGTAGAGCGGGAGCTTATAAAGCGCTCTGATATTCCGGTCTTCCATGACGATCAGCATGGAACCGCCATCATCGTCAGTGCTGGTGCTATCAATGCAGCAGAGATTGTCGGAAAGAAGCTTGAGGATATGAAGGTTGTAGTCAATGGCGCCGGAGCTGCAGGAATCAGCTGCACTAAGATGATTGTCAAAGCCGGAGTAAGGAAAGAGAATCTCATCATATGTGATATTGATGGTGTGATATACAAGGGCCGCAAGATGACTAAAGAACAGGAGGAGTTTGCAAGAGATACTGATATGAGGACTCTCAGAGAGGCTATTGTCGGAGCTGATATGTTCCTAGGTCTTTCTGCTGCCGACTGCCTTACTCCAGACATGCTTAAGACTATGGCTAAGGATCCTATTATCTTTGCTATGGCAAATCCTAATCCGGAGATTGGCTATGACCTTGCAAAGAAGACAAGGCCAGACTGCATAATGGCAACAGGAAGAAGTGACTATCCTAATCAGATCAACAATGTTCTCGGCTTCCCATTCATATTCAGGGGCGCTCTTGATGTGAGGGCTTCTAAAATCACAGAGGGCATGAAGCTTGCCGCTTCAAAGGCGCTTGCAGATCTAGCTAAGCTTCCTGTCCCAGAAGAGGTTTCAAAGGCATATGGTGGCCAGAAGTTTGAATTCGGACGTGATTACATTGTTCCTAAGCCATTTGATCCAAGGGTAATAGAATATGAGGCAGTTGCTGTCGCCAAGGCGGCATGTGACGAAGGTGTTGCCGCAAAGCCTATAACTGACTGGGAGCAGTACAGAAAGGATCTGAGAGAGAGAATGAGAAAATACTGGGAATAGAAATACCAAGATAGTTAATTCTCTGAGCCGGAGGCTACCACCTTCGGCTTTTTTCATAAATACATGTGGTATATTCATGTTCTTAAACAGACAATTGCATTGAAATGCTATAATTTATTAATAAAGATAATCATGAGATAAGATATGGGAATCTATGTGAATCCAAATGCTGAGAGATTTGTTATCGATATGGATGATCCATTTTATATAGATAAATCAGGAATGATTGCATGCCTGAATATGAAGATTAACACAAAAGGAAGATTCTTATGCGTATCTCGTAAGAGCATGGCAGCTAGTATGATTGCAGCCTATTATTCAAAGAGCGCAGATTCAGGAAAGCTGTTCTCAGGTATGAAGGTCAGCCGTGATTCTTCGTTTGATAAGTATATTAACAAATTCAATGTGATAAAGGTTGATTTAGGGGCATTCTATAGTAATTATCCTTATGATACAGTGAGGGCTCTTGAAAAAAAGGTCATGCAGGATTTCAGGAATAGCTATCCAGAATCTGATTTCTCACTTTGTGATTCCATTGCCGACTGTATACAGGAAATATATTCAGAAACATCAATACCGTTTGTTGTGATAATATATGATGTGCTTATAAGAGAGAATGTAACTAAGAATTTATTTGATTCCTATATGAGGTTCTTAAATGGACTTTTCAAGAATGCAGATCTCTCACCTGCAATAGCGCTGGCATATATGACAGGAATCCTTCCTATAATCAGGGATAAAAATGCAGTCTAAACTCAACAATTTTACAGAGTTTACAATGCTTGATGCATCAGAACTCTCAGAGTATGCAGGATTTACAGAAGTGGAGACACGTATGCTCGCAGATAAATCTGGGGTTGATTATAAGGAGCTCAGACGTTGGTATGATGGATATAGTGTAAATGGACTAGATATTTATTCTCCCAAATCAGTGGTGACTGCAGCGGAGCGGAAAAGATGTGATGACTATTGGAGTCAGACAGGTTCTTATGATGCACTACGGGATTACATAATGATGAATTTTGAGGGGATAAAAGATGATGTCATCTCAATGTTATCTGGGGCAAAGGTCAGCATCAATGTCACAAGCTATCTTAATACACTATCAGATTTCAGAAGCAGAAATGACGTGTTCACATATCTGATACATCTAGGATATCTCTCATATGACATGGAAGAGAAGAAGTGCTTCATACCTAATTATGAGATTAGAAATGCGTGGATTAATTCAATAAGTGAGGCGTCTGCATATAGGAAAGTGATGGAGAGTGTCAATGACTCCCGTAAGCTTCTGGAAGATACATGGGCAATGGATGAAGAAGCTGTGGCTGCCTCTGTGGAGAAGCCCAATATGCTAGTAACTAGCAATCTGACATACAACAATGAAGGATCATTCCAGAGTGCGATCCGCCTAGCATACTTCTATGCTGATGCATACTACACAGTATTCAATGAGCTTCCAGCCGGGTGCGGATATGCGGATGTAGCGTTAATCCCATTCATTGAAGGAAAGCCTGCAATAATAATAGAACTTAAGATGGGGGAGTGTGTGGAGAATGGGATGGTGCAGATAAAGGCTAGAAAATATCCAGAAGGTCTTGAGAGGTACATGAATAATATGCTTCTTGTCTCTATAAGCTATGATAAGAAGACCAAGAAGCACTCGTGCATAATAGAAAAAGCATGATTTATAATTGTTTCAGTTTCTTTTTATCTGTTCTCTGATGGATTTGAATAAGAGCAGAAGTGATATGGATAACAGCATGGATCCGATAATGTCTGTAGCCCAATGAACACCTGATAGCAGTCTTGCACATACTGTGATAACCATCAGTACAGATAGAGCGGCGATGAACAATGCTCTGAGACTTCTTCTGAATTCACAGTCCTTGATAATGATGATAGCACTTCCATAGACTGTGATTGCCAATAAAGTGTGGGAAGATGGAAATGATGCTGCTATTCTTCCATTTTCTAATACAGGTCTGTAATTGATTACTACAACTTCGAAGAATATATAGATAGCAATTACGGTGATGTATAGAAGTGCAAGGAGATATAGGTCTTTATCAACAGCTTTAAAGCTCTTGCCCTTTATAAGCTGATAGAGCCCATATAGTGCAAATGCAATGATCACAGGAAAAGCCAGAGCACCTGCTGCTTCAGATATCATATACCAGATATTATTATATCCGATAGCATTATGGACTGCTTCGTTGAATGCTGATAGTCCGATCTCTGTTCCATCTGGCCCGATTGCGGCAACATCTACAGTCTTAATCATCACTATCAGAATCGAGAATGCGATAAGCAGCATAGCAGATGCTGTATTCATAATCAGAATCTTTCTGTTTTTCATTGTTGTTCCCTTATTTTTGATGAAAGCTCTAAACTTTTTTTATTATTTTCAGAATAAATAACAAAAATAGCTTATTTTCCATAATTTATTTTCTTTTTGCAGTATACAATGCTTAAACGTGAAAAGAAATATAGTTGTATATGCAACATTTTTAATTATAATCTCTATTCTGCTTGCAGGATGCAAGGCATCTCCTTCTGTGCTTAGCCAGGAAAATGAAGTTAAGACAGTCAATCTCAAAGTCTCCAAGAACAGTGATCTTATCACTGGAATCAGCTATGACTTTTCTAAATTTGAATTGAAGGAGAATGTGAGGGCTTCCGAAGTCTTTTATAGAAATAGCGGAAAGCTTTCATATGGAGAAGATTTTTCTTATACATTCGATGAAGTTCCATATGGGAACTACACGATTACAATATCTGCATATTTGAATGGAAAGGAAAAGCCTGTATATAAAAGCAGTGAAGAAATCACAATCTCTGCAGAATCAGCAATAGAGGATGGATCAGTTATTCAGAGTGTCTCTATAGATGAAGAGGATATAATAGATGATGAGAGTTCATCTGGTAGTGATTCAGTAAATGGTAATGGAACCTCAGAGGATGAAGATTTCTTTACCAATGCTCTGACAGTTGAATTTGCAGATGCTGATGGTTCTTCTGTGCGGCTAGGAGAGGATGGGTTCTATACATTTAAAAGGTAAATGGTCCTGAGGGACATACTGTCAATGTATCAATCACACCAGCTGATTCTACTGCAAACTACACATACAGCTGGTATATAGGAAGAAGCCTGACAGATAGGATGTCTGAATACAGTAACCCTAGCGAGGATACTGGTTTTTCTGTAACTAATGAAGATTCTACTGTAAAATATAGCTTCCTTTATTTAAGAGATGAGAACGGGACTTCTGATGGCTATATCCTCCGCTTGAAGGTATCAGATGGTACGACTGCTTATACTAAAGATTATAAGATTCTCTGCAAGGATGATCCATATTCACCTCTTGTATACGTTGCTCTAGGTGAGCTTGAGAATATAACGCTATATGATAATGGGCTTAATGACAATGTAGATGTTCGATTAATGAAGGTTCATGAGCATTCTGGAGGCCGGGATAATTCTAAAGGAGTATCTAAGACAGCATGGCTTCTGTTTGCTGATGCATCAAATGATCTTTGCTATTATCTTTCAGATGATGCTGCAAGCCATAGCAGTTTCCTTGATTATGACAAATACCAGGCTAATGATGATGATTATAGGTTTGGGTATGAATGGGGGTATAATAAAGAGTATCCAATTCGCAGCAATATTTCCGCAACATCATCCAAGGATATGAATAATAAGATCTTATTCTACATCTCCAGTTCAGGTGGGCCTGCTGAGAATCCGAACGGTTATAATGTATTCAAAGCATCAGATGGTTCAAAAAATAAGACGATGTGGGAGGCTCTTATCGAGTTCCGTAATAGATTTGCATCTGGATCTGATCGCTATAGCATACCTAACCATAGAACAATGATGTATATTCATAAGTTTTTTTGATCAGTATATTGCTAATCATGCAGAAGCCTCAGATTTTTCTTTTTTCAATATATCCACAAATAACTGTGCATGGTACTGGGTATGTGATTAGAGCAATCTTAAAGCGAATAATGGTGTAGTTGCGGCAGGTGGTGGCTATCCAAGCTATAAAGTGCCTCAGTGTCCTGATTATGGTAATTATGGCAAATGCTATAGCTTCAATGATGGTGAAGAGATTTCCGGTCTCAATATCAGAGTGACATCAAATGAGAATATTTATACTAGGGTCCGTCTTGTACTTGAGTTACCGGTTTTTGATATTCTTGATACAGCATCTCTTATCTGAAGTAATGTGCCGCAGTGATTTAAAATGGGATTTTTTTTCATGTGAGTTTTAGGTTGAGCTGCCTATATACTATATAGAAATGATAAGTAATATATAAAAATTATTGGATTTTTCTTTGCTTTCTTTTCTATTTTTTTCTATTTTTTTTTTTTTCTATTTTTTACGTTTTTCTTAATGATAATTATTATCAATTAATTTATTGTACTATAACAAAATATTGTGTAAACAACATTTTATAACTTTTTTGATGGTAAGAAATTAGCAATGAGAAAGAATTGACAAGTGAAATAGTTTTAATTATCGTTTACAATACAAAATAGGGGTTGATTTATACTATATATTTTAAATTGGAATGCAAAAGGAAAGTATATTTTCAATATTTTTCTTTTTTTGAGTAGACACTGAAGAGTGCTCAATTTAAAAACAGGGGAGTTGTATATAGAATGTTAAACTTCAGAAAATCAGTGCTATTATTATTATTGCTTTTAATATTATCAGTATCTCTTTTTGCATATCAGCTTACACCGCTTAATGTGACATTTGATTCATCTGGTTCTGGTGCTGCAAAGGTCTATACGATTACTAACGATTCTGATTCTCCAATTGCAATAAAGATGAGTGCGGTAAAGAGAAGCATTGATACTAACGGTGAAGAATATAATGAAGATGCAGCTTCGTATTTCTCTATCCAGCCATCTAAGATGATTATCAAGCCTCAGAGCACTCAGATTGTCAGAGTGCAATATAGAGGTCCTAGGACAGTTACCAAAGAGCTTTCTTTCAGAATCATCAGTGAGCAGATTCCATACTCTAAGGGAGCACAGGTCGAGACAGAAGGCCAGATGATCTCTTTCCTTTTCGTATATAGCACAAGTGCATATGTAAAGCCATCTAGAATCGTTGAGAGGATTTCTGCAACTGCTGCAGATAATAATGGTAAGCTTGAGATCACTATTTCAAATAGTGGCAGTGTCCATCAGATTCTCACAAACCTCAAGCTTACAGTTACTGGAAGCAATGGACAGAGCTATACATTGACAGCTGATGAGCTTGGATCAGCTTCAGGTCTCAATCTTCTCTCTGATTCTACATACATCATCACTATTGATATGCCAGAGGCTCTTAAGGAATCCTCTTCTTTCAGTGTCTCATATTCTTACGACTACTCTTGGCAGGCATGAGAATGGGGCTTTTTTAGATTTCAGGAAATAAAAAAGGTCTCAGGTAATGCATTTTAAAGGTAAATCGACATTGTCATCAAAGAAAATCCTAGGAATAGCAGCATCACTATCAACAAGTGTTGTGCTCTTTGGCCTTGTATTCTTAGGCCTGTTTGATTTCAGACTGTCGTTAGCTGAATTTGTATTAGCCTCGTCGCTCTCCATCTATGGGCTTTTCGAGATTTTATTCAGTTTTTTATCTAATGGAAAGAAAAAGACAGGAGGTGGAAGAATATTCCTCTCTGTCTTTTTCGCTATGGTGATGGGGTATGCCTTAGTTGCATCTCTTCTGTTCTTTCCTAAGGCTGGTTCTTCAGATAAAAGCGAAGAGGTTTCTGTAGTATCACCTGCTGTAGAGTCTCCATTAAATGAGAGTACTGATCATACCGAGGTAGAATCAGTGACTGCTGAGCCTGTATATAGTGGAGAATCCTCAGATGCTGAACCTGCAATAGCAGAGACTATAGCAGAAGATTACGTCAATGTTGCTACAGAGAGGAATACCGTTACAGCAGATGAAGCAGCGTCTGTATCTTCTCCAGAACCGCCTCTGATCAATACTCCTGTTGCAGTAGTTTCAGAAAGTGTGGAGCAAGGTGTGATGGAGACTATGTCTGAGCCAGCACCTGAACCACCTCAGATTAATGAACCTGTTACAGTTATCTCAGAGCAGGAATCTGATGTGAGTTCTGAGAATAGCCCTATTATCAGAGTTCCTGAAAAGCCTATATTCTTAGGATCATCAACCTCTGTTTCCGATATAGCAGAAGGCAGTTCAGAGCCTATTGATGCTGTAGTTCCGAAGAAGCCGTCATTCTTGCAGTCAGTCTCTTTCTCATCTTGGATGGTTCCATCATCTCCGGTGATTGCAGATCCTATCATAAAGCTCAGAGAGGGCTCTGCTGTGCTTCCTCTGATTTCAGGAATGCTTGAAGCAGAGCCTGAATATATAGAAGGAGGGTGGGCTGAAGTCTCTTCTTCAGATGATGATGACTTCTGGGCAGATTTCTATATTGCTGGTGAGGATGAGCTTGTTCTTGAAGATGGAGTCTATTACTTCGATCTCTATGTGAATGGGAATTCTGCAGGTGCAGCAGCTGTTTTGATGGAGAATGGAAATGCCAGCATTTATTCTGAGGATCTTAGAGCATATGTTGATGGCTATATAACAGAAGAAGCTGACTCACGTATATTCAGAGGAGAGGAATATCTTACAGCTGATGAGCTTGCAGATAGAGGCATCGATATCACTGTTTCTGCTGATGAATATAAGATCTGGGCAGTGTTCTCTCCAGATGATATGCCTGTAGAGAGAATCTCAATCTCTGGTGGAAGATATTCGAGATCTTCTAGGAATATTGCAGGTGCTGAGGTTCTTGACCCTGCTGTATTCACTCTTCTTACAAGATATAATCTGTCAGCAGGTTTCAGCATTCTGCCTACGACAGCATTCAAGACATCCCTTAATGCTTCCCTTAGTACCTCAAATACATTCAGGCTATATGATGTCAATGGCTCATTCATGATGAATCTCCGCTATTATGGCGGAAAGTTCTCATTTGGCTTCAGCAGCCTCAGCTTCTATTACACAATGCCAGAGAAGATGCTGAGACTCAGCTGGGGAAATGTATCTCCTGATCTTCTGTATGTATCAGGAACAAGCATCGGATTGCGCCTGGATAAATCTCTTTCTTATGCATCAGAAGGTACAAAGAGACCTTCTCACATAGAGAAGACAATCTCTGTTGCTAAAGACAGTGATGTGCAGATTCTGAATGAAGGCAAAGAGATTTACAGGAAGACGCTCTCTGCTGGAAAATACAGTCTCAACGACTTCATCCTTTACTCTGGAGCAAACAGGATAAAGATAATAATCACACCGCTTGATGGCTCTGCATCAGAAGAGTATGAGATTGATATCAACTACTCATCTTCTCTTCTTGCTCCGGGTGAGTTCTATTACGGTGTAGCTATTGCTACAGGAATCAATAAGGTTTCAAAGAATAGCAGCAGGTCTGACAGTGCACTGCGCATGCCTTGGTTCAATGATTACGCATATGAGTGGGACGCAAGAAATGCAGCTGTCTCTGCATATATAAGAGCTGGTCTTTCCAGAACTCTCACTATGAATGGGACTGTTGCTGTTTCGAATGCTCTATCAGATGTGTCATGGTTCATGCCTAGAATCAGAGGGGCTTTCGAATTCACGCATGCAAATAGATTCGGTGCTGCACGATATAATCTCAATGCTGGAACAAGCAGAAACAGCAAGACATCGTTTACTCTGCCTTCAGTATACCTCAAGGCTTCCCAGCAGTTTGCAACAGGCTATAAGCCAATTTCCGGAGTAAGCCTATCTGGTTCATATTCACTTGCAGAGCAGTCAGAGCTAAAGGATTGGGGTACGGCTTCTGCTCAGATTGGATTCAGTGGCTCTGTTGGAATCATAGGATGGAATCTGAATGGAAATGCAAATGTTCCATTAAAGATACCATCTTCATTCTCATGGACAGCATCTTCATCGATAAGTGCTAATCTTTCAAGACGTGTATCTCTATCTGCATCTGGAAGCTTCTATTCTTCTGGTTCAAGCAGCAAAGTCAGCTTCTCTGGCCGAATTGCCGCTTCTATATCGTTCTCTCCTGTCAGAGCAAATGTTGCATATTCTACAAGTGGGCTTTCTGCATCATTAAGTGCATCAGATAGCAGGAATTCATTCAGCTTCAATATGGATTCCAGAAAGCCTGAATCATTTGATAGCTATTCGTTCAGTGCGGATTATAGCTATACTGGAAACTATCTTGGATTCTCAGCAAGAACATCTGCATCCTCTGGCTTCAGAACCATGAATGGAAGCCTGTCGCTTTCGGCTTCATCTATATTCGCAGATGGCACATTTGCATTCTCTCAGTCAATCCCTTCCAACTTTGTCCTCATCAAGCAGAAGGGAATTCTCAGAGGAAATGAGCTTACAGTAGGTGCTATTGGAACATCAACTCCAAATAGGATTCAGAAGTCATTCGGTGTTGGGCTTTACAAGGGAATACCATCAGGTGGAAATACAAGCTTCACTGTCTTCTCTACAAATAACAGCTCATTCGGAACTACAGCTTCATTCAGTTATTCTGTACCATCATCCAGACGTAATGGTTATGTGCTGACTATTAAAGCTGATAGCACATATTCGGCAGCTGGCTATGTAATCGGTCCAGATGGTGAGACATGGGCTAATGGCTCATCGCCTCTTTATTCTGCTGAAATCAGCAGCGATGGAGCTGTTTCTCTAGAGCTTTCAGATGAATATCTATTCACAGATTCAGATGGGCTCTTTATTGCAAGCGGAATCAGATCAGGAGTATGGGCATTTGATGCTGAGATTGATGGAAAGTGGTATCTCTATGTATTCAGCGTTGAAGAGAAGCCATCTCATGCAATAGATATCATGATGCTTGGAAGCTCTGCACTTTCAGATTATAAGGCAGAAGGTCCATACACTGCTGTATATGTATTCTCCGATGGTGAATATCTATCAGGAGATCAATTCTGGAATATGCTCTATTCCAGTGAGGAGGATTAATGAAAAGAATAGCAATCTCGGCAGTGCTCCTCTTAATATTACCTGTATTTCTTTCTGCAAGCATCCGCACGGCTTCTGATACGCTTGTTGTCAGGGCATATAAGATTGTTGCACCAGAAGATGGGAAAGAGCATCTGGAAATGCATGTATATGATGCTATTACTGATTCACTTAAGCTTGTAGATGATAATGGCACGATAAATCTTGATAAGTTCCTTTCAGGTTCACTTGAGAATAATTCTCTCATAGGAACTGCTGAAAGTGGAAAGACAGGTCGTCTCATATATGCCTTCAATGTAGAAGGAAATACAATGGGCGATTATACAATAAGCATTGAGATGGGGCCCTTTGTGCTTATGAATGGGGATTCAGAAATCTCTGAGAATAAGGTTAATTTATATTTCTATACAGTCAATGATTTTGCATATTTCAAGGGAACGGAAGGTGCTGAGAGCATGGATTCCGCAAAGCTGAAGTATATAAATAATACATCTGGGGCTCGGTCTGATGATGCTGATAATAAGATATCTGCTTCTTTTATCGTGACAGGACTGTCAAGGCCTTCTGTTGATATATGGACAGTGCGAGGCGGTATTGGTGTGATCCTTGATAAGTCTGAATATGATATAGCACCGAATGGACGATATAGATCTGTTGCGAAAGTAACGCTTACGGAGAATACATAATGAGAGTCAAGAAGCTTTTCATGATAATTGCCATTCTTATGATTTCATTCACACTCTCTGCTACTGTGACTGCGAGGACAAAGAACTTCAGACTGCAGGGGGCATATGATGCTGTGATCTCTGTTGATGTCACAGGAATCGCAGCACAGCAGATGCAAGGCCTTGTTGGTATGCCTTTTGATATAACCGAGAAGAGCGTTCTTTCCTCAAACAGAGGAGATGGCAGGGAGATTGCAAAGTGGTCAATGATCAGCAATGTTCCATTCCTCATCAAGATTAAAGCAACTTCAATGCATAATGATAATCTGCTGGAAGGTCAGTGGAATGATAGCAACTCTCTTAATTACCAGATGATTTTTGACTATAAGCTCATTTATGAGAACGATGGATCTTCATCGGCTAAGAGCTCTTCGATTCTTCTGAATACAGGAAGCAGATATCAGTATCCTGAATATAATGGCTATCCAGTTCAAATCAATGGCAGTGATTACAGAACGATGTTCTGCTTTGATATTTTCGATGGTGTTCCTACATATGATGCTGGAGCTTTTGTCGGTAGCCTTGATGGTTCTATCTATTTCAAGTTTGATGATGTGTCATCTGTCAGGGTATTTGATGATGAAGCAATTCCTAGCGGAAGCTATAAAGCTGTAGTTGAGATTATATTGGAGACTAAGGAATGAGAAAAATTATATTTGCTTTCATGATTGTTTTCTGTTCTATATTCTCTCTCAGCGCCGATATCATAAAAGTCGGAGATGATAAAGAGATGCATTTCTCTATAGGGCCATATAATGGTTCCTATAACATTGATATGCGTGCTGATTATTATCCGCAGTATGTAAACGGGCAGAATGTTCCCAATTGGGAATTTGCTACTAAGCCTATGCATTCCACAGATACGGATAAGTATTGGGATTCTCAGATGATTGCTGCAGTTACAATGTACAATATACCAAAGACTGTGCAGCATGAAGGTAAGTCCTATTCAATAAAGGATTCCGATTCTGTACATATAAAAGTCTCTGTTGATTGTGCTAATGGCTTCTATTTCAACTCTCAGTCGAATCCTTCAATCATAAGGCCTTTCAATCTTTATGGTAAGACTGTATATGTAAAACAGACAGGATATATGGATGGAAGTCAGTCATTTGGGTCTACGGCAATGACATCGTATGATAATAAGCTTATATTCCTGACTCCTCCATATGATAACTCATGGACTACAGATACAATCGGCAGTATTTTCACATCTGATTACAATGCATTCTGGATGGATCTGATTATTTCACTTCCTTTTGATGAAGGTGGAATATCACGGACAGGAGTTATGGTTGGAGGCGCTCAATATCCGCTCATTGATGCAAATGACTATACTGCACTTGTATCAGTTACTGGAGAACTCAGCATAACTTATGTAGCTTCAGATGGGGATATCTATGAATTCAGCTATACCAAGAGCTTATCCATCCCATTCTCTGGTTACAGCAATGCAATAGTTGGGTATGAAGAAGATAAGACATCTATTTATATAAATACATCAACAGCAAATATAAACCTTAACAGAGAGTATACTGGGCGCTGGATTGATATCGGATCTATAGATTTCATGCAGAACTTCCTTTACAGCAATGGTGTAAAGCAGCCAAGTGCCAGTGAAGGCAAAGCTGTATCGAGGATATTCTTCTCAGCAAGCTCTGATCCGTTCACGCAGAATGCAGATGGTTTCAGGTTTGTACATAGGAATGCAGGTAATGTTCTTACTTCAAATAATAGTGTGAGATTCTCACTGCGCTTTGAAGGCACAGGAGACAGTGCCGATCAGGGCAATAAGTATTTTGATGGAAAGGGTTACACTTCAAGTGCTGATATGATGGATGGGATTGTTGGTGAATATATAACAAGCCACTGTGATAACAATGAGTATGTATTGCATACAGAATATAATAAACGGCGGCTTCATTATCATTCAATCCAGGGTGATCTGAGCATTCTTGTTGATGATAATCCTGATACGATGCAGGTCGGTTCTTATTTTGCAGATGTATATGTGCATATCATTGCAAATGATCTTTTATAGAAGAGAGGTGGATATGAAAAAAGTACTATGTTTTATCATTATTATGTCTGCCTTCGTTTCAATGCTGTTTGCAGGAGAGGAGAAGAAGATATCGCTTAATGTAGATATTCCTGAGGATTATAATGTCATCATACCTGATGGAAGTGCGAAGCTTGATAGGCTAGTGCTTGAGCTTCAGCTTGATGTCTCTTCAGATAATTCATTCAGCATGGGTAGGAATAGCTATACATCCATGCTTCCATCTTCGTCTGGACTCAGCATTGCAGATTCTCTATTTGACAGCGGGGCTATTAAGATGACAATGCTTTACTATGGCAATCAGTCATCTGATTATAGAGTGAAAGTCAATATCGATACTGGAAAAGGCTGGGGAGTTGGAAGAAACATCTATCTTCCTATTACAGCTTCCTTCAAGAGAAATGCTGAGAGTGCTGAAGACATAGTTATAACAGATAATATTGATGATTCTGTTGATATAATCATTCCTCCGGCAGGCCTTCGACAGGGAGTTCCTGTTGCAGACATCAATCTCTCATGGGAGCGGATCAGCAGCATAATCCCTGGAAGGTATTCAGCTGAGATAGTTCTATCTCTGGAGGCTATTTGATGAGACGACTGATAGCTTCTTTATATTTCATATCTGTGCTGTTATCTGCAGCCTTTTCAGCAACTGCTGAATCAGAGAAGACTCTGAATGCAAAGCTTGATCTTACATCTAAGAATGATGCTAGCTTCTATTTTGCATCAGCAGATGATCATTCATCAGCTTTATCTGAGATGGCCCTTGAAAGCGATACGTCTAAGCTTCCTGTTCTTATGGCTGTCGGCCAGTTTGATATTGTCTGGGATGTCACAAGCTCTGAGAAATTTGCCATATATGTCTATAGCTCCGCATTGGAATCATCTAGTGGCACATCTCTTGATTGGAATGGCCGTCGCATTAGCGATAAAAGTCTGCTGGTAGGAAAGGAAAATGGATATGGAGGAAGTGAATCTAATATCGTATATTCGCATGATCCATCAGAATCTATTGGAAATAGTGGATCTATAGGGGTTTCTATAGAGACTGAAGACCTTAGCGGTAAGCCTTTTATCGCTTACAGTACAACGCTGAAGCTTGAGCTGAAGACGGTATAGAGGTGAATCTGAAATATATGAGAATGGAAAGAGTGATATTATTCCTGACTTTAACAATATTCATCTCATCGCTTTCAGCTACGGCTATCAGTTCTGAGAAAATGACAATGCATCTGGACCTTAATGATATCGACGGGCATTCAGAGTTTGGCATATCGAAAACAGAGCCTTCAGTGAGCAGCGGTTCATTGAGCATAGATGATATAGAGGAGATTTATCTGGAAAAGGAGGAGAATAGAGGAGATCTGAAAGCGGAGATAGTGCTATATCCATATTGGAACTTAGTCCTTTCAGATGATGTTGATATTGAGATTTCCGGAGAGCCTTTCAGAAAAAGGGATAATGCGAGTAAGTATTCATTTGATTGGAAAGGAACAACAAGCTTCTCATCAAATGATAAGGATATTGATTCAGATACAGTGATTATTGGCTCTGATAATGACTTTGCTGACTATAGCACTAAGACTATCTACTCTCATAGAGCTTCCTGTGGAATGAAAAGCATAGGCTATGCTGTTTTGGTATTGAAGACACAGAATATAGCAGAATATCCCGCAGGAAAGTATGAATCTGAATTGATTATGAAATTGACCAATAAATGATTTTTATAGGAGATAAAGAATAAAATGAAGAAAATTATTGTTCTGCTGCTAGTTCTGACAGTATGTGTGAGTGGGGTGTTTGCAGAAGATGTTATTCCTCCATCAGTTAAGGGTACATCTCTTGCAAAAGGAGCTGATCAGGTTGCTTCAATGACAATGCATTTTAATCCCATTAATTCAGGTGTATCTTATTTCAATATAGGATTTGCAAAAGCCGATTCTACTATAGCAGTTGGTTCAGATGGCCATCTTGAAAACGCTGATTCAAATTTAATCACAGCAGAAGGTATTACTTTACAGAGAGTAGAGACTTCAACAGAAGACAATCCTGCTAACAGAATTACAGGTAGCACATCGTTTAAGGTTTATTATGAAGTAATAACAACAGATGCTGTTTCTATCAAGCTTCAGTTTAATCCATTCACGCTTGATAGCTATAGCCTTCCTTTTAGTTATACTAAGGGTTCAGAGAGTGCTAAGGTTACAGAAAACAATACTAATGTTGATTTAAAAACAATTACAACAGCAGATACAGAAAAGACTTCTCTTTTTGCTGAGGTTATTTCTTTTGGAATAAAAACCGAAGATGCTTCTAAATTAAAGGCTGGAGAATATAAATCAAATGTAATTGTTAAAATTACACATGAAAATTAATTATGTGATAGAGGACTTATGTTCTCTGTCTAGCAGGATGTCCTAAGAGATTAGGGTATCCTGTTAGACATGCTTTAGGGGAGAGTGTTATGAGGAGAGTACTGCTACTACTATATATATCTATGTTGAGTGCTTTTTTTCTGTATGCAGCTGCAGATAAGACTTCGGTTAAGACTCTGACTTCACCTTCTGCTGGCGATAGTGTTGTTACAATGCTTACTTATAATGTTGGAGATGCCAGCACTGACTGGTTTTCTGTTTCATTCACAGATAAGGCGTTCAGTTCATTTGATGAAGATTTCACAGCTTCTTCTGTTTCAGAGATTCCTCTTTCACTAAATGGGAACAAGGCTGTAAATACATCACCGGTTTATGTTTCCTGGGTTATTGTTACAGCAGGCAATGTCGATGTTCTTCTTAAAAAGACCGGAGTGATGAAGGAAGTCTCTGATGATAGCAAAACTATTGGCTTCTCTATAACTGCAGATGAAGAAGATACAGCTGTAAAGGAAGATGAAGAGACATATATAGTTCTTTGTAGCTATAATGGTGATTCTTCTTCTACATATGGCATAGCAGGCTCTAAAGAAATCAATATTGAAACAGAAACAATTGGTGATATTGCAAATGGAGAATATAAAAGTACGATAAGCATACTTGTGGAGAGTGTTTCATGAAAAAGAGGTATATCATACTGATGCTTTTCAGTTTTATTGCATCTTCTTTATTCTCTTCTTCATATAGTGGACATCAGCTGTCAGATGCTAAGGCAGAGGCAGATGTTATCCTCAGCTACAAGAAGGACTTTGCGAGAATAGGCTTTACGGATAATGAGGTATCAGCTTCTGATTTCGCAGCAAAACGTGAGATTGCAGAGACTGTACTCATAGCAGATGCTGATTCAGATGATGCATATACAGAGACTAATATATGGTGCTTCTGGCAGATCAATAACTCTGATTCCTATGATGTTAAGATTGCTGCTTCTGATTCTAGTGGCAGACTTAGCTGGAAGATAACAGGAAGTGATAGTGAAGTGATTATCACTAATGCTGAGATTGATAGAAGCTCTGCAGTGATTGAATCAAAAACAGGTTCAGATTCAATAAGCGGATCGAAGCTGATCAAGATTGTCATTTCTGATTATAGAAAGCTGCCTGCAGGGAGATATGTGCTTCCTATTACTTTAACACTGGAGAGCAGATCATGAAGAGAATTGCACTGATTATCATATTGCTTTCATTTGTTGTTCCGGTTTTTGCAGCTGTATCAGGATCATCTATTCAGCTGAAAAACGGGGAGGAGGCACAGACTGCTTCTGTGAATCTCAAACTTGCACTTAAGAATGCCTCTTATTATCAGATGGGATTCACGACTACAACAATAATAAATGATTCTCTTGTAACACTTACAGCTGTGAGATTAGTACCATACTTATCTCTCGATATTCTGGAAAAAGGAAAGGAAACTGTTAATCTGTCAATATCAGATGATTCAAAGACAATCCGAGGTTATTGGCTTATTCTTGGCAATGATTCATTTGATATAAGACTTAAGCTTAGCACTCTTAATGGAAGGCGTAACTCTGAGAAGACACTGGGATGGAAGGCATCTTGGAAAGGTGATGATAACTCTGAAAAGTCAATCGTCGGAGGAGGAGAGTCTGAGCTATTCTATTCAAGAAATTACAGAGAGAGCAAAGAAATCCAGAGCTCAGGGAGCAAGATGATTACATTTGAGATTACTGAAGGTACAGTCTCTCTGGACACTCTTTATATTGACTCATATTCTGGATATATAACAATGGAGGTTGTCGCTATATGATGAAGAAATCTCTATTGATGGTTCTTGCTATAGTCTTGATATCTCTTTCAGCTCTTTCTGCGGCTACAGAGTATGTTCAGAGCATACCTGTATCATTCTCATATGATATTGTTGCAAATTATGGTTTTTCAGGTAGAAAGGTCTTTGGCCTGATCTATCCAGAAGGGATTGATGAGATATACTTCACTCTTGATAGAAAAACAGGAAAGATAAAGACACCTGATTTCTGGATGTATTACCAGGTATTCACTCCTGATTTAGTGAGAATCAGATTCAGTATTGAAAATCTCAAAAGCGAAGGCAAAAAGGACATCACATTTATATCTGAGGATTCATACAGCGTTGCAGAAGGCACCTCACCATCAAAATTCGAGAGTGGAAAGGATTATATAGTTCTTAACAGGCAGTTCAGCTCTTCAGATAATTCAGATTTTACTCCATATTTTGATTCTTTTGATATCGTGTTTGTAATTGATAATGTTTCAGATATTGACTGGGATTCTGAGTACACTGCAGTGCTTAAGCTGACACTGGAGGCAATATGAGAAAATATTGTTTGTTAGCAGCTATTATGTTGCTCTCGCTTTCTGTTTCTGCAGTTAGCCTGAAATCTAATAGCTTCAATATAGAATTCACTAAGAGCGGTGTATACGAATTTGCTTTTTATGAATCAAAAGATAGCACTGAAGAGATAAGAAATATTGCATTCGCACCTGAGGATAAGACGCAGTTAGCTAACAATAAAGCTGTTTATCTGGCAGCCTTTGGTGTTAAATGGAATATACAGTCACCTCTTGCATATACTTTATCTCTTGAATTCAGCTCAAGTACAACAGGCTCTGCAACAGCTGATTATATGCTGAAGAGGGTTAATTCATCATCTTCCGGTGCCGATGGACTTAATTTCTCATTAAGAGTGGACAATGGAGATGAAATAGAAATCAAAGATTCTGATATAACATCTGTGATTTCCAGAGAAAAGAGGATGGTTGTAGTAAAAGAAGGCACAGCAGATGAAACAGAACGTAATGGCGGTGAAGATATATATCTGACTCTGAATCCTCCTGATGCAGGATTTTCTACTGGTCAGTATCTTGGTTATGTGAGATTGATTCTTTCGGTAGGTTAACATGAAGAAGATTCTGTTTTTATTTATGACATTAATCTTTATATCTGCATCAGTTTCTGCAGTTGACAGATTCTACAAGCAGACAAGTATTGAGATTCCTGAAAGCGGTTCACTTGAAGTGGCCAGGATTCCTGTCACTTATGATCTCGGTTCTGTCATGAACAGCTATATAAAGATGGGGTTCTCTGCTACAGAGCCTGAAACAGCAATAACCGACCTGGGCTCATCAATACCTCTTGTAGGTGATCCAGCTAGTGGAAGAATCACAGGATTTGATTCGACTGATGTATATGCTTATTGCAGAGTTGTGAGCACTGTTCCTGTTGTTATATCCATAACAGGGCTTTCTCCTTTGGAATGCAGTGATATCAGCAATGCAGAAAAGGCTGAGGATGGAGTAATTAACTGGCAGGTTTATTCAGGAGAAGGCGCAGATAAGAAAGTATATTTCAATGGCCTTGCAGGTCAGTATATTGTGTCTGCTGTTAATTTCCATGAGCATAACCCTCTGAAGGATGGCAGTATTATGAGCACTTGCGTGGATAAGCTCTCAATTGAATCAGAGAGCTTCAGGGGAAAAATAAAAGGAAGCTATAGCGCAGAGCTTATTATGACTATCACCTCTATTAACTAAGCAGTGCGAGCTATATTTCAAAACTAGATTCATTGACTTCTTATCAGTTTTGGATCTTATGCTGATTATTCTTTTAGGAAGATTCTTTACTGTTGGTGTATATGGATTTACCTTTGTTTTCTGCGCTGGTATTATTATTGTGATGCAGAAGCATTCTGCAGGACATGTTATGATTTCAGAGTAAGGGTAATGGAATGATAGATACTTCTCCTGTTGATAAGGCTGTTTTATTCGAAGCTGCAAAGAAAGGTGATCTTGATTCTATAAAGAGAATTGCAGAGCACACAGGAACGAATCTCAATGAACTGGATGAAGAAGGAAACTGTCCTCTCCATTATGCTGCATACTCTGATAGCAGAGCTGTATCTGAATATCTTATAAAGCGCTGTTCCTTCTCTCCTAGATTTGGTAACAGAAAGGGTGTTACTCCATATGATATTGCATTCACTGAGAATAATGAGAATGTGCTGAGATTATTTGAGGAGACTACGGGATTCAGCTATGATCATAGCTATCATAATCCTGTACAGCGTGGTTTCTTTCCAGATCCTTCTGCTATTAGGGTTGGGAATGATTACTATATGGTCAATTCCACATTCCACTTCTTTCCATGCATTCCGATTTCCCATTCAACAGATATGGTTCATTGGAAGATAATCGGATATGCAATTACAGATAGAAAGTGGTCCAGACTGGATGATAAAGCAGGAGGACGAGGCTATTGGGCTCCTGATATCTCATACTCTGATGGACGATTCTATATAACAGCCACGCTTAGAGGGAATGATGGAGATGCAGAGAAGAGAGTTCAGATGGTAACATCATCTATGCATCCAGAAGGCCCATATGATGAGCCATCCTGGATTGATGAGGATGGAATAGATCCTTCAATCTTCCATGATACAGATGGCAGGAAATATATGCTTCTCAATAGAGGTGCCAGGATATTAGAGCTGAGCTCTGATTGCAGAAGGAAGATAGCTGAGCCAGAGCTGCTCTGGTTAGGCGAGTGCAGGAAAAATCCAGAAGGTCCTCATATCCTGAAGAAAGATGGATATTATTATCTGTTTTTGGCAGAGGGAGGCACAGGTCATGGGCACATGGTGACATGTGCTCGTTCTAGAGAACTCTTTGGTACATATGAGCCATGTCCTTATAATCCGATTGTGAAACAGAATGATGAAGGCCAGCTTCTTCAGTGCTGTGGACATGGTATGCCTATCTCTTCTTCTGATGGCAATTGGTACATTGTCTATCTTGCACTCCGCTATTCTGATGATGGGTATGGATTCATTGGCAGAGAGACATGCCTTGATAAGCTTTCATGGATACCTGATGGCTGGCCACTGGTCAATGGAGGAAAAGGGCCTTCTGTTATATCTGAAAGACCTGAAGATACTGGAAGCTTGACCAGCTTCAATAGAAATAATGCCCTTCCATACTGGAAAGAAAGAGATTGGATGACGCCTCGTCCAATATCAGAATGCGATGTGTTCACTTCTTCTGATGGACTTCATCTTATAGGGAGGGGACATGATTTCAATGAGATTGCATGCAGAAGTGCAATGCTTGAAAGGCAGATAGAATTTAAATTTGATGCTACAGCAGAATTCATGGTGCCAGAGCTTAATGATTCTGAAAGCATTGGCATTCTATCTTATTACGATGAGAACAGCTTCATAGAGTTTGGAATAGGGAAGAGCAGTGGTGTATACTCACTTATACTCAGAGCTTATGCAGGCTCTTCATTCATAGTAGATGAGAAGATCAATCTAGATGAAAAGCCAGCTTCTGTATCTCTTTCGATAAAAGTGGATGGAAACAGGCGAGAATTCATATACAAAGATCATGAGCTTGTGCTTGATGATACTTCTTATCTTTCAAGTGAAGGGCTTAAAAAAGGAAAGCGCTTTACAGGTTCAACAATTGGAATATATGTAAAAGGTGCGTTTGAGGGCATTTTCAGAGACTGGACAATTTCATTTAAAGAATGATGGACTGGCTATCTATGATAGGTATTCAGCTGCAAATTCTCTGAAAAAAGGCAATGTGAATGAGACGTATCCCTGTTTTTCTGCCACTTTAGAATTACATGCTTTTGGGAAATAGATGCTCAAGTCCGAGTTCATGGATTGTATTCACTACATCCTTTGATCTTGATACTCCGAATTTCTGGAGTATTGTTCTGATCTGGCTTTTTACTGTTGCAATCTCCACACATCTTCGATCTGCAATCTCTCTTACTTTAAGGCCATCTAGGAAGAACCCGATCAGTTCCTTTTCAGTCGGAGTGAGATTGCCGAGGTTCTGGATGAAATACAATAGGTTTTCCTCGCTCTTCCTGAGTCTTTTGTATTCTCCCATAAGGACTTTCTGTATAGTCGGGTCAAGATTAGGCTTACCATTAAGAACCGAATGGATCTTATCAAGGAGAACTTTCTCATCACAGCCTTTTACTATATAGTCCTGGCTTCCATTTGATAGGGCCTTCACTATGGTTTCATCTGCATCATGGCTTGTAAGGTATATTATCTTTGCATCCTTATGTTTCTTAAGAATCTCATCTGCAGCTTTGATTCCCGATTCAGCTTCTTCCATTTCAATATCCATAAGGACCGCATCAGGCTTTATCTCTTCGTAGAGTTCAATAGCATCTGCTCCAGTTGATGCTTCTCCTGAAATATGTAAGGAATCATCCTGCTCTACAATTTTCTTTATATAGTTCCTTATTATCTCATTATCTTCAGCAATCAGAATGTCTGCCATGAAAACCTCCTACTCTGGGCAGGATAATAGAGAAGCATGTCCCTTTACCTTCCTTTGATTCAAAATTTATGGTTCCGATATGATTTCTTATTATGGTTTTAGTAAAATACATCCCTATTCCCCAGTTAGAGGAACTGCTTTTAGAACTGTGGAAGGGTTCCCATAGCTTCTTTCCCTCTTCCTTTGAGATTCCTTTGCCATGGTCTTCTATTGTGATTACTATCCAGAGCCTGTCATAGAATGCATTCACTGAGACATGATCATCTCTTTTTGCTGCCTCTGTTGCCTCTATTCCATTCTGCATTATATTGGCAATGGCTTCTGTAAGTAAAACCTTATCTGAGAGCACAAGCATTCCATCATTTTCCATCTCGATGCTTATCTTGTCACATCTGTGAGTTCTGGCCCTCGCATCTTCAAGGATATCTATAAGCGGCTGTGGTGTCAGGGCTGTCTTATTGATTTTGCTTGCTCTGTTGAGCTGATCTAGTCTTGTTCTGAGTTCTCTGTTTATCTCAATAAGCTTCTCAATGTCGCTATCATCTCTGTATTTATCATGGATAGAGGAGAGCAGGATGTCAGTTGCGAGAAGATCGTTCTTTGTTCCATGCACAAACATGCTTACACCTCTCATTGCATCACTGCTTCTTTTTCTAAGATGCTTTACTTCTGTTATTTCTCCGAAAGTCACATAGAAATAGCGCATGAATGATATGATGCCTGCAATTGATATCATCACTGTGCCAAGCATCATGAAATAATAGAGGCCTGATGTGAATCCCCAGTGCAGATACCAAAGCCCCATTGATTCCATATATTCATTTTTATAGAAGAGATATACCTGAGCTGGGTCCTGTGGAATGAAGAATGTATATAATAGGCCTAGTGAGATGATCATGGTCATCTTCACAAAAGCCCGGCGTTTATAGAAGGCAAGTCTTATTGAGAGGTATTCTTGTATTACCAGGATAAGAGATGCAAGAATGTATATGTAGATCCATGCCTTTGATAATCTTACGATTGTACGGAGAACTCCAGTGCTTGCTGTTATCTTTATGAAGATGGATGGAAAGTAGATTATAAGGAATGCAGCAGGGAGAATTGCTGCAGGAGCCGCAATTGCAATAAGCCGGATCTTGTGCTTCAGATAGATCATGGTCAGTGATGAGAGAAGGAGAAAGTAGGGGAATAGAAACTTGGATATGGCCATAGTGTACCCGAGTGTCTGCAACGTAAGGACCATATACTGAAGGCATCTTCTGAATGACATTGTGCAGAATAGCATAAAGGATGTTGCTTTTGAGATTCCGCCCTTCTTTGCGATATATATGAGCATTGTAGTGTAGAAGGTAAGAAGCGAAGCTGATGATAAAAAGAGGAACAGACTGCGTTTATCGCGTCTTAATAGCAGAAGCGCGAGGGATAATATTGCAGTCATCATAACAAGAACAGTCAGCATATATCCATGATTATAATATGGATGTTTTATGATTTACAGAAAAAAGAGGCTCCCAGACTCTGGTTTGGACTGGGAGCGTTTGAGATGTGTGGCTTTATATCTTATTTTCCAGCTTCAAGCATTACATCGAAGAGTACATAGTTCTCTACAGGTGTAGAAGGATCTACATTAGAACCGAAAGCAAGCTTCTGTACTTCATAGAGAGCCTTGATTGATCCATCCTTGCAGCCATTGATGATGTCATCCTTTGTGTACCATCTTGCACAGTGAATCTGCTGATACTGAAGCTCAACATCGCCAGCAACCTGCTTAGCTACCCATTCAGAAACCTGTCTCATGTTCTCTTCTTTAGCTCTGTAATCACAGCCAGTATAGAGTGCTCTTGTGAACTTAACGAGTGTATCATGGTTCTCTTCTGCCCACTTTGGCATTACAATCCAGGATGCGATATTTACAGTCTCATCTGAGAATGTCTCGTTTCTAGCAATTACTGTTGCATCGCTTCCGATCTGGTTGCAGATAGTCTCAGTTGAAGGAGTCCATGTTGCACATGCATCAAGTGCTCCAGATGTCATAGCAGATGTGATTGCTGATGCATCCATCTCATATGCCTTGATGTCATCCATTGTGAGACCTGCTCTCTTGAGACCAAGTGTCAGGATGTTCTCTGAAGATGTTCCAGAAGCATATCCGACTTTCTTTCCCTTTAGATCTGCAAGGGATTCAACTCCATGGCTCTTAAGGCCTATGATTGCATCTCCATTCCCAAGATGTGAGATAGCGAAGATTGATGCGCGGCCGTTAATGCAGAGCTTATGAGCACCATGGCCGATATAACCGATATCGATTGAGCCTGATTCCATAGCTGCGATGATTGTAGGACCATCTGCAAACTCAACAAGATTGATTTTCAGACCTTCTTTTTCGAAAGCACCGAGTTCAATAGCTGATACAACAGAACAGAGTGATGAATAGTTAGGCATATAAGCAACATTCAATGTCTTCAGGTCAGACTTCTGGGCAGAGCTGGCTTCTGAGTTACCCTGTGCGAATACTGCTGATATAGAGAGCAGCAGTACGAGCATGATTGTCATAAATTTCTTCATTTTTATTTCTCCTTTTTTTCTGATTATTATCAGTATTAGCGCTTTATTTTCTAATCTCGAGATATTCCTGATAAACCTGTGACCAGATCTGGTTCTTCAGCTCTAGAAACCTTGGGCTCATCTTTGTCTCCTGATCTCTAGGATAAGGTATATCTACAGTTACGATATCCTTGATTCTTCCAGGGCGGGCTGACATTATGACAACACGCTGCCCGAGAATCAATGCTTCATCTACATCATGTGTGATGAAGAAGCATGTCTTTCTCTCCTTTTCCCATGTCTCAAGGAGCTCCTGCTGCAGCTGTGTTCTTGTCTGGGCATCAAGTGCGCCGAAAGGCTCATCCATTAAGAGCACTTCTGGATTTGCTGCATAAGCCCTTGCAATAGCTACTCTCTGCTTCATTCCGCCAGAAAGCTCTTTAGGGTAGTGATCGCAGAATTTCTCAAGATCAACCATCTTGATATATTTCATTGCAATATCTTCTGCTTCCTTTCCCTTTATACCCTTCATCTGAAGTGGGAATAGAACATTCTTCTTCACCGTAAGCCATGGAAAGAGAGCATACTGCTGGAATACGACACCTCTATCTGGACCTGTGCCATGGATTTCCTTTCCATCACAGAGGATTCTGCCGCTTGTAGGCTCAAGAAGACCTGCCATTATATTGAGGATGGTGGATTTTCCGCATCCTGAAGGGCCTACGACAGTGATGAACTCATTATCCATGATATCAAGATTGACGCCATTGAGAGCGACAACTTCTCCATTTCTGCCCTGATATGTCTTTTTGACATTCTCAATCTTGACTTTTATATTTCTCTCTTCTCCTGCCATCCTGTTAACTTCCTTTCAAGTAGTGTTATAAGCTTCTCTACAGTTACGCCGATGATACCGATGAGAATGATATACAGCAGCATAGGGGCTGTTTCGAAGTTGTTGTTGAGTGAGCGTATTCTCATGCCAAGACCTGCAAATGCACCTGTTGATTCTGCAGCGATGAGTGTTGTGAGTGCGCATGATGCACCAAGTCTTACAGCTGTAAGAATGAATGGGAGAGATGCTGGAGCAAGAACACGCAAGAAGATATCCTTATCTTTTGCACCAAGCACTCTTGCCGCCTTTATAAGAGTCTCATCAATATTTACAATTCCCTGATACATTGTTATGCACATCAGCAGGCATGTTGCGATTGTGATTACGATAATCTGAGGCTTTCTTCCAACTCCAGCTGCGATTACAATCAGCGGAACATAGGCAAGAGGTGGAATATTCCTGATGAACTGGATCCAAGGCTGGATGATTCTTCTTACTGGATTATACCAAGCCATCAGAATAGCCAGTGGAAGTGCGATGCAGAAACCAAGAGCATAACCTGCACTTACAGAAATAAGAGAAGACTGGATATCCTTTAAGAGAACACCTCTCTTATACATTACTCCAATCTGCTTGAATGTCACGATGATATTAGGAAAAGATCGTGATGTTGCTGGTAATATGGAAAGAAGTGTCCATAGTCCTACAGCACAGATAAGCGAGATGGCAAGCCAGATCTTATTCTTTGCCTTATCGCTTATCATCTTTCCGTCCTTTTTTTCTTTGTCAGCCATCATAGCCTCCATTTGTGTGTTGAATAGAGTCTAAAACAGCTTTTGCAAAACGGTAGGTTGAACTTTTTTAAACCTTAAGAGCAATTATGCTATATAGGCAAATAAAAAACGGCAGCTATAAAAGCCACCGCTTAATTGCTTTAGAGCGCTGATCAGAATGCCTTTGCTGATGCGACATTATTTGCAAGGATCATGGCATCTTTGTGATTCTGCAGGAGTGTCACAGGAAAATGTCCTGAAGGCTCATCGAATATTGCCTGCCTCAGAACTGCTCTATGCCATGGTCTGAATACTCCAAGTACGACTTTTCTCGAAGCAAGGATCTCCTTGATTCCTATTGTGATTGCATATACAGGCATAGCATCAATTGCTCCGTTGAGATCACCGATTGCATTTGCGCATCTTGTCTCTCTTGATATTGCGAGGACTCTTGTATCTCTCTTAGCAAATTCCTCAGCAGAGACTTCCTCTGCTTCATTGAATGCAAGATGGCCGTTGATTCCGATTCCTCCAAAGCAGATATCTACACCACCAAGTTCCTCTATCTTTCTGCCTACACTGTCTGGATCCGCAGGATCAGGGAAGAATCTCTGATTTTCTGGAACATTTAGTTCTTCTGGGATCTGAGAGTAAACTGTTCTTTCCATGAAGCCTCTGAAAGAAAGAGGGCTTTCCATTGCTATGTAGTTCTTATTGTCGTCAAGGTATTCATCCATATTGAAGAACCAGCAGTTCTTCAATGATACATTCCTCTCTTTTACAAGACGGACTAAGATCGGATACTGCCCAACAGGTCCGACAGGACATATGAATACAGTCTTCTTGCCTTCTCTGTTATTCTTTTCAATCTCATCAACCATGATGTGGGCAATCTCTGAGAAGACTTCACCGCTATCACCTAGGCATTTCACAGGAATTCTTCCTTCCTTAAGCTGATCTGCTGTATAACTATAATATTTCCTATCCATATAACCTCCTGTTACTTACGCTAGGATATAACAATCTGAGTCTAATATTAAAGGGGGAAGATGCAAGGCTGAAAAAAAGTAAGCCTGAAGCTGGTTAACACATAAGCAGTTGTGGATAGGCATTATAGGGCATTCATTTTTTGAATATAGTTTAGGATTCTGAATGCTTAGATGATATAATAGACTTCTGTATAGTTTATTCAGGGGAGATTGATGGATAATGCGATAAGAGGAAACCTTCCAGGCATTAAGATTGCGAATCAGTTTGCCATCAGAGAGATTATCTATAAATTCGGTCCTATATCCAGGCTCGAAATAGCAGAGAGGCTAGGTCTCACTATACCTACAATAACGACAAATATAAGCATCATGCTGCAGCGGGGCCTTTTAAAGGAAGTCGAGAGTCCGAATAAGGAAAGATCGCTTGGCAGAAAGACAATGCTTATCGACTTTTTGCCAGATAGCCATTTCTTCATTGGCATAGAAGTGCGAGGCTCTCTGAGAAGGGCAGTTCTGACAGACTTACGTGGAAATGTGATGGCTGCAGAATCTGATGATGCTGTTTATGCGGATTATAGAGATGCACTGGATAATGCTGCATTATTATGCAGGCGGCTGCTTGATTCTTCTGGCCATTCCTTTGATGATTGCAGCGGAATCGGAATATGCACTCCAGGGCTTGTAGATAGAAAATCCGGAAAGCTTAATAAGCATCCTGTGTATCATTGGGAGAATAAGGATATTTCAGATGATTTCAGAAATCTGACCGGATACAGTGGTCCGATTATAGCTGAGAACAATGCTATTGCCAGAGCTTTTGCTGTTAATCTGCTTGATTCTGAACGAGTGGTCAATGCTGATACTATGGCTTATATGTATGTATCAAACGGCATTGCATGCCCGATTATAAGAGATGTGAAGGACCATTTCGGAAGCGTGGCTGGAGATGGAGAGGTGGGGCATATGGTAATGGATCCGCATGGTGCTGAGTGCATATGCGGCAATCATGGATGCCTTGAGACTTATTCGAGTGAGTCGGCCATTCTCTCTAAAGCCAGAAGTGCGCTAGATGAGGGCAGAGCCCTTATCCTCTCATCTATAATTGGTACCTCAGACCCTGATATATCATCGGTTATAAAAGCTGAGAGCATGGGAGACTATGACTGCATATCAATAGTGCGCAGTGCAATAGAGTACCTTGGACTTGCAATTGCTAATATAGATAACCTCGTGCGCCTTGACTGCATTTATATTGAAAGCAGGCTTTTCGATTATCCTGAGAATAAGGAGTATCTTCTTAAGGTCATTCATAGGAATCTATGCCGTATGTCATTCTCTGGCTATAGGTTCTTATTCATAGATTATGATGAGTATAAAAGCGCAAAAGGAGCTGCTGCTATTGCTATCATCAAAGAACTTGAGAAATACATTGAGTGATCTGCTGGTTTTTTTGCATTCATAATAATTGTTGCAGTAAGGCAGTCTGTGCATAATAATTAAATTGATTAAATAATGAAAGGGCTTAAAAGTTTCCAGCCTTGTCTTATTTGAAAAAGGACTTATAACTGAAATAGTTAATAAAAGGAGATTCGATATGTCATTAGTACCAATGAAGGCCATCCTTGATGCTACAGATAAGTACAACTATGCTCAGGGAGCATTTAACGTAAATGCCGTTGCTCAGGCAAAGGCAGTGATTGAAGTCCATGAGATGTTCAGAAGTGCAGCTATTCTTCAGGGAGCTGATCTTGCTAACGGATTCATGGGAGGCAGGACCGATTTTGCCAATGCAACACTTGAGGATAAGATCAGAGGTGCTAAGAATATCGGAGATGCAGTAAAGAAGTTTGCTGTCGATTCTCCTATTCCTGTAGCTCTTCATCTCGATCATGGCAGGAACTTCGAGTCATGTAAGGCTGCTATTGAAGGTGGCTATACATCTGTAATGATTGATGGCTCATCTCTCCCATTCAAAGAGAATATTGAACTTACAAGAGAAGTTGTAAAATATGCACATGAAAGAGGTGTAACAGTAGAAGGTGAGCTCGGAGTTCTTGCTGGAGTTGAAGATCATGTCTTCGCAGCAACTTCAACATATACAAATCCTCTTGACGCAATTGAATTCTTCAAGAAGACAAAAGTAGATGCGCTTGCTATCTCTTATGGTACAAAGCATGGTGCTAATAAGGGTGCGAATACAGTGATCAGAAAAGAGATTGCAATAGCAACAAAGGAATGCATGAGGTATGCAGGCATAGATGGAGTTCTCGTCTCTCATGGATCTTCAACTGTTCCGCAGTATATTGTCAAGGAAATCAATGCACTCGGCGGAGATGTGCAGAATGCATATGGAATAAAGATTGAGCAGCTGCAGGAAGTTGCTAAGTGCGGTATAGGAAAGATCAACGTTGATACAGATATCCGCTTGGCTGTTACAAGAAACTTCAGAGAGCTTTTCAGAGATAATCCAAGACTTAAGGAAAGCCCATCTATCGGCCCTGTATATGAGCTTCTTGCAAAGCACCCCGAAGCATTTGACCCTAGAGTATTCCTGCCTCCAGTGATGGA
Source organism: uncultured Spirochaetales bacterium (assembly GCA_934271365.1). GTDB lineage: Bacteria > Spirochaetota > Spirochaetia > Sphaerochaetales > Sphaerochaetaceae > Ornithospirochaeta. The sequence goes on from CAKQRI010000005.1 coordinate 56,012, forward strand.
TGCTGTTATGTATGGAAATATCAAGGATGATGACGAGAGGCTTCTCTTTGAGAGAATGGAAGCAGGTGTAAAGGAAGCCGTAGGTACACTTATCGTACAGTTTGAGTCATATGGAAAGGCTCCTCTTATTGAGATGGTTACACTTGATGAGATGGCAGAGCGCTATAAGAAGGCAGGAATCTGATGGGCAGAAATATACTTGTCGCTCATGGCGGTGGTCCAACTGCTGTCATCAATACATCCCTTCAAGGCGTGATTGAAACAGCAAGAGAGAATAGTGGATTCGGAAAGATCCTCGGTGCTAAATTCGGTGCCGAAGGAATCCTTAAGAATGCTCTCTTAGACCTTACGGATATTCCGGCTTCTTCTGTGGCAAAGCTCTCTCATACTCCTGCTACAGCAATCGGAAGCTGCAGAAGAAAGCTTTCCGATGCAGATTATCCTGCTGTTATTGAGTGCATGAAGAAGAATGATATAGGTGTTTTCTTCTATAATGGCGGAAACGATAGCATGGATACATGCAATAAGATCTCAATTCTTGCTGAGAAAGAAGGCCTTGATTTACAGGTAATCGGAATTCCTAAGACAATGGATAATGACCTCGCTTTCACAGATAACTGTCCAGGATTCGGCTCTGCTGCAAGATATGCTGCTATCAATGCCTCTGAGCTTGCACTTGATGCCAATGGCCTTCCTATCCACGTTGTAGTTATGGAACTTATGGGAAGAAATGCCGGATGGGTAACTGCAGCATCTGCACTTGCAGATAGAGTTACGAACTGTGAAGTCCTTACATATCTTCCAGAACAGCTTGTAGATGTGGATAAGATGCTCGCTGATATAGAGAAAGCATATAGCAAGGGCAATGGATGTCTTGTAACTGTTTCTGAAGGATTATGCGGATTGGACGGAAAGCCTCTTGCAGATACTGGCATTGTTGATGGATTTGGCCATAAAGTTGCAGGTGGAGTCGGAGAGTTCATCTCAAAGGCCATCATGGATAAGCTTGGAATCAAATCAAGAAGCGAAAAGCCTGGTCTTATTGGCAGGACATCTATTGCTTATCAGTCAGATGTAGATAGAGAAGAGGCCTATGCTGTTGGCAAGAAGGCTGTAGAAGTTGCAGCAGAAGGTAAGACTGGCCATATGGTAAGCATTGTTGCAGATAGAACAGAAGGCTTCTCATATACACTTGACCTTGTACCTCTAGAGAAAGTTGCCAATGTAGAGAAGACATTCCCTATTGAGTGGATAGCTAATGGAAATAAGATAGCTGACGAGTTCTTTGCTTACTGCAATCCTCTGATTGGCGCTTTACCTGATTATGCTATTTTCAGGTAACAAATAAGGAAATATAGATGAAGCATATTTATTTGAATCTAAAGAGATTTGATATACCTAGAGAGAAAGGGGGAGTCAATTCGATTGCTCCTATAAGAGAATGGGGAAAGTACATTGTCGAGAATACAGAAAAAGTTCTGAGGGCTTTTCCAGGTGTTGAGTTTGCTATGTTCTTTCCAGAGTCCCATCTGATTCCGGCATGTTCTGCAAAGAGCGCTGATAGTCCTATTGAGGTAGGAACTCAGGGCCTGTTCTGGGTGGATACTGCAGTGGGTGGGCCTTTTGGTGCTTTCACTACTTCCCTTACAGGAAATGCTGCTACAGAGATTGGATGCTCATATGCACTTATCGGACACTGTGAGGAAAGAAACAAGCTTGCTGCAATTCTTGCTGAAGCAGGTGTTACTGATACAGATGCTGTGAATAGGATTCTTAATAAGGAGATTCTTGCTGCAGAGAAGGCAGGTATGAAGGTCCTCTATTGCATAGGTGAGAAGGATACTGAGCTTGAGAATTGGGATAAGGTTCTAGGTGCTCAGCTTTCTATTGGCCTTAATGGAGCAGATCTTTCAAGAATATCTATTGGATATGAGCCTGTATGGTCAATAGGACCAGGTAAGACTCCTGCTGATAAGCCATATATAACAAAGGTTGCAAGGTTCGTCAAAGAGGCAACAGGTGGTCTTCCTGTGGTTTATGGTGGCGGACTTAAGACAGATAATGCAGAGATGCTTGCATCTATAGATGAAATAGATGGCGGTCTGATTGCTCTTACAAGATTTAAGGGAGATATCGGATTCTATCCTGATGAATACATAGAGATCATCAGAACATACCTCGGAAAATAAGGAGATGACAATGAAGCTTAATTTCGAATACGGCGAAGGACTGATGAGTGCAGATCTTCCTGATAATACAGATGTATTCATTCCAGGAGAGACAGTTAAGGATCCTGAATGCCTGCCTCAGGACTGGGATTCTCTCTATAATGAGACTCTTACTTCTATAAGGAATCCAATAGGAATGCCAGCTTTAAGGGATCTTGCAAATCCAGATAGCAAGGTAGTCTTTGTCATTCCGGATATCGTAAAGGGTGGAAATCAGCCAACAAGCCATAGAAAGGTTGCAATCAGGGCATGCTTGGACGAGCTATATTCAAAGGGAGTCAAGAAAGAGAATATTCTTCTTCTTTTCTCCAATGGCCTTCATCCTCGTGCAACTGTTGCTGAGATGAAGACTATATTGGGGCCTGAGCTCTTCAATGAATTCTACTATTCAAATCAGATCACTAGCCATGATAGTGAGGATTATGATCATCTTGTCGATCTTGGATATACAAAGCAGGGGGACCATGTTCTCATGAACAAGTATGTATTCGATGCAGATATCCCGATTCTCATCGGTCATACTCAGGGAAACCCATATGGTGGATACAGCGGTGGATATAAGCACTGTGCAACTGGAATCTCTCATTGGAGATCAATCGCATCCCATCATGTCCCAAAGGTAATGCATAAGGATAATTTCGTACCAGTATCTGCTCACAATGATATGAGAGATAAATTCAACCAGCATGGAATGCTGATGGAAGAGAAGATGGGCCATAAGTTCTTCTGCTGTGATGCTGTTCTTGATACATATTCAAGGCAGATTGCTATTTTCTCTGGATATGCAGCTGAGATGCAGCCTGTCTCATGGAAGGTCGCAGACAAGAGAACCTATGTTCACTGGGCAGAGAAGAAGTACGATGTGATGGTATTCGGCATGCCTACGAATTTCCATTATGGAAATGGAATGGGAACAAACCCTATTCAGATGATGCAGGCTCTTTCCGCACAGGTGATCAGGCACAAGAGAGTCATGTCAGATAGATGCGTCATCATCTTCTCTTCAATCTGCGATGGATATTTCCACGATGAGAGATGGCCTTATCTTAGAGAACTCTACAATATGTTCCAGAAAGACTATAATAATATCCTTCCAGATATGGACAGATATGGTGAGTATTTTGCAACAAATGAAGAGTACATAAGAAAGTACAGATTCGAGAATGCATTCCATCCTTTCCATGGATTCTCTATGATGAGCTGCGGTCATATTGCAGAGATGAATACAGCTGCAATCTACTGTGTAGGTGCTAGAGAACCTGGTATTGCAAGAGGAATGGGACTCAAGACAAGAGCAACTTTTGAGGAAGCTCTTGAAGATGCAATGAAGAAGTATGTTGGGCCGAATCCTAATATTCTGGCTCTTCCTATGACATTCAAGATCGGTGCTGTCCACCTATGCATGAAGGATGGAGGAGCATCTGATGGTTCAGATTCTACTCTGGGATACAATCTCCATTGATAATATCGCTTCTATCATATCCCCTGGACTATGCTTTCAGGGGATATATTTTGTATTTTAGTTTTTCTTTATAGGATTGCTAATTATCATCACAGTAAATAAACTTGAGTGAGAGGAATAGGAAATGGAGATAATCGTACTTTTGACTGTGCTTATTGCTACAGTCGTCGGGTCAATAAGCGGGATCGGCGGAGGTGTGCTCATAAAGCCTGTCATGGATGCAGTATGCACGATGACAAGCAATCAGATCTCTTTTATGTCTGGAACAACCGTACTTGCAATGACTGTTGCTTCTCTTATAAGAAGCCGCGATGAGCTGAAGCACATAGATAAGAGAGCTATAATGCTTGCGCTAGGTGCAGCTGTTGGCGGTGTTGCTGGAAAGCAGCTATTCAATATAATCAGAGATAATGCCAATGATGCTATGATGGTAAGCTTGGTGCAGAATATAATCATGGTGCTGCTTACAGGTGCCGTATTTGTATATACACTGAAGAAGGCTTATATTAAAAAGCTCGATATAAAGAGTGCGGTATTCGCGCTTTTTGCAGGCTGTATTCTTGGTATTCTCTCTTCATTCCTTGGAATCGGTGGCGGTCCGATAAATCTGATGATCCTTTCATATTTCTTCTCAATGGATACTAAGACTGCAGCATTCAATTCACTTCTTACTATATTCTTCTCACAGACTCTGTCATTCATATCAACATCAATAACAGGAATCCCTGAGGTAAGCTGGATTCTCCTTGTTCTTATGATGGCCTTTGGTGTTGTCGGAGCTACAATAGGAAGAACGCTTAATAAGAAGATGGATAATAATGCCGTTGATAAGCTATTCATATGCCTTCTTGTCGTAATCATCCTTCTTTCATGCTATAACTGCGTGAAGTACGGGCTGTCTATTATATGGACTTTCATAATGCTGGCTCTTATCGTCCTCTGTTCAATTGATTATAAGAGGGCAATCAGAAAGAAATGATATTCTGATTGCGATGATATAATGGCCAGAGGTGCATCATGCATTTCTGGCTTTTTTCATGGAATCCTTTTGATGGACAGCCTGATGATATGGGCTTAAACTGAATGTGAAGTATAAGTCCAAGAAATGGTTGGACGTCTCTACCAGCACCTAAGCTGACTACTTCTAGAAAGGAGGGAGCTTATGGCTAGCTTGTTACTGAAGAACATCGGGACAATCGTAACATGTGACGATAATGATTCCATTATCACCAATGCATCTATTTATAGTGAAGATGGCGTTATCCGAGAGATAGGCGGGAAGATTGATAGTGCAGATGAGATAATAGACTGCCATAGAGGTATCGTATATCCAGGCCTTATAAACACACATCACCATCTTTATCAGGTGTTCTCAAGAAATCTCCCACAGGTACAGAATCTGGAGCTGTTTGACTGGCTGACAGCGCTTTATGAAATCTGGAAGAATATAGATGAGGACGTAATCTATCATTCTTCAGTTGCTGGAATGGGAGAGCTGATGAAGAATGGATGCACGACATGCTTTGATCATCACTATGTATTTCCAGATGAATCATCTGAGAGGATACTTCCAGCTCAGGCCAGAGCAGCAGCTGATCTTGGAATAAGGATGCACTTCTCAAGAGGATCTATGAGCCTTTCCAGGAAAGATGGAGGCCTTCCTCCTGACTCAGTTGTACAGAGCGTAGACAGAATTCTTAAAGACAGTGAGGATGCTGTCAGATGCTATCATAATAGCGCTGAATTCTCAATGAGCCAGGTCGCATTAGCTCCATGTTCTCCATTCAGCGTAACAGAGGACCTTTTAAGGGAGTCGGCTGTTCTGGCTAGGCATTTGGGGGTTAGACTTCATACTCACCTCTGTGAAACAGCAGATGAAGAGCATTTTGTTCTTGAGAAGACAGGAATGAGGCCTTTGGAATATATGGAGAGCCTCGGATGGATTGGAAGCGATGTATGGTATGCCCACGGAATTCATTTCAATGAAGATGAGCTTAAGCATTTAGCTGCTACAGGCACAGGAGTTGCTCATTGTCCTATATCTAACATGAAGCTTTCTTCTGGCATATGCAGGATTCCTGAGATGCTAGAGCTTGGAGTTCCTGTAGGTCTAGCTGTTGATGGATCTGCATCGAATGATGGTTCATCGCTTCTGGAGGAGATGAGGGTATGCTATCTGCTTCATCGTCTGAATTCAAGCTACAAAGCGCCTAGTGGATATGATATTCTCAAAATGGCAACAAGAGGCAGCGCAAGGATTCTCGGACGCAGCGATATTGGGCAGATTGCAGTTGGAAAGGCTGCTGATATGTTCATGGTACGCCCTGATAGGCTGGAGCTTGTTGGTGCGGATCTGGATCCGAAATCCATGCTTGCTACTGTAGGCTTCAGAAATCCTGTTGATCTCACTGTCATTAATGGCCGCATTGTGGTTGAGAATGGACATCTGACTATGCTTGATGAAGATGAAGAGGCAGCAAAGGCTTCTGAAGTATGCAGAGCATATCTCTCTAAATCAGGAATCTGATTAAAAAACAGGGTACTCCAGCTTGACTGAGTACCCTTATATTTCATCTCGTTATCCAAGAAGACTTGGTGAGTTACGAGACCAAGAGGATTCGAACCTCCGACCCTCAGTTCCGCAAACTGATGCTCTATCCAGCTGAGCTATGGTCTCAATATAATTATTTGCACTCAGTATTCTGCACTACTTCAGGAAAATAGACAAGATGTGAATGTGCCAATTTTCAATTTTTCTTGGTAATTTCTCTTGATATTCAAAGAAGTTGCTCTATATTTTCAGGAAAATATGATCCAAGAATGATTTTTTCATGTTGCTGATGTTTGCATATCTCTTAGGTTCTGATATCCTCTTTGCCGTATCCGTTGCTAATAGGAATTATCTGATGTCGATATTCAAGGAAATAAAAAATGATAGTAATTTCATAAGAAAGCTTACAGGGCTTGCTCTTCCGATAGCATTTCAGAGCTTCATGCTTGCATCTGTTGCTGCTTCTGATACGATCATGCTTGGATCTTTAGCCCAGAATGCTATGTCTGCTGTCTCTCTTGCATCCCAGGTCCAGTTCGTGCAGAACCTGACAGTCATGGGGATAATAGCGGCATTTCAGGTCCTTGGGGCTCAGTATGCAGGCCGGGGCGATAGAGATAAGCTAAACAGGCTATTCTGCATGGCTCTCAGAATATGCGTTATAGTAAGCGCGGTATTTGCCTATCTTTGCTATTTCAAGCCATCTTTTCTGATGCATATATTCACAGATGAGGAGAGTCTTGCTGAGATCGGTATTGGCTATCTGAGAATTGCAGCAGTATCTTATCTGATTACAGGAATATCCCAGCCATTGATTGCCTTGATAAAGCTTGGACGGAAGACTTCTGTCGTGGCTTATATCAGCGGAGTTGCAGTTGTGCTAAACATTGCTCTCAATGCTATCTTTATTTTCGGGCTTTTAGGTCTTCCTCAAATGGGGGTGTCTGGAGCTGCGCTTGCAACTGTGATATCAAGGATTGCAGAGCTTGTTCTTGCTGTCGTTTTCAGCATCCGAGATGAGACAATCAGACCAAGGCTTTCAGCTTTATTCTCTTTTTCCAGGTCTTTATCTGCAGATTTTATTAGACAGCTTATTCCTCTTCTTTGTGCTTATGTCATATGGACACTTGGCTATTCTTCATATTCCGCTTTTCTTGGTCATATGGGAGTTGATGCAGCTGCAGCTAATTCAGTCGCATCTGTGCTCAGAAATCTTGTCGGATGCTTTATGAAAGGCCTTGCAGGAGGCTCTTCTATTCTTATCGGAAATGAGTTAGGGCAGGGAAATCTGGGAAAAGCAAAGCTATATGGAGATAGGCTGATGATCATATCTCTTATCTGCGGTGTATTCTCTTCTGTTCTCATTATCCTCTCTGTACCAGTTGCCCTTCGTGTGATGAAGCTTTCATATATGGCCGAGAGAAATCTCATAGCCATGTCAGCTGTTCTTTCTATTTATATGATTGGTGCTTCATTCAATTCTGTTGTAATCAATGGTATGTTTGCATCAGGGGGAGATACTCTATTTGATTGCTATTCGATAATAGTTACAATGGGATGCATTGCTGTCCCTCTTGCTGCCGTTGGAACATTCTTCTTTGGCTGGCCTGTTGCTGTTGTGTATGGATGCACATGCTTAGATGAAGTGGGTAAGATTCCATGGACAGTTTATCATTATAAGAAATATAAATGGCTTAAGGATCTGACGCGATGAAAAACCGCCAGCATTACACTGATGTGACCCCATTTTGTTGGACATAGTCACATTGCAATTTTAAAGGCTTGTTTCCTAAATTGTAAAGGGGACAT
>CAKQRI010000006.1 GCA_934271365.1 uncultured Spirochaetales bacterium
AGATTGGGCGTGGAACCAGTACTCAGGATGGCATGTCGATTGCTTATGCAATTATGAATTATCTTAAGCTGACACAGTCAATAACGCTATTTGCAACTCATTATCATGAACTTACTATGCTGGATTCATCTGGGATACAGTTGCTTCATATGGCAGTGAAGGAAGAAAGAAATAATGTAATATTCTTACGAAAGGCAGAGGAAGGTGTTGCAGCTTCATCTTATGGAATTCATGTTGCACGCCTTGCTGGACTTCCTAAGGAGGTAATCAAAGAAGCAACAGTTTTCCAGAAAAAGCATTTTGCTGATTATTCTTCATTTGACAGTGGACAGGGAAATCTGTTTGCGCAGGCAGAGGAGACCAACGAAGATGAAAAAGAGCAGATAATAGATGAAATAAGAAGCTTCGATGTTGATCAATCAACTCCGCTTGAAGCAATGATGTTCCTTTCTGAGCTTAAAAAGAATCTAAAGTGAGAGTAATCTATTGACAATAATCAAATTAACTGGTTAACTGAAACAAGTTTTATTAGAGTAATCTAAGGGACCGATTAAGGGTCCCTTTATTTATGATATGGAGGAATATGCTTACTAATGATATATCTTCAAAGCAGCTTTTCCGTGATATAAAAGCGCTTGTTGCAACAACAGGTCTTGAAGCAGTTGAAGTCTCTAGCAATGAGCTTCATGGGACTGTTCAGATGAAGGTGGTTCTCTATTGCTCTGACCATGAGATTAATACAGAAGATCTAGAGGTTGCTTATAATATAATATACCCTAGGTATAGCGTACTTCTTTGTGATAGAGATCTGGCTCTCGAAGTCACAAGCCCAGGATTGCAGCGAAATTTCAAGGATTTTTATGAGTTTTCTGTATTCAAAGGTAAGGATGTTCGTCTGTATTCCACTGAATATTCATGTTATATCATAGGTAAGATAAAGGAATCTGGAGAAGACTATGTAATACTCTCAGATTACCTTATTGAAGATAAGAATGAGAAGGGCGAAGAGCTTAAAGTCTCATTTAGCAATATTGCAAAGGCTAAGTTAGAATATAGATGGGAGGGCAGAAATGCTTGATTTGACACTGGAAATCAATGAAATGATAAGTGAGAGGAGAATGGATGAAGAAAAAGTCCACTCTTTGATTTCAGATATGCTGAAAAGCGCCTATAAAAGAAAATTCGGAACTGATGAGAATGTTTCAGTAAGGTTTGTTGATGAAGATGGCAGAAAGTTTGTTGATGTGCTTGCTGTCAAGGAAGTTGTTGCAGAAGAAGATTGGTATGATGCTGTAAAGCAGATTGCCCTTGATGATGCAAGAGATCTGGGAGGAGATGAGGTCGAAGTCGGTGATGTTCTTGAAATTCCTTTAGATCCAAAGGATTTTGAATATTCAGCAGTGCAGTCGGCAAAACAGAGATCACAGCAGGTAGTCAAGGAATACAATAACGATAGAACATATGTTGATGCAAAATCCAAAGAAGGAAAGCTCATAAGGGGAGAGATCAAGAGAGCTAATCCTAATGGTGATTTCATGGTTAATATCGGCTTGGATGGCACAGATGCACTGTTCCCTGTAAGAGGTCAGTCCCCAAGAGAGACATATGAGATTCAGGAGAAGATGAAGTTCTATGTCGAAAAGGTAGATAGAGGCGATGATCTTGAGAGAATGGGAAGAGATGGCAAAATGCAGAAGAGAAGCAGAGGCGTAAGAGTTCTTCTCACAAGATCTTCAAAGGAATTCGTAAAGGCTCTTATTGAAGCTGAAGTTCCGGAAATCTCTTCTGGCGATGTAGAGATCAAGGCAATTGCAAGACACGCAGGTGTCAGAACCAAGGTTGCTGTAGATACAAAGAAAGCAGATTTAGATCCTGTTGGTACAACAGTTGGTAAGTCAGGTTCTAGAATTCAGACAATAATGACAGAATGTGAAGGTGAGAAGATTGACATAATCAGATATGATCAGGATCCGCTTGTTTTCATTGTCAATGCTCTTATCCCAGCTCAGGTAAAACGCGTAGTTACAATAGATCCTAATACAAAGCATGTAGTTGCAATCGTAGATGATAATCAGCAGGGAATTGCTATAGGACAGGGCGGTGTTAACGTAAAGCTTGCAAAGATGCTATGTGACTGGAATATTGAAGTAAAGACACAGTCTCAGTTTGAGCAGATGGAAGAGACCCAGAAGATCTATGAGGGTGTTGATAATCTCTTCAGAAATGACAAAGAAGAAGAGGAAGAAGCACCAAAAGAGGAGCATGTTCTCACAAATGAAGAGATTGGTATTGCAGAAGATGAGACGCCAATCACAGAACTTGATCTTGATGATGAACTTATCAAGAAGCTGCATGATGTGGATATCTGGTCTGTCGAGGAATTCTTTGAGCTTAGCGATGATGAGCTTAAAGCTAAAGGTTTTACAGATGAAGAGATTAACAGCGTAAAGAACAGTGTTGAGTTTGATGTAGATGATGAGGCAGAGGAGTTTGAATGCCCAGTCTGCCATACAGTTCTTCCTGCTGGTACAACGGTTTGTCCTAACTGTGGATCTGAATTTGAGTTTGAGTAAAATCTGATTACGGGTTATTTTAGATAAGGGTATTATGGCTGAAGAAAAAGACACACTAAAAGAAAAAAACAATGTAAAAGTCAAGGTAATCAAGAAAAGCAGTCAGGCTTCTGTAGCTGTGAAGCCTGCTAATGCTGTTTCTGAACCAGCTGCTTCTGAAACTGAAACAGAGAAGAAGAAGATCATTCTTAAGAGAAAGCCTACAATTACTGTAAAAGTAAAAGAAGCTCCTTCTGAGATTCTTGCGCCCCCAAGGGCTCCTGAGATTATCAGAAAGCCTGAAGGTTCCCTTCCTCCTCTTAATCTTGATAAGGAAAAGAAGAGGAAAGAAGCAGCTTCAGCAGCTCCGGCAGCGAAGAAGGATTATTCAAAGGAGCATGTTATCAATGGTACTTCTTATCTGAGAAACTCATCCAAAGCCCCAGAGAATACAAGGCTGAATTCATTTCTGCATAATGGTCCTGTAATTATCAAAAGCCAGAATCTGCCACCTGTTCCGGGCCAGAAGGTTGAAGGTCAGGCTGAGGCTCCTTCACGCCCTCGTGTTGCAGGTGTTGTAGGTGGCAGGCCTGTTCAGAGAAACGGACAGCGAGGCAATTTCAATAATAGAGGCAATGGCCAGAGAGATGGCAATTCAAGACCTCCATTCCAGAGAGATGGAAGAATGCCTAGAGCTGGTCAGAGCTATACTCCTGGTAATCAGGGGGGACAGGGCCGTGCCGGAGAGGGATTCAGACGAGATGGTGCTAGGCCTAATGGATTTACACCAAGAGGACCGAGAATTGGTGCTCCATCTCCAAATGCTCCAGTAGAGCTGAATCAGAAGACAAAAGGTAAGAACTTTGTTCCTGGTGGAAAGAAGAAAGACCATGAGAATCGTTATGAAAAAGACGAGGAAATGGACTTTGCATATCAGAAGAAGAAGAGAGAAGAGCAGAGACTTGCAAGTGTTCCTTCAAAAATTGATATCATGGAGAATATCACAGTAGCTGATCTTGCTAAGAAGATGAATCTTAAGGCTTCTGACATAATATCAAAGTTATTCAAGATGGGAATGATGGTCACTATAAACCAGCAGATTGACCATGATACTGCAGAGATTATCTGTTCAGAGTATGGTTGCCAGGTCCATCTTGTTTCTCTATATGATGAGACAATAATCGAAGACCAGACAGATAATGAAGCTGATCTTGAACCTAGAGCTCCGATTGTCACTATCATGGGACATGTAGACCATGGAAAGACGAAGCTTCTAGATTCAATCAGAAGCACAAATGTTGCAGCTGGAGAGTTTGGAGGAATCACTCAGCATATTGGAGCATATAAGGTTAATGTGCCTGGTAAAGGCAATATAGTATTCCTTGATACTCCAGGACATGCAGCTTTCTCTATGATGCGAGCTCGAGGTGCACAGGTTACAGATATAGTAGTTCTTGTTGTAGCTGCAAATGATGGTGTGATGCCTCAGACAAGAGAAGCGGTTGACCATGCAAAGGCTGCAAAAGTTCCAATTATTGTTGCAATCAATAAATGTGATCTTCCTGAAGCTAACCCTGATAGAGTCATGCAGCAGCTTTCAGACTTGGGTCTTATGCCAGAGGAATGGGGAGGACAGACACTTTACTGTAAGATTTCTGCATTGAAGAAAGAAGGCATTGATGACCTTCTTGATACAATCCTTTTACAGGCAGAGATGCTCGAACTGAAGGCAAATCCTAAATGCAGAGCTGTTGGTAAGATCCTTGAGTCCAGAATTGATCAGGGTAGAGGTACTGTTGCCACAGTTATCATAGAAAAGGGCACTCTCCATCAGGGTGACTATTATGTAGCCGGAATATATTCAGGCCGTGTAAGAGCTATGTTTGATGATAAGGGGAAGAAGATAAAGGAAGCAGGACCATCTGATCCTGTTGAGATTATCGGCCTTTCTGATATTCCTTCAGCTGGTGATCCGTTCCAGGTCACAGAAGATGAGAAGCAGGCAAGATCAATTGCAGCAAAGCGCCAGGAGCTTGAGCGGCTAGGTGAAGGAAATGGCAGAAATAAGATTACTCTTGAGAATATCAATGAGAAGATCAAGGAAGGTCAGGTTACAAACCTCAATGTTGTCATCAAGGGAGATGTACAGGGATCTGTAGAAGCTCTCCAGGGTGTGCTTGAGAAGCTTTCTACTCCAGAGATAAAGCTGAATGTTCTCAGGGCTTCTGCTGGTGCAATCATTGAGAGTGATGTTACACTAGCAGCTGCATCAGAGGCTATTATTATCGGCTTTAATGTTAGACCTACACCTAGAGCACAGGCATTGGCTGAGCAGGAGAAAGTTGAGATTAAGAAGTATAATATCATTTATGATGTTGTTGATGATATTAAAGCTGCAATGGAAGGAATGCTTTCACCTGAGATTAAGGAAATTGATATCGGTAAAGTTGAAGTCCGAGATACATTCAAGGTTCCTAAAGTCGGTCTCATAGCAGGTTGTTACGTTCTTGAAGGTAAGGTTAAGAGAAATAGCCTTGTTAGGGTAATAAGAGATTCTATTCAGATTAACAAGGATATGATTAAGATTAGCTCTCTTAAGAGATTCAAGGATGATGCTAAGGAAGTCAATGAAGGCTATGAATGCGGTATTGGTCTTGAGAACTGGCAGGATCTCCAGGTCAACGATATTCTTGAGATTGTAGATACAGAAGAAGTTAAGAGGACACTGACGGTAAATGAGTGAGTTTTCACAGTCTCGGCTGGAGGCAAAGATATTAGAGGGCATCAGCTCTCTGATAGTCTCCGGTGCAATAAAGAACCATAACCTATCTACGCTTACAAGTGTTACACGAGTAGAGCTGAGCCCTGATAATGCTGCAGCAAAGGTCTATGTATCATCGTTTTATGAAGATGGAAGACTTGATAGAAGCGTTAAGGCTCTTAATCAGGCTTCGGCTTTCATTCAAGCTAGGCTTGCTTCTATTCTGAGAACAAAGAATACACCTGTTCTGACTTTCTACAGGGATGATTCCTATGCTGAAGGAGAACGGGTTAATAACCTGATCTCTGAGGCAATGAAAGAAATCAATGAGTAAATTTGAGATCAGGCTTATAAAAAAAGAATGCGGAATGACATCTTTCTCTTCTCTTGGTTCTATAAAAAAAGAGAATAGAGGAGAGAAGGTTGGTCATGCTGGTACTCTTGATAAGTTTGCATCTGGCCTAATGCTTGTCATGATAGGCAGTGCAACAAAACTTAATCCTGTATTTTCTTCATTTGGAAAGAGATATAAGGCTACAATCAAGTTCGGAGAGGAAACAGATACACTAGATCCAGAAGGAACAGTCATAGCTACTTCTAGAATTCCTTCTTATGAAGAAGTCCTCTCATCTGTGAATAGCTTTCTTGGTCCACAGATGCAGCAGCCTCCAGTTTATTCGGCACTTCATATTGATGGCAAAAGAGCCTATATTGAAGCGAGAAAAGGTCATGAGATAGAGATGCCTCTTCGTGCAGTTGAGATTTATTCGATTTCTCTGATTTCGTATTGTGATGGAATTGCTGTAATTGATGTATCTGTATCCAAGGGAACATATATAAGGTCTCTTGCAAGGGATATTGCTCTTAAGATAAAAACCAGAGCACATCTTATTGCTCTGGAACGTACAGAGCTTGGGCCTTTCTCTTATGATGATGATTTATCCAAGAATACAGAAGAGCTTTTAGATAAGACCGGACTGCTATCGTTGATTATTCTTGATGAGCACTTTAAAAAGGAAGTTGATAATGGCTATATCAGGCCTGAAGCTGTGGTCTCTGATAGTGATGCAGAGAGGATATACTGCTACCTTTTCTTCGGCAAATCTTTTTATGGTATAGGCGAGAAGAAGGATGGAAAGCTCAGGGTCATATCGAGGGCCGAGAATGAACGTCTATGATTTCAAAGCACTCCTTGAAAGCAGGGAGAAGAGAAATGTCAAAACAGTAATAGCTATAGGTGTCTTCGATGGTGTCCATAGAGGTCATCAGGAGATCTTCCGTACATTGATTGATGAGCGAGAGAAACAGGGTGCAGATGAAGCTATGGTCATATCTTTTTCAAAAAATCCGAAGAAGAGTGCGTCAGGTTCTCTTGATACAATGCGACTAAGGGAAGAATATGTAAGCTCATTCTCGATTAATTCCTTTGTGATTATTGACTTTTCTGATTCATTCAGTAAAATAAGCGCTAGTGGTTTTATAAAGATGCTTCTTGATCTTTGCAGACCGCTTGCAGTTGTTGTCGGAAGAGATTTCAGGCTTGGTAATCCTGCTTCAGCAGCAACGGCAGATGACCTATCATCATTATTTGCCAAAGATGGCGCTGATGTGAAGGTCAATATTGTAGAGCCAATTCTTACGGAGGGGGGAGAGAAAATCTCTTCAACTCTCTTAAGAACGATTATAAGGTTAGGAAAGCTCAAAGAGTTTCGAGAGCTTTCTGGCCAGTGCTACAGAGTGGATCTTGTGCCAATACCTTACAGATTCATTTCTGGAGATCTGGTTTTCCGCGGTGATTTGATTCATCAGCTTCTACCGCCACTAGGAGCTTATGAAGCTAAGCTTGTTTTCTGTAACGGGATTGCGGTTAATGGAATTCTGAAGATTGGCGAAGAGTTTCTTCTCTTTTCTTCTGCTTCACTGCATTCTTTATTCGGGATAGGACATAAGAGTAGTAAAGAAGAGCTGCAGCTAGATTCAATTTTTTTAGGAGAAACGTGATGATTTCAGCAGAACAGAAAAAAGAAATCGTAGTGAAGTATGGCAATGATGAGAAGAACACAGGAGATGCAAAGGTACAGGTTGCTCTTCTTACAGCTAGAATCAATGACCTTCAGGGACATTTTAAGGAAAACCCAAAGGATCATGCTTCTAGACGTGGTCTTTTAAAGCTTGTAGGACAGAGAAGACGTCTTCTCAAGTACATCAAGAACAGAGATATCAACGAGTACAGAGCTCTCATTGAACAGCTTGGACTTAGAAAATAAAAACTTTGTGATATGGAAGCCAGCTTTGTCTGGCTTTCATGTTTTCAGAACAAATAAAGAACAAAAAAGAAAGAAAGAAGGTAATTATGTCAAATTTAACCACTGTATCAGTCAGAATCGGTAATGATGACCTGATTTTTGAGACTGGTAAAATTGCAAAGCAGGCTAATGGCGCTGTTTATGCACATTATGCAGGTTCTGCAGTTATTGCAACTGCCTGTTGCGGAGAAGCTCCAAGTGAGCCTATTGATTATGTTCCAGTATCTGTTGAGTATAATGAGAAATATTATGCTGCAGGTAAGATTCCTGGAGGATTCTTAAAGAGAGAAAGCAAGCCAAAAGACAAGGAAATACTTGTTTCACGACTTATAGATAGACCTATGAGACCTCTTTTCGATAAAGCTTTTGGAAGAGAGATCCAGATTGTTCCTACTGTTGTATCAACAGATATGATCAATACTCCTGATATCATTGCAATCAATGCTGCTTCATGTGCAGTAACAATCTCTGATATTCCATTCTATGGACCTATTGCTGCTGTAAGAGTTGCAAAGATTGGAAATGAGTATGTTATCAACCCAACATTCCAGCAGATTCCAACATCATCTCTTGATATTGTTGTAGCCGGAACAAAGGGCGGAATAACAATGGTAGAAGGCGGAGCAAAGGAAGTAAGTGAAGATGATATGCTTGGTGCTATTGCCTCAGCTCAGCCTGTAATCACAGAAATCTGTCTTGCTCAGGAAAAAATGAGAGAACTCTGTGGTAAGGAAAAGCTTCCTCTTATGGAAATAAAGGAAGAGAATCTTTCCTGGCTTGAGCCAGTAAAGGCTTTTGCATATCCATTAGAGAAAGAAGCTTCTTTTGTTAAGGGCAAGATGAATAGATATGCTGCTCTTGAGAAAGCTCACGAGGAAGTCAGAGCTAAGTTTGAGGGGCTCATTGAAGAAGATGAGAAGAGACCTGCACAGCTTGCTAAGATGTTTGAGGATATGGAGTATGAGATCCTCCGCCATTCAATTCTCTATGATGGTGTAAGAACAGATGGAAGAAAGGTTACAGAAATCAGACCTATTACATGTGAGGTCGGAGTTCTTCCTTCAACTCATGGTTCAGCTCTCTTTACAAGAGGTGAAACGCAGTCTCTTGCTGTAGCTACTCTTGGCACAGTTAATGATGAGCAGCTTTTTGACACAATCGATGGGGAGAAGACCTATTCAAACTTCATGCTTCACTATAATTTCCCTCCTTATTCTGTAGGTGAGTGCGGAAGGCTCACAACAGGCAGAAGAGAAATCGGACATGGCCACCTTGCACAGAGAGCTCTTGAGGCTGTTGTGCCAAAGAAAGAGGATTTCCCATACACAATCCGTGTTGTTTCAGAGATTATGGAATCTAATGGTTCATCATCAATGGCTTCTGTCTGTGGCGGATGTCTTTCACTGATGGATGCAGGAGTTCCAATCAAGAAGCCTGTAGCAGGTATTGCAATGGGCCTTATTACAGAAGGTGATGATTACTCTAAGTATGTTGTTCTTTCTGATATTCTTGGAGAAGAGGATCACCTTGGCGATATGGACTTCAAGGTAGCTGGAACAAAGGATGGAATCACTGCTTTCCAGATGGATATAAAGATTGCTGGAGTAACTCCAGAAATCATGTCTAAGGCTCTTCAGCAGGCAAAAGAAGGCAGAATGCATATTCTTGGAATTATGGCAGATACTCTACCAGCTCCAAGAAGTGAGGTTTCTGAGCTTGCTCCTAAGATTCTTTCTCTTAAGGTTCCTGAGGATAAGATTGGTGCTGTTATCGGTACTGGTGGCAAGACAATCAGAGCTATAGCAGAACAGAGCGGTGCAGAAATCAATATTGAAGATGATGGAACTGTAATGATTTATGGAAAGAATAATGGTGTAGCCCAGTCTGCAAAGAAGCTTGTTCTCTCCATTATTGAGGAACCTGAAGTTGGCAAAATCTATCATGGAACAGTCAAGAGGATTGTAGATTTTGGTGCATTCATTGAAATTCTTCCAGGAAAGGAAGGCCTCTGCCATATTTCAAAGCTTGCAAGAACAAGAGTTAAGAATGTTTCTGATGTTCTTTCTGTTGGTCAGGAAGTAGATGTTAAGCTTACTGAGATAGATAGACAGGGCAGACTTAATCTTTCTTATATTGATGCTCAGCCAGCAGAAGCTAAGGAAGAAGAAAAGAAAAACTGATTATGGTTGAAATAAAGGTTTTAGCAGAGAAGGGAGCAGTTATCCCAGTTTATAAAACCGAAGGAAGCGCTGGGGCTGATGTCTCAGCGTTTCTTCCATCTTCATCTCTTATAATCAATCCTCACGAATTCAGATTGATAAGGACAGGGCTTAAGTTTGAGATTCCACATGGCTATGAGATTCAGGTTCGTCCTCGTTCTGGGCTAGCTGCAAAAAATGGAATCACAGTTCTGAATGCACCAGGAACCATTGATAGTGATTATAGGGGAGAGCTCCAGGTCATACTCATAAATCTTTCAGATGTGCCATTTGAAATTAAGAATGGAGATAGGATCGCACAGCTTGTCATTGCCCCTGTTGTTACTGCAGAATTCAATGAGACCTGCATTATTTCCTCATCTTCTAGAGGTGAAGGCGGATTCGGCTCCACAGGTGTTTGATTCCGCATTATAATAAACAGAGGAAAGGATTGAGCATTGGAGTTCAGAAGTTCATATAAGATTCTGAGAAAATACATAGTAAGAGAGTATCTTGCTGACTATGCAGTATCATTTCTATTCTTTTTTGTGATTTTCTTTGTGAATTCGATTCTGCTTCTGGTTCAGCGCATACTTCTTAAGAATATAGATTTCATGACAATGCTTGAAATGGTTGCACTTTCAATGCCTCAGTTCCTTGTCTATACGATACCTTTTGCGACGCTCTCCGCATCATCAATGGCTCTAGGGGATCTGTCTTCAACAAATGAGCTTCTTGCGATAAGAAGCTGTGGAATCTCTTCTTCGCACATCTATAGACCACTTATAATAATATCACTCATTATGTCGCTTATAACATTTTTATTTGCTGACGTACTTCATCCTTGGTCTAGTGTCATATATAGAGATAGGCTCGCTGACCTGATGGCAGAGATGCCTACATTTGAGATAGAATCAAATAGCACTAATTCTGTCGGTAGCTATGTACTCTCAAACGGCGAGGCTGAAGGAAAGGATATTTATGATATCCTTCTTTTAAGCAAGGATGAGAGAGATAGCAACAAGACTGTCATTTCTGGCCATGGCATGCTTGAGCTTGCAGATAGTGAGAACTATATATACTCGATAGAACTGGATAATCCAGAGATTCTTCTCAGCAATTCCTCTGATCTTGATAGCTTTGGCTTTTCTGAGGCTGAGAAAGCAACGTTCTATCTTGATTTCTCTGACCAGATTCCTTCTCTTACTTCTAATAGCCCTGTCAATCTCACGTCACGTGAGCTATACAATGCAATACGAACTAGGAATGAGATTCAGAATGAAGATAGGGCGGAATATAGAAAGCGTGGTACAGAGATACTATTGGGTTCTTCAAAAGCAATGAAGGATTATATGATAGGAAAAATAGATGCTGATGTACTTGCTTCCGATAATGAGAATACATCTTCAGCTTATAATTCCAGAGGTTCTCTTCCTCTGAATTTCTATGCTCAGTACTATAAAGCAGAGTTATCTAAGAAATTTGTGCTATCTCTTTCATGTTTTTTCTTAACATTGATCACGCTTCCTCTTTCTAATATGCGAGTGAAGCATGGTAAGCTCACAGGATTTGCAATCTCTCTTCTTATTGCTGTTGCTTTCTGGTATATGCTATTCGGTGTTCAGCTTGAGATCTTCTCTATATCTCAATCTCCATATCTTCTGATTGCTCTTCCTGATATAGTCCTTGGAATAATAGGGATTGCTGCATTGCTTTATTATAGGAAGGCAAGATGAAGATAATTGATAAATACATAGTGAAAAGCATCTTAAAGACGGCTGTAGCTGCAATAATGATTTTTGCAATGCTCTTAGCTGCTGTTGAGCTTTTCATGAAGATGGATCAGATAATGAGAGGAGATATACCACTTAGCAGTCTTATTCTCTATTTGTCCCTCTCAATTCCAGAGTATCTTATGATGGTTGCATCCCTTTCTCTTCTTTTTGCAACAACTTATTTCTTTTCAATGTTATCTGCAAATAATGAGAAGATTGCACTCCTGAATGCAGGGCTTTCCTCCTGGCGCTTGAGAATTCCTGTGATAGTCCTTGCTATTATCCTGACATTCATTGGAATGGTCTATCAGGAATTTGCTCTGAATAAGATAATAACTGATAAGAATCGATTAGAGCTTGAGCTGTTCGGTCTTTCTTCAACTAATGATATGAGGAATATAGTTCTGCGAGGTAATAATGGATATCTTATCTATACATCAGCATTCTCTGAAGAGAATGAG
This sequence comes from uncultured Spirochaetales bacterium, assembly GCA_934271365.1. Lineage (GTDB taxonomy): Bacteria > Spirochaetota > Spirochaetia > Sphaerochaetales > Sphaerochaetaceae > Ornithospirochaeta. The sequence continues at coordinate 12,054 of CAKQRI010000006.1, forward strand.
GAGATATATTCTCCAGTTCTTGTCAGACAGGAAAATGGAGAGATAATGCTTAGACTGGAAGCTGAATATGCTTCTTATTCCGATGATGTCTGGCATTTTTATAATGCACGGGTCTATCGCAGGGATAATGGACAGTTTGAATCTGTTTTTGAGCGGGAAGTGGTAGAAGATGATTTCTCTATGCCTATACATCTATTCAGAAGCCAGAATCTGAATATCGAAACTATGGAAGGCCGTGAAGCACGTATGTATCTGAAGAGACTGTATTCTGCAGATATATCAAGCTGGCAGGAAAAGGCTACTGATTATTATAGATCTGCATTCCAGCCTCTTGCGATTCTCACGCTTATGGTCATTTCTGTTCTTATGAATTATCATTTCAAGAAGAATGTTCTCCTGTTCTCGATTATCCAGTCATTATCAATTGCTGTTGTATATTATGTTGCAGATATGGTATTCTCAATCGCTGGGCATCAGGGAGCAGTTGAGCCATATATGACAGTTGTACTGCCAATAGCAATCACTGTATTGCTATCATTTATTATCTCATTATCAAGTAGGAAGCTATGAATATTTTCAGGGAATTGAAACGAGACAGCAGATCAAAGGCCAGATTAGGAGTAATATCTCTTCCTCATGGAGAGGTTGAGACACCTGCATTCATGCCTGTTGGAACAAATGGAACGGTCAAGGGAATCTATCATGATACTATAAAGAATATGGGGTATAAGATAATCCTGGGAAATACATATCATCTGTATCTTAGACCTGGACTTGAGGTGCTTGAAGCTTATGGAGGGCTTCATAAATTCTCAAACTGGGACAGGAATATCCTTACAGATTCAGGTGGATTCCAGGTGTTCTCGCTTTCAGGATTGAGGAAAATCAAAGACTCTGGTGTTACTTTTCAGAGCCATATAGATGGTTCTAGGCATGTCTTTACACCTGAGAAGGTCGTGGATATCCAGGGCGTAATCGGTAGTGATATTGCGATGTGCCTTGATGTATGTACACCTCCTGGAATTGATTATAAAGCCGCAAAAGAGGCTTGGAGAGTTACCAAGAACTGGGCAGAGCGAAGCATAGCAGAACGTGATAGACTTGGAGAGAGATTCAGAGGGAATCTTTTTGGTATTGTACAGGGTAATTTCTATAAGGATCTGAGGCGTGAGAGTGCGATGACTCTTTCAGAAATGGATTTTCCAGGTATTGCTATTGGAGGTCTTTCTGTTGGAGAGAGCAAGGATCAGTTCTCTGAGTATCTTCAGTATACAGCTGAATATATAACGGAAGAAAAGCCTCGTTATGTAATGGGAATTGGCTCTCCTGATTATATTCTTGAATGTGTTGAGAATGGTATAGATATCTTCGACTGTGTTCTTGCTACTAGAATGGCAAGGAATGGTGCTGTTTACACTGATGATGGTGTCATGGTGCTTAAAAAGGCTATACATAAATTCAATCAGGGGCCGATTGTGCCAGGCTGCAGCTGTTCTGCTTGTCGTGAATATTCAGTTGGCTATATGCATCATCTTATTAAGTGCAATGAAATGCTTGGTGGAATGCTTGCAACAGAGCACAACCTCAGATATCTCAATGACTTCATACTCCGTATCAGAGAGGCCATTAGGGAAGATAGGTTCACAGAATTCAAGAGGGATTATCTTGCACGTTTCTATGGAGAAAAGAAATGAGGGGTAGAATTGCAGTTTTTTTTCTGATTGCTATGATTTCACTTGTTTCTGTATCATGTACAAGTAGGGAGTATACAGGAGTATTCAGAGCTGATGAGGATGAATATCTTGCTGTATTAGAGAAGAATAGGACAAAAGATCAGGCTGTTGTGATAATCTCTGCTCTCAAGGATCAGTTCGGTGATGATTGGTGCGAGATAGAAGTCAATGCAGAAACCCTGATTGAGAATGGAAACAAGAGCAGGATACGGATACATGATAGGGATATATATGTAGATATCTCTTCAACTCTGAAGGAGCTTGAGAAGTATATTGGATCTGCAGTAAGCGATATATCAAAAGAGCAGAAGTGGGGCAGCTATATAGATAATTGGAATACAATTGAAAGCATCTCTGGCTATAGATATTATAGAGTGAAATGAAAAATGGCGTACCACAGAATTGATATGAACCCTTTTAGTTGGACTAAAAAACCAATTAGGAGGGTTCTTTGTTTTGAAAGTAGAAGATGAAGACCTGAGGAGGGAGCTCGAGATAGCACTTGAAGGACATGACACAATCTCAGGCTGCATAAGGCGGCTGGGATTAAGCCAAACTGAATTCAAGAATTATGTATATAGGGCTAGAGTCCATGGAATAGAAGCAGTGCTGCACAGCAATAGGGCCAGAGGATATACAGACGGATTCAAGCTATCTGTAGTACACTCTGTAATAGAAGAGAAGCTGTCCTGGACAGCAGCCGGGATAAGATTCAACCTGAGAAGGGACTTAATAAAATCATGGGTTGGCAAATATCTTACAGGCGGAGAGGAGAAGCTGAAAAGAGAGAACCTGCTGCTAAAAAAGCAATGCCCTTAATCCGGGATACGATAAGGAATCGCTCAAGAGGAAAGAGCGGTACAGGCTCATCAGAGGATTAAGAGGCGTATTCCTGTTAGATGAGCTTCTTGGATTCTTCGATGTGCCTAAGAGCTCGTATCTTGCATGGGAGAAGAGACAAAAGGCAGACAAGGATGCAGATACAAGGGGTCTGATTGCTGAGATATCTGCAGAGCATAAAGGGAGATACGGCTACAGGCGCATCACGGCAGAGCTGCATGGCAGGGGAATCATCATAAACCATAAGAAGGTAAGCAGGCTTATGAGGGAGATGGGAATCTGCCCTGTGGCAGCAAAGGCTGCGAGGTATTCCTCATACAAGGGCACTGTAGGAAGGATAGCACCAAACAGGCTCATGAGGAAGTCTGATGTGAAGGAGCCTGACAAGGTCTGGGGGACTGATGTTACGGAGTTCAGGACAGATGAGGGAAAGGTATATCTCTCACCTATAAAGGACTTCTGCACTGGAGAGATAATCAGCTATGAGTATTCTGCCTCACCCACTGTCGATATGGTGATGAGGATGCTCAGGAAAGCCATTGCGTCCCATCCATGCGCAGAAGGTCTGATGCTGCATTCTGACCAGGGCTTCCAGTACCAGCATAAGCTTTTCGTGAACTGCCTCAATGACAATGGCATAATCCAGAGCATGTCAAGGAAGGGCAACTGCCTGGACAACAGCAAGATGGAGACATTCTTCGGCACCATGAAGAGGGAGATGTACTATGGCTATGAGAAGGAGTTCAAGACAAGAGAGCAGCTTTTCAAGGCCATTGACCAGTACATCGAGTACTACAACAACAAAAGAATACAGATGAAGCTGAACGGCCTGCCTCCATTGATTTTCAGGAAACAAGCCGTTTAAAATGATTTCAAGTCCAGCTTTTGGGGCTCACGTCAAATCTGTGATACGCCATTTCCTTAATCAGAAATCTATTATTTCAATCTTCTTAATCAGGTAGCTGCAGTTTCTATCATTAATCTTGAAGTCTACGGTTTCATTTTCCTTATGATTATAAAGGGCTTTTCCAATAGGAGCATTGAAATCGATTATTCCTTCTTCTGGTGCTGATTCCCAGCGACCGAGGAAGGTATAGACAATTTCCTTGCCTTCAATATTATCATGAAGAGTAACCTTTGTACCAAATCCTACCAGTCCCGGTAGAACATCTGATTTCTTCATTATCCTTACAGTGTTGAGTTCTGTATTAAGCTCATTCACTCTGCGGTCGAGTTCTCTTTTATGCTCTTTCGCATACTGGTATTCGCTGTTCTCTCTTAAATCTCCAAGCTCTCTAGCTGTATTGATTTCCTTTAGAATCCATGGAATCTGAACCTGCTGTATGTCTTTGAGCTCATCTTGCTTTGCTCTGTAGGATTTTTCTGTGCATAGGAATCCTGATGCAGCCTTGATCTCAATAACTCTCTCCTGAGGCTTTCCTCCGAAGTCATAATCAGGGAAACGACTGGTGATTATTGCCTTGTATGCATTCTTTTCTTCAGTCTCGATTCCCGCGTTGTAGAAGATAAGGCTCTTTACATCGTCTATCTCATTTCTATCTGCTTTCTTTAAGTAGCTATCAATGCTCTTGTTTTCAATAAGCTCCTTTCTGAGAATCTTGATGTACTTCCTAGTATCTGCACTATCTGGGCCTGATGCAAGAGATGAAAGCGCCATCAGCTCTGTCCTGTATATTCTATCTCTTGTCAGATGGGCTTCCTTGAGCTGTGCATCAGTGAGCTTTGCATCAATTGCAAAGTAGATGAATGCTGGAATTGACTCTCTGAAATTGTCTACAGTGCGCTGAATGAACTGATAGTATTTTTTCTTATTGAGCCTGAAGAGCTTGGTAGGAATATAAGAGAAAACATATAGAGGGAATAGTGATATGAGAATATCCTCTGCATTCTTATCTGAGTTGATGACATTATCAATGAATTCCTTCTTTATTGTTGTGTTCTCAATTCTAGAGAAGACTTCTTTTTTATCAAGATCATCAAGCTGCTTGTAAAGATCTGCAAAATCGATTTCAGCTTCAACTGGAACACCTTTCTCTGCAACATAATCCAGAACAAGGATAGAAGAGATCTGCTCATCAAGAGTCTTTGTTCTATCTTTTGCTGAACTTCTGAAGTAAGCAACCATTTCAAGGAATGCATCGCTGTTTCTCTCAATATCCTTGACTTCAAGAGCTTCTAGGATAGCTTCTACCTTCTCATAGAAAGTGCGTGAGGAGCGGAATATGTAAAGCTGCTTCTCTTCCTGAGTAGAAGGATAGGCTGTAAGCTGATAGCTATCGGTAGATGCCGGAATAATACGGATATATGGATTGATTCTGACTTCTTCTTTTATACCCTCTGCAATAATTTTCCATTCTTTTTCATCGAGGATTGCTGGAACAATCTCAGTTTTCATGTCTTTGAGTGTTGAAATGTTATCCTGCGCAGAGTAAAGAAGTGTCTTAGTAAGCCATTCAATTCCTCCTAGTGCGAGTATCTTTGCTTTGATCTTTGCAGCAGGTACGCCTTTTTTTATTGCCTTGATATTCTGATTAGTCAGGGGAACAAGAATGTTGTAGGCAGAATCAAGAGATACAGTCTGAACATCTGTGGCACTATAGCGGACAGTTACAACAGAGCCTTTTACATCTTCAATCTTTCCGACTCTTCTCATTGCTTTCTGAAGGACATATGTATTCTTTGAATAAGATATATCTTTTTCAAATTCATCAAGTGCCTTAACAGGATCAGGCGCTGAGATTACGTTGTGCTTCTTTCTGCATTCATCATATCTTGTCATCTGTCCATATTTTTCTTTGAGGATATCCGCAAGGGCTTTCCTGCAGTCCTGATCTGCATTATTGAGCTTTAGAATGTTCCTCTCAGTAGAGATGAGATTATCAATGGTATTTTTCAGTTCGGCTTTCTTCTCTGTATGCTCGAGCTCCGATTTAAGAGCGGTAAGACTTATAAGAAGCTTCTTATATAAAGATACAGCAAATTCCTGGTTCTTATCCCTGATCCTTTCTAGGAAGGAGGAATAGAAAGGATATTCGCTTTTTCCATTCTTAAGAAGCTTTGTAAAAGTGGAATCTAGCTTTTCATATTCATCACTCTTTTCGAGTCTGAGCAATGCTCTCTGATAAAAGTACATTGAATTCTTCTTGTCGCCGAGCTCTTCATAATGATCTGCAACCTTGATTACGATGTCTTTATCTTCACTATCAGCTTTGACATAGCGTTCAAAATAATCCCATTTAGCCTTTTCATTTCCTCTTTCAGCTTCAACATCTCCCATGACTCTAAGAGCTTTTGCTGATTCGCTTACTTTCAGGACAGTTTCTGCAATATATGCAGCAGAATCCCAGTTCCTGTTATTGTAGAAATCAAGAGCAAGATTGTTCAGTCTGACGTTTGATTCATGAGGACGGAGCATCAGCTTGATCTTTCCTGCAATATAGGAAAGAACTATGCTGTCCTTGTTTTCTTCAAGAGCGAGGAGCACAGACTCCCTCAGATCCTGTTTCTTATTATCATTCTTGATGCTGTCAAGTTCTCTATCAATAGATGCAAATACTGATGCCTTAAATGACACTAGCGGATTCTTGCCAAGACTTTTCTCTTCAAATATAAGTTCTTTCAAATCAATCATTTATATTTCTCCAAAATGATATTGCAATGTAAAAACAAAACCGGGCAGAAAAATATCTGCTCGGAATTAAACTTATTTTCTATATTTGAAATATAACACAATCCAAGAAAATTGGAAAGATTCATTTTTTTCGTTTATATCAATATTGGATAAGCTCTGATAAGTATATTATACTGGCTTTATGTTAGATAAGCAGTTTCTTATTTCTCCTTCGCTTCTTGCTGCTGATTTTTCAAGAGCTGTTGATGAGCTTCAATCTGTAGCTGATAGCGGTACTGATTATATCCATCTTGATGTGATGGATGGTGCATTTGTTCCTAATATTACTTTTGGGCCTAAATTCATTAAGGATATAAGAGCAAAGAGTGATCTTGTATTTGACGTTCATCTTATGGTTGAAGAACCTGAGCGTTATATAAAAGATTTCATTGATGCTGGCAGTAATATAATAACTGTTCATGCTGAGGCGACGAAGCATATATTCCGTGTGCTTTCGATGATAAAAGAAGGCGGATGCGAATGTGGTGTTGCAATAAACCCTGGTACATCTGCTTCTGTGATTGATTCACTTCTAGATTATGTTGACTATATTCTAGTCATGACTGTTAATCCTGGATTCGGAGGTCAGAAGTTTATCCCAGAAACGCTTCGAAAGATAAGAACATTAGATGAGCTTCGTCAGGATAATGGCTATAAGTATCTGATAAGTGTAGATGGCGGTATTTCCCTTCAGACGATAAGAAGCGTTTATGATGCTGGTGCTGATATGGCTGTGATTGGCACAGCTTTCTTTAGAGAATCAGATAGGAAAGCTTACGTTGAGAGATTAGAGGAAGAGCTTTCATGAAAGCTGTCATCCAACGTGTGAAGAATGCATCATGTACTGTGGATGGTGTAGTTACAGGCTCAATAGAGTCTGGTCTTCTGGTATATTTCGGAGTTGATAAAGATGATGAGGAGTGGATTCTGCTGCCATTTCTCGAAAAGATTGTGAAACTTAGGATTTTCCAGGATGAAAATGATAAGATGAATTTATCTATAAAAGATGTAAATCAGGCTATATTGATAATAAGCCAGTTTACTCTGTGTGCTAATGTATATAGAGGAAACAGGCCTTCATTTGATAATGCTATGGAACCATCAAAAGCTAATTCATTATATCAGAAAGCAATAACTATGCTTCGAGATATGGGAATACATACTGAGACGGGCATTTTCGGAGCACATATGGATGTTCAGTACCTGAATGATGGACCGATAACATTTATAGTGGATAGCAAAGAAGGAAAATTCAGAAAGTAGCAGAAATTGAATGTTTTTTCGTATATATAGTCAGGAGGAATTCTGTTATGGCAAAGAATACAGAAGAGGCGAACAGTGGAAAGCGTGAAGCATTAGAAGCTGCAAGACTTCAGATTGATAAGGAGTTCGGAAAGGGCTCCCTGATGAAACTGGGTGATAATAAGGAAATTCTGGATGTGGATGTTATTCCCTCAGGATCTCTTTTGCTAGATGAAGCATTGGGTGTCGGGGGTTATCCAAAAGGCAGGATAATAGAGATATTCGGACCTGAGTCCTCAGGTAAGACTACTCTTGCATTGCATGCGATTGCTGAAGCTCAGAAGAAAGGCGGAATTGCAGCATTCATTGATGCTGAGCATGCTCTTGACCCTACTTATGCAAAGAATCTTGGTGTTAATATCGATGATCTGTGGATAAGCCAGCCTGATAACGGAGAGCAGGCACTTGAAATCACAGAGCGTCTTGTCAGGTCTGGTGCGATTGATATTATAGTAGTTGATTCCGTTGCAGCTCTTACACCTCAGGCTGAAATTGAAGGGGATATGGGTGATAGCCACATGGGACTTCAGGCTCGTCTTATGTCCCAGGCCCTCAGAAAGCTGACAGGAATACTTGCGAAGGCAAATACAACAATCATTTTCATTAACCAGATAAGAATGAAAATCGGTGTTATGTTTGGTAACCCCGAAACAACAACAGGTGGAAATGCCCTTAAGTTCTATGCTTCCGTAAGAATGGATGTCAGAAGAATAGAGTCAATTGGCAAGAATAATGATGAGCTGACAGGAAACAGAGTCAGAGTCAAGATTGTCAAGAATAAAGTTGCACCTCCATTTAAGAAATGCGAGCTTGATCTTATGTTTGGCTCTGGTATCTCAAAGACAGGTTCTCTTCTTGATGCTGCTATCAAATATGAGCTTATCGAGAAGGCTGGCGCATGGTACAGCTATAACGGCGACAAGATTGGACAGGGCAGGGATAAGACTCTTGATTATATCAGGGACAATGCTGCATTTGCTGATGAGCTTGAAAAGAAACTGCGAGAGCTTATGTTCCACAAAGAAGATAAGAGTGCAGAAGCAAAGGACGTTGAGTAACATTCTTTTCTAATCTATAATCCGTTCTATGAGCGAATCAGTAGATGTAATTCTGAATCCAAAAGAGAAGAGAAGCTTCCATGTCAGCGGAATCCTTGAGAATAATCAGGATTTTGATGGGCCACTGGAGCTTCTCCTTTTTCTCATTCAGGAAAACAAGGCTAATATATATGATCTGCCGATAGCTCTGATAACTGAGCAGTTTCTTTCGTATATAAAAGAGCATGAGACAGAACTCGGTGATCTTGCTGATTTCTATAAGATGGCAGCCGATCTGCTTTATATAAAGACAAAGCTTCTCCTTCCTAATACTGCAGTGCTAGATGAAGAGTATGAGGATCCTAGGGCTGAGCTTGTAGATAGGCTTCTCGATTACCAGAAATACAAAAAGTATACAGATCTTCTTGCTGGTGGCAGTTCTGATGATAGGCTCAGAATAGAGAGAGGTGAGAATCTTTTTGCAATTCCTTTTGAAGATAAGGAATTGTTTGAAGGTGTTACGCTAGATGACCTACTCAGGACATTTGCCAGCATTCTTAAGAATATGCCTCCATCTAAGATATTCAATATATATGAAGAAGTCTCTGTTTCAGAGAAGAAAGCCCTTATGATGGAGCTCCTGGAATCAAATGACAGCATTTCAATTGAAGATCTTATTGTTGATAAATCAAATCCTCTTCATATAATATGCTCTTTCATGGCTATTCTAGAGAGTGTAAAGGACAAGCTTGTTCTAATGAGGCAGGATGAGTTATATGGACCTATTATTCTTACAAAAAGACCTGAAGAATGGGATCCTCGTACTCCTGATGAGATTGATAGAGATGCTGAAATGGCTGAGGCTGAAGCAGATGATTCTGCTCCTGAAGATTTCAATATACTTACAAGAGAAGCTGAGATGCGGCTTGAGGATATGATAAAGGATAATGATGAGCTTTCTGAAGAGATCTCAGGGAAAGAAGAGTATGTAGGCGATGAGGAAGAGATAAGCCTGGAGGATGACGATGAGTGAGACATCTATGCTTTCTGATGAAGCACGCATAGTTGAAACAATACTTTTTATAGAGAATAACCCTATTTCACTAGAGCGGCTAATGACTCTATCCCGGCTAGATAAGGATACAGCTCTTGATGCGCTTATAGATCTTAAGGAAAACTATGAGGATAGAAATAGCGGTTTACTGCTGCTAGAGGAAGAGGGCCTTTATTCTTTCCAGCCATCTCCTGACCTTTATCCTCGGCTTAGACAGAGCTACGGAAGACGAGTTGACAGACGGCTGAGTAAGGCAGCTTTGGAAACGCTTGCAATAGTTGCATATTCTCAGCCTATTACTAAAGGCGAGATAGATAAGCTCAGAGGAGTGAGATCTTCTGATTCGATAGTAAGGCTTTTAAGAGAAAGGGATTATATAAAAGTCTCAGGGAGAGCGGATACCCCAGGTCATCCATGCCTCTATTGGACTACACGTAAATTCCTGTATGAGTTTAAACTGAAGTCTATTGCAGAGCTTCCAAAGCTCAGTGAGGTTGATAGGCTTAGATTTGCAAAAGAAGATGAAGAGCAAGGAGAGTTATTATAGAAATGAGTGAAGAGCAGACATTATTCCCAATGCGCCTTCAGGCGTATATGGCAAAGTGCGGAGTAGGTAGCCGCCGAAGTAATGAGGAGCTTATTCTTCAGGGACGTGTAATGGTCAATAATAAGACCGTAAGGGAAATGGGGACAAAGGTTGGTCCAGAGGATATTGTCCAGGTTGATGGTGAGACAATCGAGCTTGTTGAGAAAAAATACTATATAGCTCTCAATAAGCCGAAAGGCTATGTCTGCACGAATTACGATCCTAATGAAACCAAATATGCAAGAGAGCTGATTGGGATGCGTGATATGGATCTTCTCTTCCATGTTGGAAGGCTTGATAAGGAATCTAATGGTCTGATTCTGTTTACTAACGATGGGCAGTTTGGCAATGCAATGATGCACCCTAAATATGAGGTGGAGAAGGAATACATTGTAAAGCTTGACAGGCCTGTTGATTTTGAAGATCTGAACAAGGCGATTGATGGTATCTATATTGATATGCCAAGACCTTATAGAATAAAGAGATATGATCTGATTCCTCGAACAAAGCAATTTATCAAGGTCACACTTACCGAAGGCAAGAATAGAGAGATAAGAAAGATATTCTCATTCTTAGGTTATGATGTTAAGTCTCTTACTCGAATCCGTATCGGATGCGTGGAGCTAGGCGATCTTAAGCCTGGAGAGTGGAGAAATCTTAGTTCTAAGGAGATAAAAGGACTTCTCTCAGGTGATGGAAATAGCAAGGAAGTAAAGAAGCATCTTGTAAGGGATAGGGGGCCTAGAATTACAGAGGAGTCATCTAAGCCGAGCGTCAATCCAAATAGGAGAAAATAGTAAATGGTTATTGCAATAGACGGCCCGGCAGGAAGCGGAAAAAGCACTGTGGCGAAGAAAATCGCAAAGCAGCTTGGAATCTATTTTCTGAATACAGGATCTTTCTATAGGGCTTATACGCTTGCACAGCTGGAAAGGGGGCTTGATCCTCTGGATAAAGAGAGTGTTCTAAAAACTGCAGAATCAGTTTCGATAACGGTTGTGGATGGAGATATCTACTTAGATGGAATTGATGTAGAGTCAAAGCTTCATACTGTATATGTGGATAAATATGTATCTCAGGTATCATCAGATCCACGGCTGAGATCTCTTGTGACAGAGAAAGCCAGGGAAATCTCTGAAGGGCTTGATCTTGTAACAGAAGGACGTGATACGACTACCGTTATTTTTCCGAATGCTGATTATAAATTCTATCTGGATGCATCTGCTGAAGTAAGGGCAAAAAGACGTTATGAAGAGCAGAAGGGGCAGACTGATTATGATGAAATTCTACGCAGTATATGCGAGCGCGATAAAAATGATAAAGAAAAGCCTGTAGGAGCTTTAAAAATCGCAGATAATGCTTGTTATATAGATACTTCTTACTTGACCATAGACCAAGTTTGTGAGAAAGTTGTAGGTGCTATGCAAGAGCATTTAGCAAGGTAATTTAGTAGTAGGAGTAAAGAAGTGGAAAATGAAACTCAGATTGCTGAGAAGCAGTCTTATCTGCAGCAGCATCTTATGTCAATTCCGGAGTTAGAAGTCGGTCAGATCGTAACCGGTACTGTAGTACAGACAAATGACGAAACAGTGTTAGTTGATATTGGCTACAAGTCAGAGGGACAGATTCCTGTAGAGGAATTTATCGAACTTCCAAAAGTTGGTGATAAGGTAGCTGTTACTATAATTAGATTAGATAATGGTCGTGGTCAGGTTGTTGTTTCTAAGAAGAAAGCAGAAGCAAAAGAAAAGACAGAGCTCCTTAAGAAAGCTGCTGAGGATAGAACTCCTGTTCTTGGTAAGTTTGTTAAGGTAATCAAGGGAGGCTATGAAGTTGACCTTGGTGCTGATTATAAGGGATTCTGCCCACTTTCTAAGGCTGATGTAGTTAGAGTAGAAGAGCCTGAATCATTAGTTGGAAAGACTGATTATTTTGTAATTGACAAGTTCCATGCAGGAACAAAGCTTAAGAGTGTTGTTTCTCGCAGAGAGTATCTTGAGAAGAAGATCAAAGAGAACAAGGATGCATTCTTCAAGTCTGTACAGATTGGAGATGTTGTTCAGGGCGAAGTTAAATCTTTCACTTCATTTGGTGCATTCATTGATCTTGGTGGATTTGATGGCCTTCTTCATATCAACGATATGTCATGGGGCCATGTAACAAGACCGAAGGATTTTGTAAAGAAGGGACAGATTGTTCAGCTTAGACTTATCAATATTGATCCAGAAACACAGAAGATCAATCTTTCTCTTAAGCACATGGAAGCAGATCCTTGGACAACTTTCGAAGAGAGATATCAGGTTGGCGATGTAATCAAGAAGCCTGTAACAAAGATTACTTCCTTTGGTGTATTTATTGAAATTGAGCCTGGTATTGAAGGCCTTGCTCATATTTCTGAGCTTTCATGGACAAAGAGAATTACAAATCCAAAAGAGATTGTTAACATCGGAGATGTTGTTGAAGCTAAGATTCTTGGCTATGACCTTGATAAGAAGCGTGTTTCTCTTGGTCTTAAGCAGCTTGAAGAGAATCCTTGGGATACAATCACAGAGCGTTATCCAGTAGGTAAGGTACTCAAGGCTCCAGTTGTTAAGGTTACTTCTTCAGGTGCATTTGTTAATCTTGAGGATGGAATTGATGGATTCCTTCATATTGATGACATTTCTTGGACAAAGAAGATTAAGAACATGTCAGACTTCTGCAAAGAAGGGGATGTTATCGAGGTTAAGATTTCCAAGGTTGAGCCAGAGAACAGAAGAATAAGACTTTCTGTTAAGGATCTTGAGGGAAATCCATGGCAGACACTTAAGAAGGATTATCCAAAGTATTCTGTAATCAAGGGTACAATTTCTTCAGTAACTGATTTCGGCGTATTCGTTAAGGTTATTGGTGATATCGAAGGCCTTATTTCTAAGTTCAATCTTGTTGGTCCAGATGAGGAATATAAAGATGAGGTTCTTGAGAGCTACAAGGATAAGATTGGAGAACCAATCACAGCAATGATCATTGATTGCAATCCTCAGGCTCAGAAGCTTTCTCTTTCTATCAAGGAAATGATTAAGAGAAGTCAGGAATCTGAAATGGCTAAGTATATGGCTGATGAGAAAGAAGAGGATGATACATATAATCCTTTCGCAGACATGCTAAAGAAGAATAACTAATTAGTATTTTCTGATGCACTGCGCTGTATAAAAGCAGCGCAGTATTATTTAATTAGGGGATTATAAATGAGCAATAAAAAAGAAAATAATCTTACTCCAACTGAGAAATTCGCAGGAAAGGTTGAGAATTGGCTTGGAATGCATTCTAAGCTTCTTACAATCATTATTGCTGTTTTGCTCGTTGTTGTAGTTGCTTTAGTTGTCGTCCTTACTGTTGCAGATAACAATAATGATAAGAAGTATTCTGCTCTATATTCAATTGAAAAGCAGAGCAATGCCCTTGTTGTTATGGATCCAGCTTCAGATGAGTATTCTACAGCTAGAACAGCACTCGAGAGGGATGCAGATGCTCTTATCTCATCTTCAAGTTTAAAGAAATACCCAGCAGCAAAGGCTACTATGGTTCTTGCTGATATTGCATATGATAATGCTGAATACGAGAAGGCTTTAGAGCTTTATTCAGCTGTTGCTGAGAATCAGAAGAAGACATATATGGCTCAGGTTGCTCTCGCAGATGCAGCTGCTTGCAATGAAGCTCTTGATAGGCCTTCAGATGCACTTGCATTATACAATAAGCTTTGGGATGATTTTGGCCATGATGGTGTGTTTGCTTCACGTGCACTCTTCAATGTAGCTAGGCTTTACGAGAAGCTTGGCAATAATGATCTTGCTAAGGCTACTTATGAGCAGCTTGCAGGTGAATTTGGTGATGCAAATAGCGAATATGCAAAGATTGCAACATCGAGAGCTGCACAGCTTAGCAGATAATTTCTGCTTATAGAAATAATAGGGTAGTGATGAAGAAGTTTTCTTTATTTAATTTGTTTCTTCTATCAGCTACCCTGTTTTTATGTCTTCTTACAGGTTGTGGAATTCCAAATTATTCTCCTGTAAGCATTATGTCTGTAGATATTATAAGTTCGACAAAAGCTGTTATATCTGGAGATGTCATTTCTCTGTATAGTTCAGAATTACGTCAGGATGAACCTAAGATATGCTTCTTTTATATGATTGCTCCTAGTAGCTCATCCTATTATTCTAATCTTGTAAGCGCATTCAGCAGTTCATATGTTTCAAATACAAATATGAATCATATTTCCTATAGTGGTTCTAATCAGCCATTTCTAACATCAAGAGTAACTTATAACGGAAATGCTGCTGATGTTGGGCTATATCAGTTTTCTATTGATTCTTCTAATACGGATAGTGATTTATATAATAACAAGCTCAAGAGTCACCTTGAGTCCTTTATTTCAGGGAAATCTGATTTCACAGAAATTCTATCGGATTCTTATTCCAGTAGTTTTTCATTCACATTAGATAATGAATCAAATGAGATTATTTTCAGCTTCATTGATCAGTCTGGTTCTGAGAACAAGGTTTATCTGAAAAGATTCAATAATACTGTTTTTTCAACTGATCAGAATAATGATGGTTCTGATTATATTGGAAACGAGGTTCCATCTGGTTTTAATCTAGACTCCAGCAGTAATCTTTCCATTTTTGTTTTTGCTTCTGTTGAAGCAGCTTTTAACGATGAAAGCTTCAATAATGTCCTGCATAGTTCCTTGAAAATTATCAGTGAAATCACCTTATAAGATAAGTTCATTTTCTTTTTTTATGTATATAATGCGCATTCTGTCAATTAGGATTTTAGTATCTGGATTCTACTATCTAAAAACATGATGTTATGCTATCTTCTATTTCATGATCGAACTTAATTATAAAAAAGCAGATAATCTTCCAGATGCAGTAGATAATCTATATAGGATAATCATAGCTCTCAGATCTCCTGAAGGATGTCCTTGGGACAGGATTCAGACATCACAGAATGCAGCAGAAGCACTTATAGATGAAACCTATGAATACATTGATGGAGTGATTAAAAAGAATATTGATTCTGAGCGAGAAGAGATTGGTGATATCATGATCAATGTCTTTATGGCTTTGTATATTCATGATGAGAATAAGGATTTCACTCCATATGAAGCCGTAAATGAAGTTTGTGAGAAGCTTATAAGACGTCATCCGCATGTATTCTCTACAGCAGCCGCAGATAGCGCAGAAGAAGTTCTTTCACTATGGAACAGCGTCAAGGAGAATGTTGAAGGCAAGAAGAATACAAGCAGTTATATTTTCAGCCATATTCCTTCTACCCTACCTCCTTTGGAATCCTCTTTTGAAATACAGAAGAAGCTTAAGAAAGTCGGATTTGATTTCAGTTCAGAGGAAGAGATTTTTGATAAGATTCAGGAAGAGCTTGCAGAAGTCCGAGAAGCTATGGATAATTCTTCCAAATCCGATCTAGAGATGGAAATCGGAGATCTTCTGTTTTCAGTTGTTAATTTAGCACGCTTTATTAAAATCCGTCCTAATACAGCATTGTTCCGCTCAAATGAGAAAATAAAAGAAAGATTCATGAAAGTTTTCACTCTTGCAGAAAAAAGAGGAATTCCGCTCTCAAAAGAACATATTAATGAAATGAATGAACTCTGGGATGAGATAAAAAAAGCAGAATAGATATTCTCTATTCTGCATGTATAAAATCAGGTCTCTGATAAGCCGAGTTCTGTTTATGTAATCATCTATCTAGACTGCAGATTACTCTGCAGTTCAAGCAGCCTACCCATGATTTAAGGCCGGACAAGCCGAATCATATACTTGGCCTTGCTCCTGATGAGGTTTACCATGCCTTATCTGTCACCAGATAAGCGGTAGTCTCTTACACTGCCCTTTCACCCTTACCTTTCGGCGGTCTACTCTCTGTTGCACTTGTCTGTAGCATTACTGCTCCTGGCCGTTAGCCAGCATCATGTCCTGTGGAGCCCGGACTTTCCTCTTACAGAAAAACTGCAAGCGATTACTTCAGAAGCCTGAAAAAAACATTTTTAGAAGTCTTCGAAACCTTCATCCATGCCCATTGACTCATCAAATGAATCACTTTCACTTGTAGTCTTCTGAGCTGTTGCTTTTCCACCATCAGTCTTTGTAGGTTCAAGCTGTTCAAAGATATAATTTTTCTCTACCTCTGGATCAAGTTTTTCATACCAGATAATCCTTGAGCAATATGGACAGTATTCAATCTCGCTATGCAGCTGCTTCATACGTGTATCGATAACAAACTGCATTGGAAGAACCATATCACAGCCTGAACATACCTGTCCATGAATTGGAACAATACCGATTCCATCCTTCTGCTTGGAGATATTGCAGAACTTCTCATAAAGCTCTGGAGAGATTACATTGCCCTTAATCTCTTCACATTGAGCATTGAGTTCGTCGATTCCTGCATAAATCTTATCCAGAGTTGCGTCAACCTTAGCATGTTCTGCTTCTACAATAGCCTTCTGCTCATCCAGATTCTTCTCCTCTGCATCAAGCTCTGCAGAAAGATTAGAGAGCTCGGCTTTCTTTGCATTTCTACTCTTAAGGAGAACCTGCTCCTGGAGCTTAGCTTCCTCTAGCTGCTTATAGAGAGCTTCATATTCTCTCTGGGTATTAATGAATTCCATCTGCTTCTCATATTCAGTTCTGCTCTTGAAAGCATCATCATATCGGATGGAAAGAGACTTCAGTTCATCATTCACACTATTGTACTTCTCTGTTAAAAGAAGATACTTCTGATTAGCATCCCTAAGCTTCTTCTCTTCTTCTCTGAGATTCGCAGGAAGAACTTCAACCTGTTTCTCAAGCTCAAATTTATTCTGAAGCACATCCTGAAGTCTGATCAGGCAATCTAGTATCTCATTATCTGCCATAATTAACTAATTTCTCCTAGCTTAATTATAATAACGAATTTTCTTATTCTATTCTACCACTAAATCAGTTCCAGTCTTTAAGCTGGCGGCTTCTCTTCGGATGTCTGAGTCTTCTCAGAGCCTTTGCTTCAATCTGCCTGATTCTCTCTCTTGTAACGTCGAAGTATAATCCGACCTCTTCAAGAGTAAGTGCATATCCATCATCTAGTCCGAAACGCATTCTCAGAACCTCCTGCTCTCTCTGAGGAAGTGTTGAGAGAAGTTCTCTGATCTTATCCTGGAGCAATGAGAATGCTGTCTGGTTAGCAGGATTCTCTGCATCTTTATCCTCTATGAAGTCAGAAAGAACACTATCTTCTTCTTCTCCAACTGGAGTCTCAAGTGAAATAGGCTCTCTTGCAACGCTCTTTACGTTCTTTACTTTTGCCTCTGGCCATCCGAGCTGATCTGCAATTTCCTTGTCGGTCGGTTCCCTTCCGAGAGACTGCATCAGTACTCTTGATTCCCTTACGACTTTGTTTATCTGCTCAATCATATGGACAGGAACACGTATTGTCCTTGCCTGATCAGATATGCTTCTTGTAATTGCCTGTCTGATCCACCATGTTGCATATGTTGAGAATTTAAATCCCTTTTCATACTCAAATTTCTCAACTGCCTTAATCAATCCTATATTGCCTTCCTGCACTAGGTCAAAGAACTGCAGGCCTCTGTTTGTGTATTTCTTTGCAATAGATACAACAAGACGGAGGTTAGCCTTGATTAGCCGGTCCTTTGCAGTCTTGAGGATTTTCTGACCATAAAGAATGATTGAAACAGATTCAAGAATCTTGTCGCAAGAACATTCAAAATCATTCTCAAAGCCTTTAAGCTCTTTTTCTGTGAGCTGTAAATCCTTGATCTTTTCTTTTATCTCATCACTGGAAAGCCCGAGTTCTGCTTCAATCTGAGCTGCTTTTGATCTTGTTGCAAGATCTCTGCCAAGCTGTCTGAGCTCCTTTGTTGTTGAGATCTTAAGCTTAGCTTCAATTATGCTTTTCTTCTCTCTGCAGTCTTTGATCCTGTCTCTTGCATTAATGAATATGTTAGAAAGATCATCTATTTCTTCCTGCTGAAGTTCTATTGAGCTGATCCAGTCCTTAACAGGTAGATAGGTGCCTTTTTCAAGGTTTTCAATCTCCTTGATGGTATCCTGGAACTTCTTTGCAAGATCAGCCCCCATATCCTTATTATCTTCCTTCATCTTTGCATGAAGCTTAAGAATCTCTTTGTCTAGATCTGCACCTTTGAGGTCTGGATGCTCTGCTGCGAACTCTTCATCTTTCAGAGCAACTTCATGACAAATCTTAGAATTAAGTGCATTCTCTTCAGCCTTGAATTCGTTTAGCTTTGCCTTGAGAGTCTTGATCCTGTCTTCTCTAGAGCACTCTCTGCAGTATTCAATCCAGTCCTCTCTTGTAGCAAAATCATTTCTCTTCTTGCCTTTATAGAGAGGTGATCTCTCATCTGGATGTCCACCAATCTTATTAAGCAGGTCTTCTCTTGTCTTAAGCAGAATCTTATCTGTTGTAGGATTCTCTCCAGCAAGCAGCGTCTTCTCTTTCAGCTCATTGTATTCAGCAATCTGCTTAGCAGTCTCTTTTCCGAGTGCATCCTTATAATTGAGATTGTATCTCTTCTGTACAGTGAGGAATTCCTTTATTTCCTCTCCTGTCATCGTCTCTTCTGTATCATCTTCTATCTTTGTGTTGATTTTCTCTATAACTGATGAGAAAAATGAAATCAGTATTCCAGATTCTCTGATTACAGAAGATACAATCTTTGCACCTTTTTCCATCTGCATTGCAAGCTCGACTTCCTGGTCACCTGTCAGAAGATTCTCATTTCCTATCTCCTTAAGATAAAGCCTGATAGGATCATCCTGGGATGTATCATATTTGCTGGAGGATGCATGGCTCTTATGCTCAGAAGTGTGTTCAGAGAGAGATGAGATGTCTATGAAGCGCTCAGATGCTTCTGCGTCTTCATCTGTGCCCTTCCATTCGTTTATATTCTCTTCTTCCTCTTCTTCGTCTTCTTCGTCTTCTTCGTCATCATCTTCAGATCCTGATGATTTCTTAGGCGCAGACTCTTCTTCCTCTTCTTCCTCATCTTCAATTGTCTTGAGCTCTGTTTCTGTAGGTTCATCATCGTCAAAGGAGTCTTCAGAATCATCTTCAATAGCTGATGCATCCTCTAGATCATCCATTCCGAATTTCTCAAGGTCTTCAGCTGATGGCTCTTCATTGAAGTCACTGTCTTCATCATCATTCTCAGAATAACTGATTCCTGCATCAGTCAGCGCATCTACTATGGCATCAATCGTTGTTGAGACTTCCTTATGCCTCTTCAATGCCTCTGCAACATCTATAAGTGTTACAGTACCCTGTTCCTTCTCAACTTCAACAAGATCTTTGAATAACTCTGTGTTTTTGATATTCTCTGACATCAGATTCCTCACTGTATACTACTAAGCTTATGCTTGTATTCTTCTATTTCTTTATCGAGATCAGACTTGCTTCGCAGCAATTCCTGACTTTCCTCACTGTTCAGTGTTCCACTGTACAGCCGAAGCTGGTTATTGATCAGAACTCTTCTTTTCTCTAGAGCGCGGAGTGCTATTCTATCCACTGCTTCATCGATGGCCTTTGGATCATCATCCCTATATTCATCAAGGGCATATGTCGCTGCCACATCATTCCTGCATCTCTCGTCATTGATCAGAGTCAGAAAGAGCTCATCAGATTCTACTCCATTTCTAATGGCATTCTCCAATGCCATATATATTATCTGTGCTTCATTATCCTCAAGGTCTGTAAATGCAATCTTTCTTCTGTATTCTGTTCTGAAAAGGCTTCTATGATTCGCTAGATAAAGCATAAGGAAGAGATCTATTGAAATTCTTCTTCCACCTTTATTTCCGGTATTGATATCATTCAGATTACTAGATTGGTCTGCTGCAGAGCCTGATTCTATCTGTCCTCTATTCAGTTCCTCCCTGACAGCCTCTTCTGAAGCATTAAGATACACTGCAAGCGACATAATATAGGAATCTCTCTCAATCGGACTCTCATTTCCAAGGATGAAATTCCCAATGGCTCTAATGAAGCCTGACTTGCCTTTTGCACTCTGAATATCATAACGTTTAGCGTAGGTTTGTACAAGATAGTCATACCCATCAATAGCTGGAGCGAATTCCTTTTCCACAGCGGATTTACCACCGTTTTCAAGGAGTTCGGAAGCATCCTTTGCTGATGTGAATTTATGTACTTTTACAGCGAAACCAAGCCTGTTCAGAATGAGTATTGCCCGCTCTGATGATTTCTGTCCAGCTTCATCACTGTCAAATAGAAGATTGAAGCCTTTTATTTCTGGATACCATCTTCTGATCAGTGCACCCTGCTCCTCTGTAAAAGATGTACCTAGGCTTGCAAGAGCAGATGTGAAGCCTGCCTGATGCATTGCGACAACATCAAAGTTCCCTTCGCAGAGTATTGGCCAGGATCCTGCTGCTATGCTCTTCTTTGCTTCAAATAAGCCAAAGAAGTTTTCTTTTTTCTGATATAGTCTAGTTTCAGGGCTATTTATGTATTTAGGGGTTTTGTCGCTTCCTGATAGATCTCTTCCTGAGAATGCTATCACACGGCCTTGCCTGTCTCTGATCGGAAACATCAGGCGATCAGTGAAAAGCGGCCATTTTGGATTTTTCTGTGAGAATAGTCCTGATTTTGCAAGAAAGTCCTCACTATATCCTTTTTTCCTGAGAAAGGCATAAAGAAATCCTGGGCTTTTTGGGGCATATCCAAGGAGAAAGGCCTCTCTCATTTCATCTGAGACATTTCTCTTTCTGAGATACTCTCTTGCCTCTTCTCCCTCTGGACGCTCCTTAAGATAGAATGCAAACATTGATGCAAGTCTGGAATAGAGATCATACAGCATCTCCTTCTCATCTTTGCTCTTTTTATCAGATACTGTTGATTCTTCTAATTCAACTCCTGCTTTCCTTGCAAGATATTCTACTGCACCAGAGAAATCCAGTCCTTCCTTCTTTTCTATGAGCGTGAAGATATCACCTGTTTCCCTGCATCCAAAGCAATAATATGTCCCCCTTTCGATATTCAGCTTGCATGAGGCTGTTTTCTCATTTCCACCACCATGAAAAGGGCATTTTACCCAGAACTGACCACCGCCACGTGATTCTATTGTGGCGTAATTAGACATCACATCGCGTATTGAGATTCTGTTTTTTATTTCAGAGATTGTTCTGTCAGTAAACCGTGGCAATATTATTACTCCATTATAAATATAGCGCAAAAAAGCATAATCATAAAGCAAAAGAGCAAATCAGTGCTTTATGATCATATAAGGAGGTTCTTCTGATGTTTTTTTCAGCCTATCCTCTATTTCTTTTCTGCTTATTCTGCATCCTTTGCCTATACCTGGGCAGCTCTTGCCTTCTTCCTTCCAGCTTTTCTCACTTTCCATGATGTTCTTCCAGAAAGGATAAGTCCTGCACTGCATAGGTCTTGCAGGATAAATTGTGCAGCCTTTCTCAGATAGGAATTCACAGTCAAAATTATCCCTTTCCTTCAGGGAGACCATGAGGTAGGAACCATAATCTATGTATCTGCAGTAAATTTCAATGAACTGATCTTCCGAAAGTCCCAGAAAATATGAGGCTGATTCTATATCCGATTTAGTAAGAAAAACATAACCAGGTTCTGCAGAGCAGCAGTAAAGACACCTCTGGCATTCAAATGATAGCCCCTTATCGTAGAACATCATCATCTCCTATGCAGTATAAAAAAGCCTCCTCTATTCGAGAAGGCTTTCTTGGAGAGAGAAGGATTCGGACCTTCGAAGGCTTAGCCAACAGATTTACAGTCTGCCCCCTTTGACCGCTCGGGAACCTCTCCATTGTCAAACGACTATTGTATTAAACGAAAAATCAGAGAAATAATCAAGTCATTTTCCGAAAAATTTTCAGTTATTTTTGAACTTTTCGCTATTCTTCTATATCGTAAGAAGATATATTCCATCATGAATTGAATTTCTCTTTCATTTTTTTCTTCACTACTTCAGGTACCATTCCTGTTATATCAACATTGAATGCTGCAAGCTCTTTTATCTGAGAGGAATGCAGAAGAAAATACTTGTGGTCAGTCGGTATGAAGAGTGTCTCAACGTCTGGATTAAGGCACATGTTGTTCTGTGCAAGTTCGAATTCATAGTTGAAATCTGCCTGAGCTCTTACCCCTCTTACCATTACGTCTATATCGTTCTCTTTTGCATATATTGCCATCAGTCCACTGAATGAGACAACTTTCACATTACCAAGATTCTTCAGGCATTCTTCAAGCATCATTACTCTCTCTTCTGCAGAGAAGAGATATGATTTATGTATGTTATTCGCAACTACAACATATAACTCATCAAATAGCTTAGACGTTCTTTCTATTATGTTTATATGTCCCATCGTAGGAGGATCAAACGATCCTGGAAGCATTGCTCTTCTCATTTTTTCAGACCTTCTACAAAGTCAACAAGCTTCTGATGCTGCTCTGCAGACTCATATGGAATTCTCTTTATTATTGTGAACTTTCCATCTTCGCCTTTCTCGCATACTGCGAAGTTCCCAGATCCAATATAGGATATGCTTTGGTTGTCTTTGAGTTCTTCATCTTTCTTTATGGATTCAAGGACACAGTCGAAATGAACATATCTGCCATCCTTGCCTACTATTGCTGAGGCAATGGAATCAATAGGCTCATTGCATATAGCGCATATTATGCCAGATGGCTCTTCTATAGTCTTAGCCTCTGGAACAGGTATATCTGAATGATATGCGCGCTTCTTTGGCACTCCAGCTACCTGGCTGAGTGTTGAGAATCCACTTACTCCCTGCTTTCTCTGGTTCCTTTTTCTAGAGCCTTCCTGGCTTTTCTTCTTTGCTGTTTTAAGCTCTTTTGGAGCTTTGCTGCCATTTCTGCTTTTACTCATAAACATGAGTGTAGCTAAATAAATGGATAGGGGCAATAAAAAAGAGCTGCGATTATGCAGCTCTTCTCTGGGATACTAAGCGTTCTTCTTAATGATGAGTTCCTTGACCTTAGCAGCCTTACCAACTCTGTCTCTGAGATAGTAGAGTTTAGCTCTTCTGACACGGCCCTTTCTAACGACCTCAACTTTCTCGATTCTTGGAGAATGCATTGGGAAGATTCTCTCAACACCAACACCATAAGAGATCTTTCTTACAGTGAAAGTCTTTCTGACACCGCTATTATTCTTTGCAATAACAATGCCTTCGAAAACCTGTACTCTTTCTGTTGTTCCTTCAACAATCTTAAAGAAAACCTTAACTGTATCGCCAATGCTGAAATTCTCAGCATTTTCCTTGATCTGCTTTGCTTCAATAGCTCTGATGATATCCATTACGAAAATACCTCTTTCTTTATCAGTAAATTTAAAAGTTGTTTTCGCTCTTTAATGCTGAGAGGGGCATGAGAGAGCAGATCCGGCCGGTTGAGCAGTGTTTTTTCCAGCCGTTTATCATAACGGTAACGAGCAATGTTATCGTGATGACCCGATAATAATACACTAGGTACCTCTTCGTTGCAATACCTTGAAGGCCTTGTATATTGAGGATATTCAAGAAGATTTCCACAGAAGCTTTCTTCTTCCAGACTGTCTTCTGTTATTACTCCTTCAATTAGCCTATATACTGCATCTATTATTACGATTGAGCTTGTTTCTCCACTGGAGAGTACATAATCCCCGATAGAAATCTCATCGTCGACATACCTATCTATTATTCTCTGGTCTATTCCCTCATAGTGTCCGCATATGAATACAAGCTCTTCTTCAGCTGCAAGCTCTTCTGCATATTCTTCTGTGAATTGCCTTCCTGAAGGGGTCGGGAAAATTACACGCTTGTTTCCGGCATTTATGCTTTCAAGTGCCTTGCCCAGAGGCTCTGGCATGATTACCATTCCAGCACCGCCTCCGAATGGTATATCATCGGCCTTCTGATGGAAGCCAGAAGCAAAATCCCTGAAATTGATTATCTCATATGAGATAATGCCTTTTTCAACGGCTCTCTTCATTATCGAAGACGTAAAGAAAGGCTCAACCATTTCTGGGAATAGCGTTAATACTGTTATCTTCATATATGTTTTATGAGAGAAGCTCTGGCATAAGAAGAACAACCCTGTTATTATCTATATCCTTTTCTCCGACATACACAGGAAGATCAGGAACCAGATATATCTTCTTATCTTCGTCCTTCTCTACTTCAAGCATGAGAGCCTGTGGTCCATCGAAGACTGATCTGATCACTCCTAGTCTCTCTCCTGTCGCATTCACTATATCACAGCCGAAAAGATCTGCTACATAGAATTCGCCTTTCTTGAGTTTCGGAGCTTGTTCTCTTGTTATCTTTATTATGCCATTTGTAAGGGCCTTTGCTTTTTCGGGGGCCTCATATCCAGCAAAAAGCAAGAGCACATGGTCACCATGTGCCCTCACCTTCGAGATATCAAGGCTCTTCTCAGACCCATCACTGAAATGAACTATACATGATTTGAGCTTCTTTATATGTGCATATTCACCTGAAAGTGAGTATACATTCAGATAGCCTTCAATTCCATGTGTTCTGCCTATTTTTGCAGTTGAGAGGAGCTTTGCTTCCATCAGTCAAGAATCTCCAGTACAGCACGCTTGCCACCTTTGGTTGCAGAAGCAGAAAGGATTGTCCTTATTGCTTTTGCTATGCGGCCCTGCTTGCCAATTACCTTGCCGACATCCTCTTCTGCGACGTGAAGCTCTAGGACTTTGGATTTCTCTCCTTCCACTACATTCACTGTCACTTCTTCAGGCTTATCGACTAAGCTCTTGACCATAAATTCCACTAGTTCCTTCTCCATCTAATCGCTCCTTTAGGCGTTATGCCTGAGTGCGATCAAGAGCAATTCCCTTTGAATTGAGAATATTCTTTACAGATGGGGATACCTGTACACCCTTTGTGATCCAGCTCTTTACCTTAGCCTCATCAAGTGTAACCTGGTTGTCCTTCTCTACTGGGCGATATGTTCCTACTTCGTCAATTACCTTAGAGTTTGTTGCTACTCTGTTGTCCTGGATAACAAGACGATAGTAAGGTCTTTTCTTTGTTCCGAGTCTCTTAAGTCTCATTGTTGTGCTCACGGTTCTTCTCCTTATACTACATGAAAGCTACATGCCTAATTGTTTCATCATTGCAGCTTGTAATTTCTTATTTCCTGCAAGCTTCTTCATCATCAGCTTGCTTTTCTCAAATTTCTTCAGAAGCCTGTTCACATCAGATACGGATGTTCCGCTTCCCTTTGCAATTCTCTTTCTTCTTGATGGTCCGATGATTCTATAGTTGCTCCGCTCGAATCTTGTCATTGAAAGGATGATTGCCTTTTCCCTGCGCATCTCATCTTTGTCTATATCGTCTTCGCTGATATTGCCCTTGGCACCAGGAATCATCTCAAGTAGCTTTTCAGTGCTTCCCATCTTTTCGACTTTATCAAGCTGATCAAGGTAGTCCTGAAGATCAAAGGTGTTCTTCTCCATCTTCTTCTTCAGCTTCTCAGCCTCATCCTGGTCGAACTGAGCCTGTGCTTTCTCTACAAGAGATACCACATCACCCATTCCAAGGATTCTGGATGCTATTCTTTCTGGATAGAATGGATCCAGATCTTCCATCTTCTCACCAGTTCCGATGAACTTGATAGGCTTGCCGACTACACTTCTTAGAGAGAGCGCAGCACCACCTCTTGTATCTGAATCGAACTTTGTGAGAATTACACCAGATATTCCTACTTTCTCTTCGAATTCCTTGGCAATATCTACTGCAGCCTGACCTGTCATTGCATCAGCAACAAATAGTGTTTCATCAGGCTTAACAGCTTTTGCGATATTCTGGATTTCCTGCATCAGCGCTTCATCAAGATGCATTCTTCCAGATGTATCAATTATTACAGTATCTATAAGATCATGCTTTGCCTTGCTTATAGCGGCTTCTGCAACCTTTACAGGATCCTTCTCTCCCGTGATAGTGAAGACAGGCACTCCTACCTTCTCTCCGAGTACCTGAAGCTGTGTGATAGCTGCTGGTCTGACAAGGTCTGCTGCAACAAGCATTACAGAGCGTCCTTCCTTCTTCAGCTTATATGCAAGCTTATGGGAAGCTGTTGTCTTACCTGAGCCCTGTAGACCCATCATAAGGATGATTGATGTTGCGTCTTTGCCTTTGAGATGAAGCCTGTTCTCTTCTTCATTGCTTCCAAGAAGAGCGACCATCTTATCATATACGATTTTTGTGAACTGCTGACCTGGATTTACAGAGTTAAGGACTTTCTCTCCTAAAGCCTCTTCCATAGTCGAATTAACGAAACGGCGTACAACCCGGAGGTTTACGTCAGCATCAAGAAGCGCTTCCTTGATTTCCTCAACAGCGTCTCTTATGTTCTTCTCGCTGATCTTTCCTTTACCGGACAGGCTTCTCATTATGCCGGTAAATTTATTGCTTATACTATCAAACATCTATAATTACCAAATATTAAAAAGACAACATTATACCTTATACAAGAAATAAGGGAGTCACGTCAATATTAATCTATTTTCTCTCTCTTCCTTCCTCATCGAAATCGACCTCCTGATCCGCATCGTTCATGATTACAGGCTGGCCTTTGACGTTTCCGATTCTATATGCAACAGCCTTAGATACACCAGCTTCCTGCTGGGATACACCAAGCATTGCATTTCCACCTGTTACAGTATGCTTGTTATGCGTGATTATTATGAACTGGCTGTTCTCTCCGAATTCCTGCAGCACATCCAGGAAGAATCCGATGTTCCTGTCATCAAGAGCTGCATCAATCTCATCGAGTATGCAGAATGGTGATGGCTTTACCTGATATGTTGCAAACAGAAGTGCAACAGCTGTCATGCTTCGCTCTCCACCTGATAATAGCGATAGTGTTGCCATCGATTTTCCAGGTGGCTGGGCAAGAATCTCGATTCCTGTATTAAGCACATCGTCAGGATCTACAAGACGTAGCTCAGCTCTTCCTCCTCCGAATAGACGTCGGAACATTGCCTGGAAATTATCACTTATCTCTTTATAGCTCTTAAGAAAGAGATCTGATGATTTTTCCTGGATCTCTTTCAGGACGTTCTCCATATCGCTCTTTGCCTTATTGTAGTCATCGAGCTGCCTTGAATAGAATTTATACTGTTCTTCAGCCTGTTCGAATTCATCACTTGCAAGATGGTTGATATTTCCCAGTTTCTGTATCTGCTTGTTGACTTCATCGAGCTCATTCTTAAGAAGCATCTCATCGGGAAGCCCATCCTTTATCCTGTCCTGGAATTCGATGAGGTTTCTTGCATACTGGTCGAAGAATGATGTGAAGAGATCCTTTATCAGATTCTCAGTGTTCTCAAGATACATACCTTCGCTTTCAAATGATGACTGCGCCTGTCTCAGCTCATTCATCATATTCTCTCTCTCCTGCCTTTTTGAAGAGAGTGCTGCATTCTTTGCAAGAAGCTCTTCATTTAAGCTCTGGTGCTGCTCGTTAAGATCCTTGAGGGTCGACTTCAGCTCTTCTTTTTCTCTGTCCTTCTCTTTTATCTTATCACCAATCTCCCTGACCTTGCTTCTTGCAATCTCAGCCTTCATCTGCTCATCATCAAGATCCATCTCCCTCTGAGAGATTGTCTTCAGGGATCTTTCAAGATTGTCCTTGAGCCCTTCTATGCTGGCTCTAAGTGCGCTGATATGCTCTTTCAGGCTCAGAATTGCTGTCTGCAGAGACTGAATATCCTCTTCCTTTTTCTGTATATCCTCTCGGTTCTTCCTTATTTTCTTCTTGTTTTCTTCGCTTTCCTCTCTTGCCTTTCTCTCTTCAGTCTCAATCTCCCTTTTCCGGCTTACTAGACCTTCTGGTGAAAGAAGGACATCAACAAGAGGCGGAATTGTAGCCTTATATTCGTCAAAGAGCCTTATGGCTTCTTTTATGTCATTGCTTAGTTCAGAAATAGACCTGGTGTCTTTTGCCTTATCCGCAATAGCATTCAGAGCATTTCTGAGTCTATTCTCAGCTTCTTCCATTCGCTTCTCTGAATAGTCTGATGATATGCTGCTATCTACTTCTTCAATCAGCTTCTCGATTACGTTCTTGAGATCGTCAGAAAGGCTCAGGAGCTTAGCCTCTAGCTGGCTGTTCCTGTTTTCAAGAGAGTCTATCTCCCTATTTAGGCTTCCAATATCATTTCTTGCCTCAAGCATGATATTCTCTGCATTGTGCGCCTGCCTCTCATTCTCTTCAAGAATCTCCTTCTTATTCTCAAGATTCTCCTCAAGCTCTGACCTTTCATCTTTATAGCGCTCAATCTCTTCGAGAATGGCCTTGCATTTCTCTTCTCCGCCTTTCAGCGTTTCAAGATATGTTCTGTAGCTATCTTCATAGATTGATATGGCATCATTTATTCCGCTGATTGCAGTCTCATTTCTTGAGATTGCAATCTCTATGTTCCTGAATTTCTCTCTGTAGCTGTTTAGCTCTTCAGATGATGATGAGATGTCGTCCTCAAATGTGCTGAGCTTCCCCTTTAGAGTCTCTTCTTTAGCTTTAGCCTCTTCTCTTCTTCTGATTCTCTCATCTTTGAGCTTCAGAAGAGTATCGAGCCTTACAAGTCTGAGGTCTATCTCCAGCTCAAATGCCCTATCTGTCAGCTCCTTCCACTCTCTGGCCTTCATTGCCTGTCCTCTTGTTCTGTCATAAGTCCTTTTGACTTCGCTGACAGTTACCATAAGCTGGGCAATATGCTCTTCTGAGTGCATGATCTTCTGCTGTGCTTCCGTGCACTTGACTTTATATCTTGAAATCCCTGCTGCTTCTTCAAATATATATCTTCTGTCTTCAGGCTTGTTGGAGAGAATCTGGTCAATCTTTCCCTGCTCAAGTATTGAGTATGCGCTCTTTCCCACTCCTGTATCCATGAAGAGCTCTCTTATGTTCTTCAGCAGGCATTTTGTTCCATTGAGGAAGTATTCGCTTCCTCCGTCCCTGTATATCCTTCTTCTGATCACAACTTCAGGGATATCTGTAGGGAGATTCCTGTTCTCATTGTCTATTGTAAGTGTGACTTCTGCCATATTCAGAGGCTTTCTGGTATCTGTTCCATTGAAGATCACATCTTCCATGCGGCCTGCTCGGAGCGTTTTTGTGCTCTGTTCTCCCAGAACCCACTTGATTGAATCTACAATATTTGATTTTCCGCAGCCATTAGGCCCCAGAAGCGATGTTATCCCATCTGAGAAATCTATGTGTGTTTTATCTGGAAAGCTTTTGAATCCGTTTATTTCCAAAGACTTTAAAAACAAAGGCGACTCCTTGATAATTAATCTTTATAATTATATATCTTTGGTAGAAGTTATGGAAGATTACTCTCTTTTTGATCAGATGGATGAGTCGTATATAATATGCGGAGCAGATGAGGCTGGCCGTGGCCCTCTTGCTGGGCCTGTAGTTGCAGCTGCTGTTATTCTGCCTCAGGATTTTCCTTTTGAGATTCTAGGCGATTCCAAAGAGCTTACTGAAAAGGAAAGGCTCTATGCTGAGTGCATTATAAAGGAAAAGGCTGTTTCATATGGCATTACTGCAGTGAGCCATGTCGTTATTGATAAAATCAATATACTGAATGCATCTATGCTTGCTATGGCTGAAAGCTATAAGAAGGCCTCTCTGAAAGTCAAGCCGGATATCCTTCTTGTAGATGGAAATAAGTGCCCATCTGTGGATATCCCTGTGAAGGCAATTGTTAAGGGTGACTCAAAGATTCCCGAGATAATGGCTGCCAGCATTCTTGCAAAGACAGAGCGAGACAGGCTTATGGAGCTCGCTGATCTGAAATGGCCTCAATATGGCTATAAGAAGCATAAAGGATATCCTACAAAGATGCACTATGAGGCAATTGGGAAATATGGGCCATCGCCTATCTGCAGGATGTCTTTCAAGCTTTATAAAACAGATAATAGAAAAGAGGAGCCTGGGCTTTTATGAGAGTTGCAATCACAGAATGCAGAACTTATGATTTCTCTAGTGTAAGTTCTGCTATTGAAAAGATAATAGCGAATTCGGATTTTCCAGATGTAGATGGAAAGACTGTTCTGTTAAAGCCTAATATCCTATCAGACGCAAAGCCTGAGGATGGTATTACGACAAATCCTGTAATAGTCGAAGCAATGATTCAGATTCTCAAGTCAAGAAATGCTTCTAGGATAATAGTCGGCGACTCTCCCGGACTCCACTCCCCTCAGTTTCATGGAAAGAACTCAGGAATCTACGATAAGGCTATCTCTCTAGGTGCTGAGTGGGCAGACTTCTCTTCCTCTCCTAGACTTCATGAGATTGATAGGCATACAAAGCTTCTTATGGCATCTGTGCTTGATGATGTGGATGTCGTCATATCCCTTCCTAAATTCAAGACGCATCAGCTTATGTATGCAACTGGTGCTGTCAAGAACATGTTCGGGCTTCTGCCTGGCCTGAATAAAAGCCAGTGCCATGTGAAATGCCCATCAAGGGAAGCATTTGCCGATCTGATTGTTAAGATATACAGGGAATCAAAAGCTTCATATGCGCTTATGGATGGAATAATAGGAATGGAAGGTCCCGGGCCTGCTAATGGAACACTGCGTTATGTCGGACTCCTGATTGGATCTGCTGATGGATTCCTTGTCGACAGAGCTGAGGCTGAGGTCATGGGCTATGACCATCTTGATATTCCGATCATCAGGGCGGGAATCCGAAAAGGTCTGACAGACGATAGTCCTGTTTATTCTCTTATGTCCCCTGAGAATGCTGTGATATCAGATTTCAGACGGATTGACATATCAAAGAAAGAGGGGCTTTTCAAAGCTCTTATCCTGCCATTCTTCCGAAGAAGCCATGACCGTAAGAAGACTAAAGAGAGGCCTGCTCCATCATTCATTGATGAGAAATGCATAAGATGCAGACGCTGCATTGAGATCTGTCCTGCTCATGCGCTGTCTCTTGTAAATGGTTCTGTTTCGATTGATGAGAATAAGTGCATCAGATGCTATTGCTGTCATGAGATGTGTCCAAGGGATGCAATCGAGATTAAAAAAGAGCCCTGAAAGGCTCTTTAAGCGACCGACGGGAATCGAACCCGCATCTTCAGCTTGGAAGGCTGAGGTAATAGCCATTATACCACAGTCGCGAACGATGTTTATAATAGATAAGTTGAAAGAAACTGTCAAGCATGTTTAGTAAAATAATACCGGCTTTTACCTTGAATAGCTTCAGTATTTGAATTATAAATAGACAGTACATTAATAATCAGTTAACGGAGGGCCATGAAAATGGGAGAGCGAGGAGAAGTCTTTTCATCAAAGCTAGTCAAGAATGACAGAACATATTTCTTTAATGTTAAAGAAAATATCTATGGTGATTTATATCTCAATGTTGTAGAGTCAAGACCTACAGATATTGAGGGGAGATATCTTAGACAGTCAATCATTGTCTATCAGGAGGATCTCGGAGAATTTGTTAAGGAATTCGAGAAGTCACTTGATTTCATCAAGATGAACGGAACAAAGAAGAGATCTAAGTAAAGAAAGCCACCCTGATGGGTGGTTTTATTTAAGGAGTTCAAATTGGATTTTTATCTTGATAAATATGCAGATCTGATCATTTCCTCTGCTCTTAAGCTCAGAAAGGGCGATGTCCTTTCTATCAACACAGAGGAAGAGAACAGTGAATTTGCTCACCTATTAGCTGCAAAAGCTGCGAAGATAACAGGTAATGGCAGCTTTATCAACTATATAAAGAATGGAAAAGTCGAAGATGTAGAAGAAGCTGCGACTGAATATCCGATAAACAGGAAGCCTACTGCCCTGCTCTATATCCCTTCATACAAGAAATATCCGGATGCAGAGGAAGGAAAGAGCTACAGTGCGCCGGAGCTTCAGACTTACAGGCTTCTAGCAGAGCCTCTTTCAAATCAGGTACCATCTATTCCTTATGCTACAGCATATATGCCAAGCGATCTCTGGTCTTCTGTATTTGCTGATGACTATGAGTTCTCTTCATTTTCGAATATATCAGAGCTTTTTTCATTGGAAGAGGATATGCCTGAGAGGATTCTGGATGAGAATGCTAGGATACTCAGCTATGAAAGAGAGAAGCTGAATCAGCTCTCTCTTGTGAAGGGCCGGCTATATAGCGATGAGGGTGTTGATATCACTCTTGAGTTCCTTCCTGGATCTTCCTTCGAGATCACAGAAGAGAGAACACCAGACGGAAGATCATTCGTCCCTACCCTATTCTCATCCGAGATATTCAGGGTTCTGGATAAGACTAAGACAAATGGCTATGTGAACATAACTAAGCCTATGCTGCTATTTGGACATATAATCAATAGCCTTTCTCTTACATTTGAGAATGGTAAAGTGACTGAGTTCAGCTGCTATGAAGAGAATGGGAGGCTATTCAATGATTACATTGCGCAGGATCAGAATGCAGCATATGCATCAGAGCTCATACTTGCAGAGAACAGCAGCAATGCGGCATCTATAGATTTCTTTGCACTTCCTGAATGGGATAGAATGAGAGGCACAGGGCTTGTGCTAGGAGGTGCAAGGGGCAAGGGCCTTTCCGATGATGCAATGGAGAAGGCAAATGATTCCCTTGTATATCTTTATCTTCCGCTCTCCTCATCTTCTCTCTCCTTCGTTGCAGAAGATAAGGATGGAAATGAATATACCATACTGGAAGATGGAATGATTACTGAGGAGGAATGAGAATATGGTAAGGGATTTTGCAGAGAAGCTCTCTGTGCTTGTTCTTAAGAAAGGAATTGCACTCAGAAGAAACCAGTCTCTTCATATTGTAGTCGGCCCAAAGAGCTACGAGTATGCAGAGGTTATGGCAGAGGAAGCATACAGGCTTGGTGCTAAATATGTATATATAGAGGTCTTAGATCCAAGGGTAAGCGCTGCAAGGGCTAACTACCAGGATGATGAGAATCTATCATTTGTTCCAAGCTATATAAAGAATTTCCAGTATGAGATGATCAGTGAGGACTGGGCACGTATAAGAATTGACAGTGGCGAGGACAGAGTCGGGAAGATAGAAGAAGACCGCCGCAAGGCCCAGATCATCACGAAGGCAATAAGGCAGATCGGAAAAGAATATTCAGAGCGGACGATGAGAAGCGAGCTTGCCTGGAATGTATGTGCTGTCCCTGGACCTTTATGGGCAAAGGAAATCCTTGGGGATGATGCATCAGAGAAAGACCTTGCTGATATCCTCAGCAGAATCTATCGCTTTGATCGGGATGACTTCATTAAGGCCTGGGATGATTTTGATAAGAAGGCCTGCTCTCTTTCTGATAAGCTGAACTCAATAGGAATACAGATGCTTCACTATAAATCACCTGTTACAGATTTCAGAATAGGCTTCAGGAAAGAAGCAAGGTTCTCTGGTGGAGCTGGCACTCTTGCTGATGGCACTAAGTTCTTTGCTAATCTTCCGACAGAAGAGATATTCTCCTCTCCTGATATGTTCACAGCTGAAGGCTATATCACAACTACAAAGCCTGTTACAGTGATGAATCAGAAGACAGAGAATGTAACGCTTTTCTTTGAGAAAGGCCGTGTTGTTGATGTGAAGGCCAAGACAGGTCTAGATATAATGAAGACCTTCTTAGATACAGATGAGGGGTCAAGACGCATTGGTGAATGCGCACTTGTATCAGCATCATCACCTATAAGCAGATGCGGTATATCTTTTGGTTCTATCCTCATTGATGAGAATGCATCATGCCATATTGCCCTTGGTGCAAGCTATCCAGAGTGCCTGACTGTCGGATCAAAGCTCAGAACAGATGAAGAGATGCACTCCTATGGCCTGAATACTTCTCTTGTGCATGTTGATTTCATGGTAGGTTCTCCAGATCTTGATATTGATGCATATGCATATGATGGAAAGATTATTCCAATAATGAGAAAGGGAGAATTCACTCTTTAATTTAGGTCTGAGATCAGAGCTAGGCCTTTCAGTGTATGAAGTCCATCAATCCTATCGATTCTTGGGATCAGAGATGATATTGTTGCTGAGAGGCCACCTGTTGCAATTACTGTAATATCCTCTCCTATCTCTTCTTCTGTCTTTCTTATCATCTCATTGACAAGACCTGAGAACCCATGCATTATGCCAGATCTCACTGAATCTTCTGTATTGCGTCCAAGCACGCTATCTGGCACTTTAAGCTCAACCTGCGGAAGCTTCGCAGTGGATCCGAAAAGAGCGTTTACAGCTGTTATCAGACCAGGTGCAATAGCAACTCCGAGAACCTTTCCTTCCCTGCTTACTGTAGAGAATGTCAGAGCTGTTCCGAAGTCCACGGTCATTGCATTCTTATCTGGATATAAGCTATGGCTATACGCAAGATTGCATAGCAGATCAGATCCGAGCTCTTCAGGAATAGATGATTTATCCAGTCCTGTTTCCAGCTCCTTTGAGACAATGAGAGGCTTTATTCCGAAAAGCCTTTCCATATTCTTCTCTATTGATCGGGTAAGGAAAGGCACTACAGATGATATGATTGCTTTGTCTACGAGAGTGCAGTCGATTCCGGTCTCTCTCAGAAGTGATGAGAAAATAGCATAGTATTCATCACCTGTTTTCTTTGCATCTGTAAAGACACGGAAAGTAGAGATCCACTTTCCGTTATCTCTCAGTGCAAGCACTATATTTGTGTTTCCGATATCAACTGCAGCTAACATGGCATCAGAGAAGGATGATTCTCTTCTCGTTCTTGTAGGCTCTCTCTCTGAGTTCATTTGCACTCTGGTCTGCAAGATAGTCCTCGAAGCCTTCCATCTTATCGATTATTCCAGTAGGTGTGAATTCAACAATTCTGTTTGCAATAGATGAAACAAATTCATGGTCGTGGGAGTTGAACAGAAGCACACCCTTGAAGTCAATCAGACCATTGTTAAGTGCCTGTATTGATTCAAGATCAAGATGTGATGTCGGTTCATCGAAGATCATGCAGTTAGCACCTTCAAGCATCATCTTTGCAAGCACTACTCTTACTCTCTCTCCACCGGAGAGAACCTGGCAGTTCTTAAGTGCTTCATCACCAGAGAAGAGCATTCTTCCAAGGAATGAGCGTACGAATGTATCATCATCTTCTGTAGAGAACTGCTGGAGATAATCAACCATAGTCTCATCTTCCTTGAACATCTTTGAGTTATCTTTAGGAAAGTATGAGAGAGATGTTGTAACACCCCATGTGTATGTTCCTTCATCTGGCTCAATCTCTCCTGCAATAATCTGGAAGAGAACTGTCTTTGCATAGTGGTTTGGTCCTACGAATGCTACCTTATCCCCTGGATTGATTGTAAGTGAGAAGTTGTCGAGAACCTTCTCCCCATCAATTGTCTTTGAGAGGTTCTTGATCTCAAGCACGTTCTTTCCTATTTCCCTGTTAGGCTTGAATGCAACATATGGGAATCTTCTGGATGATGGCTTAAGATCATCGATTGTAAGCTTATCAATAAGCTTCTTCCTGCTTGTAGCCTGCTTAGCTTTAGCTACATTGGAACTGAAGCGCTGTATGAATTCCTTGAGCTCTGCAATCTTCTCTTCCCTTCTCTTCTTCTCATCCTTCATCTGCTTAGCAGCAAGCTGTGATGACATATACCAGAAGTCGTAGTTACCTACATAAAGCTGGATCTTGCCGTAGTCAATATCACAGATATGAGTGCAGACAGAATTGAGGAAGTGTCTATCGTGAGATACAACAATGACTGTGTTGTTGAAGTTCTCAAGATACTCTTCAAGCCAGTGGATAGACTCAAGATCAAGGTGGTTAGTAGGCTCATCAAGGAGAAGGATATCTGGATTTCCGAAAAGAGCCTGAGCAAGAAGTACTCTGACTTTGAGATTATCCTCAATCTCTTCCATCTTCTTGTCATGGAGCTCTACAGGAATTCCAAGACCATCAAGCATCTGAGCAGCGTTTGATTCAGCTTCCCAGCCACCAAGTTCGGCGAATTCGCCTTCTAGCTCTGCTGCTCTGATTCCATCCTCTTCAGTGAATTCACTCTTTGCATAGATTGCATCTCTTTCCTGCATCACATCATAGAGCTTCTGGTAGCCCATTATAACAGTATCAAGAACACGGTATTTGTTGAATGCGAAGTGATCCTGGCGCAGAGTTGTCATTCTCTCTCCCGGAGTGATGATTACCTCGCCTGTATCTGGCTCAATCTCTCCTGAAAGAATCTTCAGGAATGTAGACTTTCCTGCTCCATTAGCACCGATGATGCCATAGCAGTTGCCTGGAGTGAACTTTATATTAACTTCCTTGAATAATACCTGTGTTCCATATGAAAGAGAGATATTTGATGCAGTAATCACTTGAAAACCATCCGACAAAAAAATAAGACAGCCATACAGCTGTCTTTTTAGTCCCTAGCGGAATCGAACCGCTATTTAGAGACTGAGAATCTCCTGTCCTAACCGTTAGACGAAGGGACCAATAAGTAGCTGGGATGGAGGGATTTGAACCCCCAAAGGCAGAACCAGAATCTGCAGTGTTACCATTACACTACATCCCAATCTCAATCCTGTGCTAGAATAGAATATTGCTTAGTTTGTGTCAACACAGTTTCGGCAAAATTTTTATTTTTTTGCTTCCAGCATAGGTGCCAAAAAGACGTACATCAATATAACACAAAAAGATGTACGAATCCATAGCCTTTAGAACTTCTTAAAAGCCTGCACTCTTGCAGATGCTGTAAGATGTATATTGTCTCTCTTTCCATCAGCAAGGTATCTATATCCAAGGCCTGCAATCATTGCACCATTATCTGTGCAGAGCTTCAATGATGGGAATGTTACAGTATACCCACCCTTCTCTAGAGCCTTGAGCTCAGAGCGCAGAAGTGAATTAGCTGCAACACCACCGCCTGCAGAGACTCTCTTGAGTCCTGTATCCTTGAGTGCTAGCTTCACTCTTTTCATCAGGATTCCAACAGCCTGACGCTGGAATGAAGCTGCAATGTTCTCAGGAGTATCTGGAGCATCTCCGTTCCTGAATTTATCCTTCTGGTTTATTACAGCCGTCTTAAGTCCAGAGTATGACATATCATAAGGATGCTCTGTTCTATCAAGAGTTGGTCCTGGAAACAGAAATGCATTTGGGTCTCCATTCTTGGAGAGCCTATCTATTACAACACCACCAGGAAACCCCAGATCATAGAACTTTGCAACCTTATCAAAGGCCTCTCCTATTGCATCATCAATAGTTGTTCCTAGAACATCCACATCATCATAATTATTGACCTTGCAGATTACAGTGTGTCCACCTGATACAAGAACCCCAAGATATGGATATTCAAGCGGATTCTCAATCTGAGAAGCATATAGGTGTGCTCTTATATGGTCTATGCCTATAAATGGAATGCCTAGAGCTTCAGCAAAACACTTTCCAAAGTTGACTCCAACTAAAAGAGAGCCGAGGAGACCCGGTCTAGATGTGACAGCAACTGCATCAAGATCCTTCTTCTCAATGCCAGCCTGCATTATTGCAGCTTCGACTACCTGTGCAATCCACTCTGTGTGGAGCCTGCTTGCAAGCTCTGGCACTACTCCTTGATAAGGCTTATGCAGCTCAATCTGAGTTGCTATGACATTCGAGAGGATCTCTCTTCCATCTTTAACTACAGCTGCACTGCATTCATCACAGCTTGTTTCAATTCCAAGTACAATCATATTAAAAAATATCCTGCTGAACCTCAGCTACAATAACATTCATATTCAGTATATCAGAAAGGTCGATGTTCTCTCCTGATTCAAAGAGGTAATCATAAACTTCTTTGTTCCAAGGAACACCAATTTGGACTCCATTACATACTGACTTCTGCATAATCTGATCCAGTAGCTTCATATTATTTATCTGATCATCAGATAGAAAGTCTGCAAATACTTCTTCCATGTTCCTCTCTCCATTACATTATAATAGCTGAATTGAACTGAATTGACCACATGCCATTAAATAATCAGTAGTCAAAAATACTAAAAAACTATAAGATACAAGAAATGCCAAAGTAGCTCAGTGGTAGAGCAGCTCTCTCGTAAAGAGCAGGTCGCGGGTTCAATTCCCATCTTTGGCTATGGTAAAAAGGGCTCCATATTGGAGCTTTTTGTTTTCATTGCAAATCAGTCATCAGTTTGATGTAATCTCTTTTTTAGATAATTGCTTAATGCTGAATCAATGCAGTATATATAGCATCCTTTCATACCTCTAGTCATTAATGTTCTGTATGTATTCTTTATGATTTCTTCACTTCGCTTTTCAGCTTCTATCGGATTAGTATTCGCAAGCTTTTTCAATCCTCTTAGCGATTGGTCAGTTTTAGCTCTTCTGGTATAGTCGGTTATGATATGGTTATTAGCATATCTCAGGTCATCACCTATTATAACTCCTACATAATCGAATTCTAGGCCTTGAGATGTATGGATGCAGCCAATCTGGTCAATAGAGGTATCATCTAATGCAAAAATAGAGTTGCCGAGGTTCCAGCTCATAGCAAAATCACCAATTCTTATATCAAAAACATTAGAATCATTTTTTCCTTCTGTAATCCAATTCCAGCAGTAACCCGCAAGCATTCTGGATTTGTGGTTTTCATTATTTTTCTCAATTATAAGATTACGGACATCATTCGGTGAGTCAAAAACACGGATATCATAATCAATATCATCCAGATTAAAATTTTCTGTCTCTCGTATTTCTAGCACATCATCAAGCCATGCTAGATAACCATTGGATCCATTGCATCGGAATTGGGATGTTAGCTGTAGATTGATAATCTCTGAATTCTCTTTGTGAGCTTGCTTTTCGATTTCAGCGACGCTACCAATATCATTTAAGGTAACTCTCTGACTTTCATCAATAAAGAAAACAGAGCAATGTGCTGCATGAATGACTTCCCTGATCTGGTTTTCTCCCTTATTATGAAACATCCCGGACTTTTCGTTCATTCTGTGTGCTTCATCAACAATTATGGTATGGATAATGCCATCTGCTGCATCAGTGTATGATCCTGTTCCTTTGAACATATTGTCTATACTGTTTTTCGTTCTGGTTCCTTTAAGTTTTTCAGCATAGACTTGTCGTGGTGCACTGTTTTTGGAAGCATACTGTACAAATTGTCCCTGTTTAGTTAATTCTGCAAGCAGATTGATTGCGATAACAGACTTCCCTGTTCCAGGACCACCTTGGACAATTACTGTGCGCTTTATATTATCTTTAATGCATTGAAGAGACGTAGCTAGAATCTTTTCATAGGCAACTTTCTGCTCATCAATCATAATGAATTCTTTATTTCCATTCAGCATGCTCTCAATAGAATTCTGAAGGCTTTTGGATGGCCTTATTTTTCCATTATCTATGTAATAGAGAATGGCTTTGTTATCACCAGTTTTAACTGATTTCTTTATGAATTCCTGTAGCTTATGAGTATCTCCTTTTGCAAAAACAGGAGCCTCTTCAATATATGTCTGGTATTGCTTTGCAAGTATTGGATCATTTGGTTTTAGCTTATAATTATGTAAGAAAGCGCAAGGTGAAAGCCTGATTTCCTTATCCTGTACAATCTGATTATAATCCTGTATTAATGAGACATATGACCACACCTGATAAGACGGATGTACAACAGTTCTATTTGCACCGCCGATAAATGAGCTTACTAGTGCATCAGGCCCCTCAACTTTTCTGACTTCTTCCCACTGTTTTAGCTCAATAACAACAGCATTTGGTCTATGGTTATCATCATAGCCAGAGATAATGAAATCTACTCTCTTTGATGTTTGGGGAATATTATACTCAATGGCAACACCTGCATTATCAGGAATCTGAGTGTCTGATAAAACCATATGCATATGAATCATTGAATTTTGCCATGAATTGAATTCAGATTTACCTGTATGACGCCCCATCCGTGCTAATACACGAGACTCAACTTCCTCTGCTATTGTCCCATTTTCTACACTTGATAAGAAATTTGATTTAGTACCGTCATATACAATCATATTGCATACCCCTAAGCCATATAATCGCTAAATATAACATTTTTTATTATACAATTAGTCTGGGGATAAGACCACATCATTGCCACCTATTTGTAGAAAAATGGTAATGAAAAAACATTATATATTGATTGATGTAATTACTTTTATTTTAGGTAGTTGTTTTATTGGGATTTTTAATTTTAATAGTATTGTTTTTTAATGCTTCAGGATATATATAGTTTTTCTTTATTCCTTTTTTATTCTCTATTGTGATTTTTTCAGATTTAATAGAAGTTATTATACCATCCCCTTCTCCTTTTACCTCAACGATATCACCTATCTTTAATAGTGGCATATTAGTTCCATATAATTCTTTGAATTCGGAATTTTTAAGAACTGTAGAGAAACCACCAATATCTTGTCCTAAATGTTTATTTATACCAGTATATTCAAGACTAGCCTCTTCATACCTTCTGAATTTATAAATCGAATCATTCATTAATGCTTCATTAAATAGACCAATAGAGGATAACAATTCAAAATCAGATACATTCAATCCTGTTACTTTTTTAAAGAGCTTGGGTTCAAGATTTGTTATGACATCTTTTAAGCTTATTTCTCTGAAATCAGTCAAATACATAAAAATAGGAATGCGAGTTGCAAATTTGATTAGCTTCTCTTGTATCTGTTTTCTTTTGGATTTATATTCTCTTTCATCATCAGTTATTCTATCTCGCTCATTCCTTGTTCCGTTCTTATCTTTACCTGCTCTCTTTGCATCTTTGACTTCTTTTGATTTGTTTATTATTGTTTCGATTTCACTATTGAGATTTCTAAAAGACTCTATACTCATCAATGCCTTCATAGCCTGCTCATTTGCAAGTAATCTGGATAATGTTGCATTATCAACATTTACAAGAAGTGCAGATTCCCATCTTCTTGCTAGAAGTGTGGCAGATGTTCCAGCCATTGCAATATCAAGTATATCTGTTGCACTGATTTCTCTCATTACATTCCCTTCATAAGAAAGAACTGGCAAGAATTTGATGAATTCTGCAACTTTTTTTTCTGGATTTGGTTCTTTGATATTTAATCTACATGAGTATTCTGATAGCTGTCTTAGAGTTCTATTAGGCGCAAAATCAAAAACATAACATTCCTGTTTTACAATTTTATTTCCTATGGTCCATGGTGATTGGACTCTGAAAGCTGCCTGAAAATACGTCTCAGGTTGTTTCAGATTACGTAACATGAAGATTCCTGTCCAAGGTTTTATTGTTACTCCTGTTGTTAATTTTCCGCATGAAAGCGTTATGGTTTTTGTTTCTAATGGATTGCTCATTGCTGTTTCGACTTTCTTAATAGCTTCAGCTCCTTGTCCCGCTTCAGAACCAGCACATACAACTATCTCATAATCATGATAAAAAGAATTCTGTTTTTCTTTTAAAAGTTTTTTCATTGCATAGCATGAGTTGACTGAGGGGAGAAACCATAAAGTATGCTGTAAGGCCTGACGTAGTTTTATATCTGAGTAAGGGAAAGGTGCCGTATGCCCCGAGCGTAAGCTCTCAATGGAACTTTCCATCCACTCCCCTCTTATTAAATCAAGCCAATTCTGGATATATTGTTTATGAATAAACTCAGCATTGTTTTTATTTCCTGTTGTTGCGAAGAATGCATTCAAATCAAATTCATTGAATTCTCCTTGCATTGCAATTTTTCTTATTGATTCAGGTAGCTTATATGTCATCATTACCATTCTAGGGAGAGATTTATATGGATTATCTCCTGCTTGGTTGTTCCAGTTTGCCTTTGCATTTTGTTCATTGCTATAAGTCCATGAATAAATCTGTTCTTCAATAAATTCTCCACTATTAATTGCCCTGAATGGTGTACCTGATAAAAATAGATAATGTGTAGTGCTTATTGGAAGAAATGACTCATCAATTTCAGAATCTATATCTCGAATTATCCCAATATCTATACTTGAACCTTTCTTTTGTAATTGAGTAGATTCTTCTTTCTCAAGTTCTTTTTCTTCATCTTCTTTTTCAAAAAGATCTTTAGCCCTGTTTTTCCATGCTCCAAAATGGTATTCATCAAAAATGATAAGATCCCATACTGTTGTATGAATCCATTCATTATGGGTCTTGATTCTGCCATCTGGTCCTAATCCTAGAAGGTCTTGGAACGAACCGAAGCAGACAATTGGTTTTGCTTTATCTGCATTCTCATACTGTATGTCTAGTGAATTAGAAATAGAATCTCTCTGATTGGGTTGAGATAGGAATTGCCATCCATCAAAATCAACATGTCCATTCAGATCATCTTTCCACGCTGTTTTAACAGCCGGTT
The DNA here is from genome assembly GCA_934271365.1 of uncultured Spirochaetales bacterium. Lineage (GTDB taxonomy): Bacteria > Spirochaetota > Spirochaetia > Sphaerochaetales > Sphaerochaetaceae > Ornithospirochaeta. The sequence continues at coordinate 54,751 of CAKQRI010000006.1, forward strand.
TGAATGTAAGTATTAGAATTCGCTTGAAATCCAATTCTTTTGCAAGTTCATAAGATGCGAATGTCTTTCCAAAACGCATTTTGCAGTTCCATAAGAATTTAGGAGCTGAAGTTATATTAGGATCTTCTTCAATTTGCTTATAGTAATTCTTAGTTTTTTCTACAGCAGCTTTCTGCTCAGGCCTCATTTTAAAATTCAGGATTCTTTCTGTTGCTGTAGATAGTCTGTTCTTTACCGCATATATAGCTCTTTTGACATCATTTACTGTACATCTGTACCATTCTCCTGCAACTACTGGACAATGCATGTCTTGTAGCATCTTATGAACTTCTTTATCAGAGAATACAGATCCATCAGATCGCATTGCTGATTCTGTGTATTGCAGTTTTGCAGGAATCTCTCCTGGTTTTGTAACACCATATCCTTCTTTTATCCTAACCTCTGGAGTTCTTTCTGTATAACCAACTTTTAAAAGGTCTGGATAATTATTGTCAGAATAAGCATATATAGTGGGTCTTATAGTCCTATCTACTGAATAAAACTCAAAGTCACTCATTTTCATTTTCCTTATCCATAGGTTTTATCATTGTTTCAATAAATGAGATTTCTTCTTCAGTCAGTTTATATTTTCTATATAATTGCTGGTCTATCTCTGTAATAGGTTTACTCCAGTCAATATCAGATGAATCTGTAAAATCCTGCATAGGGACAAATCTATAAACCTTTGAAGTTGTATGTTGTGTTTGCTTTTGAATTCCAACTAAACATCTGAAGAACTTAGTTCTTATATATCTGATTACGTTTTGTGCTTCTATTTTAGATTTAAATGGTCCTATTTGAAGGAAAGTCTCAGTGCACAGTTCACCTGGTGTACTTAGAACTGGTGTACTTAGAACTGGTGTACTTAGAACTGGTGTACTTGGCACTTCACCTATTGCACCGCATCCATAAGCTTCTGCAATAAAAACCTTATATGCATGAAGTGATTCATTTTGCTTTGGAATTGGATAGTTATTAGGAATATATTTCCACATTCTTTTTTGTTTTTGTCCTAATCCTAGTATCCTAAAACCATTCTCAATAGGAATATCAGAGAATTGGGGCAATCCGAATTTTGATGGATTAATCATTGTTTCTGCTTCTAAACCGTATGGTTTACGTGCAGAAACAACCGAATTGAAAAATTTTGGACATTGATCAATTTTCTGTTTAATTTGAAGTAATATGTTATTTCTTATAAATATATCAGTATTCTCTTCTGCTAAAAATCTTATTGAGATTTTTTCACCTTCTGTGTCTATTGTGTGAATCTCACATTTTGTTTCAATTTTATTGTCTCTCAGAAAATAACAAACACCACCTTTTATATCTACACCATTGAAAATCTCTTTGCTATTCAAAAAATCATATAGTTTAATGATATGCTTATCATGGATCATTTCGTCTCTAAATTTATCTAGTCCTTTGCCTCCAGTCATCCATCGAGATGGAATAATCATTGTTATAAATCTAGGATTAAGCTTTTTTGCTTGTTCGATAAATTTCTGGTAAATTGGGATTGCACTAGCCTGTGCGCCTCCATCATTTAGCTGATACGGAGGATTGCTTATTATTAAATCAAATTTCATGTTTTTCAGTTCCATTAACTTCTTTTCAGATAGATGAATGAATTCATAAGCATGTGTTTCTGCTTCTGTTCCTCTATCATTTGTATTTCTAGATGCACCACAAAGTGAACACTTCTTATTTATCCATGTATGCTCTATTCTTTTGTATAGGATATTTCCTTGCATACCTTCAAATCTGGTTATTGAATAAGAGCCGTTTGCTGTTTTACTGCAATAAACGCTACGTCGTGATAAATAAGACGTGAGTTCTGTTATTGCATATCCAAAAAGCTGCTTGTGAAAGATATGGTCAATTCTTTCTTGTAAATCAGGAATTATTTCCTCTAGTCCCTTAATGAAACGTTTTGCAGCTTCTCTTAGGAAAACTCCACTTTTACATGCAGGGTCTAAGACTTTGACTGAAGGGTCTTTCCAAAATTCTTCTGGAATCATATCCAGAACAGCATTTGCAATCTCTGGTGGTGTGAATACTTCATCATTAGATAGATTTGAAAGGCATGTGAGAATATCAGGATTATGATTGATTACTTCAGACATGGTAGCCTCCAGTATTCAATCGGCTTATATTCCCTTATGGGATTTGGTATGTATGCCCCTATTTCCTCATCATAATCATCAGTTGATAGAAAAAGGTCACCTTGTTTTCCATTTTCCTGTACCTGAAGCATTGCTGCGAGTTCGAAGTCTCTTCGTTTGATGAAGATTCCTTTTACGAGATTCCATTCAGCAAATACGATTGGTTTTCCATTAGATTGAAGGAGTGTCAGGGCATCCCCGCATAAAATATTTGTATCTAAAAGATATCTAGCAGATTCATATATTCCTTCGATGGCATTTTTTCCAACTGCGTTTTTGTGGCTTGCTTCCCAAATGGAATACAAACGAGCTTTGCATTCTTCTGTGTTATCTTCCATTATGTCTATGCCATAAATAGAAGCTAAAGCTAGAATGCTGTTCTTCTCCCATTCATCTGGAAATCTGCTATAGTATCTGCTGACTGTATGCAATTTTCTTGTGAGTATCTCTGCTAGAAAATTTCCATTTCCACATGCGGGCTCCAATACTCTGCTGTCTACTCTTTCGCATTCATCTTTGGCTAGATCGCACATAGCCTTTACTTCTTTTTCAGATGTAAAAACTTCACCATGTTCCCTAACACGGTTTCTGGATTTTATCTGTTTTTGATTCATTTTCCATTCCCTTTAGGAAAGCAATGGAAAATGTAAAAAACTGTACTAAGATGTTTACTGTGAAAAAGATTAAAAAAAGGATTAAAAAAAGATTTTTATATCGTTATTTGTTGGTTTATATTCATTTTTGATTTAAAATTCAGATTAATTCTTCATAGATATTGTTATTGCCATGGTTAGCAGGAAAGTACACATTCTTGTTATTGCCTATTTTCAGCTATTCTTTGTTCAAATACTTTAACTTTAAGTCTAAATGTTGAATAAGGCATTTTGCACTTTTTGGCAGCAGATGTTCCTGTTATTTCTTTGGCTTTCCATAAGTCATATATCTCTCTGAAATTCGAAGGTAATGGATGTTCAGGATGACCGAATACAACGCCTCTTGCTTTAGCTGCTGCTATGCCTTCGGCTTGTCGTTGCTTTATGTTTGCTCTTTCATTTTCTGCCACAAAAGACAGTACCTGCAGAAAGATATCAGAGAGAAAAGTTCCCATAAGGTCCTTACCTCTTCTTGTATCCAGCATAGGCATATCTATGACAAAGATATCTGCACCAATATCTTTTGTGAGATACCTCCACTGTTCGATTATCTCATTGTAATTTCGTCCTAACCTATCAATGCTTTTTATAAAAAGTATATCATCTTTCTGTATTGTCTTTATCAGCCTCTGGTATTGAGGTCTTTTGAAGTCTTTACCTGATTGGATATCAAGATATAGATTCTCTTCTGGCACAGAGTGTTCCTTCATCGCAACTCTCTGTCTATCCTCGTTCTGGTCTTTTGAGCTGACCCTCATATATCCATAGATTTTTTTCATTTATCCTCTCCATTTTGTCGATGAGGATTAAGATTAGCATATTACTGATTCAATGGGATTCTGATCTGCATGCATTTGATTTCCTGATGAATTCCAATGGCACTAGTCTATACTTGATTTAACCCATGATTCCGGAATGATCACAATGGATATTATTTCTCTGCTTAAGATTTCAAATATCCAGAGAATCATTAATATCGCGCTGAATACTATTATTGAAGATACTAGGAACAAAAGACGGGCTAAGTTTTTTCTCATTTTTTCTAAACTATTTTTCATTCAGCAGAAAATCATAGATTTCCTTAATCAACACACCAGGATTATTGTAATAAGGTGCTGGGAAATCTTTTGTAATAATGATTTCTCTTTATTCCGTGTGGAGATGCCTTTTATTATAGATTTTTGCATTTTACTGCAGAAATCTTACATAGCATTCTTATATCAGTGGCTGGAATCAGCTTCAGTTCAACAGATTCTTCGTTTTTCATATCTATGAACTCTTAGTTATCTATGCATGTGGCTTTGTTTTATCATGCCATTATTTACAAATCTCAATTACACTACTACCCTTTTATCTATGCTGGATATTGGATTTAGAGCTCATGATTTTGGATTTGCGGATTCTCTCGATACTTTTATTGAGACTGTTCATAGCTATGTTAATGGAGGAAAGCTCCACTTTGCTCCCCATAAGACAATAAGGAATCTTCTTCCCTGGACTGAGTGGACAGAAGATTATGCTTCTTCTATTAAAGAAAAGCTTCTGGATAATGAAATAACAATAGAAGTTCTAGGATGTACGATTAACCCAGTTCATCCTGATCCTGATATGAGAAGGCTTGAGATTGAGCGCTATAAGAAGAACCTTCGTCTTTCCCATTGCTTTGGTGCTTCCATTGTTGGCACTGAGACAGGCTCATGGTCTCCTTCTCTTTCATATTCGGCCGAGACCTTTGAGCCATATGTCTATGATATATTCCTCTCTTCTCTTGATGAGATGCTGAATGAAGCAATTAAGAGAGATGCTGTAATCGGAATTGAGCCAGCTGCATTTATCCATACAATATGCTCACCTGAAAGATTGCGAATGTTTCTTGAGACATTTGATGATGAGCATTTAATGGTGACTATGGATCCTGTTAATCTCATTCCTCGCTCTGGAATCGCAGAGCCTGATGGCTCTTACAGAAGATGTCCAAGCGAAGATGCACAGAGGGAGTACTATACACCTCTTCTTGAAGATTTCAGAGAAAGGATTGCTGTTCTTCATGCAAAGGACTATAAGCTGACAGCTGAAGGATTCAAGAAAGGTGATCTTACAGCACTTACAGGTGTCTTTGACTGGAAAGGGTTTCTTTCTCTTGTTAAAAGGCTAGATCTTAATGTTCCGATTATCCTTGAGAATATGAATCCTGATACTCTATTAATGACAATAGAAAGACTGAATGCTCTCTATGCTAATGCTTAGGTCCTACTACTCTCTGCTTTTGAGAGCATATAGATTGCAGTGAAGCCTATTATTGAAGATATTAGGCACCATATTATATCCAGTCCTGATGGGAGACCTGGAAACACAGATGCAACGCTCCCTAGAAGGAATCCAAGAATGATAAGATATGTAGCTTTGGGATGTTTCTCCATAGCCCATGTAAGGAATCCTGTCAGTGTGAATATGCCTATGATGCCACCTATTCCTAATGGAATCAGAGGAAGGATATTCAAAGTTGATACAGCATTCAGTATTGTCTCATAGAGCCCGATTACAATTAATAGATATGATATTGAGATGCCTGGAAGCACAAAGCCTATTGATAGCAGAAAGCCTCCTATTATCTGGCTTATTATAGAAGCTGCACTGTGCTCCAGTGAAGGTTCAAATGCCCCTTCTGGAATGTATCTGATTGAGAATACAAGCAATCCTCCGATTGCAACATATAGAAGGTATGGAATGTATGTGATTATCTTCTCTCTTCTCTCTGCAACCTTAGATGCCTTGACAATAGTCGGCACTGTTGCAATGACTGCTCCAAGGAAGAAGTACATCACAATGAGATAGCTTGTTTCCAGAAGCTTAGATAACGGTCTGCTGATCAGGAATACACCAAGAAGTCCTGCAATCAGGAATGTGAGCAGATAGATGAAGGATTCCTTGAATCTGTCTTTCTTCAGCAGTCCAGGGACAGATTCAATCAGAGTGTTATACTCTCCGAGAATCATTGCCATAGAGCCTCCAGATACTCCTGGTACAGTCATTGTGGATCCTATGATAAAAGCCTTGAGCGCTGTTAGTGAGATTTTCCTGAAAGTCATTTCTTTAGAATACAGTCACTCTGTGCAACATGTCAATTTTCATGGAAATCAGCAATGTATCATTGATAAAAAATGATGAGGACTGAAAGAACCTCACCGCATTTATTATATTCAGCTGTTATGGTTTTTCTGCATTAATTGATTGCTACCTTCATGTTTCAGTCCTTTCTCAAGCTCTAGCCTTAGATCTTCTTTATTCTCATTAAAAATCCCTCCTACTGTATTTATAATCCAATAAGAGGTGTTCACATCATCCAGAATATTGATTTCAGATACAGAATGCGGCATAGAGAGGAACGATTTTTTTGTTATCCTCAAAGCCGAAGTTTTTGGCAGAGAGCTTGATAGCATAAGC